>CAKVFH010000005.1 GCA_934746515.1 uncultured Clostridia bacterium
TGGCGGAAGGTTAGGGATTCGAACCCCAGATAGCTTGCACTATGCCAGTTTTCAAGACTGGTGCATTCGACCGCTCTGCCAACCTTCCATTTGTTTTCTGTTTTTGTTAACTGCTTAACAATGGCTAGTATATAGAATTTTTTGCCAAAAATCAAGTGTTTTTTTAAAATAAATCAAAAATACATTAAAAAGATTGATGGAAGGCAATTGTAAGTTTGAAAAGAGTGAAATAGCGTGTTATGGCAAAAAGCTTTTTGAAAAGTAAAAAGATGTTAATATTGATTGTGTTACTATTAAGGTTGTAACAAAACTGGCTTAATGTGTTTTTGTATTGATTGAAAAGAAAAAGATGTCAATATTGATTGTGTTACTATTAAAGTTGTAACAAAATTGGCTTAATATGTTTTTGTATTGATTGAAAAGAAAAAGATATCAATATTGATTGTGTCACTGTTAAAGTTGAAACGAAATTGGCTAAATGTGTTTTGGGACTGATTAGATTTGTGAGATAAAGAAAAAGAATGTCGCGGGGTGTCAAAAAGTGACAAATAAACTTTGAAAAGGAGAGAGTCTACTGCCTAGATATTATAAAAGTTAAATATGAAAAATAAAAACATCCACCAATGTTAGGCGGGTGTTTTTTTTAATAGCTTGAGTGAATTTATTGATTATAAACATGACTAGACTCTATATATAAACGATATTGCAAATAGCATTGCGATAATGTTGCTTGTTGTGTTATTGGTTGCGCTGAATTATTGAAGGTTAGGCTATTTAGATTTTAAAACTTACCGCGTGCTTGTTTTATGATGTTATGGATTTGTATGTTTTAGGCTAGTGTTGGCATAAATGTTGTTGAGTTGTTCCAGCCGTTGAAGGTTGAAGAAAGTTCGCTGATATAAGTTGAATTTGAAATGCAAAATTCAACAAGATATTCGTTATAGTTGTAGTCATAAAGGTTTACGAACTGCAAGTTTGTGTTGTTATATTTGAAGTTTCCTGGCAAGAACAGACAATAGTTTTCTTGTTTTGTTGATATCCATGATTCTGTGCCTGTTATTGCGCTGATTTTGCAATTGATTCTTGATGAATTAACATTGATTACGCCAGAGAAAAAGTTGCTTTTTATATTTGAAATATTTTTGTTTGAAGAGTCTTGGACGAATCCTGCAATTCCACCAAAAGAACCATCTGATGAACTATATGAAGTGTTATTTATGCTTGAATAGATTGCTCCGTTTGAGCAACATTTGTTGAAATATGAATTATTGCTTAATCCTATAACACCGCCAACATATATGTTTGCTGGTTTTATGATTTCTGTTAAGTTTGTTGAGATTGTTGCGTGACAAGAGATGCCTGAAATAACTGATGAGTTTGTGCTGTAACCAACGAGTCCGCCGACGCATAAAGTGTAGTCTAAATTATTGTTTATTAAAATATTGCAAGTATTTTTTACTTCGACATTGTTTATTGTTGTGGCTTCGATTTTTCCGGCTAAAATTCCGCAAGAAATTTGTGATTCGCTTGAGAATTCGTATGGAATTGAAAGCATGATATTATCAAAAACAACATTGTTGATTTTTGCAAGCACTGTGTGTCCAAAAAATCCCATATAGTTGAAATCGTCGTCATCTTCAGGCTCTATTATTGCGTTTGAAATTGTATATTTATTTCCGTTAAACACACCAGTGAATGCTTTTGATGCGGAACCTAGTGGGGAAATTGTTTCGTTTTTACAATCAATATTTTTGGTTAAATTGATTTCATAGTTTAAATATTGACTACTTGAAAATACGCGTTTTAAAGTTGAATAAGAATCGACATTGATTGTTTTTCTTGCGTTTTTGTCACCAAAAATTGCGCCTGTAAAAACTGAACTAATTAGCAAAAACATGCCAAACATTATAAGAATAAATACTGCAATAACGGCTGAAACTTTTGTTATAGAAGTTTTTTGCTGTTGAATTTGTTCTTCGCGCTTTTGGTTGGCACTGATGATTTTCTTTTGTCGATTTTTTTCGCGTTTCAACAGGTCAATTTTTGAAAGTTCGCTTTCAACGATTGTGTAGTCATCGGCTTGAGCAAGACTTAAAGCATAGTGTGCATATTGAAGATAATCATCATTTTCTGGCAGTTCGTTTAAGTTTTGCGTTTTTGCTTTCACAACGCCCAAGTAGCCTTTATAGTTGTTTTCATCAAGTTCAATAGCTCGTTTGAAACAGCCTTCAGCTTTTTCATATTCCGCTTTATAAAGATATGTTTCACCTTGTTTTAGTGCATCTTGAGCCATCATCTTTTGCTCTAGATTTTTTGGTGTAAATTTCTCGGTGAAAGCAATATCTTTTTCATCCAAAATATCAGAGATTAAAAATGTGCTACCACAATGGATGCAGGTGGCAGAGTGAGACTCTGTGTTAAGTGACATATTTGCGCCACAGTTTTTACATTTTAGTGTAATATAAGACATTTTCTCTCCTTATTCTGCTTTATAGTAATATAATAAAGAATTTTGATTTATTTGTAAAATAAATTTGACAAAATTTAATTTTTTAACAAGCAATGATTCAAACTAATAATACTGGATAATCGTTTGACAAGGATTTTGTAAATAATTAAACTATAAATATAGAAAAATGAGAAAAAATATAAATAAATTTAAAGCAATTTTATTGATTTTGGTGTCACTGTTTTCGGCGACAGGCTTTTTTGGCATAAAATTTGGTGGGGTACAGGCAGATAAATCTTCTGCATATTATTATGAATTAGATTCATCTTATCTTCAAGCACTTGCAAGTGATACCGAGGCGCTTGATTCAACATATAATCTCGCAAATTTATATCCGCTGGTTAATGAAAATCAGACAGATTCAGGGTTTTGCTGGATGTACACATCGCTTAAATCGCTTGAAACTGCGCTGATGATTCAAAGAAATGAATATTATAATTTTTCTGAAGTTGGCATGGCATATTTAAACTATGCATACAAATTGGAAAATGGGCAGTCGGCAACTTTCAATGCGGGTGGCAATTTTGAATCGTTTGTAAATTGCTATCAAGATGTTGGTTTTGTTTTTGAAAGTGATTTTTCAAACACTGAATACGAAAGCATGAACTTGAGTTCCGATCGTTTGGAATATTATAGCTATGTTAAAAATTATGCTACAAAAGAGTTAAATTCGATAATAAAACCTTATCAGATTTCAAATCTTTCATATTTCTCAAGTTTAACAACCAGTGCTAAACGCAATGTTGTTAAAAGATTTATTAAAAGATATGGTTCAGTTTTTTGTGGAATAGAAGGTGGTTCATCTGTTGGATGTTTTTATAGCGATAACAGTGCGCAAGATATTTCTGACGGAATTTACACCTTTTATGATTATGATAGAACGAGACATCAAGATGTTTCAAGTTATAGACCACTAACTGAAAACCATGCGGTTAGTATTATTGGTTGGAATGATGATGTTCGTTTCGGTTCTGAAAAAGGTGCATTTATTGTAATGAACAGCTGGGGGTTTGAATCAAATTCTTTGTCATTTTTTTACATTCCATACAGCTACATTAACTGCTATTCAACATTTAAAGGATTTATTTGTGATGATTCAGCACAAACAGATATTTCAGTTGAAAGCGCCCAGCATTCAAGTTTTACAACAAATATTTTAACCGGTTCAAATGAACTTAAAAATTTCTTCTGTTATGATGATGAAATTGCGATTACTTATAAATTGAATTTGCTATCACTTGAAAACATGAAAGTGAAAGTTACAAGTGGAAAGACTGATTTTTCAGATAGATTCAATATTGTATTTAACAACACAAATAAAACAATTTTTGTCGAGCTTCAAAAAGGTTCAGAATTTTATGGCGGAAACTATACAATAAGTTTTTATAATGACGGCGCTCTTGTTGGGAAAAGGGAACTATTTGTTTATTCTGCCACAGAAATTGGAAACTTTAGGGTTAATACAGAAACAAAACTTGATTCTTATGCACTTAACAATGCTTTTTTAAACAAAGATGACATTGCAACAATAAATCTTTCTGGACCAGTTGATTATTATTTTCTGTCATTCAACCTTGCAAATATTTGTAATTATTCAACGATTATGCTAAGTGAAAAAAGTGTGAATTGGAAAGATTTAAACTTTGAAATCAATGAGATAAGTGTTGTTTCTTCAAATGCAAGCCATGAAGCATTAAACTATAGTAATGAAGAATTGAAAATGCTGTTTTACAAAAACACAAACAGTGTTCAAGGAAACAGATTTGTGATTCAGATTGGCTATGGTTTGACATTATCAAAGTTTAAAAACACGCTGGTTAAATTTAAAATTAAAATTGATTCAGTGCTTTACGATTGTTCAAGAGAATACACAATAAATATGTTTGTGTCAGATGATGTTAATGCAAAAACTTCAGATTTATATTCAATCAACTATGTTCTAAATGATGGTGAAAATGACTCGCGAAACATTACAAAATATCCTAATTTTTGGCGTACAAAAACAAACGTACTAGGTGAACCAGAAACCGTTTCAACCGACATGACCGAAGTTCAGCTTTATGCACCAACAAAGATTGGTGCGAACTTTATGGGCTGGTATTTAACAGAAGATTTTTCAGATGAGCCAATTATAAAGTTTGACAAGACATTGACTGGAAATATCACGCTTTATGCAAGATGGGATGAAATTGCAACTGATTATTTTGGCATTGATTTAAGTTTGGTGGCGGTGAGTGACTATGAAGGTGTTTCAAAGAGTTTGAGCGACACGATTATTTATGGTGATTCAATTGTTATCAGACTGAATTTTACAGAAAAAACTGCACTTAATGGCTACAGTTATAGTGTTAATTATTTCTTTAATGGCACAAGTTTGGTTGATGGATATTTGACTGGCAATTATCAAGACTTTAACTTGAATTTCCCAGATTTAAAAAGCGGAAATCAAACATTTAGAATAAAAGTTATTGTTGCGATTGCCAAAAACTTGTCTGTTACAAAAGAAGCGACAATTGGTGTTAGTATTGCAAAAAAACATGTTGGATTTTCTTTTGAAGATTTGAATAAAGTTTACGACGGAACTGTTCAAAAGCCAACTGTTGTTATGACTGAAGATTTTTACAGTGAAGACAAGTTAGGCAAGACTCAAGATGAATTGTTTGTTTTGAAATGCGACCAAATTGCAAAAAATGTTGGCTCGTATAACTATTATATTTCAGAGCTTTTGAATAACAATTATGAATTCGATGAAAACTCCGCAAAATGCACCTTTGAGATTGAGAAAAGGGGAATTTTGTTAAGCTGGAAGAATTATAATCACACTTATGATGGCAGAAACCATTTTCCAGAATATGAAGTTTTGGGAATAGTTGATGGCGACAATGTTTCATTTGCTTTCACTATTGATGAATGTATCAATGCTGGATCTTACACAATAAACATTAAACCAGAGACAATTTCAAACAGCAACTATCAAGTGGGTGCTGTTGAAGATTTTACATTTGAAATCAAAAAAGCAGAAATAAGAATTATTATGCATAATGCCACAGATCGTGTTCAAACAAAAACTGCAAAAAGAATAGTTCCAACATTCACAGTTATCGGAAATTATTATTCGGTTGAAGATTTGGATTTAAATGTTATTTCGGAAGGCAGAGTTTCGCAAAACAGCGGGACATATTCTATCACTTGCGAAGTTAGAAACCGAAACTATTCTGCAACTGTTCAAAAAGCGACCTATACTCTCACAGGCTATTATTATGTTTACTATCAGCTTTCAAACGGAAACACTTACGCAGAGAGAGTTGAAGAAGGTCAATCGCCAACGGGTGTAACCAAAAAAGATTTGAATGCGCCAGTGTTTAGCAAGATTACATATTCTGAAGACTATGTTGTAAATGGCGACGATATTTATGTTTTAGTCACACTAAAAGATTATTCAGCAACAGCTTACAGCTTGATATTTGTTGGAGTTTTTGCAATCGTTTGCTTGATTGTGTATTTGAAAAAACGCGAGAGTAAAGTTAGATAAATTGCATTAAGTCCTTGCAAAAATCAAGTTATTGTGTTATCATGATTTCGTAAAATGGTTGGTTTTGATAAACTTAACTGTTTTAGTGAATCTTATCTAAATTTCCACAGGTTCACCAAAACCTGTGGTTTTATTTTAAGGGGTATTTATGGAAAGAATAGAGATTAAAAAAATTTACGAATCACCTGAAAAATTTGAAGGCGCTTTGGTTAAGGTTGCTGGCTGGGTTAGATCAGCTCGTGGTGGAAAATCTTTTGGTTTTCTTGATCTTAACGACGGCTCATCATTCAAAGGCATACAAGTTGTTTTTGATGCTGACAAGCTTTCAAATTTTGATGAAATTTCAAAGCTTAACACCGGATCTTCTGTTGAATGTGAAGGCGTGCTTGTTATGACTCCGGAAGCAAGACAACCTTTTGAAATCCAAGCAAAGCAAGTTAATGTTATTTGTGCAACAGATGCTGACTATCCACTTCAAAAGAAAAAAATGACTCTTGAATTTTTGCGTGAACAAGCATACTTAAGACCAAGAACAAACACTTTTTCTGCAGTGTTTAGAATTAGAAGTGTTGCAGCAATGGCAATTCACACCTATTTTCAAGATCATGGCTATGTTTATGTCAACACTCCACTCATCACAACAACTGACTGCGAAGGCAGCGATCAAATGTTCAAAATCACAACATTAAACTTTGACAATCTTCCAATGACAGAAGACGGCAAGGTTGACATGAGCCAAGATTTGTTTGGCAAAAAGGCTTATGTTACAGGTTCTGGGCAACTTCATGGTGAAGCTTTTGCTCTTGCTTTTGGCAAAATTTACACCTTTGGACCAACATTTAGAACAGAAAATTCTAACACAAAAACTCATGCCAACGAATTTTGGATGATTGAACCAGAAATTGCTTTCTGCGATCTTGACGGACTTATGGATATTGAAGAAGATATGCTTAAGTTTGTTGTTAAAACTGTTCTTGAAAAATGCCCAGACGAACTTGCATTCCTTGACAAAAATGTTCAAAATGGACTTATTGAAAAACTTGAAAAACTTGTTTCAAGCAATTTCACAAGAATTTCACATCACGATGTTATTGATATCTTGAAAAAAGCTGATGTAGACTGGGAATTCAAACCAGAATACGGCGAAGATATTGCAAAAGAGCATGAAAAATATATCACTTCTTATTTCAATGGACCTGTCTTTATTACCAATTGGCCAAAAGATATCAAGGCGTATTACATGAAGCAAAATCCAGACGGCAAAACAGTTGCTGCTGTTGATTTGGAAGTTCCTGGCGCTGGTGAGCTTATGGGCGGAAGCCAAAGGGAAGAAGACTATGACAAAATTTGCAAGCGTTGCGAAGAACTTGGTGTTGACACCCAGCCAATTGACTGGTTCTTGAACCTTCGTAAATTTGGCAGTGTTGTTCATTCAGGTTTCGGCATGGGCTTTGAGCGTCTTGTCATCTACCTAACCGGGGTTGAGAATATTAGAGATTGTATACCATTTCCTAGAACTCCAAATAACTGCGACTACTAAATTAGGGCTAAAATTGGCCATGATGCTTTGAAATTTCAAAGAAAACCAAACAGTCATTTACTAAAATGTAAACTCCTGTCTGGTTTTCTTTTTATTTCTCGCCTGATAGCCAATTTTAACCCTAATTATAAGTAACAAACGAAAGTTGCGAGAAAATTAACACTCATTTACCATTTAGTAAACTCGTGCGTAAACTCACTCTTATTTTCTTGCCTGAATACCGATTTTTGTCTTGATTGCATCGGCTATTTTGCGGGCATGATGCATTGAAATTTCAAAGAAAACCAAACAGTCATTTACTAAAATGTAAACTCCTGTCTGGTTTTCTTTTTATTTCTCGCCTGATAGCCAATTTTAACCCTAATTATAAGTAACAAACGAAAGTTGCGAGAAAATTAACACTCATTTACCATTTAGTAAACTCGTGCGTAAATTCACTCTTGTTTCTTGCCTGGCAATCAAATTTTGGCTCGATTACATCGGATAAAAATGGCATTGATTCTTCGAAAATAAAGAGCTATAAAACATAGTCATTTACTACATTGTAAACTCCTATGCTTTCTAGCTCTTATTTTCTTGCCTGAATACCGATTTTTGTCTTGATTACATCGGCTATTTTACGGCCATGATGCATTGAAATTTCAAAGAAAATCAAACAGTGGGAAAGAAAAATTTTTTGCATAAAAAAAACAGATGGCTTTTAGCGTTTGCTAAAGGCTATCTGTTTTTGTTTTGTGTTATTTACAAGAGTTTTTTTAAGATTGTGTAGATGTCGGTCATTGTGGTTTCTCTTGGGTTGGTTGATGTGCATGCGTCGTCAAAAGAATTTAAAGCGATTTCATCGAGATCGGCTTCTTTTATGCCATAGTCTGAAAGTTTCTTTGGAATGTTAAAACTATCTCTAAATTTTTCGAATTCTTTGATGCTTGCTCTGCAAATTTCTTCTGTTTTCATTTCGGAAGTGTTCACGCCAAAGGCTTCGGCGATTGCTCTATATTCGTTTGCGGCTGGTGAATACATATTGTATTTTAGCACAGCGCACATAACAATAGACAACACAATTCCGTGTGGAATTTTGAATTTTCCGGTCACGCCGTGTGCGATTGAGTGGGCAATCCCAAGACCAGAGTTGGTGTATGAAACGCCTGACATATATTGCGCATAAGCCATATTTTCGCGCGCTTCAAGGTTTGCTGGTTCATCATAGCAAGCAGGCAAGTTTGTTGCGATAAGCTTGATTGATTCCTTTGCAAGTGTTTTGGTAAATGGGTTTGCTTTTGTTGAAAGCAGGCTTTCAATTGCATGAGAAATTGCGTCAAAACCTGAACTCAATGTTACAATATCTGGCATTGAAGACATAAGCTCTGCATCAATAATAGTTTCAATAGGCAAACATTTATCGTTGAAGCACACAATTTTTTTGCCGATAATTTCATCGGTAATAACAAAACTTTTTGATGTTTCAGATGCACTTCCTGCTGTTGTTGGAATTGCGATGATTGGAAGTGGGGAATTGAGATTGTCTTTGTGACCGCCAAGCGAAACTACATCGGCATATTTTGGGTTAGTGAATATTACAGAAATTGCTTTTGCTGTGTCGATTGGGCTTCCACCGCCAATTGCTAAAATAAAGTCGGCATTTGAGCGTTTGAGTTCGTTTAATGCGTTTTTAACGTCTCTAACGGTTGGTTCTGGTGTGACATCTGAAAACAAAACTGAAGGAATTTTGTTTTTTATTAAAACTGACACCACTTTTTGAACGATTCCGCAATCAATTAGGCCGTTATCTGTGACGATAAAAGCTTTTTTAAAATGACGATTTGCTATTTCATCTGCAAGCACATTGATTGAATTTTCACCAAAAAAACATGCTCTATTAAAAACTAATTTATTCATAATATCACCTATATTTACATTCTAAAAAATATTGATTATATAGTCAAATAAAATTTGGGAAAAAGTGAAAAAATAAGGACAGGGGGTAATATGAAAAATAACAAAAAATTTGAAGAAAAAAACAAGTTTGAAAGGGCTTTAAAAGACATCAAAGAGTCGCTTAAACCATCAAAATTTGATCCGAATGGCAGCTACACCGGGCTTACAAAAAACGGCGAAAAACCAGTTCAAGATCAAGATGATTTGTAAAAAAACGAGATATTATATAATTTATTTGCAAAATCGGCAAAAAATTATATAATATTTTTATTAGGAGAACTATGAAAAAAGAAGAATTTATTTTTGATGAAAGATATATGGGCTCGTTGGTGTTCGACCATGTTTCAAAAGTTTATGGCGACAACAACGAAATCATTGCACTAAACAGCGTGTCGCTTCAGCTTTTTGTGGGCGAAGTTGTGGTTATTTTGGGACCAAGTGGCAGCGGAAAATCGACGCTTTTGAATTTGATTGGAAGCATTGATAAACCAACCGCTGGATCAATCAATATTTCAGGCATTGACATAACAGACTTGCCAGAAAAAACGCTTTGCAAATTTAGAAAAGAAGTTATTGGTTATGTGTTTCAATCATACAATCTTTTTGAAAATTTGACGGCTATTGAAAATGTTGAGCTTGGTGAAATTGCTGGTGGCATGAAAGCTATTGATGCCTTAAAAAAGGTTGGGCTTGAAGACAAGCAATTCAGCTTTCCAAACGAACTTTCAGGCGGTGAAAGACAGCGCGTTGCAATTGCAAGAGCAATTGTTAAAAATCCTAAAATTCTTCTTTGTGACGAACCAACTGGTGCACTAGACAGCAAAACAGGCAAACTGGTTTTAAGCCAAATTTTGGAAACCAATAAAAATAAAGATAAAATCATAGTTATTGTAACGCACAACACAGTGCTTTCAGAAATCGCTGATAGGGTGCTAAAGATTGTTGACGGAAAAATTGTCAGTGATGTTTCAAATAAAAATCCAAAGAAAATAGAGGATATTGAATTTTAGTGAATGGAATTTTAAACAAATTTAGAAAGAGAAACATTCAAACCAATATATGCGAATTCGTATTGGTTATTTTTGTTGTTGCTGTTTCGGCTTGTTTAATTTTTGGGTTAATTATAAATTATTTAACGCTAAACAGGGCGGTGAAAAAGTTTTTCACAGAGTCAAGGTTGCCAAGTTTGTTTGTTGAAACGGACAAACTTACAAGTGAAGATGAATTATTTTTAAACGAGAACTTTGAGTTTTCAAAAAGATATAGTTTTGAGAGTGACTTTACAGTTAATGAAAAAACATTTAGCTCAAGATTTTTGGTGTCAAACGGCAAGGTTTCAGTGCCTTACGTGATTGAAGGGAGCAAAGGTAACGGATGCTTTGTTGATGCAAAGTTTGCAAAAAAATACAGACTTGGCGTAAATTATTCAAAGATTGGCATCAACTACACCTTGAATGGTGAGACGAAAAAAATCGAGTTCACCGTTATTGGCACAATTGCAATGGCAGAAGATTTTGTGTCTGGCGATGAATGTTTGATTTTTATTGATGAGAACATTTTCAAAAACACCATAAAAGCATATTTTGTTGAAGCTGGCGAAGAGCAGATAAAAATTGATTACAACCAGGCTCTGATAAAATCAAGTGTTGGTGAAAATGAAAAACAAATCATCAGTGCACATTTTAATTTGCCAGAAAGATCAGTTTTTAAAATGTATGAGACAAGCAAACTTTCAAGTTTTAAACAAGCACAAAAAGAAGTTAAGATTGCAAAGCAGATGACATATTCATTCTCACTTCTGTTTGTTATTGTTTCAATATTGGTTATTGTGTCGGCGATTGGGCAATTGATTTTTAAAGAAAAATATAACATTGGACTTTTAAAATCGCTCGGTTTTAGCAATAAAGATTTGATTTTTAATTATTGTGGTTATGGAGTTTTTGTTTGTTTGGTGGGAGCGGTTATTGGGCTTGCGGTGTCTCCACTGATTGTTCCAAACATCACATTTGAAACCTATGACAAAATGTTCAATCTTCCACGCGACGAAGTGTCGTTGACTTGCCCTGTTTGGTTTATTGCACTTGCGATTTTTGTTGCAATTGTGGTTGGCTTTTTGTCGGCTCTGTTTGTTTGCTTGAAATTTACGCAAAAAACTCCAAAAGAATGCATGAGTGCGAAACCTAAATCGAAACTGAAATCCAGAGTAAAATCTGGCGGAAAATCTGCAAAAGTTTCGTCAATAATTTCTGCACCAATAAGAAATATGAAAATCAATTTGTCTCGAACAATAATGTCAGTTGTTGGAATTTTTGGCGCGTCGGTTTTGTGTATAATTGGTTTTGGAACAAAAACAGCTTTTGCAAAAACTGAAACACTTAAAGATGCAATGACACTTGAAATGTTTTCAAATGTTTTCAAAGGCTTTTCGGTTGTTTTGATTGGCTTGGTTATGGTGATTCTTTTGGTTCAGATTTTCAAAGAAAGAGAAAGGGAAATGGCTTTGCTTCGCGTTCATGGCGAAGAGTATTTGAAAATTTGGCTGTCAGTGTTGTTTGAAATGACATTTATTTGTTTGATTGGCTATGTTGCTGCAAGTGTGTTATCTGTTCCAATTTATGCTGGAGTAAAGGCAATGTTTGGAATTGGCGGTGAATTAAATTTGGGAATTTTGAGCTATTTAAAAACATTTTTGATTGTATTTTTAACTGATTTAATTGTCGCTTCTGCTTCACTTTACAAAATCTATAAACTCGATTTGGCAGGCGCAACAAAATTTTCAGAGTAATTTTCTTTTATTTTATTCATAATAATTTGACATTTTTTTAAAAAAATTGCACAATAGAATTGCTTATATAAATATTGAAATATTTTCGGAAAAAGGTGGTAAAAATATGCTAAATATTGGTTCGTTTTTAGCTTCATCAGGTGAAAGAGCTGTTGCGGTTGTGGTTGGAGTTCTTTCAATCATTTTTTTGCTGGGTGCAATTCTTTTTATTTGGTGGGTAGACACAAAAAAGCGACCATTTAAAGAGTTTTGGAAGATTGTCGGAGACAGATTTTCAAGATTCTGGGGTGATGTTTATGGGCTTTTCCATTTTGGCGGAAGCGTAAAAACAGTTTATTCAGACAAAACTTTGAACTATTCAGGAACTGAATTTTTGCCAATTCCAACAAAAGCCCCAACAAATCAATACATTTATGAGTTTGTTGGTTGGGATAAAAACGGAATTGATGAAAACGGAAATGTTGTTGTTCGTGCAATTTATCTCCAAAAGGTAACAGTTTGTAAAATCAATGTTTTTGATGCAGACAAGTCAACACTTCTTGGAAGCTATAACATTGAATATGGTTCAGGACTCAATTTAAGCGATCTTAAACCACACAAAAATGATACAAAAGAATTCACTTATGAATTTGTTGGCTGGGATAAAAATCTTGATGCTTTTTATGGAAATGAGAATGTTTATGCAGTTTACAACGCAATTCCTAAAAAGTACAACTATAAATTTTTGGAAGATGACGGCGAAACAGTTGTGAGTGAAGGCAATGCAATTTATGGCACACCAATCGTTGCACCAACTGCACCAACAAAAGCCCCAACAGACAAAGGACTTTTTGAGTTCGCTGGCTGGAGAGGCTATGAATTAAACACGATCTTAACAAAAGATATGGTGTTTTATGCAACTTATGATTTCAAACCTTTTGGCGGAGTTGGAACTTCATCAATAATCAAGACAGACGGCAACAAGGTTAAGGTTGTTGAAGAAACAAAACTAACTCCTGAAGAAGATTCAGATCACGAAGAAATTAAGAAAAATATCAACGCAGAAGCCGTTTCATTTGATGCACAAAAAGGCGAAGAAAAACATCCAGTAACCGAAATAAAAATGGGTCAAACAGGTGTCATTCGCAAGAGAAATGGCGGTTTTGTTCAAATGAATAACACAGCCGAATCAAGAGTTGAAAAATTCAAAAAAATCAATACTGGGCTCGAGACAGCAAACACCGACAAAGATGTGCATCAAAAAATTCAGCTCATGACCGTAAAAAAATCAACAGAAGTTGAACCAACGATTTATGAAGAGCAAAAGGTTATCACAATCAAACCTAAAAAAGAAGCGATTACCGAAAATGATATTTTAAACAACATCATGATGAATAAAATCAAGATTGAAAAGAAGGGCAGTGCGGTTCCAGATAAGCCTGAAACTCCAGCAAAAAAGCCAAGAGCTCCAAAAACCAATCCAGGCACAGTTATAAACAAAACTGAAAAACCAAGCACTTCAAATTTGGCCGACGAAGATAAGAAATAATAAATAGTAAATAACACTACCAAATAATTACAAGCAAAAATAAGGGCTTGAAAATTGTTGGTGGTGTTTTTCTTTGCAAAATTTAATTTAGTTAAGCATTATTTCAAAGGAGTTTATATGGTGCAAGACCTAAAAATTAAATATTCGTTAAAATTTGGTGGCCATTTAAGGTGTTATGTTTGAATGTGAAAGTGTGACAAGAAAAAAATGCTGAAATTTACCAGCATTTACATAAAAGAAAAGCATTGAATTGTTATGAGTTAAGAAATTTGATTTTTTTTGTTAATTTGTTGCAACCAAAGTTTTTAACTTTACATGCAAAAAAAATCTCGGTATAATGAAATCATACATTTAATATGTAAATAAAAAAGGGAGAATAAAAAAATGAAGAAAAAATCATTATGGACACTTGTTGCTGCAATTTTGATGTTTGTGCCTGCCATGTTTATTTTCACCGCTTGTGATAAACATGAACACACATACAGCGAAGATTGGTCAAAGAGTGCCACACAGCACTGGCATGCTTGCACTGGAAAAGATTGTGCGAAAATCAGTGATGTTGCAGACCACACCTTTGGCGAATGGGTTGAAAGTGTAGCTGCAACTTGTTCAACAAAAGGTGTTTCGAAAGCAACCTGTTCGGTTTGCGGTTATGAAAAAACCAAAGAAACTGAAGAAGCTGCAGATAAACATGCTTGGGAACACAAATATTTCTGGAATGAAGACGAAACAGAATGCTATGAACAAGACATTTGTTCAAGAAATCCTGAACACAAGGGAATAGTTGTAAATGCAACAATGTCGCATGAAACAACAAAGGCTCCAACCTGCACAGAGACTGGTGAAATCACCTATACAGCAACTTTTGAAAACACTGCTTACACAACTCAAATAAAAGTTAAAACATTGGCTGTAAACCCAGATAACCATGTGGGGGGAGGTGCACTCACTTATAGTTGGAGCAATGATCACTCAACTTGCACAGCTAAATTGGTTTGTGGAGCAAATGCTGAACATGTTATTGCAACTGAAACAAAAGCTGCTTCAAGTTCAATCACAACACCAGCAACTTGCATGGCAACAGGAATTAGAACCTATACTGTTACTTTTGATGATACTGAACATTTCACTAAACAGACAGAAACAGATGTGGTTGCTATTGATGCAAATGCACACCAAGAAGGCGCAGTATCTTATGTTTGGAATTCAGATAAAACCAAATGCACAGCTACAATGGTATGTTCAAGAAATGCTGAACACATTGTTAGAACTGAAACTGTAGATTCAACAAATGCAGTGACAACAGCTGCAACTTGCACAGCAAAGGGAACAAAAACCTATACTGCAACATTCACAAAGCAAGGATTTGAACAACAAACAACAACAGAAGATATTCCAACAATTGCTCACACTTATTCTACACAAGGAACAGCTCACACAGACACTCACAAATATTCATATAAATGTGAAAACTGTGAAGCAACTGATGATTATGACTTATATACATACACCTACACACCTGACACAACAAGCTCTGAAGGTGGGGTTACAACTGTAACACTTAACATTATTTGGAAAAATAGTTTGTATGAAATTGTAGATTGTTCAACAGCTTCAATGGAAGTTTTTGATTCAGCAAATGACGTTTATAAAATTACAGCATCGGATAAAAGTGAACCAATGCTTGTGGTTGTGAATGCAGAAGAACATACATTTGTTAATTTTAAAGCAGAAACTCTTGGCGAAACCGCAGTAGTTTATATGATGAGAAGTGGTGATGGTAATGATGTTGCTTATTTGAAGACTTACACTAAAAATGGAAAATCTTATGCTGATCAATATTCTGCAGACTCTGAAGCAGCAGAATCTGACTGGCAATATGGTTCAACATACGCAGTAGAAGTTGACACAGAAAACAAAAGATACACAATTTTGGGAATGACTTATGCAATTTCTGAAGGTAATGAGTTGACTATGGCTATTGAAGGCGAAAGAGTTTATGTTTGCGAAGTGGCTGCAGGAGAATCTACTATGAGATACGACTTCAGAAATAATAATAATTGCTATATTGTTATGGTAAATGGCTCAAATGAAACTGTTCAAGGAAGTGTAACTTATGAAAAAGTAACAGGAAGAGACGATATACTTAAACTTAACATGAGTGAAGTTTCTGAAGATGATATGTATTTCATGATTTATGATGATGGTTTGGTTTGTGGATTGTCAGAAATTAAACAAGATGATTCAACTTATCTACAGGTAAAGAATAGCGCTACCTATACATACACCGACACAGAAGGTGGCAAAGAATATTATTTTTCTGGTAACGGCTCTGAAGGTTCAAGCAAAGGTTGCATTTATGTAAACTATAATGGCAAACTTTATGGTACAACTCTTTCTTTGAATTGGAGCAAAACAACAGATTCTGAATCTGGTAAAGTTACAGTTACAACAACAGTTGGAGCAAAGACTTTGACATTCACAGTTGGTGAAGATGGCAAAACTCTCACATTAAAAGCAAACGCTTAATTTATTTACATATTAGAAAAAAGCATTAGGGGAACCTAGTGCTTTTTTTGTGATTAAAATTATTTAAAATTTGTTTTAGGGATTAAAATTTAATAATTTGTGGCTGTTAAAACAATGTTGTTTTTTTTGAATTGTTAAGTTATCCGCCGAACAAACTATTTTTTTGCGTAATTTTTTTGAAAATTATGCTTATTTATTATTTAAAAGCTCTTGTTTCTTTCTGAAAGTTTCTCTGCCACGTTGTGTGTGGTCAAGAATTTTCTTTCTGATTCTAAGGCTTTCTGGGGTAACTTCCAAAAGCTCGTCTTCGCCCAAAAATTCAAGACTTTCTTCTAGTGTGAGTGGCTTTATTGGTGTGAGTCTCAATGCTTCATCAGATGCGCTTGAACGAATGTTTGTGAGCTGTTTTTTCTTGCAGACATTAACAACAATGTCTTCTGCTTTTGGGTTGATGCCAACAACCATACCGCCATAAACTTTAACGCCTGGTCCAATCAAAAGTCTTCCGCGTTCTTGTGTGTTAAACAAGCCGTAAACGATTGATTCGCCACTTTCGTAGGCAACGAGCGCACCATAATTTCTAGTGTTGATTGTACCTTTATATGGTTCATAATCACAGAAAACTGAACTCATGATGCCTTCACCATTGGTTTGTGTTAAAAATTCGCTCTTATATCCAAACAAGCCCCTTGATGGAATTTTGAATTCCATACGAATTCGGCTGCCTTTTGGTGACATATTGATAAGTTCACCTTTTCTGATGCCCATTGTTCCCATGATTGTTGAAACGCATGCTTCAGGAACATCAATTGTGAGATTGTCGATTGGTTCAAGTGTTACGCCATTTTCTTGTTTAAAGATAACCTTTGGCATTGATACTTGGAATTCATAGCCTTCACGACGCATATTTTCAACCAAGATTGAAATGTGCATTTCGCCACGACCCAAAACTCTGAATCTATCTGCGCTTTCAGTTTCATAAACTTTAAGTGACAAGTCACGAACGGCTTCTTTGAAAAGTCTGTCGCGAAGATGACGAGATGTGAAAAATTTTCCTTCAGTGCCAGCGAGTGGGGAGTCGTTTACAGAAAACTCCATTTCGATTGATGGCTCACTGATTTTTACGAATGGGATAGGTTCCAAATCTTCAGGTTTAGCAACGGTATCACCGATTGTAACTTCGTCTGAACCAGACAAACAAACGATGTCGCCAGGGTTTGCAACTGCAACTGGAACTTTTTTAAGGCCTTGAAATTCAAAAATGTTTGTGATTTTGAATGTTTTGTTTTTGCTTTGGTCGTGATAGTTTACAACATTAACGGTTTCGTTTACTTTAACAGAACCTTGTTCAACTTTACCAACGGCGAGTTTTCCGAGATAATCATTTGCTTCACAAGATGAAACAAGCATTTTAAAACTCTTGTTAGGGTCTGATGTTGGAGCAGGAATGTGTGAAATGATTGTGTCAAGAAGTGGTTTCATGTCTGTTCCAAGAGTGTCTTTGTCAAGAGATGCGATGCCTGAACGAGCAGAGGCGAAGACAAATGGTGAATCAAGTTGTTCTTCATTTGCGTCAAGATCCAACAAAAGATCCAAAACTTCATCGATAACTTCGTTTACTCTCGCGTCTTTTCTGTCGATTTTATTAACGACAACGATAACTTTGTGACCCAATGCAAGTGCTTTTTCAAGAACGAATCTTGTTTGTGGCATTGTGCCTTCAAAAGCGTCAACAACAAGCAAAACACCGTCAACCATTTTAAGCACACGCTCAACTTCGCCGCCGAAATCTGCGTGTCCTGGTGTGTCAACGACATTGATTTTTACGCCATTGTACATAAGTGATGCGTTTTTGCTGAAGATTGTGATGCCTCTTTCTCTCTCAAGAGCGTTTGAGTCCATAACTCTGTCTTGGACTGCTTGGTTGTCTCTAAACACGCCACCTTCTTTCAAAAGTGCGTTTACAAGAGTGGTTTTGCCATGGTCAACATGGGCAATAATTGCAATATTTCTAATATTATTTTCTTCCATAATTTTCTCCATTTTTAAACAAAAAAAATAAACAAACCCAATAGTTTGTTTACCATTGTAACTCCTAAATTATAACATTTTAATTTTTATTTGTCTAGATGATAGAAACAATTTTTTATTATTATTTAATATTTAATTATTTTTCATTCAATTTTTTATCATTTTTTTATAGACGGAAGCGAAATTTTGATGTATAGTTTTCTTATGGAAAAAGTTAGTGAAATGATTTCAGATGAATACAAACTTCAGATGAAACAAATTTTAAAGCCAGACTATGAAAAATATTTGTCCGCGCTCGATGAGCCTGCTGTTCGCGGACTTCGCGTGAACACAAAAAAAATTGCTGTTAGCGATTTTTTGAAAGAAAACAGACTTGGCGCAAGCTTAAAGCCAATTGAGTTTTCAAGGGACGGATTTATTTTTGATACTGACAAAAAGATTGGTTTGACTGATGAACATTTGGCGGGGCTGATTTATATTCAAGAACCATCAAGCATGCTTTCGGTGTGCGCAAGTGAAATTGAAAAGGAAAACAGACCGCTAAAAATTCTTGACTTATGTGCGTCGCCTGGCGGAAAAACAAGCCAGATTGCTTGCAGAGTGAGTGAAGATAGCATTATTTTTTCAAATGAAATCATCAGATCGAGAGCTGAAATTTTGCAATCTAACATTGAAAGACAAGGGTTTAAAAATGTTGTGGTTTTAAACGAAGAACCAAAAGATTTGTTGCTATTTAAAGGCTTTTTTGATTATGTTTTTGTTGATGCGCCTTGTTCTGGCGAAGGAATGTTTAGAAAAAATCCAGAAACCATTCAAGAGTGGAGCAAGCAAAGCACCACAATGTGCGCCAACCGTCAAAAAGAGATTTTGGAAATCGCGAGACAACTGGTTTGCGAAAACGGAAAACTGATTTATTCAACCTGCACATTCAATGAAAGTGAAGATGAAGGAATTGTTGATTGGTTCTTGAATAGTTTTGATTTTTTGCTTGAAGATGTTGATGAGACAATTAAAAAAGTAACAATTCCGTCAAGTCTTTCAAATGGTTTGTCTGAAAGAGCTAGAAAGTTTTTGCCATACAAAAGCCAAGGTGAAGGGCAATTTGTTGCGGTCTTTAAAAATAATGGCGAAGCGCAAAAGAATGATTTATATTCAAAAAAGCATGGCAAATGCTTGATTCAGATTGGTCAGAGCGAAAACAAACTTGTGCAAGAGTTTAGCAAGCAAAAT
Organism: uncultured Clostridia bacterium; assembly: GCA_934746515.1. Lineage (GTDB taxonomy): Bacteria > Bacillota > Clostridia > Christensenellales > UBA1242 > RGIG1681. Next base: position 19,620 of record CAKVFH010000005.1, read on the forward strand.
TTATCTGAAGACTTTTCTTGGCGAAATTTGTTTATCGCTGGTGACAACATTTTTTATGTGCCAAAAGCTTTTGACGGAAACATGAGAACCGCTCTTGAAAGTTTGAAATTTTTAACAGTTGGTGTCAAGGTTGGTTCGATAGAAAAAAACAGATTTGAGCCAAACCACAATTTGTTTATGGCGTTTGAAGAGCTTTTTAAAACGAAAATTGAGCTTGATGAAGCAGAACTTAAAAAGTATTTGCATGGCGAAGAAATTTTAAAGAGCGATATTCAGGCAAAAGGCTATGGAATTGTCACAAGAAATGGGCACGCAATTGGCGGTGTAAAAATTAGCAGTGGAAGACTTAAAAATTTATATCCAAGGGGGTTAAGAATTTAATGGAATACAAATATTGCACTCTTATTACTGGTGCTTGCGGGGGGCTGGGAAGAGCTTTTGTTAAGCTTCTTGCCGAGAAAAAAGAAGATTTAATTTTAGTTGGCACAAGCGAAAATAAACTTGAACAGCTTTTGAAAGATTTTGAAAAAGAGTTCGAAGAGATTTATGTCAAAACAATAGTTTGCAACCTTGCAAGTGAAGAGTCAAGAAACAATTTGATTGATGAAATTAACAAAAACGGCTTGGTTGTAAATAAACTTATAAATAATGCAGGTGTTATTATTGAAGGCGACCTTTTGAGATTTTCAAACAAAGAAATTGAAAATGCGGTTCAAGTGAATTGTATTGGAACGCTGGAACTGACAAAAATGCTTGTTGAACAAAGAGATGAAAGCAAAAAGTTTGAAGTTTTGACTGTTGCAAGTCAAGCGGCATTCCAGCCAATTCCACACATGGCACTCTATGCAGCAACAAAATCATTTTTAACAAGCATGATGACCGCGTTAAAAGTTGAATGGAAAGACAAAAACATTGTTGTCACAACAGTTTGTCCAAGTGGCATGGCAACAACAAAAGAAATGCAAGAATCCATAAAATCAATGGGTTTTAATGGCAAAATCACAACACTTCCAACAGAAAAAGTTGCAAATATTGCTTTGAAGGCTTTAAAAAAGAAAAAAGCGGTGGTTGTTCCTGGCGCTATGAACAAATTTATTTGCTTTTTCTCAAAGTTTTTTTCAATGCATTTTTTAGCTAAAACTACTGGGAAAATTTGGAAAAAATCTCAAGCAAAACGAGGCTTTTGATATAAAATCATAATTTTTTTTGAAAATAGGGTTGACAAAAAATGTTATGTATTTATAATAAGGGCTATGGAACAAACAAATACACAAGAAAGAAATTTATTTTCAAAGGGGATTATTGAGCTTAAGCTTATCTCTGACCGTATTGCTGAAGGCAAGGGTGAGTCTGCCGGAATTTTCAGCAACTCTTATCAAATTTTGTACATTTTGACAAGAAAAGATAGAGTTACTCCAAAGGAACTTATTGCAGAACTCAACATGGCTAAATCTAACCTTGCAATTTTGGCAAAGAAGATGATCAAAGACGGTCTTATGGAATCTCATAAAGACAAGTCTAACAAGAGAGAAATCTTCTATAACATCACTGAAGAAGGCAAAAATATGCTTCAAGAGAAACTTGATAATGTTGATACTGTTTGTGAGGGAGACACAAAAAAAGTTATAAACATTATTTATAGAGCTGTTGAAGAACTCAAGAAACTTGAAAATAAGAATTCTTCACAAAAGAGAAGAAAAACAAACGCAAAATAGGCGTTTGTTTTTTGCTTTTTTAAATTTAATTGTGTTTTTGTTTTTTATTTAGTTTGATTTTTAGCATTTGATGTAAGATTTTATAATTGTGTAAAGTTTGTTAAAGTTTGTTTAGTTTATATTGAAATAGATTTAAAAAAGTGGTATCTTTATAATAGATACAATTTTGGAGTGAGCTATGAATTATGAAAATCATATAAACGCAGACAAACCACAAGCAAAAAAGACTCAAAAAAGCAAAGTTTTGGGAATTTTGAAAAATGTTGGGCTCTCGCTTTTGGCGGTAACAACAATTGCTGGTGGGGTAACTGCAAAAGGGCTTCGAACTTTTAATAATGACCTTATAAAAGAACAGGTAATCGAACAAAATCTTGACGAATTGGGCGCAAAAGATGAAGTTTCTGGCTGGAATGATAGATTTGTGTTTCCTGAAGATGGTGTTGTTAAGGTTAATATAAGAATTCCAAAAGAAAAGATTACAAATGAAGTCAAGCAAGGTCTTTTTGATGCTGTGTTTGAAATAAACAGCATGCTTTCAATTGTGAATCCAAACTATAGATTAGAGCTTAATTATGAGCCTAAGGCTTTGGATAATTTGTATTGCTTTAATGTTTATGATGATGATTATAGTGGCTCTGAAGCTGCTGGAACGGCTCAAACAAAAATAAAATTGCCAACAATAAATGGTTATGGAAAATATAGTGTCAGGATTGGCATAGATTTAAACAAAATAAATGGATTTTCAGATAAATCTTCTGATATTCAAACCGCGGTAAAAAATGTTGCACTCCATGAAATTGGTGGGCATGGTTTGGGCTCACTCAATGATGCGTATTGTTTAAAAGATTATAACCGCAACACAATCATGGAAGGTGCAAGTGCTTCGTCTATGAAGTATATCACCAAAAGTGATGTTAAATCTATTGTTGCTAAATATGTTAGTCCTGATGAATTGTCTGGTCTTGATGAAAAAATTGACAATTACATAAAAAACACACAGGCTTATTCAAACCTTAAGGAAAAAGCTGATTTTGTTAAGGCAAATTTTTATGAACAAATTGCAAATTCAAACAAGGATTTGGTTGGGGCTAAACCAGAAGATTTTCAATTTGAAAACATAGGCAATTTTTGTTATAAAAATCGTTCAAGAGAAACTTTTGGTGAATTTGACGAAATAAGCTATGTTGGCGAATCAAATAGCTATGTTAAAAGACTTAGTGAAGACAAAGCGGAAATGTTTGATTTTAATGGTTTTGCCTATAAGGGTTATAATTACAACTCTGGTCGATTTGGTTTAATGGATATTGATGGAATGACTGTTATGGATAGCGGTTCGTTCTGTGTTAAATATAAAGATAAAATCGTTTTGGTTGACGTTAAAGAAAATGAGTCAGGTGAGAAAAAACTCGTTTGCAATGGCATAAAACAACAGGAATCACCAGAAAGCTTTGACACCATAAAAAGGAATGTTTCTGATTTTGTTGATAAAAGTAGAGAAAATAAAGATTATTATTTTCAGGTTGTTACAAATTCGGCAAATGAATACTTAAAAAATTCAGGTGCAAAAACTTTGGGTTTGCGTGATGAATACAATTTGAAATTTTCAACCGCAAGTTCGCTTTATAGTTTTGGAGAAAATCAGACGGTGAACATCTATAATGATTTTGACAGAGATTATAAATATAAGATTGTAAATGGCATTGCGGTTTTGTCTAGCGGAGAAATTGTTGCATTGACTGAAAATGGGGTTAATCTTTTGAACGCTAAATTTGACTTTTTAAACGGAAAAGTTAATTTTGAGCAAAATAAGATAACGCAATCAAATTATAAATCAGCTCAAAGTCAGACGCAAAAAGCCAGCATAAATATGCAAGAAGAACAAGAAAGGAGTCTTTAAAATAAAGGGGGTCAACCCTTTTTATTTTGTCGAAATTTGGATTATAGATTTTTGTGAAGTGTTAAATTTCTGGATAGTATTAAAAATTATAATTTGCAAAGTGTGATAAAATCAGCGTTTATAAGGTTTAAAGAAGAAATAAAAGAAAAGTATTGATTTTAGGTTATTATTATGATATAATATCCAAAGTAAAGGTTAAAAACAGCTAAAACTATATTAGTTTTAAGGAGATATATATGGAAAAAGTTTTTAATAATCAAGCAACACTTGCAAAAAGAATGAATAACAAAGTTAGAAGACCAATTTTGGTTTTGCCAAATGTTTCACTTGGTGAAAATGGCGAATTTGTTTTGGGTTCTGGCTACGCTGAAATTTCAAGTTACGACAAATTTTGCGAGTATGTTGACACACAATCTGTTGTTATTGAATATTTGAAAGAAAATTATCCAAGCGTTATCGCTAAAATTTATAAAAATGCACTTTCTGAACTTACAGACCCAGAAAACGCAACAATTGCCGGAAAACTTTTGACTGGAAGAAATGTTAAAGATGTTGATTCTTTCGATGCTGGTCTTGCGCCAAATGGTGAAAGCACTGTTTATGGTATCATTAGAACCGCTATTGCAAAAAAATCTGGGCTTGAAGGTAAAAGTGTTGAACTTCCTGTTGTAAAAAGACCAAAACGCAGAGTAATGAGCATGTTTATTAAAAATAAAAATGGTTACTTTGTTCCTGAAATTGATGCAAACGGTTTGGTTGTTGCTCCAAGCAGAGATAGAACTCACTTTAATATTAAGTTTATTGGTGTAAAAGAAAGTGATATTACAAAAGAACAATTACTTGAATATTTCAAAGCTCCTTATGGCGAAAAAGCCGATGAAAGCGGTGTTAATTTTGAAAGATTAGTTGAACTTTGCAAAGAAGCCTATAAATCAATGGATGATTCAAATGTTGTGAATAATGTTCAAGAAATCGCAAACTTCTGCGCATCAAATTTACCAATGAGTTTTGCAAATATTAAAGATGATAGAAAGATTGAAACTGTTCCAACAGAAGAATCAGTAGCAGAAGAACCAGTTGAAGAGACTCCTGCAGAAAAACCAGTTGAAACTCCAGTTGAAGAAACTCCAGATGAAAGAGATTTAGTATCAAGAGCCCTTGTTCCAAAGGGTGGCGCTCTTATCGTTCTTGAACCAAAGGCACTTGAACCAGTTTATGAATATTCAATTGAAACTTCAAAAATTAAAAGTTTCTCAAATGTTTTAAAAGTTAATGTTGTTAAAAAACCACTTGTTACTCATGAAAGCCATGGTTATGAATCAGAAAAATAAATAAAAAGACACTATGCATTGCATAGTGTTTTTTTGTGAAAAAATAAATCGATTTGGTTGTTTTGATTTATAAAGCTTTATAGTTCCGCGGGGGAAATTACAAAATTCATGCAAGTTGCAGGTGCTTGAACCTTGCAAAAAATACAAAATTATTCGCCTGGTTGGACTTCTGTTGGATTGTTTTTCTGTTTTTCTCTGCGAGCAACTTCAGCCTCAAAAGCTTCATAGTTTTTTGTTACCATATCAAGAGCAACTTGTGCTGAATACACAGCAAATTCATCAGGTGGCAAAGCATTTTCACCTTTTTCGGCTAACTGTTTTTTTGTGTAGTCAAGTCTTTGTTGACGATTTTCAATAGCCTTTTTAAAAATGGCTCTTGTGGTTTCAATATCATTAAAATATTCTTCTTTCATAATTCTATTTTAGCACAATTAAATAAAAAATGAAAGATATTTGATTAAATTTTAAATAAATTATTGAACATTAAGTCTCAAAAAATATTTGTATTTTTTGTAAAGTTGTTTATAATTAGATGCGTAAGAAAAAGGAGAGTTTATGAAAAAAATTATACCTATAACACTGCTCACTGGATATCTCGGAGCAGGGAAAACTACACTTTTAAATTATGTGCTAAATAACAAAGAGAATTATAAAGTTGCCGTTATCGTTAATGATATTGGAGAAGTTAATATTGACGCAAGTTTGATTGGTGCCGAAAATGTTGTTTCTCAAAAAGATGACAGCCTTGTGCCACTTCAAAATGGTTGCATTTGCTGCACACTAAAGCAAGACCTTATGAAACAAATTGCAGAGCTTGTTGCCAGCAATAAATTTGACTACATCTTGATTGAAGCATCAGGAATTTGCGAGCCTATTCCTATTGTGCAATCTATAACAATGGTTTCAGAAGCCAGCGAACAATACAAACTTCCAAGCATCTGCAAACTTGACAATGTTGTTTCGGTTGTTGACTGCTTGAGACTTGCAAAAGAATTTGGCTGCGGAAAAGATTTGGTTAAAGACAAAATTGAAGACGAAGACATAGAAAATCTTATCATTCAACAAATTGAATTCTGCAACAAGATTGTGCTTAACAAGGTTGACCAGGTTTCTGAAGAAGAAAAGAACATGGTTAAAACTGTTATTAGAAAACTTCAACCAGATGCAGAACTTATTGAAGCAGAGTTTGGAAAAGTTCCAATGAATAAAATCATGGGAACAAACGCTTTTGATTTTGACAAAGCTTGCACTTCAGCTGGTTGGCTTAAAGAGATTGAAAAAGATGCTGATGAAGATGATGACGGACATGAAGAACATCATCATGACCATGACGAACATGACCATGATGAAGATGAGCATGAGCATCATGGACATCATCACCACCATGACGAAGGCGAAGTTGAAGAATACGGCATTGGCACTTTTGTTTATTACAGAAGAAAGCCACTTGTTCGTTCAAAATTCCGTCAATGGGCAGACAACATGCCAAAGAATATTATTCGTTCAAAAGGTATTGTTTGGTTCTCAAACGACAATGACAATATGTACATTTTCGAGCAAGCTGGCCCACAAACAACCGCTTACAAAGCTGATTTTTGGATTGATGCTTTGCCTGAACCACAAAAGAAAGTTTATGTGATGCAAAATCCAGACATCATGAAAGATTGGCAAGACGGCATTGGTGACAGAATGGTTAAACTCGTATTCATCGGTCAAAAAATGGACAAAGAAGCAATTTTCAAAGCACTTGATGAATGCCTTGACAAATAATTAAAATGAATATAAAAATAAAAATTCTTACCTTGGTTTTATGGTAAGAATTTTTTGTTGTAAATTAACTTTCAAAAATTTAATTTTGTGTGAAATTATGAGCGTATAATAAGATTTTTTAGCATTATTTTTAGCAAAGATATAGTTTATGGCTATTTATTTGGGATAAAATAAAAAACGCAAAAATGATTAAAAAATACTGAAAAACTGCAAAAAATTATACAATTCTTATTAAATTTCAATAATTTTGAAGCCGGCAGAACGAATTAGTCGGTTGTATACCGCTAGGGCAACGCCGGTTGTTTCTGGACATCTAGCGAAAACTTGCTTTGCATTTGTTTCGTCAAGTTTTCTTAAAGATGAAAATAGTTTGTGGGCTTGTGATGTGGCATCGTCTTGTTTGCCATACGAAATTGCTGGAACGGAAAACAAATGCTCTTCGCCATCAAAGCACAAAACAAAAGTGTTTGGAGTTTTGTGGTCTTCAACAAACTTAACAAAGCTTTCAATTGTGCCCTTTAAAATTGTAACTTCTGCCTTTGGAGCATAGTGTTTATATTTCATGCCTGGTGACAATACTTTTTCGTCTTTCTTTACGCCTTCGGTTACGGCTTTTGCGACCACAACTTCTTTGTTTAAGACCTTTGAAATCATTTCTTTTGTGATGACTCCCGGACGCAATATAGTTGGGGTGTTGGTGAGCACTGAAATAACTGTTGATTCAACACCGGCTTGACATTCTCCGCCATCAATAATGAGTGGTATTCTGCCGTTCATATCCACAAAAACATCTTTGGCATTTGTTGGACTTGGTTTTCCTGAAAGGTTTGCGCTTGGTGCAGAAAATGGCACGCCAGATTTTTCAATGATTTCGTGCGCGATTGGGTTTGATGGCATTCTCACACCAACACTATCAAGACCTGCACAAGTTTCATCACAAATTTTGTTGCCTTTTGGCATGATGATTGTCAGTGGTCCCGGCCAAAAATGTTCTGCCAAAATTTTTGCGTCTTCTGGAACTTCTCGAACAATTCCGTCAAGCATTTTCATGTTTGATATGTGCACAATCAATGGATTGTCGGCTGGTCTGCCTTTTGCCATAAATATTTTTTTGATTGCTTCGCCGTTTCTGCTGTCGCCAGCAAGCCCATAAACCGTTTCAGTTGGAACGGCAACGATTTCGCCAGCTTGCAAAAGTTTGCAAGCTTCGTCAATTGCGTCATTGGTTGGTTTTAAAATTTTCGTTTCCATTTATTTCTCGATTTTTATTCTGTGATAGTTTTAATTTTTGTAGTGAGTGATTTATGCAATTGCACAAAAGCTAACATATATTTATTTTTGCATTATGATGGGTAAAAGTCAAGGGAACAGATAATATTTGACGGAATTTAAAAATAATGTTAAAATAGGCAGAAGGAGAGAAAAGTTGAAACGAATTTATATTGATTTTGACAGCACGCTTTTTAATACGGGGCTTTTAAGGAAAACTATTTTTAGTGCTATTGCGAACGAAGTGATAAAAGAAAATGCACAAAAGAGTGCTGATGATGTTAAACTTGCTTTTGAAGCAGTGAAACATGAAAATGCCGATCTTGGTTTTTGCGGGATTTGTTTGAAAACAATGCTTGGTTTTGGACTGAAACAAGAAGCATTTGAAAAAATCTTGAAAGATATTTTGTCGCACGCTGATGAGTTTTATTATTCAGACTCGCTTGAGTTTCTGAAAGAAATTTCACAAAAAGGGTTTGAAATCAATATACTAACTTATGCAAGGAAGTCTGACTTTGAATTTCAACTTTCAAAGATCTCTAGGTCAAAAATTGCGGACTTTGCAGACAACATTATTATTTGTACAAAAGCAAAGGGTGAACTTCATTTGGATTATGAAAATGCGATTTTTATTGATGACAATCCGAGAGATTTAATCAGCATGTTTAATGTTGGGGTTGCTCCTGAAAGACTATTTAGAATAAAACGAGAAAATGCTAAATATTCTTTGATTAAAATACATGAGTTTAAACCAAAAGAATTTTCAGCATTAAGTGAAATTAAATTTTAAGGGTAAAAGGAAAGAATAATGGTTAGAAAAAAAATTGTGGTTCTTGGTGGCGGAACAGGAACTTCGACGCTTTTAAGCGGGCTTAAAAAGATGCCTGTTGACATCACCGCAGTTATTAGTGTTTCCGATAACGGAAGCAGCACTGGAAAACTTCGTGAAGAATTTTTGATACCTGCTGTTGGTGACATCAGAAAGGTTCTTACAAGTCTGTCGCCACTTCCTGACGATGTTAAGGGGGTTATGGAAGAAAGACTCAAAACAACAAGTGATTTAAACGGTCACGCAATCGGAAATCTTGCACTCACTGCATATTTAAAAAAGACACAATCACTTGAGCAAAGCATTAAGCTTATGAGCAAACTTTTGGGAGTTAGACAAACTGTTTTGCCACTCTCCGAAGACTTTTTGACACTTGTTGGTGAAACAACAGAAGGTGAGTTTGTTGAAGGCGAAGAGCAAATTGACGAAGCAAACAAAAAATATAAACGCATTTTCTATAAAGAAAAGCCACATGTAACACCTTCAATAATCACAAAAATCAAGCAAGCAGATCTCATACTTTTAAGCATGGGAAGTTTGTATACAAGTTTGATTCCAACGCTTATTTGTCCTGAAATTGTCAAGGCAATAAAAGATTCAAAGGCAACAGTTATGTATGTTTGCAATCTTGTTACTCAAGTTGGTGTAACAGACCACTTCACTGTTAGCGACCACATTAAAGTTATTGAAAACTATTTGGGCGAAAATGGTGTTAATTGCGTTATAGTGAACGATGAATCAATCAGCGATAATTTTGTTAAAAAATACAGAGAACAAGAGAACAAAGAGTTTGTTAGAACTGACGAAGAAAATTTGAAGAATATGAACTGCGAAGTTATTAAATCTAATCTTATCACAACTGAAGACGGAACAGTTAAGCACGATGCTTTGAAGTTGAGCTCTATAATCTTTTCATATTTGTTTAGATAAATTTGGCTTGCTAGACATTATTGTTTAGCAAGTTTTTATTTGCAGAAAAATATATTTGTAACACTGATTTTATTTTTTGAGCTATATTTATAATTTTGAACAAAAACTCGATTTTTGATTTCACTTTTTGATTGGTTCATGCTAGAATACTGGGGAAAGAATTAAAAGGAGCTTATTATGGTTTCGGAAAAATTTTATGTAGGTTACAGCGAAATCAATAGAAATTTTCAGCTTTCAAATGTTGGGCTATTAAACTATTTTCAAGATATTGCAACAATTCATGGAACTCAAGCTGACGATAGTTTGAAAACTCATGATAGTTGTTGGTTTTTGACTTCCTATAAGGTTAAGATTTTTAAGCGTCCAGAATATGAAACATTTTTTAAACTTTCAACTTGGAGCAAGGGAATTAAAGGCTTCACAGCGTCAAGAGAATTTGAAATTAAAGATGATGACGGCAACTTGATGGTTTCGGCAATTTCAAACTGGATTAGAGTCAACAAACATACTCAAAAAGTTGAAAGAATAACGCCTGAACTTATTGAAGCATACAAGGTTGAAGATTATTCAAACTTTGATTTTGAATGGATTCCAAAAATTGCTGAATGTGAAAAAGTTGACTTTGAAAAAACGATTGTGGCAGATAGAAACTATATTGACATTCACAACCACGTGAACAATGTTTCATATCTTAAAATTGCAAATCTATTTTTGCCAGAAGATGTCTACAATTCAAACGAACCGCTTGAGTTTGAAATTATGTATAGAAACGCAATTAAGTACGGAGAAACTTTCAAGTGCATTTACACTGAAACGGAAGACTACTATAACATTACAATGAAAAACGAAGACAAAACTGAACTTTTCGCGATTGTGAGACTTTATAAAAATAAATAAAATTAAAAATAAAAAAAAGGAGCTTTACAAGATTGTATTGCTCCTTTTATTTTGTTTGTTTTTTTGTTTAGTGTAACAATAGTGGCTGTGAATTTTTGCATAATAAATAACTATAAATTAGCAGTTATTTTTATGTATTTTATTGCACTTTAAAACAAAAAAGTGCTTGATGGATTGAAGTTTTTATTCAATTAAGCATCAAATATAAATTGCAACTTATTTATATTTGTAATAGAGCCTGCAATAGCAAAAGCCTTCGAAGTTTGGGTCTTTTATTTGGTCGCGAAATTCTTTGCACATGCACTTGTTTTCTTCAATATTTTTGCGTTTGCAAGGGCAGTAGCCACCGGTTCTTTTCAAGCCTTCTTGAACAGCTTTCACAACTTCCGCGTCCGGATTAAAAACAACTTTCATATTCGCTCCTTAAACTATTTTATAATTTTTAACAATGAGCCAAATTATATGCAATAAAATTAAAAAGTCAAATTTAATATAGTTTTTACTATTATTAGTTTACATGAAAATTTTGATTTTGACAATAAAAAAACAACTCTTGTGAGTTGTTTCTTTTGGCTCCCCAGGTAGGGTTCGAACCTACGGCCTATCGATTAACAGTCGAGTGCTCCACCACTGAGCTACTGGGGAATATTTAATTTCGTTCTTCAAAAGAACAAGTGTATTATATACCATGATTAAAAATAATGCAACAGTTTTTTTGAAAAATTTTAAAGATTTTATTTTTTTGTATAATTGTTACTTTTTTTGAATTTATTGATTGTTTTTGCTTTTTCTGGTGGCGTTAATTTTTGGATTATGATAAACTGAAAATAGGAGAAATCTTATGAGAAATATATTTTTAGATTTAAAAATAAAAAGGGAATTAAGAGAGTTTCAAAGATTTAAGGAACATTACGATTTTAAGCCTTTAAAACTTACTCAAAAGTCTGACGGTTCAGTTTTTGTTGGCGAAATTTGCATTCGTGAAGGTGAAGACGGCGAATGGGTTGGCGAAACAGAATCATTTGTCAATGTTGGCTACAAAATTCATGGTGCGATGCCAAAGGTTTTGTCAAATTTATTTCCTTACAATTTTTATTTTAGGGGGCACAAACTCGCTTCGATTGAGCCAATTTTTCAAGCATTTAAGTTTAAAGATAAGAAAATGCAAAAGGCTTTATTTCCTTATTATGGGCTAAATTCTAACAACATAAAAGCTTGTTCAGATTATGATTGGAAAAGAACAGGAATTGTTTATTTTCTTGGCAAAAAAATGAACCGCTATGAAAAAGAGTATACTGATTTTATTGATGAAGTGTATATCAATGCAATTCAAAATCCGCTGTATAGAAATGTTTTGAAAAATGTTGGCGACAGATATATTTTGCATGCTATGGGTGAGCCAAAGCAAGAAAACACTTCTTGGACAAGAGAAGAATTTGAAAGAGAACTCAATTGTTTGAAAGATTTTATTATTTCTAAAGACTCAGGAAAATTAAAAAATTATTAACCACAACGGAAAATTTTAATTTAAGAAAAAATTTAATTTAAACAAAAGAAACTTGAAAAAAAGATAGGTGGGGTTATGTTTGAAAATGTTGGATTGATAGTGCTTAAAGGCTTTGAAGACAGGGGTAAGGCTGTCAATGATTATTTGTGTGATTTGCTGGGTGAAAAGCGAAACTATATTATTGATATTGATTCGCCAAGATTTAGCAACGGCGAAGGCAAAGTTCAGATAAATGAGACCATTAGAGGCAAGGATATTTATATTATTGCAGATGTTGGAAACTATTTTGTGACTTATGATTTGTATGGCGAGAAAAACCGAATGAGTCCAGACGATCATTTTTTGGATATCATTAGAACAATTTCTGCAATTAGTGGAAAAGCAAGGAAAATCACGCTTTTCATGCCACTTATGTATTCTTCAAGGCAACATAGAAGAAAAACAAGAGAATCACTTGACTGTGCAATGGCGCTGCGATATTTGGAGTTTTTGGGTGTTAATAACATTATTACTTTTGATATTCACGACCCTGAAATTCAAAACACAATTCCGACCGGAAGCTTTGATTCAATCTTTCCGATGTATTCTATTTTAAAATATTTTATAAAAAATGAAAAACATGATATTTCAAAAGATAAAATGGTTGTAATCAGTCCTGATGTCGGGGCAATGGAGCGAACAAAACGCTATGCTAGCATTTTAAATTTGGACTTGGGACTCTATTACAAAAGGCGAGATTACACGAGAGTTGTGAATGGCAAAAATCCAATTTTGCAACACGAATACATTGGGCCAGATGTTAAAGACAAAGACCTTTTGATTGTTGATGATATGCTTTCATCTGGTGAAAGTATAATTGATATTGTGACCAGAATGAAAGATAAAGGTTGCAAAGATGTGTTTGTTATAACCACATTTTCATTCTTCACAAATGGGCTTGAAAAGTTTGATGAACTCTACAAAAATGGGCTTATCAAAAAGGTGTATTCAACCAATGCTTCGTTTTTGAATCCAGAACTTAAATCAAGAGAATGGTTCTGCGAAATTGATCTTACAAAGTGCATTGCGAAGGTTATAACCAGTTTGATTACAAACAAAGGCATTGGGGATATTTTGGACTCACAAGCAAAGCTCAAAAAACTTTTAGAAGAAATTAACGCAGGTGAAAAATAAATCTAGCTGTTTGATTTTAGCTAACAAATAAAAAGAGAAGCCGGTTTTATTTTGGCTTCTTTTTTTTGAATTTATTTTTGATTTTAACGGTGAAAGTATTTGAAATTTCGGCATTTAGGCTTTATTTATTTTACTTTAGTTTTTAATTCGAATATAATATATCACACTGAAGGTAGGCTATGGATATTTGGGAAATTATTTTGATTGCTATTGGTGTTTCTATGGATGCGTTTGCGGTTTCTATTTGCAAAGGTTTGATGGCCAAAGAAAAAACGCTAAAAACCGCTGCTGTTTGTGGAATTTGGTTTGGTCTTTTTCAGGTTATTATGCCAGTTGCGGGATTTTATTTAGGAATATTGTTTGCTGGGCTCATTGAAAATATTGACCACTGGATTGCTTTTGTTTTACTTGGAATTATCGGTGCGAATATGATAAAAGAAGCATTTTCAAAAAAGGAAGAAGAAGTTACAAACGATTTGTCTTTTGGAAAAATGCTTGTGCTGGCATTAGCAATCAGCATTGATGCTCTTGCAATAGGCATTACTTTTGCACTTCTCAAAGTGAATTTGTGGGTTTGTGTGGCAATTATTGGTTGCACAACTTTTGCGTTCAGTTTTGTGGGTGCATTGATTGGTCACAAATTTGGTGAAAAACACAAAAACAAAGCTGAATTTGTTGGCGGATTGATTTTAATTTTGCTAGGAATAAAAATTTTGATTGAACACTTGTTTTTTTAATATAAAAGTTGATAAACTAATTATGGGGGCAGGTTATGGATATTGCAAAGGTTGTGTTTGAAGCGATTGATAAAATTTTTGATAGAAGCCAAAATCGCTCTGTTGAGATTGATGGCTCGGATAAAATTACTGAAATAAAGGATGTGAAATATTCGCAGACAAAGAAGTTTAATGCGCTTTTGGATGTTTACTATGACGCAGAAATAAAAGAAAAGAAACCGGTTATGTTTTATATTCATGGTGGCGGTTTTGTGGCTGGTGGAAAAGAATATCGCACTGCGCTTTCAAAATGGTTTGCGGTTCAAGGTTATTTTGTTGCAAATGTAAACTATGGTTTGAGCCCTGATTGTGTGTTTCCAGAGCAAATCAAACACTTGGTTTCGGCTCTTAATTGGGTGAAGAGAGTTTCTAAAAAATACAATCTTAACCTTGATAGAATTGTGGTTTCTGGCGATAGCGCTGGAGCATATTTTGCTTCAATGATGGCATGCATAACAGGAAGTGACACTTTAAAGAAAAAAATCGGTGTAAAAACCGACTTGAAGTTTTGCGCAACAATTTTGAATTGTGGTCTTTATGATATGAAATCAATTTTGAGTAAGCGCTTGGCACTAGATCTCAACAGCAAAATCTTTGAGTCTTACACTGGAATCAAAAAAGATGAAGTGGAGCATTATAAATACAAAGATTGCTGCTCGCCACTGCAAATGATTCATAAATCATTCCCTCCAACATTTATTATTTTTGCTGAAAAAGATGTTTTTTGTGGCGGTCAGGCAGAAAGGTTAATAAAAAAGTTTGATGATAAAAACATTTACTATGAGAGTTACAAATCGTCGTCATTGTTTGCCAATCACTGTTTTTCACTTGAATGGAAGGGTAAGGCAGCTGAAAGGGCAAATGAACTGCAAGCCATGTTTTTAAAGAAAGTAAAAGACGGAGAGCTTCCAAGACATCAGTCAGAAACAACCATTTGCATTCATGAATCTGAAGATGACGGGCATGATAAAGTTTAGAAAAACTCGCATTGATTGGGTTTTAAAGTTAAAAAGACAATAAAAAAGCACCAGAGTTTCTGGTGCTTTTTGGTTTCAAAAATTATCTTAAAATGATTGTTGTGCTTGTTGGACAAATCTCGTCGCCTTCAGCCAAGATGATTTCTTGACCATGTTTGTATTCTTGAACATAGTTGCCAACGCGAACATTGAAAACTGTGATAGAATCGTTGCTTGCAAGGATTGTCCATTTGCCAGGTTTAACTTCTTCATTTTTGCCAACTTTAACAACTTTTCTTGGTTTGATGATGATGTCACCTTTGATGTAAGTTACATTTTCAACGCCATCTTTGTCAACAATTGTTGCTTCTGGGGTATATCTAACTCCATGTTTGATGATAACATCATCAACTTCACGTGTTTTTTCCTCAGCTCTAATTTTTGATTTTTTGATAGTGCTAACAATTGAACCGATTATTGCGATTACAATAACAAGGACAATAGCACCACTAACGATTAAATCTGCGATATGTGGCATAATACCCTCCAATACTTTTGTGACTTTAATATATCATATATATTTTTATTTTAGCAAGTATTTTTGACAAAATAAGCAAAAATACTGATTAGTTTTTGTTGCTTTTTAGTTTTTTGTTTACTAAGTCAGAGCATTTTTGAATTGTTTCGTCAATGTTTAGATTTGTGTTGTCAACAACCACTGCATCTTCAACAACAATAAGTGGGGCAACATCGCGGTGTGTGTCACGGAAGTCGCGTTCTTGAAGGTTTGCCAAAACTTCTTCAAAAGTGCAATCAATGTGTTTTGATTGATTTTCAGTAAATCTTCGCATAGCTCTTGTTTTTTCATCTGCGGTCAAATAGATTTTAACATCAGCGTCTGGCAAAACAATGCTGGTTATGTCTCTGCCATCAATAACACAATCGTAATTATTTGAAAAGTCGCCAACAACTTTCAAGTATTTTTCGCGGGCAAATGGGAATGCTGAAACCTTTGATGCGAGTTTGCTAACTTCTTCTTCGCGAAGATGAGCGGTTACATCGGTTCCATTCAAAAACATTTTTTGCTTGCTTTCATCAAATTTAATTTCGATTTTTGCATTTTCAAGCATGTTTTTTACGGTGTCTTCGGTTGGCTCAAGCATATTTTTTTGCCAAAAAGCAATGCCCATGGTTCTGAAAATTGCTCCAGTGTCAAGGTGTTTTAAATTGAATTTTTTTGCTAGGCCTTCAGCAAGTTCACCTTTGCCACTTCCTGACAAGCCGTCAATTGCGATTTTTATCATAATATTCTCCTAAATAAATGATAACTTTTTCTGTTTATTAAGTCAAATATAGTGCGAAATATTGACAAATTTTTAAGAATTTTGGATAATTGATATATGAGTTTTAAAACCGCGATAACTAAATTTTGGAACAAGGTTGAAGATTTGATTTTGTCAAACCATGCGTGTTTGTGTTGCAGAAGAGAAATTCCTGACGGCACAGAGTTTTCGCTTTGTGAAAAGTGTATGAAAAATTTAGAAAAAATCGATGGCAATGTTTGCAAAGTTTGTGGCGAGAAAATTTTGGAAGGCAATATTCTTTGTGACAGATGTAAACTTGTGAAGTTTAATTTTTCAAAGAGCAGGTCTTTTGCGGTGTACGGCGATGTGTCATCTAAAATCGTGAAAAGATTTAAGTATAACGGCAAGAAATATTATGCGGAATATATTGCAAAACTGATGAGCGAAAACAAAGATTATTTTGAAGGCGTCGACATTATCAGCTATGTTCCAATTGGTTCAAAAAGAAGAAAGGAAAGGGGTTTCAATCAAGCTGAAGAGATTGCAAAAGCTCTCTCTGTTTTAACAAACATTCCTTGTGTTGAACTTTTGAAGAAAGTTGGAAACGAAAGACATCAAGCGGGCTTATCTCAAAAAGACCGACAGAAAAACCTAGCCGGCACAATTGTGATTAACGAAGAAAACAAGAACTTAATTAAGGGCAAAACAATTTTGGTTATTGATGATGTTTTCACAACTGGCGCAACGCTTTCAGAATGTGCGAAAGTTTTAAAGAGTGATAAATCAAACAAGCCTAAAGAAATTTGTTGTTACACTTTTGCAAAAACCATGCTAATTTCAACAAATAATGGTCAAAATCAACAAAATAATTGCGCAAATAATTAAATAAAATTAAACTGAACTTTACTTTATTTGAAAAATAGGGTATTATGGAATATGTTAAGGAGAAATATATGGGCTTATTTAGTGCACTTAAAAATTTTGATAACAATAGAAGTCTTAAAAAACTTGAAAAGCAGGCGGCAAAAATTGAAGCGCTTGCTGATAAATATAAAGCAATGACCGATGAAGAACTCAAAGGTCAAACACAAATTTTGAAAGATAGATACAATGCAGGCGAAACGCTTGACGATTTGCTTTATGATGCGTATGCGGTTGTTCGTGAATCGGCTTCAAGAGTTTTGAATATGCGACACTTCCATGTTCAGCTCCTAGGTGGTATTGTTTTGCACCAAGGTCGTATTGCAGAAATGTGCACCGGTGAAGGTAAAACACTTGTTTCAACACTTCCAGCATATTTAAACGCGCTTTCTGGCAAACCTGTTCATGTTGTGACTGTCAATGAATACCTTGCAAAGCGTGACGCTGAATGGATGGGTAAGGTTCACAGATTTTTGGGGCTAAACGTTGGTTATATTTACACTGGTCAACAGCAAGATGAAAAGAAAAAGGCTTATGAATGTGACATTACTTACGGAACAAACAGTGAGTTTGGTTTTGATTATCTTCGTGACAACATGTGCACAACAAAAGAAGAAATGGTTCAACGCGGTCTTGACTTTGCAATCATCGATGAAGTCGATTCAATTTTGATTGATGAAGCAAGAACACCACTTATTATTTCTGGACCTTCTGGAGAGTCTTCTGACCAATATACAACTGCTGCAAAGTTTGCAAAAACTTTAAAAGACACCGAAGTTGATATTGATGAAAAACAAAAGACAATTAACCTTAATGAAGACGGCATTGCACATGCTGAAAGATATTATCGATTGGAAAACCTTGCAGATGTTGAAAACACTGAAATTAACCACAACATAAACAACGCAATTCGAGCAAGATTTTTGATGCATAAAGACGAAGACTATATCGTTCGTGATGGCGAAGTTTTGATTGTTGATGAATTTACTGGTCGTATTATGGTCGGTCGTCGTTATTCAAACGGTCTTCATCAAGCAATCGAAGCCAAAGAAGGCGTAAAGATTCAAGGCGAAAACAAGACTTATGCAACAGTTACTTTCCAAAACTTCTTCAAACTTTACAAGAAAATTTCTGGTATGACCGGTACTGCGAAAACGGAAGAAGGCGAGTTTAGAGAAATTTATGGCTTGGATGTTGTTACAATTCCAACCAATCTTAAATCAAAAAGAAAAGATGAAAACGATGTGTTCTTCTTCTCACATGATGCAAAACTAAATGCGATTTGTGAAGATATTAAAACAAATCACGAACTTGGCAAACCTGTGCTTGTCGGCACACTGTCAGTTGCTAAATCTGAAGAGCTTTCAAAGAAACTTTTGCATTTTGGAATAAAACATAATGTTTTGAACGCGAAAAACCACTTGCGTGAAGCTGAAATTATCGCTCAAGCCGGCAAACTTAATGCTGTTACAATTGCAACAAACATGGCTGGTCGTGGTACTGATATTTTGCTTGGCGGAAACAGCGAATTTATGGCTAAACAAGAGCTTAAAAAAGCTGGCTATGAAGATCATGATATTGACATTGCTGCGTCATTCTTCCCAACAGAAAATGATGAGCAAGTTGAAGCTAGAAAGAAATATTTTGAGCTTAAAGAAAAGTTTGACAAAGAAGTAAAGGCAGAAAAAGAGAAGGTTATTGAACTTGGTGGTCTTAGAATTATCGGCACCGAGAGACACGAAAGCAGACGTATTGATAACCAGCTTCGTGGTCGTGCTGGTCGTCAAGGTGACCCTGGTTCATCAGTGTTTTACATTTCAGCTGATGATGATCTTGCGAGAGTTTTCGGAAGCGAAAGACTCAAGCGTATGGCTGAAATTTTCAAACTTGATCCAGACACATCAATCAATTGGAAATTCTTTTCAAAGAGTATTGAAAACGCGCAAAAGAGAGTTGAAGGCAACAACTATTCAATCAGAAAGAGCGTTGTTGAATATGACAATGTTTTGAACCGTCAAAGAGAAGAAGTTTATTCAGAGCGTAACAAAATTATTTCAGGCGAAAGCATGCACGAAAAGATTTTGGGCATGATTCGTGATGTTATCAATGAAATTGTTGAAGAGCATTCACACTTCTCAAAGCCTGAAGAAGTTGACCTAACTGCTTACAATCACGAGCTTGAACAAAGAGTTCTTGACCCAGAAACAAACTTTATAACTCTCGATATTATCAGCGATTACACATCTGAAGAAATTGCTGAAGCCATTGAAAAACGCGCCTTTGATAGATATGAAAAACGCAAGAAAGAATATGAAGAGCAGGGCGTTAATTTTGAAGCAGTTGAAAGAGATGTGTTACTCAAAATTTTGGACAGAAAATGGATTGATCACATTGATGATATGGACAATCTCCGCACAGGTATTGGTCTTCGTGGCTACGGCAACAAGAACCCAATCACTGTTTATCAAACAGAAGGTTTTGATATGTTTGACGAAATGATTTCATCGGTAAGACGCGATGTTGCAAACTTTATGATGGGCATCAGAATCAAGATTGGAGTTTCACCAGAACAGCTTGTTAGAATGCGTCAAGCAAAGCTTGCATCACTTCGTGCTAGCGGTGGTGACGGCAGTGCAAATCAGCCAGTAAAATCACAAGAAAAAAGAATTGGCAGAAATGATCCATGTCCTTGCGGAAGCGGCAAAAAATACAAAAACTGCTGCGGTAAAAATCAGTAAAAAAGAAAAACACTTGCTTTTAGTAGGTGTTTTTGTTTTATCTTTAAAAAATGGGATAAAAATTTGCGAAAAATGACGCGGAAAATGGCAAGAAAATTCAAGATTTTGCATAAATAACACAATTTATTTGCGAAAAAAACAGTGTTATGATATTATTATTTTGTTTATTGGAGAAATATGTATGTTATTTAATAATTTATCCACAGAGCGCAGGGCATCGCTCATTGTTAAAAATTCTGAATTTTACATTGAAATTGCCAAGTTTGTGCAGGCATACACAACCATTGTTAAAAATCCGAATGAGTTTTTGACGGAAGTTGGTGAAAACCCAATCGATCCTAAAAAACAGCATTTAAAATGGGAACAACTCGTGAAGATTATGCAGTCTTGTGACCTTGGTTTTTCGCATGTGCCAACAAGAATGGATTTGGTGGTTTACTATAACTATGCTTTGGAAATGGGCTCGGTTAGGGCACTTGAGAGAAAAATTGCGAGTGTTGACCAAGTTGCAGAAGCTCAAAAGCATTATTATAACTTCATTGATGAAGAAAAAACCAATGCAGAAGAAGAATATCAAAAGCAAAAGAAAATTTTTGATGCAAGACAAAGAGAAATGGGTTATGTTGACGGAAAAATCTCTGTTGCAAGAGCAAAAAATTGGGTTTGCGCAATCATGATGTTTGTGTCAATTGTTATTGGCATGATTGGAATTGTTGGTTTCTTTGTGGATAACATTATTGTTTCAAGCCTTGGCAAAATTATTCCTATTTGGAAGCCACAATATGTTGGTTCAATTTTGCTTATTGTTGTGATGTTTTTGTTATTTGCTTTGTTTAACAGCTTATACATGAAAACAAAGTTTGAATTTGTGAAACTTAAACAGGCAAGCCTTACAATTTTTGCCAGAGAAGATGAGCTTTTGGCTAAACAACAACTCTTAAAGAAAAAACTTGATGAAGTTAGCAGAGATTATAATATTGTTTTGAAAGAAATCAATGACAAAACAAAAAAATTTGATGTTAAACACAATATTGATGTTTTGAAGGCGACAAACAAGTTTTATTTGAAACTTTGCGAAGCGGAAGAGTTGAGTGAAATCACTGAAAAAGCCGTTGCTGAAACTATTGCTATGGAAGATGAAGATTTCGCTCCAATTAAGCTCACTAAAGAGCAGGAAGAAAATATGCGAGGCGTAAAGAAAGAAGTTATTGGGCTTGCCGGTCAAATTGATACTGAAGCATACAATGAAAAATTCGAGAAATCGACTAAACGCAAAAAGAATAAAGAAGAGCAAAAAGAACAAGAAGAATCTGAACAAAAAGAAGTTGAAGAAGAAATTGAAAAGTCAAAAGATGATAAAAAACTTCAAGTGGAAATTGAAAAACAAAAACTTGATCAAGAAAGACAAGGTTTTAATGAATCAATCGATTATGTTAAAGATTTACTTGGTATAAATGAAGAAAATACCACAAAAGAAAAATAAAAAGAGTTATGATTTTATTAAAATATTTTTCAAAAGGGTCTTCCATTTTGCGAAACTATGTGATATAATTTAATCACTAGATAAACCAGCTTGTGAAAAAGATTAAGGGGGAGAGTATATGGCAGAAGATGAAAAACCAAGACTTTCAAATGTGAAAACGGTTACCGATTGGGTAGCGTCATTTTATGGCACTGATGCGCTAGATTACAAAAAAGTTGAAAAAATTAGACATGCTCGTCGCACAACTCAATTTGCATCAATTTGCTATGTTTTGAGTCACAACACCAAAACTGCTCATACGGACTTTTTTGAATCAAACTACACAGGTTCAGACACCAAAATTGCATCTGTTGCAAGTTTTGTTTTGCAACTTTTGCAAATGAAGTTTGAAAATGGTTCGGTTTCGGCATCAGACTTTGCATCTCTTGAAGGTGGACTTTTTAGTGGTGTTAAAGATCGCGACAAACTTATAAGTGACTATCTTGGAGATGGCGGAATTTTGGACATGTGTCAATCATGTTTACCTGTTTTTTCTGACGATAGCAAAACTGCAAAAAACATCAAAGAAATCAATGATGATATGGATGCAGTTAGAAAAGACCATTCATTCCTTTTATCTGCAACCGGCAAAAAGGATTCAACCTGTCTTTCAAGAGATGAAATTTTTGCAATGCTTAACAAAGCAACCGAATGTGCCAGCAAAAGATGGGACGATGCAAAAGGTGGTAAGGGAAAAACTGAAGTTCAGCTTCAAAAAGATTTGGAATCAGCTTTTTACACAAGAAAAGACCTTGCAAGAAAAACTGCAAAAATGGGTGTGCTTGGTGGTGTTGGTGCCGTCAGCCTTGGTGCAGTTGTTAGTGGTGTGTTCTGGCCTGCAGTTATTCTTTTACCAGTTTATGGACTTGGCAAAAACTGGCTCCCTGGTTGGTTTAAATCAATGGGTGCCATGTGGGGCAACCACGAAAAAATTATGAAAGATAAGCGTGATATCAAAAGATTTGATGCCATGCAAAAATATACTGTTGGTTTTGCTGAAAAAGGCAAAAAATACAGAGTGCCACTAAAATATAGATGGTATCTTCGTGGCATTGATAAATCAAATTTCAAAAAACAAGCAAAACAAATGGCTGCCGCAGTTGATTTTGAAGGATCAGATGGAAAAGTTAGAAAAAGTGAAAACACACTTGCAGCAGAAGCTATTGGTGTTGGTCTTGGAAGTGTTGTAAGTGTTGATAAGGCAGATGAACTTGTTCCTGTTGATGCTGCAGATGTTTTAAAAAATAAAATCAATGGCTTGGTTCGTGATCTTGACGGAAGCGGAAGACCAAGAACCGACCACAGTGGCAAACCTGTTATCACAGTTTCATTCCAAGAAATAAAGGATATAGCATCAACCTTTAAAAAATGGGAATCAAAACTTCCAACCGACTCACAAAACGAGTTGAAAAAACTCTTTGCAGAGAGAACAGCTCAAATTTGTGAAACCTTGATTTTTGAAAATCCAATGGATGACTTGAGCTATATTAAAAATGAAGTTTTGCCAAAATTTGCTGAAGGTACTGAAATTTCCGATGTATTGAAAGGCGGTTCTGACATGGAAGTTGCTAGAATCAAAAACTTCGTTACATTTGCCGGCAAAGAATTGACTGGACTAGATATCAATAGTCAACACAAGACACTTAAAGAATATATTTATAGAAAAACTGATGGAAAACTTGCAATTGATGCTGCTTCAAATGCCGAATTTGATACAATGCTTGATAGTAGATATATTTCTTCAGCTGATGCTGCAATCAGACTATCAGGTAAAATGATAAAATCACTTGAGTTTAACGTTGCAGGAAATCTTCATAGTATTGTTGATGGTACAGATTATGATTTGTTAGCAATTCAAGCAAGAATCAATTCTGTTTCAGATGAAAAAGTAAGAAAATCACTATTAAAGACCATTGAAGAAAAAAAGATGAAGTTAAATTTTGTAAAGTTTAATAGTTCTTTAGATCCAAATATTAGAAAAATTGCTAACTTGATTTTGAATTTAAAAATTGATCCAGCAAACAACGAGAACTTCATCAGTCCTTTTGCTGGTGTAAATGTTCCAGCAACTGGAGTTGATAGTATTTCTTATTTGATAGGTAAAATTGGCGATGATGATACAAGAAGAATCCTAGGTGATGCTTTAAAAGTTCAAATGGATAGGGTTTACCAAACAAAGATGAGAGATTTAAGTAAGGGTACATTTGATTCAATCAAAGATAGAACCCTTAATGGTAAATTATCAAACCTTTCAGATATATTCTCTAAGATTGGCGAAATTAAATATGATACAGTAGATTCAACATCTGCTCTTTATATGGATATTGGTAAATTGAGTCCTAAAGATGCAGCAAACTATGTTAAGTCAAAATTAAGAAAACAGGTTTATGATGTTTTTGCAGCTTTTGCAAAAGATAATAAGACAAAGTTTAAAACTGATATTGTTGAGATTTCAAAATATTTGAAAAAGGTAAATTCATGTGCATATCTTGATGATAAACAGAAAATGGATTTATCTGCAATGGTTAGCGAATTTATTTCAAAAGCATTTGAGAATAAATTTGGAGATTTAACAGAAACATTTGTGTCTGACTATAAAACTGATGACTTTTCAACATATTTAAAAAGTTATGAGTCTGGTGGTTTTGGTGAATTGTTTAATGAAGATCAATCAACCGAAATTCAAGACTTGAGAAAATCAGTTGAGTATATGAAAAATATGCAAGATGTTTTCAAATCATTGAAGTTAAATGATCAATTTGACCTAAATGTTGATGATGCAAAATACATTGCTTACAATCTTCTTGCTGATAGAAATGTTACTGGGGCAAAAAAACTAAAATACAGAGATTCAAGTGATTCATTGAGAACCTTTATTACAACAAACATTAAAAATATGAATACATCATTTGGAACAAATATTGACTCAACCACAATTGCAACCAGCCAACCTTATCAAGATTTGCTTGTTGCGTTTAATGCCGCAATGGCACTTGATACCAGTGATATTCAAGGAAAATATGACAAATATACAGCTCTTCTTATCTTAAAAAATAAGAGTGTATCATTGTTTAGGCTTTGTATGAAAGATTTCATTCAAGGACACTATACAGGTTCTAGATCTTCTTGGATTGATGCAAATTCTCCGCTGATTGATACAATTAAACAATTCTGGGCTAATGGAATTTTGAAAGATGTTGATGATGCATTGGCAAATGCAGAATTCAACACACTTGAAAAGTGTGCAGGAAACACTGCAGTTAGTGAAATTTCTAAATACGGAACTGGTAGTGAAACTGAAGCAATGCTTACACAAAGACAACTTTAATAGTATAAAAACACTGGCTTTTGCTGGTGTTTTTTTATGTCTTTATTTTTCTAAATTGCTTTGTTATAAATAAATTTGGTTTAAGCAAAAAGTGGATTATGATTTATTTTGGAGTTTTTGTGAAAAATTAAATTTATGTTCAGAGTTTGAATTTTTGTAGTATGAATAAATTTATTGCAGTTTGCGTGTGACGGGCTATTTGGGCGTTTTTGTGGATTATGAAAACATAAATTATAAATTTTATTGACTAAATGCGTGGATTGTGTTATTATTTGCACTATAAAAATAACCTTTTGTGGGTTTGAAGGAGACTATTATGGAACAACAAATTCAAAATTTATCTAGCGAAATGGATGTTAGAAGAGCTAAAATCGACCAACTTCAAAAAGAAGGAGAGATTGTTTACAAAGACAAGTTTGATTGTTCTTGCAAAATTTCAGAAGCTCGTGAAAAAATCGGCGAAAAGGTTAGAATTGCTGGCCGTATCGTGTTTAGAAGAATTATGGGTAAGTTTGGTTTTATGCAAATCAGAAATCTTGAGTCAAAAATTCAGGTTTCAGTTGGCAGAAATGAACTTGATGAACAAGCCTATGATTTTTATAAAAAGATGATTGATATTGGCGATTTCGTTGGTGTTGAAGGTGAAGTTTACACAACACAAACTGGTGAAGTTACTGTTAAAGCTGAAAAGGTTACACTTCTTTCAAAAGCACTTCGTCCACTTCCTGAAAAATTTCATGGACTTACTGACACCGAATCAAAATATCGTCAAAGATATCTCGATTTGATTGCTAATGAAGAAACTAGACAAGTTTTCCTTGGCAGAAGCAAACTATTGGCATTTATCAGAAAATATCTTGGACAAAACGATTTCTTGGAAGTTGAAACTCCAATTTTGCAGACTGCTGTTTGTGGTGCAAGTGCTAGACCATTTTTCACTCATCACAACGCTTTAGACAAAGAACTCAATCTTCGTATTGCTCCAGAAACATATTTAAAACAATGTGTTGCTGGTGGTTTTGATAGAGTTTTTGAAGTTGCAAAATGTTTTAGAAACGAAGGTATGGACACTCAACATTTGCAAGAGTTCACACAGGTTGAATGGTATGCTGCTTACTGGAACTTTGAAGACAATATCAAATTTTTCCAAGGCTTTATTAAGAACTTATTATTAGAGCTTACCGGAAAAACAACAATTGAAAAAGACGGAGTTGTTCTTGACTTTGGAAAAGAAAACTTTGACAGAATCAACTATGTTGACACAATGAGAGAAATTTTCGGTTTTGATTTTCTTGCTGAAACTGATCCTGAAGCATTCAAAAACAAGATTGTTGAAAGGGGACTTTTCACAAAACAAGACCTTGTTGACTATAAGTCTATCAGCCAAATTGTTGACTTTGTTTACAAAAAGAAAATTAGAGAAAACATTGTCCAACCAACAATTCTTTACAACTATCCAGCTGCTTTGATTCCACTTGCAAGACGCAACGATGAAGATGAAAGAAGAATTGATGTTTTCCAAGTTGTTGTTATGGGCACAGAGCTTTGCAAAGCTTATTCAGAGCTTGTTAATCCAATTCAACAAAGAAAAGCATTTGAAGACCAGCTTATTGCTAAAAAGCAGGGTGATGATGAAACTATGGATCTTGACGAAAGCTTCATGCTTGCTATGGAACATGGTATGCCACCAATCTCTGGTCTTGGTTGTGGACTTGACAGACTTTTGATGTTAATTTACGGTCAAGAATCTGTTAGAGATGTTGTTCTATTCCCACTAATGAAATAATGGGGCGAATATAAAAAACAAAAATGCTCCTTTTTGGAGCATTTTTTTGACTATTTTTTATCGATTTTTGGAGAATTTTTGTGGAAAATAAAAAGTATTTAGTGGTTGCTGATATTCATGGTTCAATGCTTGCTTTGGACGAAACAATTAGGCTTGCAAACGAGCTTTTGGTTGATAAAATCATAATTTTGGGTGACACTTTTGGTGCGGGCGCAAAAGAGATGATTGAAAAACTTAATGATATTGCACCTAAACTTGAAATTGTGAAAGGAAACAATGATTGGTATTATGAACCTGAAAATGCGAAATTTATGTTCAGAGAAAGCACCTATATAAACCTGAATGGCACACTTGCGTTTGCTTGTCATGGACATAAACTTGATGATATGAACTTGCAAAAATATCACGCAAAAGTCATTATGCAGGGTCATGTTCACCGACCTTTTATCGAAACTAGAGACGGGGTAATTCGATTTTGTCCTGGCTCAATTGCTTGTCCAAGGTTTTCTAGTCCTAAAACTTTTGCTCTAATTGACGGCAAAAATATAACAATTTATGACACAGATTTTAATAAAATTGATGAAATTAACTTCAAATAAATGTCGAAAAAATAATAAAAAATAAAAATAAAATAAAATTATTTCATAACTATTTACAAAACTTAAAATTTGGGCTATAATATGTGTATAAATATAAAGACTATAAATAATTATTATAAATCAAACTTATAGTTATATAAATGGGGGAGTAAGCTATGGCAAAAAAAGTTTACACAATTGATGTTGCAAGCAAAAACTTAAAGGTCTCGACAAAGCCAAGCGAATCAAAGGCTGTTAAGGTAAAGGAAGAAAATAAAGAGGTTGAAAAGTTTGGTATTGTTGAAATCAACAATGCTAGTGCAACAAAAAAATTAAAAAACACTCAAGAAAAGGGTTTTGAAAAGAATATCAGTGGGTCAACAAAAAAATCTGTTAAGGCAGAAACTGCTAAAGTTGAAGATTATTTTGACTTTTCATTTAGAACAAATCAATTAGCTAAAAACATGGCTGAAAAAAGTGAAAAAACCGCTGAAAGCAAAACTGTAAAAAACACTGTGCAAAAGAAAACCGCTGAAAAGAAAGCAGAAGTGAAGGTTGAGAGAAAAACTGAAACTAAAGCGGCTTCTTTAAAAATTAGTGATGAACTTAAAAGCAAACAAACAGAAAATGTTTCGAATTCTGTTAAGTTTGATAATGATGCAAATCAAATTGTTAGAGTTGCAAGAATTGGCTCTCTGTTTGATTGCGAAAAAAGAATGATGAATGCTTAATTTTGGCAATTTAAAAGCTTAACCGTTTGGTTAAGCTTTTTTTATTTTGAATTTAACAGTTGTTTAAAATCAAAATTTGAGATTTATTTTTCTTCTTGGTGCTTTTTAACATGAAAAACAAAATCAGGACTGAAAAGTTTAAAGAATGCTAGGCTTTGTTGCAAGGAATTAAACAGCTCTAAATTGTTTAGGTTTTGCAGTTCAAGTTTAAGTTCTTCTGATTCTTTTGGAATAAATATTTTTGCTTCCTTGATTTTATTTATGCATGAATTTATATGAGCTTTTTTTATGAAATATTTGATTATACTGAATAAAAAGGCGAATGAAAAGCAAATGAGTAAAACAAACATTGCAATTTTCCATGCTTTGATTTTTGGAGTGTTGGCATTTAGGATTGAAAAAACCAAAATCAATGGAATGAAGCTAACAAAAAACAGTTTGCTTAAAAATGTTAGGGCAGTGTCAAGCAAGAATGAAAAAGTGTGATGCTGAACAAATCTTGCTTTGTTTGCGACACTTGCACAAGTGGTTAAGCTGTTTAAATCGTTGCCGTCAAGTGACCTTTCAGAAAGCTTTATCACATTATATTTTGATGAATAATAGTTTGTTTTTTTTGCATTTAATTTTATTATTTTTACATTTTTCAGGTTGTAGAGATTGATTAAAAATTTAGTCAGTTCTTCACCACTTAAATTTGACGATGAAATTTGATTTTTGCTTTCTTCCATAGCAAAATCTATGTGTCGGCTTAAAATAAATCCGACAAGCAAAGAGACAAACAGCGCCACTAAACATGAAATATAAATTAAAATGATATTCATTTTTACTCCTACAAAAAGTTTACTTTTTTTGACGAGCAAAGTCAAATTTATGGACATTAAAATTTGCGCAAAATTTATTGAAATGTGAGTGAAATTATTGTAAAATAAAGTCGAAGGTGAAAATATGAAGATTGATTTTATTTTATCTGACACAATAAATAGCGCAAGTTCTGCGGCAATTGGTGAGATTATAAAAAAATCTCAAAGCGACTTGCTTTCTAATGTGCTTGTTTTGGTGCCTGAACCAAAATCTATTGAGATTGAAAGAGAACTTTTGGATAAGTCTGAAAATGGTGCATTTGCAAATATTTTCATCTATTCATTTGTTAGGCTTTTGTCTAGAATTGGTGGGATTGAAGAACAAAATATGGTTTCAAAACAAACTTGTGTTATGCTTCTTCGAAAAATCATTTTGGACAATGCAAACAGACTTGTTTGTTATCAAAAGACCGCTAAAACCATTGGTTTTGCTGAAAAGATGTATGAAACTATTGAGCAGTTTAAGTCAAGTTCTTTGACCGCGCAAGATGTTCAGAATTTGGCAAAAAATTCTGAAGGTGCGTTAAAATCAAAGATGACTGATATTGCACTTTTGTTTGAAGAGTTTGAGAGTGCTCTGGGTGACGGACTTTTTGATGATTGCGACAGGCTTCGAAAACTCGGCGAGCTTGCAAAATCAAGTGAGTTTATAAAGAATGCTGACATTTTTGTGGTTGGCTTTGACAATGTTACATCTGATATGCTTGAAGTTTTAAAAGAGTTTGCGACAAATGCAAAATCAATCACTTTTTCATGTGTTTATTTTAACGAAAAGAGAAGAGATAAATATATTCAAGATAATGAGCTTTTCCGAAAGTTTACAAGCATTGCAGAAAAACTTAAATATCCTTATAATCCTAAATTTGTAAATTCAAACTATTCTGGCGATTTTTGGAATATTCAAAATTATTTGTATTCAACAGAAAACAAAGCAGTTAAAAGCAATGGCAGTGTTGCTGTTTTTGAGCTTGACAATAAACAAAGAGAGTTTGATTGGCTTGCAAATCAGATTTTGTCTGAAATAAAGCAGGGCAAAAGATATCGTGACATCGCGGTTATTGATGCTGATTTTGAAAAAGATGTTGAATCAATTTCAAAAGTTTTTGATGACTATAACATTCCTTATTTCATCACGAAGTCGTATGACATTTCTAGCCATTTCTTTGTTAAATTTATAAAAAATTCAATTGAAGTTATCACTTCAAGGTTTTCGGCTGACAAGGTTTTGAAATGGCTCGCTAGCCCAATATTAAACATTGATTGCTATGGTGAGTTTGTCAATTTTGTGAAAGAGTTTGGCATAAACTGGTCAAGCTTTTTGACAGAAGCAAGCAGCAAGCAAATCAAAGACGAAGCAATGCTTGACAAAGTTAATGCTGTGTTAAGATTTTTAAAACAATTTAGTGATAAATTCTCATTAAAATTTATTGGGCAAAAAAAGATTGAAGAGTTTGTGGCGAATGTTCAGGAACTTGCGTCATTTGCTAGCGCAGAAGAAAAACTTTTAAAGATTTCAGAAGAAGAAAAACAAAGCGGTCTTGAAATTGAGTCGGAAGTTACGGGGGCAGTTTTTGAAAAGTTTAAAAAACTTAATGAAAACTTGGTTAGTTTTTTGGGCGACAAAGAAGTTTCTATTTTAGAATTTTTGCAGATTTATTTGTCTGGCTTTGCTGAAGAAGAAATTAATCTTGTTCCGGTTTCGGTTGATTCTGTGTTTATTCAAAAAAAGGCTGACGGATTATATAAAATCAAAGACTTGTTTATCATTGGAGCGGTGGAAGGGAACTTTCCAGTAAAGATGGCGGACACAGGAATTTTGCAAGACACGGAACTTGAAGAGTCTGGTGAAATTGTGCAAAAAAAGATTGAGCCAGAGATAAAAGACATCAACAAGCGCGAAAAATTTGTACAGTTTGAGCTTATGCTTTTGCCAAGTGAAAAGTTGTTTGTGTCTTATCCTGTTCGCTCGTTTGGTGCGACAAACAAGCCTGCAAGTTCTGTTTCAAGACTTTGCAAGCTTTTTGGTATCGAGCCACAAAAGAGCTATTTTAATAATGAAAATATTACGCAAAAAATTGCTGAAAAACAATTTGCTAAACTTGTTGGAGAGTATCTTTCTGGCGAGATGATTAGCATGTCAAAAATAAATGAAGAATATAACAAACTCAAAAATACATTTTCACCAAATTTTTCTGACTTTATTTCAAATTTATGTTTTGGTGAAAAAGAGTTTAAAATTTCGAGCGCAAAAGAAATTTATTTCGTGAATAACAAGACGAGTGTTTCGCAGCTTGAAAGATATTTTTCGTGTCCGTATAGTTTTTTTGCAAGATATGGCTTGAGACTAAAAGACAACAAAGATGCGTCGCTAAACAGCTTGGATATCGGAACAATTGTGCATAAATTTGCGGAATTATTTACAAAGAATATTGAAAAATTTGTGGGGCTTGAAGACAAAGAATTTGATGAAAAGGCAAAGCAAATATTGGCTAGCGCCCTTAATGAACTAGAAATAAATACGCAAAAAAATACAGCGGTAATAAACTTTGTGTTTGGCGAAGTGGTTAGACTTGCGCATTATTTGTTTTTGGAACAAGAAAAATCTAGTTTTAAAAACGACCATAAACTAAACGAATTTGAGTTTTCTGGAAACAATGCAGTTAAAATTCAGGTTGATGAAAACACAGTTATTTCCATTGAAGGAAAGATTGATAGGGTTGACAAGTTTGGCGACTATATTAGAATTATTGACTATAAAACGGGTGAGACTGATAGCAATCTTGGTGCAATTTATTATGGCAAAAAGATTCAGCTGGTGTCTTATTTGTCGGCCGCTGAAAAACTAGGCAACACCAAAGTTGCAGGTTTGTTTTATTTTCCAATTCACAGTGATTTTGTAAAAATAGACCAAAAATTGAAAAATAATTACAAAATGCAAGGTTTTTTGCTTGATAATATTGATGTTGTGAAATACATGGACTGCACATTGTCGGTAGACAACAACGAAAGTGATTTTGTTCCAATTAAAATTAAAAATAACAAAGAAGTTAGAGAGACTGGCGAATTTCAAATTAGTTATGGCAGAACCAAGGTGTTTTTAAGTGAAAAAGAATTTGATGACTTGAAAATGTACACAAACCAGCTTTGTAAAGTTGCAATTGGTGAGATTTTGGGTGGCAATATTGAGCCGTCACCAATAGCGAAAGCGAAAGAACGAGAAAGTCAGGAATGTTCGTTCTGCGAGCTTAATGGTTTTTGCGGAAAAGAGCACGCAAGACTCGGAATGGCAAGAAGATGTGGCGGAATTGTTCAAAGTGAAAGTTTTGATTTAAACAAGGGGGATGAAGATGGCGATAGAATGGACTGATGAGCAAAAAGCTATTTTTGATAGTCATGACAAAAATATTTTGGTTAGCGCATCTGCTGGCAGTGGCAAAACTACTGTTATGATTCAGAAGATAATAAACCTTGTTTTGAAAGAAGGTGACAGAACGCCGATATCGAACTTTTTGGTTGTTACTTTCACCAAGGCGAGCGCGTCAGATATGAAAGAAAAACTCATTGAAGCTTTTATGAAACACCAAGATGATGAGTTTTGTTTAAAACAGATTGATGATGTTGAAACAAGCGATATTTCAAATTTGCATAGTTTTTGTTCAAGATTGATTTCAACCTATTTTTATGAAGTTAATGTTGACCCTTCGTTCCAAGTTATTGATGGAGCGCTTGGTGCATTTTTGCAGGACAAAGCTCTTGAGACTTTGTTTGAAAGAAAAGAAAAACAAGGCGATGAAGAATACTTAAAGCTGTTTGATATATTTCAGAAAAAAAGACAAAACAAACCGCTGAAAAATATTATAAAAAGATTTAACAATTTTTTAAACTCGAATCTTAATTCTGAAAAATGGTTTAACGAAACACTAGAAAGTGCTTATAATGACAAACTCACAGACAATGATTGCGCAAAGATAATCAATAGTTTCGTGCCAAATCAAATGAGAGATTTGTCGGTTCAGGCGGAAAAGTTTGCATCGGTTTTAAAAAGACACAAACAAGACAAGCTTTGTGATTATTTTTTGCAAATTTCGGAGCTCTTGAGAACTGTTAATTCAAACAATTCATTTGAAGTTAATGCAAAAAATATTGCTGAAATAAAAATTCCAACGGCACCAAGGCTTAGCGCGAATGTTGAAATCAAGCCGCAGGTTGATGAACTGAAAGACTTGATAAAGTCACAGCTCGAAAACTTCCAGAAAAACTATATTTGCGCAGATGCTGACTATTTAAAGCAAGGGCTTTTGGAAACAAAACAAGTTGTGATTTCGCTTTATAATCTTGTTAAAGAATTCAATGAAATTTACGACGGCTTGAAGAAAGAAATCAATGGTTTGGACTTTAATGATTTGGAGAAAAAGGCGCTTATAATTTTGCAAAATAAAGAAATTCTTGAGACTTTGAGAAAAAAATACCGATATGTTTTTGTTGATGAATATCAAGACATAAACTCGGTTCAGGAAGAAATTATTTCGCTTGTTTCTGGCAAAAATAACCGATTTATGGTTGGTGATATCAAACAAAGCATTTATAGGTTCAGGCTTTGCGACCCCGATATATTTATGGGAAAGTATGAAAAATACGGCAGTGGCGACAAAGATAGCGAGCTGTTTAAACTCAATTGCAATTTCAGAAGCGATAAAAAGATTTTGGCGTTTGTTGACTTGGTGTTTTCAGGTGTGATGACTGAAAGCTTTGGCGGAATTGATTATGCGAAAGATTCAAAGTTTATTCCTGGAGAAAACAACTTAAATGGTCCTGAAAGTGTGAATTTGTTTTATATTGACACCACAAAAGAAAAAGCAGAAAATCAGGTTCCAACGGGTGTGTATTCAGTAAAATCGCACACTCAAGAAGAAATTGAAGATGAAGAAAGGGGTGAGTTTGAAGCGAAACTTGTTGCAAGCACAATCGCTGGGCTAATCGCTGAAAAAGGGAAAGATTTTAAGTTTAGTGATGTTGCTGTTTTGGTTGGATCCAGAAACGATATGGTTGCAAAGTTTATTGAAACACTCAAAAGTTTCGGCATAAGAGTTTCTAGCGATGAAAAATACAATCTTATTGAAAAAGTTTATGTTCAAGAGATTTTGAATTTTGTGAAGCTTGTTTGCAATAAAAATGACGACTTTGTTTTGTTTAAAGTTTTAAAGAGCAGACTGTTTAATTTTTCGGATGAAGAGCTTGTGAAAATTAGGCTTTTAAACCCACGAAAAAGATTTTTCGAGTGCATAAATTATTTTGAAAATTTAGATGATGAAAATTTGAAAAATAAAATCATCAATTTTAATGAAAAACTCGAGAAATTCAATGGTTATGCAAAGCTTATGAGCGTGAAAAAATTATGCAAAAAAATCATTGAGGAGTTTTCTCTTTATGAAATAAATGATGCGAGTTTTGAGTTTGAAAAGGCAAACAATGACATAAATATGATGATTGATGCATTGCCTGAAACTGATGCTTTTGATTTTGTGTTAAACTATGAAAACTTTTCACTTGAAGTTGAAAATGAATGTGGTGGCGACACTGTTTCAGTTATGACAATTCACAAGTCAAAAGGCATTGAATTTAAGTATGTGTTTTTAATCAACACGACAAACGAATTTAATTTTGAATCGACCTATGAAACTGTGCTTTTCAACAAAAAGTATGGTGTGGGGATTGATTATTTTGATAGGCAGTCAAGAACGCAGATGCCAACAATTGCAAGTGCGGGAATCAAGCTTTTGGAAAAAAGAAAACTTGTTGAAGAG
Organism: uncultured Clostridia bacterium; assembly: GCA_934746515.1. Taxonomy (GTDB): domain Bacteria; phylum Bacillota; class Clostridia; order Christensenellales; family UBA1242; genus RGIG1681. Next base: position 54,242 of record CAKVFH010000005.1, read on the forward strand.
CAACAAAGAGTTTTGTATGTGGCACTAACAAGAGCAAAAGAAAGACTTTATGTGATATGCTCTAAAGAGAAGCAAAAATTAGCGCAAAAAATCAAGGAGCACAAAAAATGCTTTGCTGATTGGTTTGAGCCAATAATTTGTAAAGAATTAGACGGCGAGCATAATGAAATTATAAACTTTAAAGAGATGAGCATTGATGATCTTAACGAAAAAAATAATGTTGAGCCAATGTCAATCTTATTTAAAGATGAAGATGTAACTGCGCCAGAATATTTTAAATATGAATTTTGTGACGCACAAAAATTTAGCCTAAAAACTTCTATTTCAAAAATTTTGAAAGGTCAAGAAACTGAAAAACAGATTTTCGCAGGCTCTAATTCGTCGGCTGAAAGGGGAACGGATTATCACGCATTTATGCAAAAAATTGATTTTAAGGCTGGCGAATTTGAACAGCAAATTGAAAAAATTTATACCGAAAATAAATTCAGCACTAAAATAAATATTGATTTAATCAAAAAAATAGTTAAATTGTCAATTTTTGAAGAAATTTCAAAAGCAAATTACATTTTAACTGAAAGAGAGTTTTATTCAAAAGTTGCAACCGACTTGATTGAAAATTCAAATGCACAAAGCGAATTTATTTTGCAGGGTATTATTGATTTGATTGCTGTTTTTGACGATGAAATCTTTGTTTTAGATTACAAAACCGGAAAAATTAGTGATGAAAAGTTAGATAATTATGCGTTCCAAATCAACACTTATTCTGAAATTGTCGAGCGAATTTTTGGCAAAAAGGTTACAAAAAAGATTCTTTGCTTCATTGACGAACAAAAAATAATAGAAATTTAATTTTTTGCGTAATTTTTGTTAGTAAATTTTTTAATAATATGTTATATTATTATTGAATTAGGAGCGGAGGTTTTGTATCGTGCTTTATGATTATTTAATTACAGCATATAAAGTTGTTGCTGGGCTTGTTACACCTGAAAGATTGATGGCTGTTGCACTCGGTGCTTTTGGGCTTTATATCATTTGGATTTGCATCTCGTTGTTTTCGTCTTTTCAGAGAAAATTCAATTCAAGATGCCAAAGTTTGATTAGCACTGTCATTAAAACAAAGGAGATTGAAAAGCATCCTGAACAGCTTGACAAAAAAACAAGCAAAATTTCGAGTGGTTTTGGATTCGGTTGGAAAAAGTTCCGCGAAAGCGAAACGGGGAAACCTTCAGACTTTATCAAAAGACGCGAAGCACTTGATGTTGAAATCAATGGCGGTTTGCTTAACAACGGCAAAACAATGATGCGTGCTTTTATAACATTTGTTACTGTGCTTTTGTTCATTTTCAATTTTGCTTATGTTGGCGGTGAAAATGCGCTCAATTTCATGACACTTGCTGAATCAATGTTTTTGCCATTTGTGTTTTATGTTATCGCGAAACTGTTTTATTTCCTTCACAGCTCAATCAAACAAAAGCTTTACAGAATGGATATTGAAAGTTTTTACGAAGCAGTTGATTTGTTAGATTCAAAGTTTGCTAAAAAAGAAAAATATGTTTTGGCTGGTGCTGAAGAAGAGCAGACTGAAGAATCTGAAGAAGAGAAACCTGGCGATGAAGAAAACGAACTCAATAAAGTTGAAGAACCTGCCGAAGAACCAGTTGAAGAAGAGAATAAACTTGACAAATATGATGTTTTCAAAAAGAAAAACATTGATGTTTCAAAACTTATGAATGAGAGTCCACAATCTGACAACAAGTTGCCATTTATCAATGTTGATAGTGATTATGTTATCAAAGATGATGATCAAATCGGCGCAAAAAAGGTTGGACAAGATGACAATATGTCAACTCTTTTTGATGGAGTAATGCAAAACAAAAGCGGACTTAAAAAAAATAATTTTGTTGATGTTGAAAAAAACATTGCCGAAATTGATGATGATAAGTTAGCAAAGCTTGAAGAAAAGGAAAATGCAGAAGAAGTTCAAGCAGAAAATGAAATTGATGTTAATCCAGTTGAAAATAACGAAGCTAATCAATCAGATGCTCAAGAAGAAGCCGATGTGCAAAATTCTGATGAAATGCCAGTTGATTTAAACGAAAATGCTGACGATCAAGAAAATGTTTTGGCAAATCAAAATAAATTTATTGAAATTGAAAAAAATAATAGTGAAGGGGATGCAAGTCCAAACAGCGCAGAAATGGAAGAATCTGCAATCGCTAATGTTGTTAGTGGATTTAAAGCAAACCGTTCAAAACTTGCAAGCGGTGGAATGGTTATTGAAAGAAATGAACCAATTTCAAAGCGTGAGAGAACAGGTTTTTTCGCAGAAAGTAATGAAGTGAGTGACAATGTGGCTAACTCAAACGAGAGTTACAATGAGCCAATTGAAGAACCTGAAAGGGTAGAAATCACTCGTCCTGTTGCTGATGAAAATGCTGACGATGTTTTAAACACATTAAAATCTGTTCCTGGAACTTATGACGGAGCTTATGCTGGAAACCAAACATTCGCACCTTCAACAACTTATGGTTCAATGAACTATGATCAAGGTTATGGATATAATCCGCAACCAATGTATGGTGCACAAATGAACCAAGTTATGCCTGGTTATGGATATGTTCCAGAACCAAGTTATCCATCTTACAATCAACCAAATTATGGCGCAGGTTATCAGCCAGTTCAACAGCAACAAACAGCATATCCAAAATATGAAGAGCCTGCCAACGAAGATATTGTTGAACAACAAGAACCAGCAAAAAAGAAAAAAGTTATTAGAACAAAAGAAAACGAACCAAGACCTAGAAACTTGAAGTCATCAGCAAAAAAATCAGTAAAGGAAGAAGTTAGTGATATGGCAAAACGCGGTAGACCAAAAAAACAAGAAGTCAGCGAATCAATGGTTATTGAAAATGACAAACAATTCAATGAAGTTTTGTCAAGAGCTGAAAAACTTATGAGAAAGAGCGACGAAGGTTTGTCTGAAAGTCAATCAAAGAGAATTGAAAAAGAAATCAAGATTTTGATGGACGCAATGAATAGATATAAGGAGAGCAGATAATGAAAAAAACAAAATTGGAAGTTAATAAACAAACACAAATTGGTGAAGTTTTGAGCTTAAATCCAAATGTTAAAGAAGTTCTTTTGGGATTCGGTCTTCACTGTTTGGGTTGTCCAATGAGCCAAATGGAAACCTTGGAAGAAGCTTGCGGAGTTCATGGTGTTGACCCTGATTTGGTTGTTGAAAAAATCAACGAATTTTTGAACAAATAAAAGATTAAAACGACTTGAGTGAAAGTGAACATCAAGTCGTTTTTTTTATGCAAAAAACTTTATGATATTTTTTTGTTATAAAATTGCTAGCAATTAAGATTAAGCTATATTTTAGGTTTGTTATGTAATTTTTTACTAATTGAATTTGAGTCATGAAGCTATCAAAAAGAAAAAGGGAAGACAGAAAAATTTTTATTTTTAAAGTTTAAAACAATAAAAAGGTTAGTGAAGTATTTTGATATTTTGCTGACCTTTTTTATGAAATTTTGTGCAATAAAAAAACTCGGGGTAACCCGAGTTTTTGAATAATCAAATTAGTTGATTGATTCTTTGTAGCTCTTTCCAAACTTGAGAGCTGGAACTTTGCAAGCTGGAACTGTGATTGTTTCGCCTTTCTTTTGTGGGTTAGGACGAACGCAAGCTTCCTTTTTCTTTGCTACGAATGTTCCAAAACCAACAAGTGTGATTTTGTCATCAGCTTTCATGGCTTCTGTAACTGTTTCTACAAATGCTTCATAGAATGCGTTTGCATCTTTGATTGTTGATTCAGTTTTATCAGCAATAGCTCTTAAAAATTCATTTTTATTCATAAGTAATTCCTCCTATTTTGCTTTAATTAAGCTTACTTACTATAACCACTATATCATATTAAGATTAGATTTCAAAACAATTTAAGCCTTTTTTTAAACTTTTTTTCAAAAAACATTGATATTTTCATGCTTTAGGCTGTTTTTTTGTAATACTTTAATGACTTTTTGCCGATTTCACAAAAATTTTGTTTTTTCATAACATAAAAATATGAATAAGAAAAACTATGTTTTGATTGATAAGAAATCTACTTTTATTGATGAAAGAGCAAAGATTGGCGAAAATGTTATAATCTATGAAAATAACAGGATTGACGGCGAATGTGAGATTGGAGATAATGTGACAATCTTTCCTAATTCTTTTATAGTTAACTCAATTATTGGCAAGGGCACAAAAATTTATTCATCTTTTATTGAATATTCAAAAATTGGAGCCAGATGTATTATTGGTCCATATTCGCATCTTAAAAGGGTGGTGGCTGAATCTGGGGTTAAAGTTCCAGCTTGCAGTGAGCGAAAAAATGCAAGATTAAATCGTAATAATTTTTTAGGTTAGGCATTAAATGTTATAAAAAAGGGCTATTGTTAATACAAATAGTCATTTTTTATTGAAAAAAAAATAATTAAGTGCTATTATTTATTTATTAAATTTTGGAGATATGTTTATGATAGACATCAATTTGATTAGAACCAATCCTGATTTGGTTAGAGAGAATATTAAAAAGAAATTTCAAGATGCAAAACTTCCTTTGGTTGATGAAGTTATTGAACTTGACAAGAAAAATCGTGCACTTAAACAAGAGGGCGACGATCTTCGTGCAATGAGAAATAAGCTTTCTGGCGAAGTTGGAAAACTTATGAAAGAAAAGAAACTTGAAGAAGCTGAAAAAATCAAGGCACAAGTTAAAGCTGATGCTGATAAACTTGTTGAACTTGAAGCAAAACAAGCTGAAATTGATGAAGAAATCAAAAAGAGAATGATGATTATTCCAAACATCATTGATAGCAGTGTTCCAATTGGCGAAGATGACACTCACAATGTTGAAGTTCAAAGATTCGGCGAACCAGTTGTTCCATCTTATGAAATTCCATATAACGCAGACATTTTGGAAGCTGTTGGTGGTCTTGATAAAGAAAGCGCTGGCAGAACATCAGGCAATGGTTTTTATTATCTTTTGGGCGACATTGCAAGACTTCATGAAGCTATGATTGCTTACGGTAGAGACTATATGATTAACCAAGGCTTTGTTTATGCAATTCCACCATTCATGATTCATAGTGATGTTGTTACTGGTGTTATGAGTTTTGCTGAAATGGACGCAATGATGTATAAAATTGAAGGCGAAGACCTTTATTTAATCGGCACTAGCGAGCACTCAATGATTGGCAGATTTAAAGACCAAATCATTCCTGAAGAAAAACTTCCAATTTGCATGACATCTTATTCACCATGTTTTAGAAAAGAAGGCGGTGCACATGGCCTTGAAGAAAGGGGAATTTATCGTGTTCACCAGTTCGAAAAGCAAGAAATGATTGTTCTTTGCAAAGCTGAAGAAGCTATGGACTGGTACAACAAAATGTGGAAATATACCGTTGATGTTTTCCGCAATATGGAAATTCCTGTTCGTCAACTTGAATGTTGCAGTGGCGACCTTGCAGATTTGAAAGTTAAATCTTGTGATATCGAAGCTTGGAGCCCAAGACAAAAGAAATATTTTGAAGTTGGCTCTTGTTCAACACTTGGCGATGCACAAGCTAGAAGGCTTAATATTCGTGCAAAAGGCGCAAAAGGCAACTATTTGGTAAACACTCTTAACAACACTGTTCTTGCAAGCCCAAGAGCAATTATTGCCTTTATTGAAAACCACTATAATGAAGATGGCTCAATTTCAATTCCTGAATGTTTAAGACCATACATGGGTGGAAAAACTGTTATTGAAAGAAAAAAATAGTTAAAATGTTAAATTCTAATAATAAATTTATTGCTAGAAAATCTGATAATAACCTGAAAAACAAGAAAAAGGAACTATGCTAAAACATAGTTCCTTTTTTGTAAAAGTTTAAATTAGTCGGCGGTTCTTGAATAGGTTCTTGATTCGCCATGAACTTGGAAGCCATAAATTAACCACATCAGCGATGATTCATTTTCGCCTTCAGAAGAGAAGAGTTCTGGCGAATTTTTAAAGTCGATTGTGATGGTTGAGCCGAGAGAGTTTACAACTGTTTTGTTGATTGGAACAACACATTTGATTGCTTTTTTGCCTTTTGGCATAATGGTTACTTGTTGTTCAACATCTTCGGTTGCAACATTGTCGCTCTTTGATTCCAAAATTGCGCTTTCGTCTGCAAGGTTTGTCATTTTTACATTGATTGTCATTTGGAATTCGCTTGATTCGTTGCAATAAACATAGAAGACGATTGATTCGACATACATTTTGTAAATCCAGACAGGATCAGCATTGAGTTCAAATTTCACATATTTTGAGAGATTTTCTTTTTTTGCTTTCTTTTGTGTTAAAAAAGAAATTGAATCAGTGCTGTCTTCAGCAATGTTATATCTTGATATTGTAATTTCGTCTTTAAAATATTTGCTAACATTTATTGCTGGAAGGCTTGAAGAACCTTTTTTGCATCCAGTTAACACCATTACAGGTAAAATTAAAATTACAAATAGCAGGTTTAATAATTTTTTTCTCATGAGTTTTCCTTTAAAAGTAGATAGTTTACTGATAGAAGTGATTTTATTTTTTTGAATATGGCAACCCAGATGTTTTCGCCATGCTCAACTTGAATTCTGACATTTCCGCGAATGTCGTTGTGCTGAACTTGACCGAAATATCTGCTGTCTGATGAGTTGTTTCGGTTGTCTCCCATTGCGAAATAGCAGTTTTCTGAAATTGTAATTGATTTTTTACGATTATCAAGTCCAAGTGAATCATTCATGATATTTTCAACAATTTGTTGGTCGAACCATGAGTATGTCATTCTTTTGTCTAAATACATTGGCTCTTTTATGTAGGATTCTTCATTTAGTTCAACTGTTTGTCCGTTTGAGTTTTGAACCGATATTTCGTAGAAATATTTATTTCCGTCTTCGCTGACGTCGGTTAAATAAAATGTGATTGTATCGCCAGGGCAGGCAACAATTCGCTTTATTAAAAAGTCTATGCGTTTTGAGCGGTTTGAATTGTCAATGTAGTGGTCTTGTTCGTTTGAAATAATCACTATATCGCCGTAGGTATAATGGTCTTTTTCGCGGTAATATACCATATCGCAATGGCTTGTGTCAAGGTCGCTGGTGGTTTGCGCATTGATTGTTGGAAGCATGCTTTGTCCGACGACTGTTATCGGTGTAAGGTAAACTTGAAACACGAAAAATATGCTCAAAAATACAACGCCAAACACGCACAAGAAATGGAATAGTATGCTGTTAGTTTTGTAGCCAGATTTATCATCTTTGTTTGGTTCAAACGCAAGTTCATCATCAGGAATTTGATTGATTATTTCTTCGTTTGAAACGCTATTGTTGTTTTCAGCTTTTTGGCTTTCCATTTTATTTTCCATACATTATTATATTATACCATTTTTTGTGTTTAATCAATGTTTTTTTATTTTTATTAAAAATGTTGTGACTAATTTGATAAAAAATTAAAATCTTGTGGCAAAAATTCTATTGTTATGTTATAATTGTGGCATGAAAAGATTATATTATGCAACTTTTGAGAATGGTTTTGGCGAAGTTGTTAAAACTATTATTAGAAAAACCGATAAAAATTCAAAAATAAAAACGCTTTATGATGATGCTGTTTTGTTCTTTGCTGACGAGCATTTTAAATTTAAAGACAGCTGTTTTTTTGATGCGTTTGTTGTTATTTTTAATGTTCACAAAACTGGTGTTGGTGCGCTTAACTTGACAGTGAAAAATATTCTGGAAAAGAGAGACATTAAAATCGCACTCCCAAAAGACACAGGAACGGTTAAACTGACAATTAAAAAAGAAAATGAAAATGTTGTTTTGGATGCAAAGCTTAAAACTGCTTTTGAAGTTATGGTGAAAAAGATAACCAAAAAGGGCATTAGTTATTTTGCAAAAGACGAGCTTGTGCTTTTGTCGAAAAAAGACGGCGAAAACTTGTTTATGAAACGAATTGAAACCGCTGACAAATTTTTGCCGTTAATCACAAAATATGGTTTGAGACCAGAAACAGCATATCTTTTGAATGTTTTATCAGAGCCAGTTCCAAATGAAGTTGTTGTTGATGCAATCAGCAACAGCGGGGTGATACCTTTTGTCAGATGCAACTCGTTTGCAAAGGCAAATGTGATTGCTTGTTCAAAAGAAAAAGAAGAAAATGAAAAGCTTAAAAGGATTTCAAAAAAGCTTAAGTCAAATGGTTTTTCTGTTTTGAATTATGACTTTTTGGACGATAATTTTCCAATCAAATTTATTGATAAAATTGTCACTGATTTGACAGAACTTGGTTTTGGAAAGATTGAAACCATGCATGATTTTTATGACAAGGTGTTTGAACTAAAAATAAAAAGTGTTGTGGCCATTATGCCAAAAAATTACGACATAAACAGATTTATTAGTCAAAAATATGATATTTTGACAGAGATAAAAGCAGATAAATTCAATGCTTACAAACTTAAAATCAAAGCATAACAAAAGGCGCAGCCAATTGGCTACGCCTTATTTTTTTTGATGTTTGCTTCTTTTTGTTTCATATCGTTATATTTGATTGTCATCTTTTTTGCACCACTCAAAATAACAATGAGTGGAATGATTAAACAAATCACAAATATTGCGAGCATGATTAGTGGGTGATGAACAAAGATAAACACGATTGATGATATAAATTGAATAAGTCCAGCAAGTCTAAAATGATAGCTGGCGGTTATGTGTGATTGTTTCCAGATAAATTCGGTTGTTGTTGTGTTTTTTGTGCTGATGCCCAGCTTGTTTTTGTAGCTGATATTTTTTATGATTGAGCCATAAACAAAAACAGCAAGTGAGAGTGGCAAAAAAATTGAAAGTGATAGCGGAATTTTTGAAATTTCGCCTAACATAAAGTCTTGTTCTGTGCAGAAATATGAAAAACCGAGAAGGTTATTGAAAACTACAAAAATCAAAAGCCCAGAAAAGATTAGTTTTAAATTTTTAATTTTTAAACATAGATAAAGCGTCATGAAAATCAGTGGCAAAATTAAACCAAACAATAGCCACCATTTTGAACCAATAAAAATGATTTCATCATGAATTCCAGCTAAAAGCGGAACAGATGCTGGTGTCATAAAAATTAAAAGTGGCAAGCAAAGACAAAGGTTGATGCTTGCAATAAGGATTATTATAATATTGTTTTTCTTCATGTTTTAAGATTAAGAAAAATATTAAAACTTGTCAAGAAATTAAGCATTAAAATGGCAAAATAAAAATGCACCAAAACAGTGCATTCATAAGGTTGCGGCAGTAAATGCAAATTAGTTTGTGCCAAGTTTGTTGATGACAACGTCGCCACAAAGCACTTCATTGTAGGAATATGAAAGCGGGTTTTTGCCGTCGCCAATATTTACCGTAAAAATACTTGGGTAGACATTTTCAATAATGCCTTGATATTTTTCAATTTTTTTTCTGCCTTTATTGATTTCCATTGAAATATTTGAACCCTTAAGTTTTCCAATTTCTTCAATAACTGCTGAAACATTTGTGTTCACTTTTCTCATTTCTATCTCCTTTAACTCAATCTTTGCCAACAAAATTTTTTTTATTCAGTTTTGTAATATTTTTGTTTGGGTGCTAATAGAATATTGCTAGTGGGGGATTTGTATGGAAAATGTAGCTATAAGCGCTAGGAAAAAAATCACAATGGATAAGTATTTTTCTCAAGTTAAAATCGTTACGCCAAACAATATTTCAAAGCTTTTAAAAGTTAGTGCAAGATCGGTTGTTTCATCTGCTGAAGTTGTAAATAATTTCTTGCTAGTGAGTGGAAAAATTGTTGCGAATGCAGTTTATTTGACTGACGAAAATAAAATTGAAAACACAGAAACCACAGCTGATTTTGTTGAGAAACAAAAGACCACATTCGTTTTGAGTGAAATTGCAAGCACTGATGAACTTGAAATTCAAAATGTCAGTGTTTCTTCAAGCGAAGTGATGATTTCAGTTCAACACACCACAGAACTTGTTGGACTTTATCGCTATCTTGTTGGTGATGCAACAAAAAATGGCGATGATTTGGTTTTGAGCAAAAAGACAATCAATGCGTTAAATTACAAGGCTTCAAACGAAGAAACCTTTGTGGTTGCTGAAGAAGTTGAAAGCAATTTAAAAGACATCAAAATTTTAAACATCAATTCAGTTGCTGTATTAAATAGCGCAGTTTCAGCTGTTGACAAGGTTATTATTGACGGAAAAGTTAAAGTTAATGCGCTTTATTTGGATGAAAATGGACTTGGCGAAATTGCAAAAGAGTTTGAATTTAAGCAAGAAATCGCAATGAAAAATTCACTTCCAGGTGAGACAATTGAAGTGGTTTTGAAACACCTTAACACAAGTATTGTTGAGCAAAGTAAAGATGACAAAACCGCACTTGCGTTTGTTATTGATTTGTCAGCAAAAGCATATTTGTTTGAAAATAAAACCGTTGAAACATTTGATGATTTATTCTCTTTGAAAAACGAAATCGTGCCAGTTTATGACTATGCTGAATTTGAAACAGAAGACGGCTATCAATTTGATTCTGACACAGTTTTAACACAAACTGATATTTCTGTTAATGGTGATTTTGACGATATTATTGGAGTTTTTCAGCCAGAAGTCAAGATTTTAGAAGTTGAAGACAAGGGCGAAAAACTTTCAATCAAGGCACAAATCGATGCTCTTTGTGTTTACAAAACAACCACAAGTGTAGCAAATATGAATTTAAGCTATGAAACTCATTTTGAAACTGAAAAAGATTTGACGAAGAAATTATCAAAAGTTCAAGCATCAGCAACAGTTTCTGCTTTCAAAGTTAAGGCTGGAAAAGATTTGGAAAGCGCATTTTTGGTTGAATATAAGTTTGAATATGAAAAAGAAATCGCGGAAAAATATGTGAAAAATTTTGATGTAAAAGGCGAAAAAGAAGTGGTTGACGCGGGCGTTAGAGTTTATGTTGCAAGAGAAAATCAAACAGTTTTTGATGTTGCAAAGGCGCTTGGAATTATGCCGGAACTCATTTCTTCAGAAAACGAAGTTGATGGAGTTTTTGAAGTGGGACAGAAAATTTTTGTTTATTCACCACTAAATCTCGTTTAAAATCAAAAAGTTAGTAGACAAAACCATTCAAATATGTTAAAATTTTCTAGTATAAATGATGGGGGTGCCTATGAAAGCAGATAAAAAAATTGATGAAAATTTGTATAATGAACGAGCATTATACCTGCTAAACATAAAAGAGCTTCGCGATTTGGGTAGAAAACTTGGAGTTCCGGCTCCTGCAACGCTCAAAAAGCAAGATCTAGTTGACTATATTTTAAAAATTGTTTATGGCGAAGTTGATGCGCCAAAGAGAAATTCGTTTGGAAGACCTAATGTTAGAGAAGTTGATATGGATCAATATCTAGCAAAAATCATGAAAAAAACAGACATTAACGACGAACTTATCAGCGCTTCATTTGATGACTCAATTTTCAAGGTCGCAAGCCCTGATGAGTCAAGTCAAATCAAAGATGTTGAACAGAGAATTTTTATTGGAGTAGACGGAAAATATTATCTTAGAGAATTTGCCTTTGTAAAAAATGACAACGATATTGAAATTTCTGTTGAAACAAAAAATCGACTTGGACTTGAAGATTATGATGTGGTTGAAGTTATTGTCGCTGGAAAGTCGTTTAAGATTGTTTCAGTGAACGGAAAATCAATCAAAAACACAACAAAATTACAAAATGAAAACCTTGGTAAAAAACAGGTTTTTCACTTAAGCACAAAAGAAGAAATAAATAAAGAAATTATCAAAGAAATTAAAAAAGCCAACGAAGAGGGCATAAAAACAATTATATTTTCTGCAAACGATTATTCAAGTCTTGGGGCTGAATCAATTGTTGCCGACAAATCACTTTCGCCAACACTTGCATACAAGCAATTTATGACAATGATGAGCCTTTGCGAGAAATATATTTTCCAAGATGAAAACATTCTTGCTATCACCGATGAACTTGATTATATTGAAGATGTTTTCAATGCGATTGATGAAGATGTTGCTCTTCGAACAAAAAAGCATCTCCAGACAAGACTTAATGACTTTCTTGAACTTGGAAATGCTGTGTTGGTTTATAACATTGAAAAAGAAGCTATTTATCAATAATAGCGTTTTCAATTATAAATTTATCAAAATCAATAGATTCAACAAAGTCTCTTGGCAGAAAAGTTGAACCATTAAAGTCCACATAATTATTTATGTGGCTTTTTAATACTATTGGAGTTGGAATATCAATTTCATGACAAATTTTTTCAATATGCTTTCTAATGGTGTTTTCTTCGAAATTATCAATACTTTCGTAAATAAACGACCTTGTGATTTTTCCATTTTTCATTGTTCTTGCCCAAATTCTTAACATAGTTTTTTCTCCTTTGCTAATAATAACAAATATTGATAAAATTATCAACTAAAAACAAATTTAAAATCTGATTGACAATTTTATTTTTTTGAATATAATACATTATGTATTTTTAAGTTGAAGCGGTTTTGCTTTGGCATAGAAGGGGTGAGATTATGGCAGAACTTTTTATCACTGAAGAAGGGAAAAAAGAAAAAGAAGAAAGACTTAAATTTTTGAAAAATGTTAAAAGACTTGAAGTTCTTGAAAAACTTAAAATTGCGCGCGATTTTGGTGATTTGAGCGAGAATTCAGAATATGATGCAGCAAAAAAAGAACAAGCTATTGTTGAAACTGAAATTGCTTCAATTGAAGAAACCTTGAGAAAAGCTACCATTGTTTCAGGAAAGGATTTGAAAAAGGACTGTGTTAATGTTGGCAACACTGTTGTTGTTTTTGATATGGACTTTAATGAAGAAGATACCTATAAAATTGTTGGTGTAATTGAAAGTGATCCTGACAAAAACTGGGTTTCAAACGAGTCTCCAATTGGAAGTGTTTTGATTGGCAAAAAAGTTGGAGATATTGTTGATGTTGAAACACCAGGCGGAATAATTCAACTTAAAATCTTGAAAATTTCATAGGAGAAAATATGGAAACAAAAGACTATATTGGAAAGACTGTTTTGGTTAAAATGGACAGACCTTATGGGTCAAAACATCCAAAGCATGGCTTCATTTATCCTGTAAACTATGGATTTATTCCAAACACCATTTCTGGCGATGGGGAAGAACTTGACGCTTATGTTTTGGGCGTTTTTGAACCAATTGATGAGTTTAAAGGAAAGGTTATTGCAGTTATCAATCGAACAAACGATGACGACGACAAACTCGTTGTTTGTCCAGAAGGCAAAAATTACACAAACGAACAAATTGATGCTTTGACGGAGTTCCAAGAAAGGTTTTTTGAACATAAAATTATCAGATAAAAGAGCTGTTACGGCTCTTTTTTTCATTCTGTTAAAAGAGTTCTTGACTTTAAGTGCGATTTTATTTAAAGTATATTTAGGTGGATTATGCTTGAATTTAATGAGTTAATTTTTGCTAGCAACGCATATAATATTGTATCTCTAGACACAAAGCTAGGGAGAATTTCGCACGCGTATTTATTTTTGAGCCCTGATGAAAACTTTTTGTATAAATTTTCAGAGACTGTGGCAAAACTTCTTATCAATTTAGATGATAAAGAGCATGAAGAAAAAAATAATTTAAGAATTGAAAAACACATTCATCCTGATGTGAAATTTTTTGGACTTGACAAGAATATTGATGCAGAAACTGCTTCAAGCATAGTTGAAAATTCTTCGTATAGCCCATTTGAAAGCGACAAAAAAGTGTTCTTGCTTTTTAATGTGCAAAACATGAATGAATCGGCTCAAAATAAGATTTTGAAAACGATTGAAGAGCCACCACGAAACACTTATTTCATTCTTGCTGGAAGTTCGGCAAACAAACTTTTGCCAACCATTATTTCAAGAGTTAAGCAGATTGAGTTGGACACAATTAAAACTGATGACATTTGCAAACTTTTGGTGAATGCTGGAACTCCAGCAACAAAAGCTGAAATTTGCGCAGATTCTGCAAACGGCAATGCTTCGTATGCTGAAAAACTTGCGACTGACGACACATTTATTGATTTTTACAACCAAATTGTTTCGGCATTTTTTGACATCAACGGAAGTCGTGATGTTTTGAAGTATTCGGTTTATTTCAATGGCAAAAACATTGATAAAAAAGAATTTTTAAACATCTTTATGATTTTGGCAAGAGACATTTCAATGATAATTTCAAAGAGTGAAGGGTTGGTTATAAATAAAAATTGTTTAACAAAACTTAAGGTTGTTGCGTCGATGCTTAATTTGAATGCGACTGATGCGCTGATTGAAGAGTGTTTGAAACAAAAGAAAAATTTAGAATTTAATGTCAATCCAACAAGTGTGGTTGACAGTGTTTTATTTAAGCTGGCGGAGGTTAAGGTTAAATGCAGAAGATTATAGGTGCAAAAAAACTTGGCGAAAATAGTTTAAACTTTTTTGCCACTAATATAAATGTGAATGAAAAACAAAAGGTTGTGGTTTGTGTTGATGACTTCCAGACAATTGCCGAAGTGACTGAAACTGAGCCAAAGGTTTCAAAGCCTGCAGAAGATTTTGGAAAAGTTGTTAGAATTGCAACTGATGCGGATTTGTCAAAGTTTTATTCGCTTCAAGAGAAAGCTAAAAAAGAACTTCCAATTTTCAAGAAAAAATCACTTGAGCTTGGGCTTATGATGAAATTTGTGGGTGCAGAATACAGTCTTGATGGCTCAAAAATACTCATTATTTTTTCAAGTGAAGAGAGAGTCGATTTTAGACAATTTTTAAAAGAACTCGCATCAATGCTAAAAACTAGAATTGAGCTTAAACAAATTGGTCAACGCGATGAAGTAAAAATTCTTGGCGGTGTTGGTCAATGCGGACAGCCTTGTTGTTGTGGAAGGTTTTTAAAAGATTTTGAGCATGTGACTGTAAAAATGGCAAAGGTTCAATCATTGTCGCTTTCGCCAACAAAAATCAATGGTGTTTGTGGAAGACTTATGTGCTGTTTGGGTTATGAATCGCAAATGTATGAAGCACAGCTTGCAAAAATGCCAAAGGTGAACAGCGAAGTTGAAACTCCAAACGGAAAGGGCATGGTTGTTTATAATGACATTTTAAGAGAACGTGTTTCGGTTAAGCGCAAAGCAGATGGCGACACAATTGTTATTGAAGAGTTTGAGCTTTATGACATTGTTGGCTTCGGTGAAAAATCAAACAAAGACGGTAAAAATCAAGAAGATGAAAAGGCGGAGCCAGAAAAAAATAATGCCGAAAATCACAAGCATAATCATTTTGAAAAGAATATGAAAAATCAAGAAAATCAGGCTTCAAATCAAGATGATAACTCAAATGAAAAAGAGCAGGGTGGAAATAAAAACGGCGGTGAGAGAAACCCTAATAAAAAATTTAATAAAAATAAATTCTTTAACAAAAACAACAAAAAATAGGAATATTATTTGAAAAATAAATAAAATATTGTATAATGGACTTGTTAGTTTATTTAAGGAGAAAAATATGGCATATCAAATTGATAAAGAAAAATGTGTTGGTTGTGGAGCATGCATGGGTGCTTGCCCTGTTGAAGCAATCACAATGGGCGATGACGGAAAGGCTGTTATTGACGCAGAAAAATGCATTTCTTGCGGAACATGCGCTGCAGTTTGCCCAGTAGGAGCTCCAGCTGATGAATCAGCAAAATAGTTTGCTTAAAACAAACGAAACTCTTGATGATTTGGAGTATAATGACTTAAAAATTATCCAAAATAAGTTTGGGTATAAGTTTTCGACTGATTCGGTTTTGCTAGCTAATTTCGGGAAAGCTAAACAAAGCGATGTTTATGTTGATTTGTGTAGTGGCTCATCAGTGGTCGCTATACTTTTTTTGTGTAAAAATAATATTAAGTGTGGCTACAGCATTGAAATTCAAAAACAGCTGGCTGAAATGGCTGAAAGGTCAATTGAATTGAATGGTTTGAGTGACAGGTTGAAGGTTATAAATGATGACCTAAAAAACATGGTTGGGCGATTTGGTGCAGAAACAGTTGATGTTATAACGGTGAATCCGCCATATAATACAGTTGGTGAAACATCAGAAACTGATGAAATTGCAATTGCGACTCATGAACTAAAAACAAACCTTTCCAGCATTGCGGAGACTTCATCAAAACTGTTGAAATTTGGTGGAAAATTATTTATGGTTCACAGAGCTGACAGGCTTGCAGACATTATGTTTGAGCTTAAGAAAAACAAACTTGAGCCAAAGGTTTTAAGAATTGTTTACCCAAAGAAAAACAAGGCGCCAAACCTTGTTTTGATAGAAGCTAAAAAGGGTGCAAAATCAGGACTCATAATAAAAAGTCCTTTGATATTAAACAATGATGATGGCTCGGAAACTGAAGAATTAAAAAAGATTTATGGGAGAAAAAACTAATGGTTAAATTTGATACTGTTTTTAATGAAAAAGCCGTTTTTAAGGCAATGAAAATCAATATGATAAGATTAAAACCACTTTATATTACTTTGTCGGTGTTATTTATTCTCATTTCCATTGCATTTTTTGATGCTGGTGAAATTAAGCTTGGAATATTTTATCTTTTAGTTTTTGGTGTTGGGTTTTATCCATTATGTTTAGGACTTGGTTTATTATTTCAAAAATCTCTAAACAGCACTGATAGAACAATAAGTGAAAGATCAAATATACATTTTGAGTTTTTTGAAGATAAGGTTATAGTCAACTATAAAAAGGGCGATGAACTTGTTGAACACTCAGAGATTATGTATCACATTTTTTTTAGAGCTGTGGAGACAAAAGATGCATTCTTACTTTCAATTTCAAAAGCAAAATGCTATCTTTTGGAAAAGAACAAAATCACTGAAGGAACTTGCGCAGAACTTCGTGATATTTTGAAAAAGAGCATGGGTTCAAAGTTTAAAGTACTTTGCAAATAGCGCAGGCAATTATTGAGCCAATTAAAGCGGAAAGTAAACAAACTGGGATAACATATCTCAGTTTTTTTATTTTTGTTGTTGAAAAATAAACCGCAACAACATAAAATGTGGTTTCAGAACAACTCATAATCACGCATGCACATTTTGAAATATAGCTGTCTGGGCCGTAGAGTGAAAACAAATTTGCAAGCATGCCAATTGAACCAGAACCAGTGAAAGGGCGGATGATTAAAAATTCGGTGAGTTCGCTTGGAATGCCTAGAAAATTGAATATTGGGGCGGCAAGGTTTGATATTACAAGTGAAAGTCCGCTGACTTGCAAAAGTTCCACGATTGAAAATATTGCAACGAGATATGGAAAGGTGTTTATGCACAGGTCAATGGCTTGTTTTGCGCCACCAACAAAGCTGTCGTAGGCGTTAATTTTTTTGAATAAACTGAAAATTAACACAAAAATAATAAAAACTGGAATGATGTAAATTGCCATAAATTATTGTCCTTTTTTGCGTCTATCAAAGATTAGATGAAAGATATAGACAAGAAAAATTGCGATTGTGGTTGAAATAATTGAGCAGAGAATTGACGGAAGAATGATTGATGTTGGATTTTTGCTTCCGGCGGATGCGAGCATGCCGATGATTGATGTTGGCAAAAGCTGAACGCTTGAACATGAAATGGCAATCAGCATAATCATTGGAAAGGTTATAACATTTTTATTAGGATTATCTTTTTGCATTGATTCTATTGCTTTAATTCCTAGTGGGGTGGCGGCGCCGCTCATTCCAAGCAGGTTTGCTGAAATATTCATTGACACATATCTTTTACTTTCTTCTGAAAGGTTGCTTTTGCCGAATATTTTATTTATAATTGGTGAAAGAAGTTTTGAAAGCTTTTTAGATAATCCACTTTTTTCCAAAATTGAGAAAAGTCCGAGCCAGATTGCATAGATTGCGCAGAGCTCAAAAGACAGCTTAACTGCAGAGTTTGATGCGGTTAGCAGGCTTGATAAAACTTTTGTGGGGTCACCAAAACATAGTGACACAACACTTATAATAAACATAATAATCCAAATAATATTCATAATAAAAAATATGATAGAAACAAAGAAAATATGAGGTTAAAATGATAGATACGCACGCACATTTATTGTGTTTAGAAAATATGCAAGATGTTATAAATAACATGAAGAAAGACGGACTTGATGCAATTGTGAACATCGGCACGACTTTGGAAGATTCAAAACAAGGCGTGGAACTTGCACAAAAATATGAAAACATTTATGCGACTGTTGGAATTTATCCAGAATATTGTGTGGATGTGACCGATGAAGATTTAAAACAGATTGAAGAACTCGGAAAACACAAAAAGGTGGTTGCGATTGGTGAAATTGGGCTTGATTATCATGACGAGTTTGACAAAGAATCGCAAAAGAGAATTTTTGTAAAACAACTTGAAATTGCAGACAGGTTGGGCATTCCATTTTGCATTCATTGCAGAAATGCTGCTGAAGATGTTTATAAAATTTTAAGTGAACATAAAAACCTTATCAATCACTCGGGGCTTATGCACTGTTATAGTGAAGGCAAAGAGTGGTTTAAAAAGTTTTTGGATTTAGGGTTATATTTGAGTTTTTCTGGAAATATTACATTCAAAAAGAGCGACAGATTGTTTTTAAAAGATATTCCGCTTGATAAAATTTTGGTTGAAACCGACTCGCCATACTTGTCGCCAGAGCCATTTAGGGGCAGGGTTAATGAACCAAAAAATGTGCAGTTTGTTATTGATAAAATTGCCTTTGAACTTGGCGAAACCAGCGAGAAATTAGAGAAAATAACAACTAAAAATGCAAAGAAATTTTATAATTTAGGATAGATTATGGGAAATTTTGAATTTAAGAAAAAATTTGGGCAAAACTTTTTATCAGATGAGTCATTGCTTGAAGATATTGTTGACAAAGCTGGTGTTACGCAAGAAGACATTGTTGTTGAAATTGGCGCAGGAAAGGGTGCACTTACAAGTGTGCTTTCAAAAAGAGCAAAAAAAGTTTTTGCGTTTGAAATTGACCTTGAGCTTAAAGATTTTTTAACCGAAAAATTTGATGGCACAAATGTCAATTTGATATTTGAAGATGTGATGAATTATGACGATGACAAAATAAACGAGATTGTGGGTGGAAAGTTCAAACTTGTTGCGAACCTGCCATATTATGTAACATCGCCAATAATTACTAGATTTTTGCAAAATGAAAATCTTAAATCGCTGACCGTTATGGTTCAGGAAGAAGTTGCTGACAGAATTATTGCAAATGAAAAACACAAAGACTATGGAGTGCTAACAATAATTTGTAAGCTTTTCGGCGAGCCACAAAAGGTTTTGAGAGTTGGGAGAGAAAAATTTTATCCTGTTCCAAATGTTGATTCAGCGGTGGTTAGAATTGACAAAAAACACGAAAATATCAATAAGCAAGAATTTGTTGGAGTGATAAATTTAGCAAAAAGAGCTTTTGCGATGCGCAGAAAAAAACTTTCATCTAATCTTGAAAATGAAAAAGTTTCCAAAGATGAGCTTGAAAAAATGTTCGCACAAAAAGGCTTTTCGCAATCAGTTCGAGCTGAAGAATTGTCGGTTGATGATTTCATTTGGCTATATGGCGAACTAAAAAAGCGATAATTTATGATAAATTAGTGTTTTATCAGCCATTAAACATCTTGACAAAGAGTGTTTAAAATTTATAATAATATTTGTATATAATTATTTGAGGGCAATTATGAGAAAAATTTTAAAAAGTTGTTTAGTTATTTTAGCTGTTGTTTGCTTGTCTTTTTCTTTTGTTGGTTGCAAGAAAAAAGTTTCTCCAACAACAACTAATGTTGATAATGTAAAGTCAAGCAATGGCGCAACAACCAATGGTGGCATGACCGTTGTTTATGGAGATTATCTATATTTTATCAATGGTTCAAAAGATAATGACGGAACAAGTCCTAAAAAGAACAAAAGATCGGCTATTTGCAGAGTTAAATATAACATGACAACTGGCGAAACAGAAGGGGATATTGAAGTTGTTGTTGATGAACTTGTTGGTTTTAGCAATGGTTCACTCAATATTTTTGGTGATTATTTGTATTACACAACACCTTGCGCAGACGAAAACTACAAGGGTGAAGTGCTTTACTATAAAACATGCTTCAAAAGATATGATTTGGTGAACAAAAAATCTTATCTTCTTTATACAACTGAACTTAACAATAAAGATGAGACAATTGATTTTGCTTATTATGTTGTTAATGGCACTTTAAATTTGGTTGTTTATGAAACAAAAAATTCAACAATCAAGAGCATGAAAATTGATAAAAAAGTTACTTTAAACTACACAATTTCTGGTGTTACTGGTTGCACATTATCTGAAAATTACGGAAAGCCAACAACAAGTGCAAGTGTTGATGCAAACTCATTTGTTTTCTATACAAAAGCTCCAGATACTTATGATTATCCACAAACAGGAAACAAAGTTTATAAAACTTCTCCTGTGACAGATGATAGCAAACTCATTTCTCAAGGCAAGGCTATTTCTCTTCTTTCTATCAGAAGCGGAAAATTGCTTTATTCTTACAATAAGTTTGTTTATGCTCAAGCAATCACTGCTGGTGACAATGTGCTTTTGACAGAAAACACAAACTGCATTTCTAGATCAGAACTTACAAATGCCATTTATCTTGAAAATTATTCTTTGCAGGGCAAAGATTCAACAGCAAAACTTGTAAAATCTGAAGGAAGTATCACAGTTTTAACATTTGATTCAACAAACCTTTATTTCAGCGTTTTTGAATGGACAAGTTCAACAACTGCTATTGAAGACAATCACACAAATATTTCACTTTTGGAATCAGCAAAAGATTTTGAGTTTATCGGTCTTACTAAACTTGAAGAAATTGTGACAAAAGATGACCCAGAAACAGAAAATGTTAACGAAGAAACAAAGAGAACTGTTCTTTATGCTTTATACAGAGAATCAAGCAAGGTTTATAAGGTTGAAATTGCTGAAGTTGTTGACGAAAACACAATGAAGGTTTCAATCCACACAGAAAAAGTTAAACTTTCAGATTCAACACTTTCTTCAACAAATGGATTGCTTCTTCCTGAAGCTGTTGGAAATTATTTGTTCATTTTGTCTGAAGATGATGACAAGAATAACTATCTTATCAAAGTTGATTTGACACCAACTGAAACAGTTGATAAAAAATCAGACAAATTCGCACTTGCTGAATAAATAAAAAGAGTAACAATTGTTACTCTTTTTTTGTGCCTAATTTTGTTAAATAAATTTGCGACGAGAATTTTGATTTATAATTTATGCAAAATAAAAACCCCGGAGCGGGGGGGGGGGGACTTATTTATGTGATTCTTTATATTCTTTTAAGGCTTTTGCAAGTTGATCAGGACAAGATGTGCCATTTCTGCATTGAACACCTTCCAAAAGTGAAATAACTTCATCAATGCTTCTGCCTTTAACGAGCCTTGCAACGCCCTGTGTGTTTCCAAGGCATCCGCCGTTAAATTTAACTTCTTTAATTATTCCGTTTTCAATTTCAAAATCAATTGTTCGTGAACAAACTCCACTTGTTTTATATGTTTCCATTTTAATCTCCATCAATTAGAATTTTATAGATTGCTCCATAGACTTCGCCGGCTGATTCATTCCACTTATTGAAAACCGCTTTAGCTTCTGCACGATTTGCAACATTAAGCTTAAGGTCGAGTTTTGTGCCCATTGGCTCAAGAATCTTCAAAATAACGGTGTAAGTTCCATCTTTGTTCTGGAAGTAGTCTTTGAAATATTCTTGGCGTCTTTTGTATTCTTGACGATTCTTTTTTATGTATGAGCCAATCTCTTTTCTGGTTGAAGAAGGAATCTTCATAAAAAAGTAGTTCAAACAGTCTCTGCCTTCTGGTGTGATTTTGTAGTATGCTGTTTTTGAGCTGTTGTCTAAAAACACAAAATTTGCTTGGACTAACTCTGGCAAAACTTCAGTGAGTGTCATGTATGTTAGCCAGTCATTTTGGCTGCAACACATGTCGTTCAATGTTTCAATGGTGATTGGAATTTCCATTTGGTCGAAGACATAAAGTAAAATTAACTTGCTGATAGTTGTATCCATTTTAGCACCTTTATATTATTATCATTAACAATATAACATAAACCCTAAAAAAAATAAATATATTATGGCACTTTTTGTAAAATTTTTTGTCGATTAACTTTAGATTAGTTGTAACACCGCAAGTTTTATGATATATTTTTATTGTAGGTGATACAATGGCAAACAATAAAAAAGATGTTTGTATTGATGATTTTCTAAATGCTGTTTCAAGCACTTTGGAGTCTAAATACATTTTGATAGATAGAAAAATTTCGGATATTCTTTATTCAATAGCGAACACTGCAGATGTGTATAATGTTATTGCAAAATGCATGATAAATTTTAATTTTATTGAAGCATGGAGCAGGGCGGTAAAGTCAAATTTTATTAAACTTCCTGAAAATGATGACGATAGAATTGCTTTTATTTTTTGTTTTTTAAGCAATATTGATGATAAAAACTTGGATATTACAATGGTTTTGGATAAATATTTTTCGTATGACAGCGAAACAAAGCCTTTTGAACTATTTTGCAAAAATATTATCGTTGAGTTTAAAATGCTTATTTTAAAAAAGCTTAATGTAGAGACTGAACCAGAAGTTATTTTCACTGAAGAACCAAAGCAAATTGATGAGTTTGCACTTCTTGAAGAGTTGTTGCATGATTTTTGTCAGATTGTTCAAGTGCAGAAAAAAATTAAGCACTTAAACATCAAAAAAGAAGAGCTTGTCACAATTATCCAAGCTTTCGAACAAGCCGTTATGGAAAAAAATACTTCGTATTTTCAATCGTTTGTTATAATGATTAACTCCGCAATTTCTAAAAATAAAGACTTAAAAACCAAGTTTTTGCAAATAAATAACCTTGTCTATGACATTATTGGGGGAGCAAATAATGATTAGTTTTAAGGATTTCGACGAATCGAAGATGGTTGATTATACATTGGACGAGCTCAAGGGCTTTGTTAATGAAATCAATCTCATGGTTAGTGTTATTCAAGAAAAACGCGCTGAAGAAATGGCGGTTTATTTGAAAGATGATACTTTTGACTTTTTTTCGCGTCGCGGTTCAAAGAAAATTAAAAAGATTGCCGATAAATATTCTTCACAAATCATTGGCGCTAATGAGTTTTTGAGAATAATTGGCGAAGAAATTAGAAAGCGTGAGCAATATGAAGAAGAAATGCGCTATTCGGGCAAAAGCATAAAAAAGCCTAAACAAGTTTCAGAAGAAGAGTTCTTGAAAAAGGAAGAAGATAAAACTTGGGCTTATAGGTCAAAAATTGAGTAATATCAAAAAAAATTATTGCAAAACAGAAATATGTATGCTATAATAATTCATAGTTTATGGCATCATAGTCTAAAGGTTAGGACACAAGCCTCTCACGCTTGGGATCAGGGTTCGATTCCCTGTGGTGCTACCAAACAATAAAAACCAGTCGGAAGACTGGTTTTTTTGTTTAGCACCCGGGGAGAGAACCTGCCGAGCAAACAAGAGATAGAACGGGAAAAGTGAAAGCATAATTGTAGTCGAGAATATTCACAAAATAGCGAGCTAGTTCGCATGGCGGAGCCCACGGAGCGGAGAGCGGAGTATACCCTGTGGTGCTACCAAACAATAAAAACCAGTCGAGAGACTGGTTTTTTTGTTTAGCACCCGGGAAGAGAACCTGCCGAGCAAACAGGAGATAGAACGAGAAAAGTGAAAACAAAATTGTAGTCGAGAATGTTTACAAAATAGCGAGCTAGTTCGCATGGCGAAGCCCACGGAGCGGAGAGCGGAGTATACCCTGTGGTGCTACCAAAAGAAAAGCTCACAACGAAAGTTGTGGGCTTTTTCTTTTAGTACCCGGGGAGAGAACCTGCCGAGCAAACAAAAACCAAGGTGTGAGAAAGTGTAAAAAAAATAAAAAAATTTTAAAAATTAGCACTCTTCACTTGACAGTGCTAAAATAAAGTGGTATATTCTTTGCTGTTTATGGAGAGCATTAGATTGCTTTAAATAAACAATTCATTTTGAAAAGGGGGAGTTATTATGGATTTTCAAAAATGGACTGAAAAATCACTTTCGGCTATTCAAAGTGCGCAAAATCTTACGCAAGAATTTGGTAATAGTCAAATTGAACAAGAGCATTTGCTCTATAGTTTGCTAGTTCAAGAAAATGGTCTTATTCCTGAAATTGTGAAGAGTTTGGGAATTGATGTTAATAAAATGATTGATGCTGTTAATGGTAAATTAGCCAAACTTTCAAAGGTTTCAGGTGCAAGCCAAGTTTATATGGCAAGTGACCTTAATCAGGCGCTTATCGAAGCTGAAAAGCAAGCAAAATCAATGCAGGATGATTATGTTTCAGTTGAACATATTTTCCTTGCGTTAATACAAAAGGCTAATCGCGAAGTTGCTGAAATTTTCAGAAGTTTCGGCATTACTCGTGATGGGTTTTTAAAGGTTTTAAAGGATGTTAGGGGAAATCAGAGAGTTTCAAGTCAGAACCCTGAAGATACCTATGATGTGCTTAAAAAATATGGTTCAAATTTAACAGATCTTGCTAGACAAGGAAAACTTGATCCTGTTATTGGTCGTGATGACGAAATTAGAAATGTTATCAGAATTTTGTCGAGAAAAACAAAAAATAACCCAGTTTTGATTGGTGAAGCTGGTGTTGGTAAAACTGCAATTTCTGAAGGACTTGCGATTCGTATTTTCAAGGGCGATGTGCCTGCATCACTAAAAGACAAGCAGGTCTTCTCGCTTGACATGGGAAGCCTTGTTGCTGGTGCAAAATATCGTGGTGAGTTTGAAGAAAGACTTAAAGCGGTGCTTGATGAAATCAAGAAGAGTGAAGGCAGAATTATACTATTTATTGATGAGTTGCATTTGATTGTTGGTGCTGGAAAAACCGACGGTGCAATGGATGCTGGCAATATTTTAAAGCCACTGCTTGCGCGTGGTGAGCTTCACTGTATTGGTGCTACGACTCTTGATGAGTATAGAAAATATATTGAAAAAGACCCAGCGCTAGAAAGAAGATTTCAACCTGTTATGGTAAACGAGCCAACCGTTGAAGATACTATCACAATTCTTCGTGGTATCAAGGAAAGATACGAAGTGTTCCATGGTGTAAAAATTGCGGACAGTGCGTTGGTTGCGGCTGCGACACTTTCAAACAGATTTATCACTGACAGATTTTTGCCAGATAAGGCTATTGACCTTGTTGATGAAGCATGTGCAAGCATAAAGACAGAAATTGATTCAATGCCAACCGAAATGGATGAAATCAACAGAAAAATGATTGCACTTCAAATTGAAGAAGCAGGGCTTAAAAAAGAAACTGATGAAATTTCAAAGGGAAGACTTGAAAAGATTCAATCTGAACTTTCAAAATACAAAGAAAAATATGACCAAATGACTGCTAAATGGCAGAATGAAAAGAAACAAATCGAGTCAATTAACAAGCTTAAAAGCGATATTGAACAGGTTAAAATTCAAATTGAGCATGCGAAAAAAGAATACGATTTGAACAAGGCTGCAGAACTTTCATACAGCACGCTTCCAAATCTTGAAAAACGACTTGAAGCCGAAGAAAAAGAGTATGAAAAAACAAAGGGTAATAACCTTTTGAGAAACAAAGTAACCGAAGACGAAATCGCAAAGGTTGTTTCTAGATGGACTGGAATTCCTGTTGCAAAACTTGGTGAAAGCGACAAGGAAAAACTTTTGCATCTTGCTGACACACTCCACAAGAGAGTTGTTGGACAGGATGAAGCTGTCTCAAAGGTTACGGATGCAATTTTAAGGTCAAGAGCTGGTATTGGCGACCCTAACAGACCTATTGGTTCGTTCTTGTTCTTGGGTCCAACTGGTGTTGGTAAAACCGAGCTATCAAAGGCACTTGCTGAAAGCTTGTTTGATGATGAGAAGAACCTTATCAGAATTGATATGAGTGAATATATGGAAAAATTCTCTGTATCAAGATTGATTGGTGCACCTCCAGGATATGTTGGTTATGATGAAGGCGGCGAACTTACTGAAGCTGTCCGCAGACACCCATATTCTGTTGTGCTTTTTGATGAAATTGAAAAGGCGCATCCAGATGTGTTTAACATTTTGCTTCAAATTTTGGATGATGGCAGGGTAACAGATAGTCAAGGCAGACTTGTTGATTTCAAAAACACTATCATTATTTTGACAAGCAACCTTGGCGCAACTGAAATCTTGGATGGTATCCACGAAGACGGCACAATTTCTGTTGAAGCCACAAATGCTGTTCAAGCAATTTTGAAACGTTCATTTAGACCAGAACTTTTGAACCGTCTTGATGAAATTATTATGTTTAAGCCACTCACAAAATCACAAATTGGCAAGATTGTTGACTTGCAACTTGAAAAACTTGCTGCTCGTTTGGAAGACAAACAACTCAAGTTTAAAATTACTGATGTTGCTAAAAATCAAATTATCGAACAAGGCTTTGATGTAAGTTATGGCGCAAGACCACTTAAAAGATTTATTCAAAGCATGATTGAAGTTTTGGTTGCTAAAAAGATTCTTTCAGAAAACATCAAACCAAACTCAACGCTTGTTGTTGATGCAAAAGAAGGCGAGTTTTTCGTTAGTGTTAAATAATTAGCTGAAAATTCAAAAATCGGGCAGGGCTAGGTTAGCTTTGCTCGATTTTTATTTGTTTTAAACATATTTTTAAAGAATATATTTATCACCTTGACTAATGCCAAATGAATAAAGTATTATAGAAAAAACGAAAAAAGGAATGTTATTTATGAGAGAAATATCTTATGTTATGGTTAAACCAGAATTTGCAAACTATCAAGCAGTTATTGATGAAGTTAAGCAGAGATTAAATGAAGCTGGACTTATTGTCACAAATGAAGGTTTTGTGAACTACACTGCAGATGACGCCAAAAAGCACTATGCAGAGCATGTTGGAAAAGATTTTTATCCAGGACTTGAAAAATATATCACCAGCGACAAAGCTTATGGCATGCAAGTTGAAGGCGAAAACGCAATCACAACAATCAGAACCATCATCGGTTCAACAAAAAATCCTGCTGAAGGAACAATCAGATACGATATTCCAATGTCACTTGGACTTGAGCTTCGAATTACTCAAAATGTCGTTCATGCATCAGATTCTCCAGAATCAGCAAAAAGAGAACTTGCAATTTTTGAAGATTTAATGGAAAGAAATTCAAAGACAAACTATTAAAGAACAGGCAAGTGAAAGCTTGCCCTTGTGCGGATGTAATTTAGTGGTAAAATGTGAGCTTCCCAAGCTTAATTTGTGAGTTCGATTCTCATCATCCGCTCCAAAATAAAAATTCACCCCAAAGTGGGTGAGTTTTTATTTTTGTGGATATGAGAATCAAGTTGACGAGCACAGAAAAGATAAAATGAAAATAAATGAAACATAAAAAGAGTGATAGAGAGAAAAAATGGAAAGCGAGCAGTTCGCATGGCGGAGCCCACGACAAAGAAGAACTAGAGTAAAAACAAATGAAAAGGGAATATGGTTTGAGAAGTAAAATAATTGGAGTATTCTCATCATCCGCTCCAAAATAAAAATTCACCCCAAAGTGGGTGAGTTTTTATTTTTGTGGATATGAGAATCAAGTTGACGAGCACAGAAAAGATAAAATGAAAATAAATGAAACATAAAAAGAGTGATAGAGAGAAAAAATGGAAAGCGAGCAGTTCGCATGGCGGAGCCCACGACAAAGAAAAACTAGAGTAAAAACAAATGAAAAGGAAATATGGTTTGAGAAATAAAATTATTGGAGTATTCTCATCATCCGCTCCAAATAAACTAAATGAAAGTCTTATTGAAATGAACCCCGTGGGGTCGCTTCACTAATGGCTTTTTTTGTTTGTTAAAAAAAACAATAGTTGTTTATTTTAGTATAAATATTGTAATTACACAATATATGTGTTACAATCTTTACACTACAATAAGGGAGATTACTATGGGTAAAAATTGGCAAGTAAAAAAAGATAAAGGTTACTGGTGGTATGAAGATGAAAAAGGTAAAAAAAGTGAGTTTTTTAGGTATGCAGGGGAATATTCAAACGGCTTTGGTTTGGTTTGGTTAATAAACGAAAGATGGGCATATAGAGATATGAATGGGATATTGAGTGATAAGTATGCTAATGCTTGGCCATATAGCTGTGGTTTTGGCTTGGTTAATTTATGCTACGATGATGGTTCGTATTTATATAAATATAGAGATAAGAAGGGGAATTTGAGTAAAGGTTATGATGATGCTTGGCCATATAGCTGTGACCATGGTTTGGTTAAATTATGCTACGATGATGGTTCATATGTGTATGCGTATAGAGATATGGCTGGGAAATTGAGTAATGGCTATGCTCGTGCTTGGCGATATACCTACGGTTTCGGTTTGGTGCAGTTAGATAATGGAATGTTTGCATATAGGGATATGAAGGGTAATTTATCTGAAGAATATAGCTGGGCTTTTCCATATATAGATGGTTTTGGCGGAGTTAAGTTAAAGAATGGAGAGTTTGCGTATAGAGATATGGATGGCAATCTTTTAAGTGAAAGTGAATATTCCAAAATGATGGAACGCCAAAAAGACAAAATCGAACCTGATACAGAGGGATTTTTTAACCAAAAAATGTAAGAGAAGTGAAAATTGCTGATATTTACAATGTAAATATCAATTCTAATTTGTGTAAAAAATATATCAATGCATAAATTATTTTGCAATAGCGCGAACCAGCAAAATAATTCGTTTGTAAAAATTATTTTTATTTATCCAAAAATCTTTTGAAAAATGGTGGGGAAAGGTTATAATTTGGATATGGTTAAAATTAGTGTAATTAAATCTAGGTTTTTGTATGGTGCGTTTAATCAAAACACTTATGTTTTGTCGAATGAAAAAAATGCGGTGATTATTGATGCTGGTGCGGAGATTGATGAAGTTTTGAATGTTGTTGGTGACAAAAAAGTGCTTGGAATTTTGATGACACATTTGCACTTTGATCATTTTTGGAACCTTGACAAATATTTGGAAAAGTTTGACTGCTGTGTTTATATTTCGGCTGGATTTGAAAATAAATTTGTTGATTCTAGGCTAAATGGAGCATATTTGGTTAAGCTAAATGAGCAAAGAAATATTGACAAAAAGCGCATAAAATATTATGCAGAAAAATTGGAGCTGGGTGAGTTTAAGTTCGAAATTATCGCAACTCCGGGGCATTCGAAAGATTCGGTTTCAATTCTTTTTGATGACATAATTTTTACTGGTGACACTGTTTTTTCTGATTGCATTGGAAGAACCGATTTGCCTGATAGTGACAACAATGATATGTTTGAAAGTTTAAAGAAAATTAAAAATATCAAGTTCATCACTGCATATCCGGGGCATAATGAATCGGCTTCAAAAAATCAGATTGATCACACCATAGATTTTTATTTGTAATATTCTAATTATAAAATCCTCTGCATAAGTTTTACAGAGGATTTTTCAATGAAAAAGTTTTTATCTTTATTATTTTTAGCGACATTTTTATGTTTTTCAACATTCTCGCTTGTGGGTTGTGGAAAAAGCGAAGTTGAAAAGGTTTCAAAGGGGCTTACTAGCTATGCAATTTCTGCAGAACTTGATGATGAAAGCAAGCAGATTGCTGGCGAAGAAACAATAGTGTTTTACAACAACACTGGGGAAGATTTAGACTACATTTGCTTGCATTTATATCCACGTGCGTTCAGAGACGGCGCAACAGTTAAGCCTTACACCAGTTTGACATCTGCAACTTGTTTTCCAAAGGGTATAAGTTTTGGCGATATTGTGATTTTGAAGGTTAGTGTTAATGCTGAAACAAAAGACTTTGAGCTTGTTGGTGAAGATGAAGATATTTTAAAAATCAATTTTGGGTTTAGGCTAACGCAGAAAAAATCTGTGGAGATTGTGATTGAATTTAATTTGATTATTCCGAATTCAACGCATAGATTTGGCTATTTTGATGGCAACATAAATCTTGGAAATTGGTATCCGATTGTTGCGGAGTTTGTTGACGGAGATTTTGATATGTCGCCATACTATGCCACAGGCGATCCATTCTGTTCGGAACTTGCAAATTACACAGTTTCTTTTTCTTATCCAGAGAAGTATAACTTGTCATCGACAGGCGAAATAAAAATAACAAAAAATAACGGAAAAAATACCGCAAAAATATCTGCAAAATCTGTTAGAGACTTTGCAATGTGCTTGTCGGAAAATTCGAAAATACTTGAATGCAAGACCGGGAAAACAAACATTTTTTATATGACAGAACAGGGCGAAGAAAATGCAGAAAAATATTTGGAATTGTCTCAAAAGGCAGTGGATTTTTTCTCGGAGACATTTGGAAAGTATCCATACAAAACCCTGTCGGTTGTTAAAACTCCATTTATTTACGGTGGCATGGAATATCCAAACATTGTCTTTATTTCTAATTCGATAGATGATGAAGAAGAATATTTAAAGGTTATTGTGCATGAAATTGCGCATCAGTGGTGGTATGGAATTGTGGGTAACAACGAAATCAAAGATGCGTGGCTCGATGAGTCGCTTTCAGAATATTCAACGGCTTTGTTTTTTGAAAAATACGGCGAATATAACATTGGCTATGATGACTTTGTGAATGAAGCGCTGTCTAGTTATTTGTTGTATGTTGATGTTATTCAAACACTGCGCGGTGAAGTGAACACAAAAATGAATCTGGCTGTCAATGAATACCAAAACGATTACGAATATTCATACATGGTTTATGTTAAAGGCGTTATTATGTTTGACTCGCTAAAAAATATGGTTGGCGAGAAAAATGTTGTTAATGGGCTTAAAAAATATTACGCATTAAATAAATTTAAAATTGCGACAACTGCTGATTTTTACAAGGCTTTTGAGATTGCGTGTCACAAAGATTTGAATCATTTTTTTGATGGATTTCTGAACGGAACAACCATAATTTCAAGTTTATAAAAAATTCACTTTAAAAAAATCAAAATTTATGCTAGAATGTGTGCTTGTAAGGAGAACTAGAACTTTATGCGTATTGTGAATTTGTCTTCTGGGAGCAAAGCAAACTCGACTTTTGTTGGGTTTAATGATTCAAAAATTTTGATTGATGCTGGGCTTGTTGAAAAAAAACTAATAGAACATTTGCAGGAAATAAATGAAAACATTGCGGACATTAAAGCGATTTTTGTGACACACGAGCATGTTGACCACATTAGGGCAATAAAAACGCTGGTAAAAAATTATGATATGGATTTTTACTTTCATGAAGAAGTGATTGAAAGTGGAGCATTGAAAGATATTAAATTCAAAGAAGGCAAACTTCACTCGTTTTCGTCAAACATGGTTAATATTGGAGATTTGCAAATCCAGCCGTTTGATATTAGTCATGATGCTGTGCACCCAGTGGGATTTGTTATAAATGTTTTTGGAAGCAGTGCAAAAGCCGGTTTTGTAACCGACCTTGGTGTTGTGACTGACACAGTTAAGCGCGCGCTAATAAATACTAAAATTGTGTTTCTTGAGTCAAACTATGATGAAGAAATGCTGTTTGGTGGAAAGTATCCGTTTTTGCTTAAAAAAAGAATTGCTGGCGAAAAGGGGCATTTGTCTAACAATCAATCGCTGGAACTTGCAAAATTTCTTTATGAGAACGGAACAAAATGCTTTGTTTTGTCGCACATTTCTGAAAATAATAATACTTATGAAAAAGCGCTTGCAAATTATGTTGACTATTTTGATAGTAATAATATAAAATTAAACCAAGATGTTATTGTTAAGGTTTCTTTCCAAATGAAGCATGGAAACAATTTTATCTTGAAAGAGGAGTATAATGGAAACTAATAACAAACCAGTTGGTAAATTATTGAAAGAAGAACCATTTGAAATTTTTGATTCCGCTCTTGCATGTGTGCTTTTTATTGCTTTTAACATTTTGTTTGTTATGATTGTGAGAGCAACAAAAATCATGAGTTCGGGTTCAGCAATTGTTTCGTTTATTGTTCAAGCGCTTGTTGAAGCTGTTTTTGCTGTTGCTGCATTTACTGTGGCATATTCAAGAAAAAAGAGTATAGTATATGGTGCGGGAATGAATAAAAAAGTCAACTGGAAAATTGTTGGCTGGTGTTTTTTAGCATCGCTTGTATCTCTGATTGGTTTTGGAAATTTAACAAATGTTTTCTTGGAATTCTTGCAATATTTTGGATATTCTTCAATCCTTGGAAACATTGAAATCAACACTTTCTGGCAATATCTTGGCTATGTGATTTCGTCTTGCGCAATCGCTGCATTTTGTGAAGAATTGCTATTTAGGGGCGTTATTGAGTCTGGCTTTAAGAAGTGGGGCATAAAGGTTGCTGTTGGTTTTTCTGCTTTAATTTTCATGCTTATGCATGGCAATGCTGAACAGACTGTTCATCAGTTTATTGTTGGTGTGATTGTTGGTTATGTTTTCTACAAAACAAACAATTTGTGGCTCGGAGTTTTGATTCACGCATTCAACAACTTCATTCCAATCACACAGGCATATTTGATGTCGTTTATTGAAACAACTGAAACTGTTAGCACAACTGTAACAATTGGGCTTGGAACAATTTTGATTGATTTGGTTATTGCGGTGGCTGTTGCTTGGGCAGGTTTTTATTTCATTTCGCTCATTTTAAAGCAAATCATCAAAGAAAACGACAAAATCAACAAACAAGAAACTGAAGAGAATCTCGCATCAATAAAGGTTGATGGTGATGAGCAAAGCGTTGAAATTAGTATAGATGGCGGAGAGGTTATTGAAGGCGAAGAATATAAAACCGCAAGCGCAACTAAACCTGAAAAGCCAAGAGTTCCAGCAGCTGTAATTGTGATGTTTACTATTGCAGGCCTGTATTTAATTGGCGAGTGGCTAATCTATACAATTTATGGATTTTTACAATAAATGAAATATAGCGAACTTTTAACAAACTTAAAATTTTTAAGAAAAGGTTACGATGTAAAAGTTATCGGTAAAACTAAATTTGATAGGAAAATTATTGCAGTGGAAAGAATTTTGGATAATTCTTTTTCCACTGCAATTTTTGTTGCCGGAGTGCATGCAAGAGAAAATATAGCGACTGATATGTTGTTTGAGATGATACAATCTGGGCTGTTTGATAACATTAAAAGTTTTAACTTGAGTTTTATTTTAATGGCTAATCCAGACGGTGTTGCAATTGAAAGCGGCGAGCTTGATTCATTTCCAAAAGAGCACAGAGATTGGCTTGAAAACATCAATGGCTCAAGCGATTTTTCAATGTGGAAGGCGAACGCTTTTGGAGTTGATATAAACAACAATTTTGATGCAAAATTTAACACAAATGTGCATGCGTTGTCGCCTGCAAGTCAGGGGTTTCCTGGACAAAGAGCAATGAGTGAAAATGAGACGATTGCAATTGCGAATTACACAAGACAAAGGAATGCGTTTTTCACGATTTCTTATCACACGAAAGGCGAAGAAATTTACTATAATTTTTTCCAAAGTGGCAAGCAGTTAGTTCGAGACAAAATCATTGCGGAAAGGTTCCAAAAAAGCACGGGCTATAAAATTGTCAATGTTGAAAGGGGAAGTTCTGGGGGTTATAAAGATTGGTGTGTCCAGAAACTAAAAATTCCGGCGCTTACGATTGAACTGGGGAGTGATGATTTGTCGCACCCAATTGGAAGGGAACATTTAGCAGAAATTTTTGAGAGAAACAAAACGATTGCAAGCGACACAGAATTTGCGTATAATGTTTTTGGAAGGAATAGAGATGAGTTATAACGAAAAATTTATGATTAAAGCCATGGAACTGGCAAAAAAAGCATTTTCTCTTGATGAAGTGCCTGTCGGTGCGGTTATTGTTAAGGACGGAAAGGTTATTTCAAAGGCATTCAACACCAGAGAGTCCACCAACGATGCAACGGCGCATGCGGAAATTTTAGCAATAAAAAAGGCATGCAAAAAACTTAATGATTTCAGGCTAATTGGCTGCGAAATGTATGTGACTTTGGAGCCTTGCGTTATGTGCACTGGTGCAATTTTAAATTCAAGAATTGAAAGTGTTTATTTTGGCGCATTCATTTCAAATGGCTCGATTTCGGCTGAAGAATTATCGAAAAAAGCGGAACTAAACCACAGAACAAATTTTTATGGTGGCTTTTTGGAAAAAGAAAACTCGGAGCTAGTTTCGAGATATTTTAAAGAAAAAAGGTTGAACAAAAAATCATAATTTTTTAATAACTATTTGACAAAAAGGAGCTTAAAATTATAAACTCATTTTATGGAAACTATGGAAGAATATAAGACTATTAGAATTATAAACGAAGAACCTGAATTTTGTGCAGGCGAAAAAGCAGATGTTAGTGCTGATTATTTTATTTTGTGCGAAGAAGGCAAGGCTCTTTTTGGAAAGAACATCTATGACACACAAGTTTGCGGAATGAGCATTTTGAACTGGGTGGTTCGTGCTTGTGGCACTCAACCAAAAATTATCACCGTTGAAAATGGTGCTGATGCACTTTCTGCAATCAGACCTTATATTGATTATTCAGCAGAGTATTCTGTTGTTTTTTATGCTGACACGCCACTTTTGAATAAAAATCATGTTGTTGACCTTTTGGGCTTTGTTGACAGAAAAAGAATGAATGTTTGCAAGTTTAAAAGGGGATATGTTTTCAAAAACGATTTCATTAGAGATAATGATGAGTTTTATTCTATTGATGAATATGATTTTGCGTCAAATGATTTTTTTGTTGTGAATAATTTGGAAGACTTTTTTGTTGCAAAAGAACAGCTTATTAAAAAAGTGCTAAACTTTCACAAAAGAAATGGCGTTTATTTTGAAAACGAACCAAGCACTGTTGTTGATGCAAACACTGAAATTGGTGAACTTTCGGTTGTTTTGGCAGGGGTTAGTGTTGTTCAAGGCACAAAGATTGGCAAAAACTCATATATTTCAAAAAATGCAACAATTTCTGGTTGTTCAATTGGGCAAAATGTGGTTATTGGCACTGGCGCAATTATTTCTGATAGCATCATAAAAGACAATGCGCATATTGGTGACGGCGCCATTATAAAAAATTCGGTTATTGGAAATAATTGTTCACTGGAAACTGGTGTGAAAGTTTTGTCATCAAGTTTGCGTGACGGTGCAATTTTGAAGAATTTTGCTATTGTTGACGACGGAAGAATTGGCGAAAATGTGGTTGTTCAAAAACACGCAAAAGTTTTGGGCTTAACCGAAAAAACAGTTGTTGGTGATGGCTCTGAAATTGGCGCAAATGCCACAGTTTGTGACAGCACTTTAAAGCCAAACTCAATTGTTGAAAATAATGAATTAGTGAAAGGCAAGGTGAGATAAATGAAACTTATTGTTGGTCTTGGAAATATTGGTGAAGAATATGCAAAAACTAATCACAATGCCGGGTTTATGGTTGTTGATGCGCTTGGCGAGAAATGCGGGTTTACTTTCAAAAATCGTGGATGTGAAGCCGATTATGCTGAATATAACACCGGCACAGACAAGTTTATTGTTGCAAAGCCAAGAACCTATATGAATGATAGCGGAAAGGCTGTCAAAAGTTTTATGAAAAAATTTGACATTGCAATTGATGATGTGATTATTGTTTGCGATGACATCGACACCGAACCAGGTCATATTAGGGTTAGAAAATCTGGTTCAGCTGGCACTCACAATGGGCTAAAAAGCATAATAAATGAAACCGGTTCAAAAGATTTCAAGCGCATTAGAGTTGGAATTGGCAAACAAAATCCGCATCAAGATTTGGCAGATTTTGTGCTTGCAAGAATGAAGCTTACTGATGATCAAAAATTGGGGCTTGACAAAGCTTTAGATGCACTTTATGATTATGTTATGGGG
Source organism: uncultured Clostridia bacterium (assembly GCA_934746515.1). Classification (GTDB taxonomy): domain Bacteria; phylum Bacillota; class Clostridia; order Christensenellales; family UBA1242; genus RGIG1681. Next base: position 90,317 of record CAKVFH010000005.1, read on the forward strand.
CAGAATATTGACAATATTATGTCTAAATATAATGGTTAGAAATGGCAAAGACGATATTTGATTTTGAGCTGCTTGGCAAAGATTACGCCAAGATGATTGAAAATGTTAGAGCAGGAAATTCTTGCTCTATTTTTGGTATACAAAATTCAATGCGTCCGGCACTTTGCAATTCTTTTGGTAAGAAAATTTTGTTCATAACAGCAGACGGTGTGACGGCTTCAGCAAAGGTTGAAGAATTTGAACAAATGGGGCTTAAAACACTTTATTTTCCTGCAGTTCAAGATAGCTTTTTGTTTAAAAGAGCTGGTTCAAATGAATTTAATTTAACAAGAACAATAACAACATTTAATGTGCTGAATAAAAATTTTGATGTTGTTGTGGCACCAATTTCAGCGCTGTTTTCATTTTTGCCAAATGTTAAAGAGTTTAAAGACCATATTTTAAAGCTTAAAACAAATCAAGAAATCACCATTGAAAAGCTTGAAAGATTGCTTTTTGAGTCTGGTTATAAAAAAGAAGAACTTATTTCTGCCGAAGGTCAGTTTTCTAGGCGCGGTGAAATTATTGATGTGTTTCCGATTGGTGAAAAATATCCGTTCAGAATTGATTTTTTTGACACGATTATTGAGAGCATAAAAGTTTTTGATATAGTTTCGCAAAAGGGTACAAAGCCAGTTGACTCGGTTGTGATTTGTCCTTGCACAAACTTGTTTTTGACTGTTGATGAGATTGATGAGCTTAAGCACAAAATTTCAAGGCTGAAAAAACAGGCGGTCACTGAAGGCTCTGAAGAACTGATTTTTAATGATTTTATTGATGACATTTTGACAAAACTTGACCTTGGCGACAGGTCATATTCTTTGGATGTGATTGCACCATTTTTAAATGATTTTAGGGCGACTATTTTCGATTATTTGAGTGGCTCGGATTTTGTTTGCGTGATTGATGAGTGCAAACAAGTTTTCGACTCAATGACTGGCTACGAAAGGGAAACTCAAGAGAGAATCAAGGCGTTAAGACAGTCAGGAATGCTTATTTCTGGCGACAAAGAGCCAATGTTTTCTTCAAAAGAAGTGCTGGCTAATTTTGAAAGTCAAACTTCGGTTGCTTTTTTGAAAATCACAAACTCAAACAAATTCTTCTCTTCAAAGGCGGTGTTTAATTTCAAAACGCTCCCATGTTTAAAATGGACTCACAATCTTAAAGAATTTTCGATTGATGTGAAAAAATATTTGGCATCAAACTACAAAATTTATATTTTTGCTGGCGATGACAATGGTTCGGAAACAATAAAGAATTTGCTGTCGGCGCATGATTTATCTTTAAGTAAGCAAGGGGAAACCAATATTTTTGCAGGCGTTGGTGGAATTATTGCGTCAGGCTACACTTCTGGCTTTGTTTTGCCTGAAGAAAAAATCGCAGTTATTGGAACTTACGATTTGTTTCCAAAAAAGCGTGCAGAAGGCAAGCTTAAACTAAACAAATCAAGTGTGTTCAGCATGCCAAAGGTGGGTGACTATGTTGTTCATCAGGTGCATGGTATTGGCGTTTGCGAAGGGGTTACAAGGCTATCTGGAAATCTCGGAACAAAAGATTATTTAGTCATTCGTTATCGCGATGGCGACAAACTTTATGTTCCAACCACGCAAATGGATATGATTGAAAAGTTTGCTGGTGCGGACACTCCAAAAAAATTGAGCAAAATTGGCGGTCAAGAGTTTTCTGCTGTCAAGGCAAAGATTAAAGAATCTGTAAAAAAGCTTGCATTCAATTTGATTGAACTTTATGCAAAACGCGAACAAATTAAAGGTTTTGCATTTTCGGAGGATAATGATCTTCAAAGAGAATTTGAAAACTCTTTTGCGTTCACCGAAACTGAAGATCAGCTTATGTCTATTGAAGAAATCAAGCAAGACATGGAAAAACCAAAGGTTATGGACAGGCTTGTTTGTGGAGATGTTGGTTTTGGAAAAACTGAAGTTGCGATGCGTGCGATGTTTAAGGCGATTATGGACGGCAAGCAAGTTGCGTTTATTGCACCAACGACAATTCTTTCAGAACAGCACTACAACACTGCAAGAGCAAGAATGTTTAATTTTGGAATCAACATTGAAGTATTGAATAGATTTAAAAACAAAGCACAAGTCGACAAAATTTTGGCTGGTATTGCGACTGGCGATGTTGATTTGGTTTGCGGAACTCACAGAGTTTTGAGTGATGATGTTGTGTTTAAAAATTTAGGACTTATTGTGCTTGATGAAGAACAAAAGTTTGGTGTTGAAGATAAAGAGAAACTTAAAAATAAATATCCTTTTGTTGATGTTTTGACACTTTCTGCAACGCCTATTCCAAGGACTCTTAATA
>CAKVFH010000006.1 GCA_934746515.1 uncultured Clostridia bacterium
CACTGTTAAATTTAAAACCAATTCTTTCAGTTTCGCCAGATGGTAAACTTGAAAAATTAACCGTTGTAAAGGGTAAGAAAAAAGCTTCTGAATTTTTGTTTGAAAGATTTGAAAAAGAATATTTGAATGATGATAAATATGAAGTGTTTATTTTGGACGCAAGCAACAAAGAAGCCGGCGACGAACTTGCTGAAAAAATTAGAACTTCAGGGAAAAAGGTAAATATTAGAAGATTTGAAGTTGGTCCTGTTATTGGTGCACATGCTGGCCCTGGAACAATTGGATGTATTTTTGTTAAAGCATAAATATAAACAAAAAAACTGGTGATGATTTTATCACCAGTTTTTTTGTTTAATAGATATCCACCAGTTAGGCTGGTGGATATTTGTTGTTTGCAAATTTTAAAGTGTTTTGCAATAAAATCTGTTTTTTTTGAGTGATAAAATAATGATTATTAAGTTAAAATGCAAGTGCTTTTAATTGACTTAAATTTCTAATTTTTGTATTATAAATATGTTATTGACTATCTTTGATTTTTTGGAGGACTAATGGCAAATATTTCTGACCAAATTGAAAAATTTATAATCGCAACACTTGGAGAAAATGAATCGATTGAGATCACAAGAAATTCGCTAGCCGAGTATTTTTCATGTGTTCCAAGCCAAATCAATTATGTTTTGGAAACCAGATTTACTGTTGATAGGGGTTTTGTTGTTGAAAGCAGACGCGGCGGCGGTGGCTTTGTTAAAATTAGCAAAATTAAAACCGATGACAACAATAAATATTTGAACAATTTATTTTTGGAAAGCATTGGCGACGAACTCTCGTCAAAAAGATTTTCTCAAATTTTGGATAAGTTGGTTGGTGATGGCATAATGCAACAGAGAGAAAGAGAACTCGTTGAAGCATCTTTGTCGGATGATTCACTTTCAATGCCTTTTACTATTCGCGATAAAGTGAGAGCAAAAGCATTCAAGAGCGTTATATTGAAACTTATGAGCTAGAAGGAGTGGAGATATGTCATATTTTAATGATAATTCAAACATCATGTTTGATAATGATGGAATAAATGAAAAGTTTTGTGAAAACTGCAACACTTCATTAACTGATGTTTTGAGCAGTGGTGTTGTGGGATGTTATAATTGCTATTTGACCTTTAGAGATGAAATCAGAAATTATTTATTGCAAAAACAAGGTAGTTTTAATCATATTGGAAAGGTTGCGACAAAGCGTTTTTCTAAACAAAAAATCGAAAACAAAATCAAAGACTTGGAAAAGCAAAAGCAGGAAGCGGTTGACGCTGAAGACTTTATTGTTGCAGAGTCGTTAAAAAATCAAATAGAAAAATTAAGGAGTTCAATTTAATGAAAGATTACAGCTCAATCGTGGTTTCTAGCAGTGTTAGATTTAGACGCAACTTGGTTGGGTTTAATTTTCCATCGACACTTGATGATTTGTCGGGTGTTAAAGTTTTGAATAAACTCGCTGATACGATTTTAAATATTGAAGACGATTTTAAGATTTATAAAATCAAATCATTGCCAGAACTTGACAGAAATATTATGTTTGAAAAAGGCTTAATTTCAAGCAAACTTTTAGGATTTAATGATTTTAGCGCAACTGTTTTAAATAAAGATGAAGATATTTCGATAATGCTGAATGAGGATGATCACATTGTTGAAAGTTGCACGAAAAAAGGACTAAATTTGATATTGGCTTATGATTCGCTAAATGTGATTGACAATGAAATTTTATCCAAACTTGATATCGCATTTGATGATTCATTTGGATTTTTAACATCAAATATTGGGCAAGTTGGCACAGGTTTGGAAGCAAGTGTAAAATTGTTTTTGCCGGGACTTAAGATAACTGGGAAACTAAAAAATATTCAATCGGAGATAGAATCTCAAGGTTATGATATTTTGTTTGCATCAGATGGACAGTTTAAAAATAATGAGTATATGTTCACGGTTTCAAACAAACAAACAATTGGAAAAAGAGAAAGCGATTATGTTATAAAAATCACTGAACTTGCAATAAGAATTTGTGAAATGGAAATTTTGGCAAGAAATGAACTTTTGTCTAAAACTTACATTGATGACATAAAAGATATGGTGTTCAGAGCTTGGGGGATTGCTACGAATTGTTACAAAATTTCTGAAATAGAAGCACAGAAGTTTTTGACTGAACTAAAAATTGGTGTTGCGTTAGACTTTATCAGATTTAAAGAAGCTAATTCAATTGACAACTTGATAGTGGATGTTATGCCATATTCACTCACAAAAATTTCTGAAATGAAAATTTCGGCTATTGAACTTGATAAATATCGTGCTAAATTTTTAGCTAATATCTTAAAATCAAAAAGAATAAAATAGGGGGCATTTAAGCTATGCAAAATCAAATACAAAATGTTTTTAGAGAAGCAACCAGCTTTGCTGAAAGGTTAGGCTCAAAAACTGTTGAAACTGAACATTTGCTTTATGGTGTGCTTTGTGAAGAAAATAGCATTGCATCAAAAGTTTTGATTGGGTCTGGTGTTAGCAAGCAAGCGTATAGCTCAATTATAAAATCTGTGTCTAAAAACAATATGCAATATTCATCTGCAACTAAAGCGGAACTGTCAAAAAATGTCTCATTGATTTTATCGAGAGTTTCAAACGATAAGGCTAATATTCAAGATGTTTTGTATTTGCTTTTGTCGAGACAGGCTTTTAAGTCGTATGTTATTATTTCATCTGTTTTTGGTTTGGATGTAAACTTGATTTTGAAGAAACTAGAACCAACTTTGGGTATTTATTCAAAAAATAAAAAAACGCAAATTAGTTCAAATTTGTCTGAAAATTTGCCTGATGAACTTAAAAATTTGGGAATTAACCTAAATGTTAAAATGCAAAACAGCGATCTTGAAAGAGTTATTGGTAGAGATGATGAGATTGAAAGAACAATTGAAATCTTGTGTAGAAAAACTAAAAATAATCCTGTTTTGGTGGGTGAACCTGGTGTTGGAAAAACAAGTGTTGTTGAAGGACTTGCTTTAAAAATCAATCAAGGAGATGTTCCTGATTTGTTGCAAGGGAAAATTATTTTTTCAATGGATTTGGCATCACTTATGGCTGGCACAAAATTTCGCGGAAGCATGGAAGAAAAATTGAAGAAAGCAATAAATGCAATTTTGGCGAATCCAAACATTATTGTTTTTATTGATGAGATTCACATGCTTGCTCAAGCTGGAAATAAAGATGGCGATATTTCGCCAGCTGATATTTTGAAACCATATCTCGCGCGTGGTGAGATTCACTGTATTGGTGCAACGACATTAAAAGAGTATAAGGATTATATTGAAAAGGATTCTGCGCTAGAGAGAAGATTTCAGATTGTTTCGGTTGAAGAACCAAGCGAACTTGACACTATTGCAATCTTAAAAAATATTAGACCAGCATTTGAGAAATTTCATGGTGTTTCAATTTCTGATGATGCAATTGAATCAGCTGTTTCGCTTTCCATCAGATATATAACAAATAGATTTTTACCTGACAAGGCAATTGATTTGATTGATGAAGCTTGCAGTAAAATTAAACTTACAAAATCACCAGAGTCAAGGCAGATTGCAGAACTAAATAAAATGATTGTTTTGCTTGATAGAGAAAAAGAAATGTGCGTTTCTGGTGGCAGAGAAGATTATAAAAAAGCAATTGAAATCAATGAAAGAAAAGCGCAAATTCTTGACAAATTGGCTGAAATTCGTGCAAAAAACTCGCAAAATAGCGCAAATTTTGAAAATGTTATCACATCAAACAATATTCGTGAAGTGGTTTCTGCTTGGACTAAAATACCAGTAAATAGATTATCTTCAACTGATAAAGACAAACTTTTGAATTTGGAAAAAATTATTGGAGACAGAGTTATTGGACAGCCTGAAGCGGTTAGTGCGGTTGCAAATGCAATCAGAAGATCAAAGGCAGATATCAATGATCCAAACAGACCAATTGGTTCGTTTTTGTTTTTAGGACCAACTGGTGTTGGTAAAACAGAACTTGCAAAAGCGGTTGCAGATGTTATGTTTAACTCTGAAGACTCAATACTCAGGTTTGACATGAGTGAGTTTATGGAACAGGCTTCGGTTGCGAGACTTATTGGTGCGCCACCAGGATATGTTGGATACGACCAAGGCGGAGAACTCACTGATGCTGTTAAAAACAATCCATATTCAGTTGTTTTGTTTGATGAAATTGAAAAAGCTCATCCGGATATTTTTAATTTGCTTTTACAAATTTTGGATGAAGGAAGGCTGACAGACTCTAAAGGGAAACATATTAACTTTAGAAACACAATAATAATTTTGACAAGCAATAATGGTGTTCAAGATTTGATTGTAAGAAGAAAACTTGAGCGTCAAACTGGTTCGGCAAAAGTTTCGACAGAAGACTTTTTGATGAACAGATTGCGTGAAAAATTTAAGCCAGAACTTCTTAATCGTATTGACCAGATTGTTATATTTGATTCGCTTTCAAGAGAAAGTGTTTTGAAAATCAGTTCTCTTATGCTTGACTCATTTGTTAAACGAGTTGCAAAGAAAAACATTCGATTGATTATTACTGACAGTGCTAAAAACTTGATTTGTGATCTTGGCTATGATGAAGAATATGGTGCAAGACCAATCAAAAAGGTTATTGATAAAAAGATTAAAGATGTTCTTGCTGGAATGATTATTCGCGGAGATGTTCAAGAGAATTCAGCAATTCAAATTGATGCAAATGGCGGTGAATTTTCTTTTAAAATTCTTTGCTAATTCATTTTGAATTTTTTGGCCGTTTGGTTATAATTAGTTTAGAACATTTGAAGGAGATTATAATTATGAAAATAGATGTTGTTCAAAGAAATTATGTTGCAAGGGAGAAATTGCTTGATTTAATCAATAAGAAACTCCAAAAATTTGACAAATATTTATCTGATGCAGTTACAGCAAAAGTTGTTTTGTCAAAAGCTGGCAACCAAAATAAATATAAAATGGAAATTACAATTAAAGATACAAACTTGTTTGTTAGAAGCGAAGTTCAATCAGACAATATGTATGTGAATCTCGACACATGTCTTGCTAAAATTGAAAGACAAGTTGTTAGAGTTGCTGGAAAATATAAAGACAGCGTTAAAAATGTTGATCCAATGGATTTGCTGTTCCTTGATGATGTTCCTGAAATTGAACCAGCAAAAATCGTTAAAACAAAAGAATTTAATCTTGACATTTTGTCAGAAGAACAAGCTGTTGATCAACTTGAATTGATTGGTAATGATTTCTACATTTATAAAGACAACAAAACAGGCAATGTTAATGTGCTTTATAAACGCTCTGACGGAAATTATGGCTTGATTAAAACAAAATAGTTTTTAAGCTTGGCATACAGCAAAATGTATGCCTTTTTTATGGTAAAATTATGAAAGAATTTTTTAAAGTTGAAAATTTATGTTTTGGATATATAAAAAAACCGCTTTGTTTAAAGGATATCAATTTTTCGGCAGGAGAAAATGATAAAATTCTTGTGCTTGCGTTGGATGATTCTGGAAAAACATCAATGATAAAAACACTATCTGGTTTTGATGATAAATTTTTTGGAAAGGTCTTTTTGCATGGAAAAGAAATCAGGCAGATTCCTGATGAAGAAAAGAAAATATCAATTATTTTTGATAATCCGGTTTTGGTTAATGGTTCAATTGATAAAAATTTGAATTTTTTGTTTGAAACAATAAACAAGCCTGTTCCAAGCGATGAAGAAAAAATTGAATTATTAAAAAGGGTTGGTTTAACTTTTCCGCTTAAGGAAAAAATTTATAAGCTAGGGAAGTTTGAACAATTTAAGTTTTGTTTGCTTCGAAGCATTATAAAAGAATCGGAAATTATTTTTATTGACGATATTTGGAAAAATAATTTCAGTGATGAAGAGTTAAAGGAGCTGCAAAAGCTACTAATTGACAATTTTTGTGACAAACTTGTTTTTGCATTTGCTAGTGACAAATCTTTTGTTAAAAATAGGAGATTTTTTGAAGAGTTTAAACCAAACAAAGTTTTATATTTGAGCTATTCTAAAATTGCGGAATATAAAACTATTGAAGAGTTTCTGGATTGTTCTATCAATTTGGATGCTTGTGCGTTTAACTTTGAACTGGTTAGGAAAGAAGGTTATTGTGTTTTTCAAGACGGAAGTTTTTATTTGGTGTTTGACGAGAAAAACGAGATTAAAATTGACAAGTCTTTAAATGGAAATTTTGAGAAATTAAAGCTTGCTAATAATGATAATGAAGACATAATTTTGGTTTATAAAAATGATTTAAAAATCGACTTTTTGAAAAATAATGACTTTAACAAATTGCTGGAGTTAAAACAAATGATGATATTTTCAAAACTTGATGGAAGTAAAGTATTATAAAATATTGCTAAAAATTATTGAAATTAAAATTTGGATTTGTTATAATACAAAATGTATTTAAGGAGATAATTATGGATTATTTGGCTGGAAAGAATAATGGTGCTAATGTTCAAGATAAAAATGAGAGTGGTGCTAAACAAACAAAAAAGCAAGAATCTCAATTTTCTAAACTTGAAAAGTCAATACTATCTTGTTTGACGCTTGATCAACAAGCTGTTATTTGTGAAAAGTTTTTGACACCTGAAATTATTTCAGTGCTTGAAGACAAGGAACTTATTGATTGTATCAACGCATTTTTTAAAAATAATCTTAACATTTCCGAAACTAGCAGAAACGCTTTTTTGCACAGAAATACTCTCTTGTATCGTATTGAAAAAATTAGCAGAGTTACAAAACTTAACATCAGAAATTTTGATGATGCGATGACTTTTAAAATTTTAACTATTGTTTATGATAAAATGAATGAAAGACTAGGGAGAAAATAATGAAGTCGAATGTTTTGGATATTGTAAATGCGGTTGACAAACTTTATGAGAACCCAAAATGCGAACTTGTTTTTTCATCGAATTATGAATTGCTCGTTGCTGTTATATTGTCTGCTCAATGCACCGATAAAAGAGTTAATCAAGTGACGAGTGAACTTTTTAAAGAGTTTAATACTCCTGAAAAAATGATTACTTTGTCACAAGAGCAGTTGGAAAACAAAATTCGTTCTTGTGGCTTTTTTCATAATAAGGCTAAACATATTTTGGAAGCTTCAAAAGATCTTGTTGAAAGATTTAATGGAGAGATTCCGAGTGATAAGAAAAGTTTAAAAAGTTTGGCAGGTGTTGGGGAAAAAACTGCAAATGTCGTGCTTGCCACTGCGTTTAATGTTCCAGCGATTGCTGTCGACACACATGTTTTTCGCGTTTCAAACAGGCTGGGTATTGCAAATTCAAAGGATGTTTTAAAAACACAAAAACAACTTGAAAAGAATCTTCCAAAAGACAAATGGATAAAATTTCATTATGCACTTGTGCTTCATGGCAGATATGTTTGCAAGTCTCAAAAACCAAACTGCGAAGGCTGTGGACTAAAAGAATATTGTAAATTTTACAAAAAAAGATAGGAGAGTTTTATGTATCTTGATAGAGTTAAAATTTTTATAAAAGCTGGTGATGGTGGAAACGGGAAAACAAGTTTTCATTCAGAAAAATATGTTGAAAAAGGTGGACCAGACGGCGGTGACGGCGGAAATGGCGGGTCTATCGTTTTTGTTGCGGACAGAACTATTGACAGTTTGATTGATTTTAGATTTACAAAACACTATCGCGCTGAAGCTGGTGGAAATGGCGGAAGCAGCAACATGCGCGGAAAGAATGCACCAAATCTTGTTATAAAAGTTCCTTGTGGAACAGTTATTCGTGATAACGAAACAAACAATATCATTGCTGACTTGTTTGATGACGGCGAGTCAATCACTGTTTTGAAAGGTGGTCAAGGCGGACTTGGAAATGCAAGATTCAAATCTTCAACAAGACAGCGTCCATCATTTTCACAAACTGGTCAACTTTGTGAAGAAAAAGAAGTTATACTTGAACTTAAAACCATTGCTGATGTTGGTTTAATTGGATTTCCTAATGTTGGGAAAAGTACAATTCTTTCAATGCTTACAAATGCAAAGCCAAAGATAGCAAACTATCATTTCACAACGCTTGCGCCAAATATTGGTGTTTGCAAATATGCTGGTTCGTCATTTGTTATTGCGGATATTCCAGGTTTGATTGAAGGTGCCAGCGAGGGTGTTGGTCTCGGACATTATTTCTTGAGACATATTGAAAGAACAAGAGTTTTGATTCATGTTATTGATATTTCTGGAAGCGAAGATCGTGATCCTTATGAAGATTTTAAGATTGTAAATAACGAGCTTAAGAAATACGGAAACCATGTTGAGAATTTGCCACAAATTATTGCACTTAACAAAATCGACTTGGTTGATGATAAAAAGAAAATAAGCGACTTTAAAAACAAGGTTGCAAAGCTTAAAAAGAAATATGAAATTGTTGAGATTTCAGCAGTTTCAAACAATAATCTTGATGAACTTTTAACAAAGACTGTTGAGCTTTTGAAAACCTTGCCACCAAAACAAAAACTTGAATTTGAACCTTTTGTTTACGAAAGACCAAATCCAAACAAATGGGAAGTTATAAAATATGATGATAACTCGTTTGAAGTTGTTGGTGGATTTATTGATGAGCTTGTGCGTGGCGTTGTTTTAAATGATTTTCAATCATTTTCATATTTTCAGAAAGTGCTTAAAGATAAAGGCATTATCAAGGCCTTGAAAAAACAAGGTGCAAATGAAACTTCTACAATTAGAATTAAAGATATTGAATTTGAGATTAAGGAGTAAAAATATGGAAAGAAATATCGTTGGAGCTGCACTTGAATTTGTTAAGAAATTTTTTGAAGGAGAAACAAGCGGACACGATTACTATCACACATACAGAGTTTTTAAGATTGCCCAAAACATGGCAAAAAACAATAAAACGGCTGATTGTGAAATATGCGAGCTTGGCGCACTTCTTCATGATGTTGATGATATTAAAATTTCACCAACGACTTATGAAAATAAAGACAATGCTAGAAATTTTTTGCTTCAAAATAATTATCCAAAAGATAAGATAGATTTTATTTGCAAGATTATTGACGATGTTTCTTTTAGGGGAAAAGATTCTGTTAAGCCACAGACAATAGAAGGTATGATTGTTCAAGATGCTGACAGACTTGACGCGATTGGTGCGATTGGTATTGCTAGAACTTTTGCTTATGGTGGAAGACATGGAAGAGAGATTTATAATCCAGACATAAGGCCCGTGTTAAATCAATCAAAAGAGCAATATCACAAATCGAATTCACCAACCATAAATCATTTTTATGAAAAATTGTTACTGCTTAAAGATATGATGAATACTGAAGAAGGAAAGAAAATTGCCGAGCAAAGAACCCAATATATGAAAGAATATTTAGACGAGTTTTTTGCAGAATGGAATGGCGAAAGATAAAGGAGAAAATATGTTAAATTCAAAACAAAGAGCAAATTTAAGAAGTATTGCTTCAACACTTCAACCAATGGTTATGATTGGTAAAGACGGACTTACTGATAATGTTTTGGAGCAAATTGGAAATCAGCTTCATGCTCATGAAATGGTTAAAGTTTCTGTTTTAGACGGAGCAGAAGAAAGTGCAAATGATTATTTGCATCAAGTTGCTGAAAAACTTAAAGCGGAAGAAGTTTGCTCAATTGGTAAAAAGTTTGTTGTTTATAAATTATCAAACAAGAAAGGCTTAAAACACATTGAGTTTTAGGAGAAAATTATGAAACTTGTTTTGATTGGTGGTGGCGATTATGGCACAAAACCAGAAAAGCCATACAATTTAAAAGAGATTGATGAAGAAACTGTGAAACTCACAGGCAAAGCTCATCCAAGACTTTTGTTTTTAAGTTTCACAATAAAGTCTAATTTTACATTTGGTTGCATGAAAAAACACTTTATGGAATTAGGTGTGCAATGCGAGCATTTATGTTTTGATGAGTTTTCAAATCAAAAGACAGTTGACAGCAAGTTTAAAAGGGCTGATATAGTTTATATTGGTGGCGGGAACACAGTTTATTTTATGCAGCTTATAAAAAAGTTTGGGCTTGACAAAAAGATTATTGAAGCGGCTGAACAAAACAAAGTTATTGCTGGCAGATCTGCTGGGGCAATCATAATTTCAGATTGCGGAAGTTCTGATTCAAGAAAGTATAAAAATTCAAGCATCTTTACATGTGTAAAAGGACTTGGGATTTTTGATGTGTTGCTTGCGCCACATTATATGGGTTCTGGAAGAGAACAAGACATTCCAAGAATGCTTAAAAATAAAAAATCTAAAGTCGCAATTGGGGTTGATAGTGTGTCTGCACTTGTTGTTGATGGCGATATTTTTGAAGTGATTTCGCCAGATGATAAAAACTGGGTTTATAAATGTTATTATTGTGGGCAGGATTTTGTTCAAAAGAAACTTCCAAAAAATGGCAAAGTTAATGATTTGATTGCGAAACAATAATTGACAAACAATTTTTAATGTGATACAATCATCGTGTTTAGTAAAAGCTGTGAAAGTGATTTAGTAGTTTATATGAAAGTTTAAGAGAGTTTTCGCCTTGGGCTGTGAGCGAAAATAATGGAAATATAAATGAATTTCGGCACTGGAGCTGGATATAGAAATATATCTCGGAAAATGCTTCCGTTATAGCAAAATGAGGTGAGTTTTCTCACGAATTAAGGTGGTAACACGCTAGTCTCTCGGCGTCCTTAAACAGGACTACGAGAGATTTTTATTTTACAAAAAGGAGATTTTTATGGATTTAAAAATTGTTGAAGATGCTGAAAAAGAATATCTTGAAAGTTCAAAAGATGTTGAAAATCTTGACTCTCTTGAAAATTTAAGATTGAAATTTTTGGGCAAAAAGGGACTTATTACTGATATTATGGCAAAATTCAGAGAAGTGCCAGCAGAACTAAAAAAAGAATTTGGACAAAAAGTTAATGGCTTAAAGAAAAAGATTGAAGAAAATATTGAAAATATTAAAGCAGAACTTGCTGAAAAGCAAATTGAAAATGAAATCAAGCACACAAAAATGTTTGACTATTCGCTTCCAGTTGACACAAAAACAGGTTCTTTAAACCCAAGAACTATCATTCAAAAACAAGTTGTTGATATTTTTAAAGGTATGGGATTTGTTGTTGAAGACGGAAACGAAGTTGAAACAGAATACAACAACTTTGAGTCTGTTAATGTGCCAAAAAATCATCCAGCTCGTGATACTCAAGACACATTTTGGCTTAACAATGGTCAGTTATTAAAAACACAAACAAGTGCTGCACAAAACAGAATTTTGAGAACTTATGGACCTGAGTGTAAGGTAATTTTCCCAGGAAGAGTGTTCAGAAATGAAGCCCTTGATGCAAGGCATGAAAACACATTCTTCCAACTTGAAGGTGTTGTTGTTGGCAAAAATGTGACTGTTGCAAATCTTATCTATTTTGAAAAAGCAATGCTTAAGTCATTATTCAAAAAAGATATTGATGTTAGACTTCGTCCTGGATTTTTCCCATTTACAGAACCAAGCTATGAAATGGATGCAAAGTGTCCATTCTGTTCGGGAAAAGGTTGCCATACTTGCGGTGGAAGTGGCTGGCTTGAGCTTTGTCCATGCGGCATGATTCATCCAAATGTTTTGAGAATGGCTGGTGTTGATCCAGAAGAATATAACGGCTTTGCTTTTGGTTTGGGCTTTGATAGACTTGTTATGATTAGAACAAATCTTGATGATATTAGATATTTAAACAGCAATAACTTGAAGGTTTTGAGCCAGTTCAAAACAAGGATTTAAGGGGGAAGAGAAAATGTTTATTTCAATGAATTGGATCAATGATTATGTTGATCTTTCTGGTATAGAAACAGAAGAACTTGTAAAAAGATTCAATTTGGCAACCGCTGAAATTGAAGATTATGAAGAAAAAGGTAAAAACATTCAAAACGTTGTGTTTGGAAAAATCCTTGAAATCGCAAACCACCCAGAATCAACAAAACTTCATATTTTAAAGGTCGATGTTGGTGATGAAGTTTTGCAAATTGTTTGTGGTGCGCCTAATGTTAGAGTTGGTATGGTTACTGCAGTTTGCAAAGTTGGCGGAAGTGTTATTGCTGGAAAAATCAAGCAATCAAAGCTTGTTGGTGTTGAATCAAATGGCATGTGCTGTGCAGAAGCTGAACTTGGTATTGGTGCTGACGATGACGGCATTATGGATATTAAAGAAGATGTAAAGATTGGTCAAAATATTAAAGATGTTTGGCCAGTTGATGATGTTGTTTTGGAAATTGACAATAAATCACTCACAAATCGTCCTGATCTTTGGGGACACTATGGATTGGCTCGTGAATTTGCTGCGATTTTCAAGAGACCTTTAAAAAAGATTCCTGTTGAAGATTTGGAAAAATATAATAATTTGCCTGAAGTTAAAATTGATATTGAAACAGAAAATTGTTTCAGATATTCAAGCGTTTGTGTTGAAAATATTGCTGCAAAAAAATCTCCAAGAGAAATGGCAATTAGGTTAAACTATGCAGGCATGAGAGACATCAATTTGCTTGCAGATTTGACTAACTATGTTATGCTTGATCTTGGTCTTCCAATGCATGCGTTTGACAATAAAATTGTGAAAGGAATTCATGTTGAATCATCTAATGGTGAAGTTGTTATGACAACTTTGGAAGGCGAAGAACACAAGCCACCAAAGGGTGCAACACTAATTTGTGATGAAACAAAAGAACCGGTTGCAATTGCAGGTGTTAAGGGTGGTTTGAAATCTGGGATTTCTGATGACACAAATTCTGTTTTGTTTGAAGCGGCTGTTTTTGATTCAGAAAATATCAGAAAAACCGCTCGTGGTATTGGTTTAATTACTGATGCTTCACAAAGATACGAAAAATCTCTTGACCCAGAACTAACACCAGTTGCGCTTTCAAGAATTGTATATTTGCTTAAACAAATTGACTCTGGCGCAAAAGTGAGCTCAAGATTTTCTGATTGTTATAAGAAAAAATATCCTAAAATTGTAATTGATCTTGACCCAAAATTTATCAGCAAAATTGTCGGTGCTGAAATTTCAAAAGAGTTCATCATCAGCACACTTACAGATCTTGAATTTGATGTTAAAGAAGATGGTGAAATTTTAAAAGTTGGCGTGCCAACATTCAGGGCAACCAAAGATGTTTCTATCAAAGAAGATTTGGTTGAAGAAGTTGCTAGACTTTATGGCTATGACAACATTAAACCAATGCCATTAAAATTTGACACTGTTCCACAAAATTTGATTAAGTCTATTGAATATGAATATGAAACAAAATTGTTTCTTGCACAAAAGTATGACGCAAATGAAATTCATTCTTATTTGTGGAATTATGAAGATTTTAATAAGCAACACAAGATTAACACAAAATCATATTTGCAACTTTTGGATTCATCAAATGCTGGACAAAGTGGAATTAGAAGCGAACTTTTGCCAACACTTTTAAGATGCTTGGATGAAAATAAAAACAACTATGAAGATGTTAGAGTTTTTGAAATCGGCAGAGTGGTTTCAGGATTGGATGAACAAAACCTTGCAATTGAAAACAAAAAACTTGCACTTTTGTTGGCGTCACAAAAGAAATCAGAACAAGAATTGTTCTATGAAATGAAGACCATTATTGTTGATATTGCCAAAAATTTGATGGGCGTTGATGTTGAGCTTGAAAAAGGCGAGACAGTGCCATATTTGCATCCAGTAAATTCATTTAGAATTAAGTCAAGAACTGATGATTATGGATACATGGGAATTTTGCATCCAGAAACAAAGAAAGCAATTGATAAAAGATTTAATATTTGCTTGCTTGAAATTGATTTTGAAAAACTTGCAAACACAGTTGTTTATGCAAAAAAGATTAAGCAAGTTTCAAAATATCAATCTGTTGAAATTGACTATAATGTTTTGATTGATGAAAATATGGTTTATGAAGAGCTTGTTAAAAAGCTTGGAAAGTTCAAATCGAAAATCATGATTGGCTACAATCTTGTTGATATTTATGAAAATAAAAATGTGCTTGGAGATAAAAAATCAGTTACACTTCGTTTTAATTTGGCTAGTATGGATCACACACTTTCGGGTGAAGAAATTGAGAATTTTAGAAAAGAATTTGAAGAATATGTAAAACGCAATGGACTTGAACTTCGTGCATAAAACTTAATATAAAAAAGGAAAGGGGGTCGAACCCTTTCTTTTTTTGTTACAAAATATTGCTTTACTGAGTAAACTCATTGCGTGATATTGTTATAGAAAAATTAAAAATTATTTAGCAAATGAAATACTATTTAAACAAAAAATCAGTTTCGTCTTCAGTTGGTTTTATGTCTTTTTTGAATAATGATATTATAGAAATTATTAAAAGAATTGAACCAAGAATTAGATAGTAATTTGAAAAAGGAATAACTAAAGAAATAAATAAAAGCGAAATTCCAGAGAAAAATAGTTCCTTGAAATGTGACTTTGTTATGCCTTTTGTTTTTGATTTTATAAACAAATTTATTTTTTGTTTTATGTTTTGCTTTGGTTGTTCGCTCACTTGAATTGGATAAAGATTTTTGTTGTTCATTAGTTTTATTATTGTATCAGACGAGATGAGTGATAAATTTAGATTTGACAAAAGCAATAATTCATTAAATTGTTTTGATTTGTTTTTGAAAATGAAAAATAGTTTAGAGTCGTTATTTTTATTTTTTAAAAATAATTCTTGAGCATTAAAGTAGTCGGAAGGCGATAGTTCGGTCTTGAGATTTATATATAAAAAATTGTTGTTACTTTCAAATAAAAATCCGTCAATATGTTTAGAGTTTGTGAGTTTTGATAAAAATTCAATATATGATTTATAATCACAAACAAGTAAAAAATTCATACAATTATTTATAAATTTTTCGTTGTTGTTTTTAAATAACTTTTTGTTATGTGATTTTAGGAATAAAAATAAAATCAATGCAAACAAAGATAGATTGATTAAAATCGAGAAAAAATAGACGAGATTTGCGTTTTTTATAATTCGTCTCAACCATAAAAATGATATGATAGAAAAGAGTGTAGAAATAAATAAAGAGTCAATTATTAAAGCTAATTTTGATTTTACCATACATTTATTGTTGACAAAGAATATATTTTTTATAAAATTATTATTGTAGGAAGAAAAAATAATAAATGAATTGTGTTAAAAATGATTTAAAATGTATATTTTTAATAGAAATTTATTAAAATTTGCAATTTAGAATAAAATGGAGAATAATTATGATTGGTGCAAATAAAGAAAAAAATAGTGATGTAATAAATGTTGAAAGTAGAATTGATTTCACACTTCTTGATCCAAGGGCAACTGAATCGGATTTGGAAAAACTTTGTGATATTGCATATAAACATTTGTATTATTCTGTTTGTGTGAATCCATGCAATGTAAGTTTTGTGAAAGGATATATTGATAAAAACTTAAATGGAAAACTAAAAGTTGTTGCAGTTGTGGGGTTTCCACTTGGAGCAAATTCAACAAATATAAAAGTGCTAGAAACGAAAGAAGCTTGTTTGTCTGGCGCGGATGAAATTGATTTTGTGATTAACATTGGAAAGTTAAAACAAGGCAAATTTGATTATATTAAAAACGAGTTAAAAAAGATTAGAAAAATTGCAAAAGGAAAAATTGTAAAAGCTATTATTGAAACTTGTTATTTGGATAAGAATGAAATTGTTAAAATTTCAAAATTGTGTATGCAGACAAAAATTGATTATGTAAAAACCTCAACCGGATTTGGAATTGGTGGAGCAAAGATTGAAGATGTAAATTTGATTTATGAGACGGTGAAAGGTTATTGTAAAATTAAAGCGTCTGGCGGTATCGCTTCAAGAGAACAAGCGATTGCTTTTTTGAATGCTGGTGCAAATAGAATTGGAACTAGCCATATTATTTAAAACACTTTCAATTTTTTTGGTGTTGTGTTATAATAAATTTGGTGAAATTATGGTAGAAGAATTTATTTCAAAGTCAACAGAAGAAACTTTTAATATTGCAAAAAGATTTGCTGAAAGTTTAAATGTGGGAGATATTGTGTTGCTTCAGGGTGACCTTGGTGTAGGAAAAACAATGTTTGTTAAGGGGGTTACTGAAAAATTTTCAAATGGAAAACCTTTGGCAATCTCGCCAACATTTATGATTGTTAATGTGTATGAAACCACGCCACCAATTTATCATTTTGATTTATATCGAATTGATGATGTGGGTGAACTTGACAATATTGGTGCTGAAGAATATTTGTATGGTGATGGAATTAGCTTTGTTGAATGGCCAGAAAGAGCAGAAGGTTATTTTCCAAAGTCAGCAATTAAAGTTTACATAAAAAAGTTGAATGAAAATGAAAGACTTATAAGGATTGAAAGATAATGAAAAATTTAATTTTAGATTGTTCATGTGGAATGAATGTTTATGTTCAGTTTGATGAAAAAGTATTTTCAAAAATCGATGTAACGCAAAATAAACATACTGATGAAATTTTGAATGTTGTTGATGAATTGTTGAAAGAAGCAAAACTTAACATAAAGCAAATTGATAATATTTGTGTTTGTGTTGGACCTGGATCATTTACTGGTGTGCGAGTTGCAATTTCAATTGCAAAAGGTCTTTCGCTTGGAACAAAAGCAAAAGTTTTTGTGCTTTCAAATTTTGATGTGTTTGATGTTCAAGACAAAACTTGCCATTTGGTTTTGGATGGTTTTTCAGATTTTATTTATGTTAGAACTGTTGAAAATGAGAGTGTAAAAGACGAATGTTTGTCTGTTGAAGACTTTGCAAATAAACAAAAAGAAACAAAGTTTAATGTTTATGTCGCAACTGAAAAAGCGCAAAATATGTTAAAAAAATTTGAAATTCAATCATTTTTTGCTCAAAATAATATAATTTCTGCGTTTAATAAAAAGATTGAAACAAAAGAAAATTCCGAGTTGAATCAAATTTATCCGGTTTATCTTCGTGCTTCACAAGCTGAAATAGAAAGGGCTAAAAAACTTGGTGTAAACTAATTTTTTGTGTTTTAAGTGTTTATAAAAAATTATGGAAGAAAAAATAAAAATAGAAAAATTGAATTTAAGAGATGTTGAAAATGTCTTTGAAATTGAAAAGACATTTTTTGATGTGACAGAAAAAAATTCAATTTTGGGAGCGCTTAAAAGTGATACGCTCTATTATTTCGTTTTGAAAAATAAAAATGAAGTTGTTGGTTTTTTGGAATGTTCTATTGTTTTGGATGAAGCTGAACTTTATGAAATTGCAATAAAAAGTGAATTTCAGGGGAAAGGTTTTTCAAATTATCTTATGCGATTTTTTATAGATTTTTGCAAAGAAAAAAATGTTAAAACAATTTTTTTGGAAGTGAATACAATAAACAGTAAGGCTATTTCACTTTATAAAAAATTTGGTTTCAAAGAGTATAGTGTTAGAAAAAATTATTATGGCAATAGTGATGCTATTTTAATGAGATATGATGGATAGTGTAATTTCTTTGTAAATGAATTATTTAAAATTTGGTAGTTCAAAAAACTTTATAGTTTTTCTGCATGGCTGGGGCGCTGACTTAAATTCTTTTTTGTGGCTTAAAGATTATTTTGCAGATGATTATTCATTGTTGTTTGTTGATTTTGATGGGTTTGGAAAGTCGCCTGAACCAAAAACTTCTATGTGTGTTTCGGATTATGTTAAAAATTTGAAACAACTTTTGGATGAATTTGAGATTGAAAAATTGACTTTTGTTGCACATTCTTTTGGTGGAAGAGTTGCAATAAAATTTTTATTTTTTTATCAAAATGATTACGAAAAAACTTCTCTTTGTTTGGTGGATTCTGCGGGAATTTTGCCAAGGCGGAATTTGATTTATAATTTGAAAGTTGCAAGGTTTAAGCGTTTGAAAAAATTGGCTGAAAACAAACCAGAATTGAAAATTAAACTTGAAAAATTCGGATCGAATGATTATAAAATTTTGAGCCCTGTGATGAAACAAACGTTTGTTAAGGTTGTTAATGAAGATTTGTCGAAATTTGCAAAGTTTATTGATTGCAAAACCATTATTGTTTGGGGAACGAAAGATAAAGAAACGAAGCCGTATATGGCGAGAAAATTTAAAAGGTTAATCAAAAATTCAGATCTTGTTTTTTTAAAGGGAACTGGGCATTTTTCGTTTTTAGAAAAAAAAGAAGAATTTGTCATTATTCTTGACACATTCTTAAAAAACTTATAAAATTTATCTGAGGTTATTTATGAATATTTTACCATTGTTGGCAAATTCAGTTTTTGAAACAAAATTTGATTTTGTCATGTTTTCGATTATTGCGGCAGTGTCTACTGTTTTAATGATTTTTGTTGGCTACAGACTTTTGCAAATGCTTCAACTGACTGGTTATAAGCTTAAGTCTTATTTTAAGTGGTTTAAAGAAACAAAATGCTCATACAATTCAAGGCTCTTCATGCTTGCGTTTTTGTCGTTTTTGTCAATGGCTTTAACCAATGTTTTGCTTGAAGATTTCTTTACTGGGAAAATGCACATTTTTTCATATTTCAGTATTTTGTTTTATTTGTTGTTCTGTTCAATGTTTATCATCAATCTGTTCAATGCTAAACAAAAAACACCGCTTAAGTATACTAAACGAATGATTAGGCTTGTTGTTGTTTATACCATTTTGGTTGCGGCTGCTACTTGGGGCATAGAGTATATTGGTTATAAATATTTTCCACTTATTTCATTTGGACTTATAAGCATTGTTCCGTTGTTTTTGCCACTGTTTGTGTTTTTAGCATATTTTATAACTTGGCCAATCGAAAAAATGATTTCAAATTCATACATAAAAAGAGCTAAAAATGAACTAAAGAAACATGAGAATTTGAAAATTATTGGCATTACTGGTTCTTATGGCAAGACTTCAGTTAAAAATATTTTATCGACAATTCTTTCTGAAAAATATAAGGTTTGTCCAACTCCAGCAAGTTATAACACTCCTTTGGGACTTGCAAAAACAATACTTTCTAATTTGTCAGAAAAAGATGAGATTTTTATTGCCGAAATGGGTGCAAAGCAAATTGGAGATATCAGTGAACTTTGCGCTATGGTTGAGCCAAGCATTGGTGTTATCACTGGTGTTGGAAATCAGCATCTTTTGACTTTTGGTTCGGTTGAAAACATCGTTAAAACAAAAAGTGAGCTTGCTGAATTTGTAACAAATAATGGTGGCAAGGTTTACATAAACACAGACGGAGCGCTTGCGCAAGAGATTTATGAAAAATATCCAAACTCAACAGCTGTTTCTTTAAAAGAAAATATGTTTAATATTTCGGATATAAAAACAGGTAAAGATGGCTCAACTTTTGTTTTGACTGTTGATGGAAAGCAAAAAAGATGTAAGACAATTTTGCTGGGCGAACATAATATTTCAAACATAATTTTGGCTTGCTCGGTTGCTTTTGATTTGGGACTTTCACTTGATGAAATTGCGAAAGGCATTGAAAAACTGCGCAGTGTTCCACATAGATTGGAGATTATAAAATCTTCAAGCAAGTATACAATTATTGATAATTCTTATAATAGCTCGGTTCAGGGAAGTGAAGCAAGTATTGATGTTTTGTCAAAATTTGAAGGCAAAAAGTTTGTCATAACTCCTGGACTTGTTGAGCTTGGAAAAGAACAATTCAATGCAAATTTTGAATTCGGAAAAACTATGGCTAAGGTTTGCGACTATGTGATTATTGATAGCACTATCAACTTTGACGCAATAAATGCTGGACTAATTTTTGCGGGCTTTAGCGAGGATCATATTTTGAGAGCTGGAAGCTTGTCGCAGGCAGTTTTGGTTCTTAATACCTTGGTTGAAGCTGATGATGTTGTTTTGTTTGAAAACGACTTGCCAGATAATTATTCATAAATTGTAGCCTTAATTTTTAGCATAGTCTTGAAAATCTTGGCGGTTAAGCAACAACAAAATTAAATTTAATAAAAACATAAAAGACCTAGAAATTTTATTTTTTCGGGTCTTTTATTTTTGATTGTTTAATGTTGTTATTTTATAACTAATTTTATAATTTTGTGATGATGCAGTGCCAATAAAAATTTAGTTTCATATAATATTTTAGAGGTGTTTTATGAAAAATGTTTTATTGGTTTTTGGTGGTGTGTCTTATGAACACGATATTTCTATTGTGACAGCATTTCAGATTTATAAAAAAGCGCGACTAAATGATGTTTCGCTTAAACTTTTTTATGTTTCAAGAGACGGAAAATTTTATATTTGCGATGAGAAAAAAGTTACCATTTCGGACTTTTCAAAAACGAAGTTTTCGGGGAGTAATCGTGGGATTAGAGAAGTTGTTTTTGTTAGTGGTGAAAAAGGAAAACTTTTTGTAAAAACACACTTTGGCTTAAAGGAAATTTTTGATGCAGATGTTGCTATTTTTGCGTGTCATGGTGGTGATGGTGAAAACGGCAAGCTTGTTACTATTTTTGAAAATCAGGGCATTGCATGTTCTGCTGGTTCGTCTGATGCACTTGCGGTTTGCATGGATAAATTTTTGTTTAAGTCGATTTGCAAAGGACTTAAAATTCCAGTTGTATCCGGATTTAAAATTTCTAAAACAGAATTTGCAAACAATAAAGATGTGATTGCTCGAAATCTTGCAAGACTTGGATTTCCAGTTATTTTAAAGATTAACTCCGGCGGAAGTTCAATCGGTTTATTTAAAGCTAACACAATTGAAGAATTTACCGAAAAGATTAAGCAGGCGTTCGAATTTGATGAAATGGTGGTTGCTGAAAAATTTATCAAGAACACGCGTGAATTTAATGTTGCAATTTTGGGTGATGAACAAAACTTTGAGATTTCGGAAATTGATGAGCCATTAAAAAACAATGATATTTTGACATTTGCAGATAAATATTTGTCTGGTGCAAAATCAAGCAAGGGTGAGAAAGGTTCAATGTCTTCAATTTTAAGAAAAGCTCCAGAAAATTTATCGACACAAAATGTTTTGAAAATGAAGAAGATTGCAGAGAAGATTTTTATTAAGCTGGGGCTTTATGGGGTGATTAGAATTGACTTTTTGTTTGATGAATTGAATGACAAAATTTATGTTTGCGAAGTCAATTCAATACCTGGGTCGCTGGCATATTATTTCTTCAAAAAGAACAGAATTATTACAAATGATTTGATTGAAAAGTTGATTGCGGTCGCAGAAAAAAATTATAAAAAAGATAAAATAAAACAGGAATTTATGGTTGATATTTTAAGTAAAAAATAATTCGTTAATTTAACGAATTATTTTTTTGTATTTTTCTGCTATTTTTGCTTATTTTGTTTTGTAAAAAAAAGTGGTTAATGTATAATGATATTAGTATTAAACTCAAAGGTTTCCTATGAATAATTTTTTTAACTCTAATTCAGATTTTGATTTATTTAAAAAAGCTTTGCGTTCTACTAAAAATGAGCCGGTTGTTATCAATATCTTGTCAAACGACAGCAGTTTGAAAGAAGGTGGCGAGGCTGACGAAACCGTCAATATGGATAGAAAGCAAATGAGTTCGAAATTTCAAGCGTCTCCGTTTGATAAATTTTTTGGTCCACGAAAAAAGAGAACAGATCCTGTTGATATGAAGGATTTTTCTGCTTGGAAAAATAAGAACTACAGAGAAAGTGAAAAACAAATCGATGAGACTCCAGAAGAAGCAACAAGATTTTCATTTAGTGATTTCTTGAATTCTAAAACCAAAACTGAAAAGTATAATGACGAAGATAAATTAAAATCAGAATTGCAAAAACCTATTGATCAAATATCGGCTGGCGATGAAGACTATAAAAAGTTTTCGCTTGACAGTTATTTGACCAAACTTGAACAGGAAACTAAAGTTAAGAAAGATTTTGAACAAACTGAAGACCTTATTGGTGGCGATAATGATGATATGCTGATGAGTCGAAATGAAGATCAAGATGAAAACTTTATGGATGACTCTGATGTTGCAATTGAAGATGTTGTGCATGGTGAAGATGAAGTTTCTGGTGAAAAATTTGCCTTTGATAGAGAAGAACTTGACAGCGTTAAAGCAAGACTTGAAAAAATGGATCGCGAGTCGGAAAAAGGGAAAGATAAGCCAACAACAAAAGTTATTTCTCAAGACGAAATCAATGAACTTAAGGGCGGAGAAGATGATGATTTTAATCTTGACAAACTTGGTATTGAAGATGATATTGAAAGAGTAAATAAAAAAATTGATTCACTTAACAAAGTTTTGTCGGCAACAGGTGATGGTGAAACAGAAACACCTAAAGTTGAACATAAGAAATTTTTTGAAGTCAACAAAAACTTTGATGATAGTGAAGAAAACAAAAAAGGCGATTCTTCAAATAAAGAAGCAATTGGTTCATCTTTGAAGGACATGCTTGAAAAAGTTGATGATCTTGAGACAAAGGTTGATGAAAAAATTGCCGATAAAAATGAAGAAAGCGATAAAGGTGATAGCACTGAAGAAGGTACAGAAGAAGGTGTTGTTAAACCTGAAATAATTGATGGTGCAGTTGCAAAAGATGAAGATATTGAGCCTTCAGATGAACAGTCTGATGAAGATAATTTTGTCGATAAAGTTCCTATTCCAGAAGAAAAATCAGATATTGAAACTGCTGATGAAACAGATGAGAACACAGAAGATTCTTCTCAAGACGATGTGAATGAACATAATGAAGAAACTTCGCTCAAATCTAAAATCAATAAGGATTCTGAAATTTTAACAAAAGCAGACCTTAATGATATGAGAGATGAAATCATTGATAAATTTTCAGAATTGCACAGTAATTCAGCTGGTGCCCATCAAGCATATCCAGCCGTTGATGAATATGGAAATCCATACATGGCTCAAACAACCACTCAACCTTATGGTGCAGGCTATGATCAATTTAATGGTGTGGGCGTGGTTCAAAATCCACAACAAAATGAGCAATTGGTTCAACAGCAAACTGATTTGCAAGCAAAGATTGTTGAGCTTATTGAACAAAATAAGAAAGCAGATAACGATGTTGCTGAAAAACTTAAACAAGCTGAACTTGAAAAGCAAAGGGTTGCTCAAGAATATGAAACAAGACTTCGTGAGCTTGAAGCTTCAATGCAAAAGAGAGAAGAAGAAGCAAAGCAACAAGCTTATATTGAAAGACTTAAAAATGACATTAAGTTTAAAAAGTCAGAAACAAAGCATAAACTTCGTGAAGAGCAGATTAGAGAAAGCGAAAAAATGCTTTCTGAAAATCAGCTTGCAAGTGAAAAACTCAAATCAGAGCTTAAAAATAGTTTGAATGTTTCAAATCTTGAAATGGATAAAAAACTTCTTGAATGCGTGAATAGATTGCATAAGTCAAAGATTCCAGAAAAGGAAGTTGTTGAACAAGAAGAGCCAGAAGAAATTGAAGAAAAGCCAAGAACAAGGGCTAGAACTTCTACTGCTAGAAGAAAGACTTCAACAGTAAGGTCAAGGATGAGAACAAGAACGCCAAGAAGAAAGATTGATAGTGATATTATTGGCGGAATAAATTTTGATTAGATTTTGGGGCGCTAGATGAAATTTTTAAAAAGAGTTAAAGAAACTTTTTTAGCATTATTACCGATTGTGGTAATAGTGCTTTTTGTGCATTTTTTCTTTTATAAATTTGATAGAGAAGTCCTTGTAAAATTTTTAGTGGCTGTTGTGATTGCTAGTTTTGGTGAAGCACTTTTGCTGTTTGGCATTGATTCAACCATCATGCCAATGGGTGATTTGATGGTGCAATCTGTAAACAAGGCGTCAAGACTTGTTGTATTTATTATTTTTGCTATCGCGTTTGGAACTTTTGCAACAATTGCTGAACCTGATGTTTCTGTTTTTAGCGGACAAGTTGTTAGCAATGGTGTGAATATTTCAAAAAATGTTTTGGTGTTTTTGATAGGTGCTGGTGTTGGCATTGCAATTGCATTTGGTGTTATTAGAATTATCAAAAATATCGACATTAAGTTTGTTTACTTATTTATCTTTGCTGTTATATTCTTGCTTTGCACACAAGTGCCAAGTGACTATATTGCACTTGCGTTTGATGCAGGTGGTGCGACAACTGGAATCATTACTGCACCTTTCTTGCTTGCAATTTCATCAGGTGTGTCAAACAAAATGTCTAAAAACGACAATAAAGAAGTGTTTGGTATGGTTGGTATCGCTTCACTTGGACCAATTATTTCATCACTTTTAGCGTTTATATTCTTAAATAAAACATCTGGTGGAGCAAATGAAGTTTCTGCGGCAAACATTTCAATATTTTTGTCGGTGTTAAAACAGACAACACTTGCAATTGTGCCACTAACATTGATATTTTTTGTTTATGATATATTGTTAATTAAACTTCCTATTGGAAAAAAACTTTCGCTTTTATTGGGATTGAGTGTTACATTTGTTGGACTTTATTTGTTTTTGTTTAGCATTGACTTTGGAATTTCAGAGATGGGTACAGCAATTGGAATGTTCATTGAAACTCTGTCAACGCCTACCGTTGGTCTATTTTGTGTTTTAATTGGATTTGTTATTACTTTTTCAGAACCTTCAGTTGTTGTGCTTGCAAGACAAGTTCAAGGTGCAACAAAGGGCAATATTTCAAGTGTGGTTGTTTTGATTTCAATCGCAATTTCAATGGCACTTGCAATCTTGGTTGCAGTTTTAAAGATTGTTTATCAAATCAATTTCTTCTATGTTGTTTTGGTTGGATATTTGATAGCTCTTGCGTTAATGTTCTTTGTGCCATCATTGTTCACTGGTCTTGCGTTTGACTCGGGCGGTGTTGCGTCTGGTCCAATGACATCTGCATTTTTGCTTCCAATCATGATTCAATTTGCTTCATCAAAAGCGAATGCTCTGTCTGGTTTTGGAATTATTGGTATTGTTTCGGTTTCACCAATCATTGTGCTTCAACTTTTGGGTTTTGTATATAAGTTAGAACTAAATAAAAAAGAAATGCAAGATAGAAAGAGAGCGCTCAAAGTTTCATATACTGTTGAGATGTATTCAAACATTCAAAATCTTGAAAACGAATATAAAAATTTAAGCAGGAAGAATAAAAATGAAAAATAAAAATTCTAAAAAATATGTTATTGTTCCGCAACGATTTCATCCAACACAAATTGGTGAACTTTCAATGTTTTGTGTTGTGATAAGAGAAAATAAGCTTGATGATTTGTTTGAGTTTATTGTCAATAACGGCGGACGAGTTGTTTCGGCAATTCCATGTTCTGGGATATCAAAAAACTCTTTTGATAATATTGTAGATGGCTATAAAAAAGATTTCTATTTTGTTGTTTCAATGTGTCAAGTTGAGATTGTTGATATTTTGATGCTAAACTTGTGCAGAACTTTTGAGATAAATAAAAGGGGTAATGGTAAAGCATTTGTTGTTGATGTTCTTGGTTACATGGGTGCTAAAGGACCATTTGTTGAATAAGGAGAGAGTATGGAAAAATTGATTGATAATGTTTTTGAAGAAGATGACATTTTTTCAGAAGGCGATTATAAACTTGTGTTTACATCAGTCAAGCGTGGCTATGAAGGTGAAGTTTTGGAAGCTGCAAAACTTGAAGGACATTCTGGTGCTATTGTTATGCAAGCCAAAGCTGTTGAGAAGGTTAGAAAAAGATTTTTCGGTTTTAGTGTTGATCCTGAAAGTTCGGTTGTTATGATGATTGTTAAATCTGAACTTGTTGTGCCTGTTATTAAGTCAATTTATAGTGTTGTTGACTTTAAATCTGAAGCAAGGGGAATGCTGTTCGTTCTTCCTGTTTCAATGGTTTGTGGGCTTGATGAAACCTATGATAACATTGATATTTCATAAATTTTATAAAAATAAAAACGGACTGAAATAAGAATTTTAATTTCTTGTTTCAGTCCATTTTTTTGTTTTATTTTGGCAGATTATTTTTTGGTTTTGCACTCGTTAATTACATCAATAATTCTTTGTGTGCCGTCAGTGAAATTTTGTTTTTTTATCGCTAAAATGATGTCTTTTGCCTGTTTTTCGATAAAATTTAACTCATTTTGCAGTTTTTCTGAAGAAAGTTCATCTTGAAAAATCACTCTGCAGACGCCCAGATTTTGCAAATATTTTGCATTGTCAATTTGGTCGCCACGAGAAATTCCTTTTGGAAGCGGAATGAATATTGTTGGGATTTCGTTTGATAAAAGTTCCATGATTGTGTTTGCACCTGCTCTTGAAATTGCAATGTCAGTGACTTTGAAAAGTGTCCACATATCGTTTGAAAATTCAATTTGCTTGTAGTCTTTATCTTTAATGTTTTTGTTTAAATTGTTCCTGCCAACCAGATGAATAACATAATATTTTTTTGTTAAATGTTTTACATTTTTAAAAATAAAATCGTTGATTGCTTTAGCGCCCAAACTTCCACCAGTGATTAAAAGGATAGGTTTGTCGGTTTTGATTTTCAGTTTTTCTTTGGCTTGAGATTTTGTCATTTCAGATTTTGGAAGTGGCATTCCGGTGCAGATGAATTTGTTTTTATTTTTTTCTGCGGTCACTTCAAAATTGGTGCAAATTTTTGTGGCATATTTTGTTGCGACTTTGTTTGCAAGCCCCATTGAAATATCACTCTCGTGACTGACAACTGGAATTTTTAGTTTGCTTGCTGCAATCACGACTGGCAAACTTACATATCCGCCTTTAGAAAAAACTATGCTTGGTTTTGTTTCTTTCAAAATTTTCTTTGCTTCACAAATTGATTTTGAAAGTTTGAACGGAAGCAAGATATTTTTAAAAATGTTTTTCCTTGCAAACTTGACGGCTGAAATTGATTTGTATTCAAAATCAGTTTGGCTTTGAATTAACTTTTTTTCGATGCCAGTTTCAGTTCCAATATAAACTATTTTATCAAAGTATTTTTTTAACTCTTTTGCTAGGTTTATGTTAGGGCAAACATGTCCAGCTGTGCCGCCACCTGTTAAAACAATTGTTTCATTATTCATACTATTATTTTATGTTAGTTATGCGTGTTTTAGTCCTTAAAATTTAACTTTTGCAAACGGCAAAGTATTGTGCGTTAAAATTGACATTAAAATTTTTATATTATATAATTGAATTAGGAGAAATAATATGGCACAAACAAATGAAGGTTTGAAAAAACTTAATGAAGAATATAATAATTCGGGGAATGTTCCAGCTGGTGGATTTTCGAAAGATGATTTGAAGAACCATGCAAAAGTTAAGGCTGCAATGAACATTATAAATCAAGCACAAAAAGATGTTCAAAAGAAAGCTGCTACGCTTTTTGATAATTCGGAGATAAGTTTTAAAATCACATCAAGCGACAACAAAAGTCTTTCAGATGATGTTGTTAATGCTATGAATTTCAATTTTTCTGGTGAAGGCGAAAAACAAAATCTTGAAGTTGCGATAAATTTCAATCTTTCAAAACTTTGCACTTATTCGCCAGATGTTGTTTATGCGGTTGCATATAAAACCATGTATGATGGGCTTTTGAAGAAAAGAGAAGCTCTTTCTGGTGACAAAACTTTCAAGTTCGGTAAAGAAGCAGAACTTGAAGACGGTCAGCCAATGGTTAATGATGCGAACTTTGACCGTGATGGTAATTATGTTGAGCCAAAGC
Source organism: uncultured Clostridia bacterium (assembly GCA_934746515.1). Taxonomy (GTDB): domain Bacteria; phylum Bacillota; class Clostridia; order Christensenellales; family UBA1242; genus RGIG1681. The sequence continues at coordinate 27,732 of CAKVFH010000006.1, forward strand.
ACCCAATTTTAGATTTTATTAAAAAAATCATTTATAAAATTTTGGGTGTCAGTGAAGTTGATAGCACTGCTTGTGCAAAACAGATTGAAGAAAACTTTGTGCAAAATGGAATTCAACCAGAAGAGTTGTTTGAAAATCCAAATGGTTCAGACCTACTTGTTGAGCGTTATGGAAAACTTGTTAAACAAGGTTATGATCAACAATCAACGGCTCTTTTGAGTGCGATAAGCAAAGATGAATTTAATGCGGTTAAAAACCAAGACGATGCAAAGGTTAGAGCATTTTGTGAAAAGTATGCGCGAGTTGTTTTGGCAACAAATGGCGTTAGTGAAAATGAAGTAAAAATCACATTTAATAATCAAGGTTCAATGGGTGAATATTTGGACTATGGTGGTATGAACCAAGTTGTTAATATAAACCTTCAAGAAGTAAAAAGAATGAACAATCCTGCTGAAGTTATCATGACACTTTCGCACGAACTTACGCACGCAATTGATTCAACAAGCAACAAACGCGAAGGTAAAACCGTTGGAGCAAAAGGCTATGGACTTACCGATAATCTTGTTGGCGATATGAGAAAAGGCATTCAAAGTGCTTCAGATGAAAACCCAGAAGTTTATGCGTTTGTGATAAAACTGCAAGAAATATGTTATAGAGTTAATCCTAACGAAAGAAGCGCTAGATATGGTGAGCTTACGGCGATTAAATTTATGCAGGAAATGAACACAGACAAAACAATGCAAGCATATATTGAAAAATCTATTGATAGCTATAAAAGATACCAAAGCAAAGTGCTAGACAGTATTTCGCAAATTGCATCTATTCAAAATGAATACGAAGCAATCAAGCCACTTATTTCAAAGAATTCAACAAATAAAATGATTGAAGAAAGACTTGAGTACATCTCTAGTTTAAATCAAAGGGGAATGCTTGACCCAGAACAAGAAAGACGAGCTATTGAAATTGCTCTTAATTTGAAAAATAAGCAGGCGCAAACAGGTTTGGAAATGGAGTCAGTTGAAAGATCTGCTGGTGAATAGAACTTATCAATTGAAATTATAATGCTTTATGAGTTTATAAAACTGATTTATAAAGTGCTAATTTTAAATTTTTAATAAAAGACAGGTTTTTTTGAAAAAGCCTGTTTTTTTTGGTGTGAAATTGCAAAAAATCAAACATTATAATGGTTTTTGCTGATTTTTTGTTTGCAAAAATTTAATTTTTGTTGTTATAATTGACATGTTAGATAAAAAAGGAGAAGTATGATGACTGAAAGCAAAGTTAAAACTGATAGCTCTGAATTAAAGAAAAGTGCATCGAAAAAATCGTATGATGCAAAAGATATTCAAATTTTGGAAGGTCTTGATGCGGTGCGTTTAAGACCTGGTATGTATATTGGAACGACTGGCATAAAAGGTCTTCACCACTTGGTTTGGGAAATTGTTGACAATGCTGTTGATGAAGCTGCAAACGGATATTGCGACAGAATTATCGTTATTTTAAACAAAGATGGTTCAATTTCTGTTGAAGATAACGGAAGGGGTATTCCTGTTGCGATGCATCCAGTGAAGAAAGTTTCAGCTGCTGAAGTTGTTTTTACAGAACTTCATGCGGGCGGAAAATTTAATAATGACAACTATGCTTTTTCTGGTGGCTTGCATGGTGTTGGTGCTTCAGTTGTAAATGCACTTTCTCGTTGGCTTAAACTTGAGATTTGTCGTGACGGCAAAAAATATATACAAGAATATGAAAGCAAGGAAGATAGCCATGGCAAAATTAAAGGTGGTGTGCCAAAGTATCCTTTGAAAGAAGTTGGTGTGAGTGTTGCTTCTGGAACAAAAGTTACATTTATGCCTGATGATCGAATTTTTGAGTCAATCGCATTTAATAAAGATACAATCAAAGAACATTTGGAAGAAGTTGCTTTCCTAAACAAAGGTCTTGAAATTGATTTTATTGTTGAAGCTGAAAACAGCTCTGATTCAAAATCATACTGCTTTAAATATGAAGGCGGTGTTATTGATTTTGTTAAATATATCAATGCTTCGAAAAATGTGTTGTATCCAGATCCAATTTATATTTCGGGCGAGTGTGATGGAATTAAAGTTGAAATTGCTATGCAACATACGGACGGTTACACTGAAAATACTTTCTCGTATGTAAACAACATTCAAACACCAGACGGCGGAACTCATGAAATTGGTTTCAGAAGTGGATTAACAAAGGTTTTGTCAGACCTTGCAACAAAAAATATTGCGAAAAATAAAAATGCAGATCTTTTGGTTGGCGACGACTTTAGAGAAGGTTTGACAACTGTTATGCTTGTTAAAATGAAAACTGTTGAGTTTGAAGGACAGACAAAAACAAAACTTGGAAATCCGCAAGCAAGACCAGCTGTTGAAAGCGTTGTTATAAATGGTCTTACAGAATATTTTTCAAATAAAAAGACAAGCAAGATTTTGACAAGCGTTCTTGAAAAAGCTATGGGGGCTGCAAAAGTTCGTGAAGCATCAAGGAAAGCAAAGGAAATTGCAAGACAGAAAAACTCAATTGAAAACTCAACTCTCATTGGAAAACTTGCTTCTTGCACTGGTAAAAACTATGTGAATAATGAAATTTTCATTGTTGAAGGTGATTCGGCTGGCGGAAGTTGTAAGCAAGCTCGTGATAGACATTTCCAAGCAATTTTGCCACTTAGGGGAAAACCACTAAATGTTGAAAAGAAACGCATTGATCAAGTTTTGATGAATGAAGAATTCAGAACTTTGATTTCAGCACTTGGTGCAGGAATTGGTGAAGAATTTGATGTTGATGCAATCAAATATAACAAAGTTATCATCTTGGCAGATGCTGACCAAGATGGTTTCCATATTAGAAGCATTCTCTTGACATTCTTCTTTAGATACATGAAAAAACTTATCACAAACGGACATGTATTTATTGGACTTCCACCACTTTACAGAATTTCTAAAAAGGATAAGATTGAATATGTTTATTCAGATGCAGAACTTCCTGAAGCAATAAAGAGAGTGGGAAAAGGTTACAAACTTCAAAGATATAAAGGTCTTGGTGAAATGGATAAAGACCAGTTGTGGGATACAACCATGGATCCAACACAAAGAACTCTTATTCAGGTTACGATTGAAGATGCTGCTGAAGCTGAAAAAATCATATCTACTTGGATGGGTGATAATGTTGAAAATAGAAAAGACTACATTGCAGAACATGCAAACTTTTCAAGAGTAGATTCACTTTCAGAATTTATTACAAAGAAAAAATAAGGAGCGATAAAAAATGAGCGACGAAGAAGAAATCAAAACACCAGAAATTCCTATCGAAAATGTTGAAGCGGAAGCAGAAGATGAAGCAAATGTTATTGATGGTTCTGGCTTTGGAAAAAGTGTTATTCAAAAAGATATTGATGTTGTTATGAGCGAATCAATGATTCCATATTCAGAGCATGTCATTTTGGAGAGAGCTCTTCCAAGGGTTGAAGATGGATTAAAACCTGTTCAAAGAAGAATTTTATATACTCTTCATGAACTCGACATCACACCTGACAAAGACTACAAAAAAAGTGCGAGAATTGTCGGTGAATGTTTGGGTAAATTCCACCCACATGGTGACACATCAGTTTATGATGCAATGGTTCGTATGGCTCAAGACTTTAACATGCGTGAAGTTTTGGTTGATGGACATGGAAACTATGGTTCAGTTGATGGCGATGGCGCAGCTGCTATGCGTTACACAGAAGCCAGAATGGCTCCACTTGCGCTTGAAGTTTTAAAAGATCTTGATAAAAACACAGTTGACTGGACTCTAAACTTTGATGACACACTTCAAGAACCAGTAACTCTTCCTTGTCGTTTTCCTAATATTTTGGTAAATGGCGCCAATGGTATTGCTATTGGACTTGCAACAAACATTCCAACACACAATCTTGGTGAAGTTATTTCAGGTGCGGTTGCGATGATTGATAATCGTGATATTACACTTGATGAAATGATGAAAATTATTCCTGGCCCAGATTTTCCAACAGGTGGTTATATTATTGGTGGTGATGAACTTAAAAATGCTTATGAAACAGGAAAAGGCAAGATTATTATTAGAGCAAAAGTTCATATTGAAGGGAAACCAGGTGAAAAACAAAACATTGTTATAACAGAGCTTCCATATCAAGTAAACAAAGCAAGGCTTTTGCAAAGAATCTTGGAAGTTCGTGATAGCAAAAAATATGACTTGTCATGTATTACAGAAATTTTAGATGAATCAGACAGATCTGGTATGCGTGCTGTTGTTCGCTTGAAGAAAGATTCAGATGTAAACAAGGTCCTTGATATATTATTCAAAGAAACAGACATGCAAATTTCTTATGGTATAAACATGGTTGCAATTGCTGACGGCAGACCACAACTCATGGGTATTTTGGACATAATGTCATATTACATCAATTATCAAAGAGATGTTATTTACAGAAGAACTAAATTTGAACTTGACATTGCAAAAGAAAGAGAACATATTTTGCTTGGACTTATTGTTGCGGTTCGAAACATTGATGAAGTTGTTAAGATTATAAAAACTTCAGAAGACACCAGCGAAGCTAAACGCAGACTTATGGAAAGATTTGATCTTTCTGACAGACAAGCTCAAGCTATTCTTGATATGCGTCTTGCAAGACTCACATCTCTTGAAATTTACAAACTTGAACAAGAATTAAAAGAAGTTCAAGAGCTTATCGCAAGGCTTACTGCAATCATCAATTCAAGACAGCTTCAATTTGATATTATCAAATCTGAAATGCTTGAAATTAAAAAGAAATATAAAAATCCAAGAAAGAGTATTGTTATTGATAATGTTGATAATTTCGAGGTTGCCGACACTGACTCGTTGTCGCAAAAATCAAATCAACACATTGTGGTTTCACTTTCTGCAAATGGATTTATCAAAGCAATGCTTCCATCAACAGTTTCTGGCTCAAGCAAAGTTTGGACAGACAAGTCAAGGCTGGCTGAAGCACACACAGAGCTTTTGAAAACTAATTCAAACAGCAATATTTTGGTTTTCACCAATATTGGTAATGTGTTTAAAGTTGATGCAAATGGTTTGGCACTTTCAAAATGGAAAGAAAAAGGTGTTGAATTTGCAAAACTTGTTCGTGGTGAAAAACCAAATGAAAAACCTGTTGCTATTATTCAAGAGAATCCAGAAGACACAACAACAAATCTTTTGTTCTTTACAAAAGAAGGTATGGTTAAAAAGACAGCACTTTCAGAATATTCTTTGGCTAAAGCTTCATATCAAGCAATTAAACTTAAAGATACGGATGAGCTTATTTCTGTTGAGATTGACAAGCCTGACACAACAATTTTGTTTATTACTCAAAATGGTATTGGTTTAAATGCTGACAAATCGGATATTCCTGTTCAGGGAAGGATCTCTGGCGGTGTTAAGGGTATTGCACTTGGTGATGATGACTTGGTCGTTTCAGCAAATCAAGTTGTTGCTGGTCAAAATGTGTGTCTCGTTTCAAACAAAGCTTATGCAAAACAAATCAATACTTCAGAAATTGATGTTATGGCAAGATATAGAAAAGGTGTCAAAGTCTTTGATTTGAAAGGCGACAATTCAAGTGGAACAAAAGTTGTATGTTCTGGTGTGTTTGGCGAAGAAGATGATGTTGTCATTCAAACAGAATTTGAAGAATATTCAGCAATTTCGGTTAAATCTATTGCTGAAGACACAAGGTCAAGCAAAGGTAAGTCACTTTCAGTTGAAAATAATAAGAATATTATTTTTGCGGTCATTAGAAAAAATAACTAAAAAAGTCTCTAGGGGTTTCCTAGAGATTTTTTTTGTATATATTGATTATTATTTGACCTATTTTTTTGGGTTTGATATAATGATAATGTGTAAAAATGTATAAGGGGGTAAGAATGGCTAAAAAGAAAAAAGAACCAAAAGTAGAAAAAGTTTTTGATAGCAAAAATGATAAATCTTCTGATAGTTCAGCTGAAGAAATAATTCAGCCTGATGAAAATGCAGCTAGTAACGTTGATGATTTTCTTGGCAAAGAAACCCCTGAAGATCGCTTGACTGAAAAACAGAAAGCGAAACTTGAAAAACTCAATAATGTAAAAAGCAAAATTTCAAAAATTTTGCAGAGTTCTAACATTGAGATTGTTGATGAAAACTTCAATGATGATTATGATTATGGTTCAGCAGAAAATGTTGATGGGCAATCACAACAAGATTATGACTCTTTAAAAGCACTTTACGGTGGCAAAGATAAGGGTAAAAAAGATGAAATAACGCTCACAATTGATGATTTTGATTACACATACATCGGTCAGTATTTGGAAGAATATGATTTGATGCACATGAAAAATATCAAAAAAGTTAGGATTCAGAAAAAACATTCTCCAAAACTAAAGAAATTTTTGATAATTACTTCAATGGTTATTGTTGTGGCTGTTGGCGCTTTTCTTGGATTTTATTTCACAAGAGAAATCCCTGTTTATCTTAAAGCAGTAACATTAAATCAGAACGAGCGTTCATATTATGTGAATGAAAAGTTTGATTACACAGGTCTTTATTTCTTGGCTGAATATTCAGATGGAACGGTAAAAAAGGTAAAACTCGAAAGCAAATATTTTAATAACGATTTGACAACTGGTAAAATTGAAAAGACTGGGGAGTTGAACGAAGAAATTGTTTTTGCTAATAATGGAACGGCAAACCTGGTTTTCTCTTATGAAGGTTTTAATGTTGACTATGTTGTAACTGTTGTTAAAAAAGTTGAGACTGGCATTAGCGCAATATACACAAGTGGTTTATATAAACTTGGAGTGAATGGCTTAATAACAAAAGACTGCTTAAAAATATTTATGGAATATGGCGATTACGGAACAGAACTTGTTGACTTTTCACAAAGCATATCAGTAACTGTTGACGGGGTTAGATGTGCATATAAAAACGATGGCTACGTAGTTACAAATGGCACAACGGCTGAATCTAGAATTGTTATTCGTTATGGATCATTTGAAGTGCAACTTGATAAAACAAAAGATTTTGTTTCAAGCATAAAAGACATTACTTAATTTGTAATGTCTTTTTTTATTTAAGCGTTTTATATAAATAATGTTTGTTGTTTATTTTCAAGTTTTAGTTAAAGCTTGTTGATGTAATTTTATATGGAACTCTAGTGGCTCTGTTATTATCGTTTTGACTAACAGATGTTTGTGTTATTGCTTGATTTGAAGTAACCCTTTCTGGAGTTCTTTCGGCTCTAATTGTTTTGTTGTTATCATGAAGTGGAATAGGTGAAACGGGTTCTTGATTCATTGTTGGATTGATAGAGTTAGTGTTAACTTGATTATTTTGTGAGATTGTGCTTGATTGATTTGTTTGATTGTTTCTAGCTCTGTTTCTGTTTCTAATTCGATTTAATCTTGCTCTTTGGCTTGGTGTTAAATTTTTATCTGAATCAATATTTCTTAAATATTCGCTATTTCTTTGCTGATTTTCAACAATAACTGGTCGATTTTGCGTTTTTTCTTCAAGAGTAACATATTCTTTTTGATCATTGTTTCTAACTGTTGAATTATTTATTGTATTACTTGTTGTATTGTTTGACATATTATTTGTTTGGTTAGAAATTTGATTTCTTGGATAATATCTATTTGAAATGTTTTGGTTTATTGTGTTATTTGGATTTGGTGTAATAATGCTATTTTGATTTACTAAATTATTTTGGCTAGTTTTAGTGCTGTTATTGCTGATTGAATTTGTCGTGTCGTTGTCAACCACAGGTTTTTTATCCAAATCTGTTGATGTATTTTCATTTATTAAATTGATTGATTCTGCAATCTCTTTTGCTAGTTTTGTGTTTTCATTGTTTGCATTTGATGAGTTTTTAAGATTTGATAGCATATTATCATAAGCATTAGTTAAGCTGTTTTGATAATAACATGAAGAAGATGTTAGGTTTTGTTCTAGAATAGTGATGATAGACTCAATTGCTGAAATGGTTGAGTCTATTTTATTTGAGCGAATTTCAAGAGCTTCTCCAGATTTAATTATGTAATAGTTTACAATATCATCATTGCTTTGATTATTGATTAAGTCACTTGCAATACCGAGTTGGTTTTTAACCATGCCACGATTGCCATTTAAGAATGATGCGTTTTCTTTGATTACATTAACATAGGCGTTGATAGCTTTTCTGTTTTCATCTGTAAGGTTTACATTTCCGCTGTAAATTTCATTGACATAAACCATAAGAATAGCACGCTTTAAAATTAGTTTATTGATTTTTTCGCTGATATCATCTGATGTATTTTCAATTTTTTGGGTTGAAAATTGAACAGATAAACTCATGCTATTGTCATCACTTGTGAGTGAAATGTAAGGCGAGTCCGATAGAACATATAGTTTAAAATTATCAGTTCTCTCTGATGGTCTTGTGATTGTGTTTTCAATGTTTGTGTTTGAAATTGTTTTTGAAATAAAATTTGCATCATTGACTGCTGAAACAATTTTTCCAAGATTTGAATTGGTTTTGTTTGTGTCAACATAGTCAAGTTTATTGATGCTTGAAACAAAGTCATTTACACCATTATTGATTTTTTGTGCTATTTTTGTGTTTGTTGTGGCGCAGCCAATAGCTGAAATTGCGGTTGCTGAAAGCAGTGTTGTTGCCATAATTTTTTTAAATTTATTTTTCATATTTCCTCCAAATTTATCTAAACTTATTTTTTGTAATTTAAAAGAAAATATTTATAAATTGAATAAAATTTATGCTTTTACGGAAATATTTAAGTAAAATTGCGCTTTTTGGGAGATTTTTATGGTTGAAAATAAGTTAAAAAGGAATGAAGAATATCTTGAATATGTTGAAAAACAAACGCCAAAAACAGGATGGTTTAATTCGCTTTTTCATGCGTTTATTGTTGGTGGAATGATTTGTTGTATGGGTCAAATGTTTGGTGATATCATCAAATCATACAATCCTAACATGGATATTTTGAGAGTGGGTGCATGGATAAATATTATAGTTATTACCATAACGATAATATTGACAGCAATTGGTGTTTTTGATAGGATTGCGAAATTTGGTGGCGCTGGAACTTTTATTCCGATTTCTGGTTTTGCTAATAGTATTGCATCATGTGCGATTGAATTTAAAAATGAAGGTTTAATCTTTGGTGTTGGTGCAAAGATGTTTTATGTTGCAGGTCCGGTTCTTGTAAATGGTGTTGGCTATTCAATTATTGTTGGTTTAATTTATATGTTGATTTCAATTTTTTAGGAGATGGTATGAAGGTTATAAAAAAATTTGTCTATGAACTTGAAGGCGATTGTGGCATAATTGGAAATGCTGAACTTGTTGGCGAAAAAGAAAAACAGGGTGTGTTTTCAAAATATTTTTCTGACTCGGTCTCGGATGATAAAATGGGTGAAAAAACATTTGAAAAAGGTGAGAGAAAAATGCTTGGAAAAGTGTGTGAACTTGCTATTAAAAATTCGAAGATAACAAATGAAGATGTTAGTGTTTTTCTTGGTGGTGATTTGATGAATCAACTTGTTTCAACCAACTATATTGCTGAAAAATTTCAAATACCTTTTGTTGGTGTTTATTCTGCTTGTTCGACACTTACTGCGAGTTTGGGTATTGGTGCAGCGCTTGTTGAAAGTGGTGGTTTTAAAAATGTTTTATGTTCTGCTATAAGTCATTTTTCTTCAGCGGAAAGACAATATCGCTATCCGCTTGAATTTGGAAATCAAAGGCAGTGCTATTCGCAATGGACGGTGACAGCTGGTGGGGCTTTTGTTATTTCGAATAAAAAAACAGATATACAAATCACAAAAGTTTGTTTCGGAAGAGTTCAAGATTATGGTGTTTTGGATATTGCGAATATGGGTGCAGCGATGGCGCCTGCGGCTTGTGATACGCTTTGTAATTTTTTTAATGAAACTAAAACCAAGCCGCAAGATTATGACTTGATTGCGTCAGGTGATTTGGGAAAACTTGGTTCTGATATTCTTCGTGATATGATGGAGAAAAATGGTTTTCCATTAGCAAAAGAATATATGGATTGTGGACACTCGATATATTCGTTTGATGAAGAGTCTTATCAAGGTGGAAGTGGTGCGGGCTGTTCAGCGGCGGTTCTTTCTGGTTACATATTAAAGAAAATGAAAGAAGGGACTTTTAAAAAAGTTTTAATGATTGCAACGGGTGCGCTGATGAGCACTATAACTAATCAGCAGGGTGACCCAATTCCTGCGGTGGCGCATTTGATCGAATTTACAAGAGTTTAGTTTTTTTGATTTATATTGATTTTAGCTAAAGAAAAGAGAAGTTAAAATGATGGGAGATAATTTATGTTTGAAACATTGTTTATGTATGCGAAAGTATTTTTGGTTGGTGGAATAATTTGCATGATTGGTGAACTTATTGAAATAAAAACTAAAATCACACCGGCAAGAATTCTTGTTTTATTTTTGATGATTGGTGCGGTTCTTGGTGGATTTGGAATTTATAATTATATTGTTGAATGGGCTGGTGCTGGAGCGACTTTGCCGATAACGGGTTTTGGAAATTCACTTGCGCGTGGTGCAATTGAAGGTGCTAAAACAAATGGTTTGTTTGGTGCTATTGGTGGTGGATTGATGGCGACTTCAGCTGGTGTTGCAGTTTCAATTGGGTTAGCTTATATGGTTTCATTCTTTGTTTCTTCGAAGTCAAAAAAGAGCTGATGTAATATTTGATTATAAATTTTCATATAATTTATTATGAAAAATAAAAATAGAAAAAGTCGAATAAATGCCATAAATTTATCAAAATTTCGGATAAAAAATAAATTATTTGCGTTTTTTCTATTTGTTTTTATAATAGGATTTTTGTATTGCAGATACTTGGCTGTGCCAATTGTTATTAGAAATACTGAATCTCAAATTAAAAGTTATGCGACAAAATCAATCAACTATGCCATTGCTGACACGATGAATCAAAATATTAGTTATGGCGATTTGGTGAATATTGTTAAAGATAAAAATGATAATGTTTCATACATTGAAGCGAATTCTGTGAGAATTAACTTGCTGTCGAAAAGTATGAGTAAGGTTGTTATGTCAAACTTTTTGGAGTTTGCAAAATGGCCAATTAAAATTGCTATTGGTTCGTTTACTGGTATTTCAATTTTGTCGGGTGTTGGCCCAAAACTTGCGTTTGATATTTCTCCGTTTGGTGAAGTGCTATGTTCATTTTCTTCTAACTTTGAGTCTGCTGGAATTAACCAAACATATCATAAATTGTATTTAATAATATCATTAAAAATTTATGTTGTGTTTCCGTTTAGAAAATTGCAAGTGTCAAGTGAATCAGAAGTTCTTTTGTGTGAAACTTTGATTATTGGAAAAATACCAGATGTTTATTTGAATTCTGGAAACTTGACGGAAATGTTGAATCTTGTTCCAACAAAGTTTAGTTCATAGCTTATTAAATTTCGAAATAGATTTTATTAAGCAATATGTTAATTTTAGTTTTATTATTAAGTAATATTTTTGCCGAATAGTTTAGGTTGATACTACTATAGAATAATCAAGATGATTTATTTTTTTTAATGAGATATGAAATATAAAAAGGATAATATTTTTGTTATCCTTTTTGTTTTAACTACTGAATTAGATTTTGGTTGGCAAAAGCAGTTTTGTGAGATTGTTTGTTCTTGACAAAAGTGTTAAATTGTTACATAATATCTTTATGGAAAAAATATATTATTTAGATAATGCTGCAACCACTAAACCATTTGAAGAAAGCATTGAAATTTATAAAGAATGCGTTAGTGATTTTTATAATCCAAGTGCTGCATACAGACAAGCTATTGCTGTTAGAAAAAAGTTTGAAGAAGCAAGACAGGTGATAACAAATTTGCTGGGTGGAAAAAATGGGAGATTGCTTTTTACATCAAGTGCAACGGAATCAAACAACACTGTTTTTGATGGTGTGCATTTAAGAAAGGGGCAAGTTGTTTTGGTTTCAAAATCAGAACATCCAGCAGTTTTTCAAGCAGCTCACAGACTTGAACAAAAGGGAATTATTGTTAAAGATTTGCCACTTAACACTGTGGGGCAAGTTGACTTTGATGAGTTTAAAAAACTTATGACAAATGAAGTTGCTCTTGTTTCTGTCATTCATGTTTCAAACGAAACTGGTGCAATAAATGATGTTAAAAAACTTTGTGAATTTGCAAAAAGTGTTAATCCAAAAGTTGTGTTTCATAGTGATGGTGTTCAGGCATTTGGAAAAATAAAAGTTAACCTAAATAATCTTGGTGTTGATTTGTATACAATCTCGGCGCATAAGATTTATGCCCCAAAAGGCGTTGCTGGGCTCTGGATTAAAAATGGAATTTTTGTTGATCCTTTGCTTGTTGGCGGTGGTCAAGAAACAGGTCTCCGTTCATCAACTGAAAATGTGTTTGGTGCTCTTGCATTAGCATATTCAGCTAAAAAAGCAATTTGTGAAATTGAACAAAATAACGCAAAAGTTCTCCAAAAAAGACGAAATTTGATTGATTTATTGCAAAAAAGTGAAATTTCTTGCGATTTTTCTATAAATGAATGTAAAAATCAATCGCCATATATTTTGTCAATTTTGTTTAAAGGAATAAAAGGTGAAGTTTTGATTCATGCTTTGGAAGATGATGGAATTTTGGTTTCTACTGGTTCTGCTTGTTCTTCAAAAAAAGCAGGAAACAGAACTTTGGAAGCAATGGGAAAAACTGCTGATGAAGTTGTTGGAAGTGTGAGAATTAGTTTTTCAGCTTACGACGATTTTGATGAAAATTATGTTGCTGATTCTATTGTTAAAAATGTTTTAAGATTTGAAAAAAATATAAAGGTTACAAAGGGTTAAAAATGGAAAGAGTAATACTTATTAGATTTGGTGAAATATTTTTGAAAGGAAAAAACAGGGGATTTTTTGAAAAAGCCCTGCTTAATAATATTAGAAAATCACTTGATAGTGTGAATGCTGAAGTTGTGAAAGTTCCCGGCAGATTTATTGTTCAAAATTATAATGAAGATGATGAAACAGAAATTATTGATAGGCTTTTAAAGATTGCAGGTATATTTTCATTTTCACCAGCGATTTATTTTGATACTTCACTTGAGAATATTTCAAATAATGCAGTTCAAATTATGTCTGGTTTATCAGGATCATTTAAGGTTTCAACAAATAGAGCAGATAAAAAATTTGAGCTTAATTCCATGGAAATTTCAAGAGAAATTGGTGGAAAAATTTTGGAAAGTAACCACAATTTAAAGGTTGATATCAATAATCCACAGTATGTTTTGAATATTGATTTGAGAGAAAATGACAAGACATTTATGTTTGAAAAATCATATATGGGTGTTGGTGGTATGCCTGTTGGAACTTCAGGTTCTGGGCTTGTTCTTTTGTCTGGTGGAATTGATAGCCCTGTTGCTGTTTACATGATGGCAAAACGCGGTGTAAAAATTTCTGCTGTGCATTTCCACAGCTATCCTTATACATCAAATTTTGCTAGAGAAAAGGTTGAAGAACTTGCAAAAATTTTAACTGGTTTTACTGGTGATATGACAATTTATATGGTTTCAATGACCGAACTTCAAGAGCAAATTCATGCAAGCTGTGATGACTCATATATGATTACGCTTCTTCGTAGGGGAATGTTCACTATTGCTGAAAGGCTTGCTAAAAAATATGGCAAGAAAATGATAATTACTGGTGAAAGTTTAGGGCAAGTTGCAAGCCAAACAATTGAGAGCATGACAGTTGTTTCTGAAGTTGTTAAATCTACTCCAATCATTAGACCACTTGTTGCTTTTGACAAATGCGAGACAATTGATATTGCGAAAAAGATTGGAACATTTGAAACTTCAATCAAACCATTTGAAGATTGTTGCACCGTATTTTTGCCAGACAGTCCAGTGGTTAGACCACAACTTTATAAGGTGTTAAAGGAGCAAGAAAAAATTGATTTTGATGCAATTTTGGATAGAGCAATGGACAGTGTTGAAGTGGTTGAAATTAAAGCTGATTAACACTAATATGTTTTAAGTTTTATCTCGTTAGAATAAAATTCTTCATTTTTAGATTTATCGCAAATTTTCAATTTATAAGTGTAAATTTCATTGTTTTTTGCCGTTTTATCGCAAAATTTGATAAAATTTTCATTATTTTCCAAGGAAGAAAAAATTGTTTCTTCCTTGTTTTTATGTGTGCGAATTAGGAAAAAATCGGCATTTGTGTTTATCGTGAAACATAAAATTGGCTTGTGATTTGGACTGTTTATTGCACTTAATACATAAGGTTTGATTTTAGATTTTGGGAGATTTGATTTGGCAAAAAATGCGCTTATTCCGTCGTCGTTTTCTGTTTCGACTAAACTGTTTTCGTCATAAGATTTTTTATCTAATTTTATGGACTTAACAGAAGTTGGAATTTTAAATTCTGTTGGTTTGTTCGTTTTGTAAAGAGATGACAAAATTTCTTTGTTTATTATTGTTGGGTAGGTTGCGCCGTTCACGCTTTCTGACAAGTTGTCACCGCAAATCATTGTGATGATTGTGTGCTCGGGTGTATAGGCGACATTATAGGCAACTGAATTTTTGCTTGAGTTTGCTTTGCCGACTGTGCCAGTTTTTGATGCGACTGTGAAGCCGATGTCGTTAAGTCTTTTTGCTGTTCCGTTTTTTACACATTCGGTTAGCATATCGTTTATCAGAAAAGCGGTGCTTTCACTCATGACTTGTTTTTCAGCATTTTGTTTTTCAAAAACCGTTTTTCCGTTTTTGGTGATTTTTGTGATATAAGTCGATTTTTCAAAATTTCCGCCACAGGCAAAAGCAGAGTAGGCGTCAAGAATTGATTTTGGCGAGATGCCTTTTTCAAAACCGCCGAGAGCTAAAGCAAGGTGGTTGTCAGATTTTTCAAATTCAATGCCGAGAGATTTTGCAAAACTTTTTGCTTCTTCCACACCAAGTTCATTTAAAACTTTGACTGCTGGAATGTTGTAAGATTTTGCGAGTGCGGTTTTTGCTGAAATGAAACCATGATATTTTTTGTCGGCGTTTTCTGGAGAATAGCCACTGATGTTTATTTTGTTGTCTAAAAGTTTCGTGGCTGGTGAGATTAGACCTTTTTCAATTGCTGGGGCAAAAACCAAAATTGGCTTTATTGTTGAGCCTGGTTGCCATTTATTGTTTAAAATTTTTGATTTGCCATTTGTCATGATAATTGAATGAGTTTTATTGTCGCAAACAATTGTTGCAATTTCTGCATCGAAATTTGCATCAAGATTTGATGAGTCAATTATTTTTTTTGTGTCGTTATAAAGTTTTTTGTTAAACATGGTGTAGATTTTATAGTTTGAACTGTTAAGGTTAAATTCGCTTGTTTTTAAAATTGAGCAAGCTTCTGAAATGATATTTTTAAATAGCGCGGAGTTTCCTGATATGTCGCTAATTTTTAAGTTTGGTTTTTCTTGCAGCGCTTTTTGTTTTTGCTCTTTGGTGATTTTGCCATATTTTTCCATCAGTTCTAAAATTAGGTCGCGGCGCTTTATTGCTTTGTCTGGATTGTTTTCAATGTCATAAACACTTGGTGCATTTATAGAGCCTGCAAGCAGTGCACTTTCGGAAAGTGTTAATGCGGAAGCGGATTTATTAAAATAGTGTTTAGATGCGTTTTCGACTCCATAACAACCATTGCCGAAATAGATGTTGTTGAGATAGAGCTCTAGGATTTCATCTTTTGAATATTTTTTTTCAAGCTCACTTGTGAGTTTAAATTCTTTAAGTTTTCGGTTTATTGTTTTTTCATTTGAAAGCTGTGTGTTTTTTACAAGTTGTTGGGAAATTGTTGAAGCGCCTTGAGAAAATGAATGAGATTTAACATTTGACACAATTGCGCCACCAATTCTTACAATGTCGATGCCTTTGTGTTTGTAAAAGCGTTTATCTTCGGCACAAATAAAAGCATTTTTGGTGTCTGATGAAAGTTTGCTGAGTTTGATGTATGATGCGCTTGTTGGTTTGATTTCATTAAAATTTGAATCATAGATGCAAAGAGAATTTGCACTTGTGGAAAGCTTAAGTTTGTTTGTGTCAAGAGAAATTCCGTGAGTGACGATTTGATAGTAGGTGAAAGAACCCGCAATCAAGGTGCTCACAAATATAATTGTTATGATGAATAATACCTTAAATATTTTTTTTGCTTTTTTCATCAAAATAAGCCTCAAATTTAGTATTTTCGACATGAACCATTTTTATACCACAAGAATTGAACATACTTTTTTAATTTTGTTGAAATTGTTTTTAATTTAATATATAATATGGACTATAGTTGTATAATTGGAGTTACTATGGATAAAAAATATTTAATTTTAACTTTTGGCTGTCAAATGAATGTTCATGAGTCTGAAAAACTTGCCGGAATTTTGGAACAAAATGGCTATAAAGCTTGCGATAACGCTGTTGATGCTGATGTTATTGTTTTTAATACTTGTGCTATTCGCGAAAATGCGGAACAGAAAATTTTTGGCAATCTTGGCGAACTTAAAAACATTAAGATTGCAAAGCCTGAAACAATCATTGCTATTGGTGGGTGCATGAGCCAGCAAAAGGGAACTGCTGAAGACATTATGAAAAGATTTCCGTTTGTTGATATTGTTTTCGGAACACACAATCTTGCAGAGTTTGAAAGATTTTTGATTGAAAGAAAAACAAAGGGTAAAAGAGTTTGTGAGATTACTGATGATGAAAAGATTGCGCTTCGTGATAACTTGAACATTGCAAGAACCAGTGGTGTTAACGCATGGGTCAACATTATGTATGGTTGCAACAACTTCTGCACATATTGTATTGTTCCTTATGTTCGTGGACGCGAAGTTTCAAGACCTGAAAAAGACATTTTGAATGAAGTTGAAAGGCTTTTAAAAGAAGGATATAAACAAATCACACTTTTAGGACAGAATGTAAACTCTTATGAAGGGCTTGACGAAAACGGCAACAAGGTTAGTTTTGCAAAACTTTTGAATGATGTTGATTCTTTTGATGGAAAATATCGCGTCAGATTCATGACATCGCATCCAAGAGATTTGTCTAGCGAAGCGATTGATGTGATTGCAAAATCCAAACACATTTGCCATGGAATTCATTTGCCAGTTCAGTCAGGAAGTGATGAGATGCTTAAAAGAATGAATCGTCACTATGACATAAACAGATACAACAGCCTTGTTGATGAAATTAAATCTAAAATTCCTGATGCAGAACTTACAACAGACATTATTGTTGGTTTCCCAGGTGAAACTGAAGAAGATTTTGAAAAGACTTTGGATGTTATGAAGAGAACCGAGTATTTGCAAATTTTTGGCTTTATTTACTCAAAAAGAAAAGGAACACCTGCTGAAAAGATGCTTGACCAGGTTGATGAAAAGATTAAAAAAGAGCGTCTTTCAAGACTTTTGGATGTTAAAAATGAAATCATTAACAGAAAGACCGCTTTGATGCTTAACAGAACTTATGAAGTTTTGGTTGAAAGCTATGACAAAGAAAAACATATTTTGTATGGTTCTCTTGACAGTGGCAAAACAATTTCGTTTAAAGGCGAAGAGTCTGCTGTTGGTGAATTTGTTGATGTTAAAGTTACAAGCGTTAAAAAGTCTGTTATTTATGGTGAAATTGTTAGCGATTGCTCAAGCTTTAAACTTAAAAACTTTAGTTATCCAATTGATGTTTCAATTTTACCTAAGGATCAAAAGAGTTTGAAGATTTTGAGAGAAAATAAACAAACAGCAAAAAGTATCAATGATAAAAAATCTAAAAAATAGGAAGTGAAAATATGCTTTCACCAATGATGAAACAATATTTAGAATTAAAAGAAAAGTATCCAGACACAATCATTTTGTATCGTTTGGGTGATTTTTATGAAATGTTTTTTGAAGACGCTGAACTTGTTTCAAGAGAGCTTGAGTTGACGCTTACTGGCAGAGATTGCGGATTGGAAAAAAGAGCGCCTATGTGCGGCATTCCTTTTCATGCGGTGAATGCGTATATTCCAAGACTTATAAATAACGGACATAAAGTTGCAATTTGCGAGCAACTCACAGATCCTAAAGCTTCAAAAGGCTTGGTTGAAAGAGATATTGTTCAAATTATAACTCCAGGAACTGTGCTTGACAGCGATTCGCTTGACGCAAAGAAAAACAATTTTTTGATGGCGGTTTATGCAACAAAAAAGTCTATTGCGGTTTGCTATAGTGATTTGACAACAGGTTTTATTGAAACCACAGAACTTTCTGGAGAAGAAAGAAAAAAACTTCTTGATGATGTTTTGGCGCGTGTCAAGCCAGCTGAAGTTTTGTGCAATCTTTCATTTATGCAAGAATCAGAATCGCTTTCGGCTGTTAAGCTTGGCTATGTTCCAGCATTCTCGCAAAAAGATGAGTTGTTTGATTTGTCAAAGTGCAAGGCAATTGTTTTAAAACAATTTGATGTTTCAAGTTTGCAGGCACTGGGACTTCAAGATAAAAACGAAATGACAATTGCGGTTGGCGCGGTTTTGTCATATTTTGGAGAGACTCAAAAAAGACTTATATCTAACATTAAAAAGTTAAGCATTGTTGAAGATTCAAGATATGTTCATCTTGACATTATTGCAAGAAAAAATCTTGAGCTTGTGCAAAGCAATTCTTTAAATCAAAAGAAAGGTTCACTTTTGTGGCTTTTGGACAAAACCAAAACTGCTATGGGTGGAAGACTTATCAAAAAATTTATTGATGAGCCACTTCGTGATGAAGTGATGATTAACGCAAGGCTTGACAGTGTTGAAGAACTTACAAAAGACCTTATTTTGAGAAACAACATTCTTGATGCACTTAATGGCTTTACTGATATTGAAAGAAAGTGCAGCAAAATTTCTGCTGGAAATATTACTCCAAAGGAATGTTTGTCGCTTGCTGAATCACTTAAAAAATTGCCAGAGATAAAGTCGCTTTTGCTTTCTTGCTCGTCTGGAATACTTCATAGCGCTGGTGAAAATATTGCTGATATGAGCGATATTCAAAAGGTTCTTTCAGATGCGATTGATCCAGATGCTCCAGCAAACCTAAAAGACGGCGGATATATTTTGTCGTCATATAATGATGAACTTTACAAGCTCCGCAATGCTGGTGAATACGGCAAGCAGTGGCTGGCAGAATATGAAATTGAACAAAAAGAAAAGACTGGCATTAAATTTTTAAAGACTGGCTATAACAGAGTGTTTGGATATTACATTGAAGTGTCGAACACTGGTGTTGCGAATGTGCCAGAAAACTATATTAGAAAACAAACTATAACCACAGGTGAAAGATATATAACTCCAGAACTTAAAGAAATGGAGTATAAAATTTTAAACAGCAAGGAACAAGCAGTTGAACTTGAAAGTAAACTTTATGGTGAAATAAAAACTTATCTTGCATCGTATATTGGTGAGTTTTCAGAAATCGCAAAAGCTGTTGCACTTGCTGACTGTTTGATTTCACTTGCAACGGTTGCTGCCGAACAAAAATATGTTCGTCCTGTGATTTCTAGCAAGATAAATCATATTAAAATTGAAGAAGGAAGACATCCTGTTGTTGAAGCACTTTTAAGTAATGCAACATTTTCGGCTAATGATACTTTGCTTGACAATGCAGACAATAGAACCATGCTGATTACCGGACCAAACATGGCTGGTAAAAGCACATATATGCGTCAAGTTGCAATCATTACACTTATGGCACACATGGGTTCATTTGTTCCTGCAAAGTCTGCAGAGATTTCTATTATTGATAGAGTGTTTACAAGAGTTGGCGCGTCAGATGACCTTGCTTTCGGTCAAAGCACATTTATGGTTGAAATGAATGAAGTTTCAAACATTATCAATAATGCGACTGATAAAAGTTTAATCATTCTCGATGAAGTTGGAAGGGGCACATCAACCTATGATGGCATGAGCATAGCGGGTGCAATAATTGAATACCTTTCAAAACATTTGCACGCAAAAACTTTGTTCTCAACACACTATCATGAACTTACTGACATGGAAGGCAGAGTTGACGGCGTGAAAAATTATAGGGTTATGGTTAAAGAATGGGAAGGAGACATTGTGTTCCTTCACAAAATTGCAAGGGGTTCAGCAAACAGAAGTTTTGGTATTGAAGTTGCAAAACTTTCTGGGCTCCCAAAAGAAATTATTGATAGAGCAAAAGAGATTTTAACTGAAAGAGAAAGCGAAAACAAAAACAATGTTTCGGTTTCAAATAGCGAAGTTAAAGTTGATACAAATGCTAATGTTGCGGAAATTATCAATGTTTTAAAAGAAATGGATATGGATAACATTTCGCCACTTATGGCTTTTGGAACTCTTCAAAACCTTGTTGATAAAGTTAAAAAATAAAAGGAGAATTTATGGCAAAGATAAATTTGTTGGACAGCTCAATTTATAATTTGATTGCTGCTGGTGAAGTTGTTGAAAGACCTGCGTCGGTTATAAAAGAACTTGTTGAAAATGCGATTGATGCTAAAGCAAAAAACATAACCATTGAAATTAAAGATGGCGGAACAACATTTATGCAAGTTACTGATGACGGCACTGGCATTGAAGAAGATGATATTAAGTCAGCTTTTTTGCCACACGCGACAAGCAAAATTAAAATTGCTAGCGATCTTGATTCGATTGCGACTCTTGGGTTCCGTGGTGAAGCGCTTGCATCTATTGCGTCAGTGTCAAAGGTTTCGGTTGTTTCAAAAACTGCTGAAAGCGAACTTGGCACAAAACTTGATGTTGCTGGCGGAAAGTTTGGCGAGATAAAAAAAGTTTCAGCGAATGTTGGAACAATTATGACTGTTGAAGATTTGTTTTATTGTGTGCCTGCAAGGGCAAAGTTTTTAAAGAAACCAAAAACAGAAGAACAGGAAATAACAAACATAATTTCACGAACCATTTTGGCTCATCCAGATATTAACTTTAACTATATTGTTGACGGAAAAAAACAGCTTTCTTCAATTGGTTCAACAAAAAAAGAAGCGCTATATTCAATTTATGGTAAAGAAGCTGTCAGTGAAACGCTGGAAGTAAAGGCTTCACGAGAAGGTGTTTCGGTTGACGGATTTATCGGAAAACCAACTTATTCAAAATCAAACAGAACCTATCAAACATTGATTATAAATGGCAGATATGTTGTCAATATCACAGTTCAAACTGCGGTTGCCAATGCTTATGGCGATTTTTTGATGAAGCGTCAATATCCATTTTTTGTTTTGTATTTGACAGTGCCTGTTGATGAAATTGATGTGAATGTGCATCCAAACAAACTTGATGTTAAGTTTTTGAAATCTAGTTTGGTGTATTCTGTTATATTTGAAGCGGTTTCAAGAGCTTTGAATGGAATGGATTATATAAAGGAAATTGATGCGGAAGCAAACACAAGTCCTTCATTTTCAAGAAATTTTTCTGCTCGTTCAAACAGCGCTCCGATTGATAAAATGGGTGTAAATCTCAATCCATTTTCCGCAAATATTGATAATATCACTGAAAAAGAAAAGAATAATTTAACAGATATTGTTGTTGATTCAATGATTAGTTCTGCAAGTTCAAACAGTTTGTTGCAAGACAACTTTGGAACTGGTTCAAGACTTCTTGAAAAAATCAATGATAAAATTATGCATAATGATGACACTGCATTTAAGTCAGAGTTGTATGAAAACAGCAACGACAAAACTCAAGCAAGTGCAAGTCAAGAAAATCTGCAACAATCTTTTTCAAACTATGATATGGTTTCAAAATCAAATGCAGCAAATTTTGACGAAAATAAAAAGGCTGAAAATTTTGAATCAAGCCTTGTTCAAACAAAGCAGGAAAAACCCGTTCAGCAAGATTTTGCAGAAAATGAAATAATCAACATTGGTAAGATTTTCAATACTTATTTAATCATTCAATGGGGTGATAATATGTATTTAATCGACCAGCATGCTGGCCATGAAAGAATCAGATATGACAAGCTTAAAGCAGAGTATGAAAGCGGTTCAATTGTGGTTCAGCCAATGCTGATTCCTTATGTCTTGTCGCTTAATAGTGAAGATTGCAGAATTGTTGAAGCAAACCTTGATGCAATCAGATCTGTTGGCTTTGATATTGATGAATTTGGTGATAAATCATACAAGATTTCAGCTGTTCCTGCAATTGTTGACGGAATTGATTTTGATAAATTTTTCTCAATGTTTTTGGCTGAAAAACTTAATAAAACTAAAATTACTGAAGCTGATCTTGTGAAAGATAACTTGATGCAAATGGCATGCAAGAGTGCGGTTAAGGGCGGAGATGATTTGTCAAAGGGTGAAATTGAAACACTTTTGAAAGAAATGAAAGAAAAAGATGTTGTATTGTTCTGTCCGCATGGCAGACCTGTTATTGTTAGAATAACAAAAAGTGAAATTGAAAAATGGTTTAAAAGGATAGTGTAGTATGTTTGATAAAAAGGCATTAGATTTTGTTAATATTGCAGAAAATGACTGCAAAGAAGTTTTTGATAAGTTAGAAGAAATTTGTTTGTTTAATCAAAACAAGGTTTTGGAAGCTTTCCAAAGCGTAAATTTGCAACTCGCTGACATTGCGTCTTCAACAGGCTATGGTGGTGAAGACAGAGCAAAGGGAAAACTCGGTGAGATTTATGCAAAAGCATTTGGTGCGGAGTTTGGAATTGTTAGTCCATTGATTGCTAGTGGCACACATGCGCTAACAATTGCTTTGTTTGGTCTGCTTCGCCCGGGTGACACAATGTTTTCAGTGACCGGCAAACCTTATGACACTCTTATGGGTGTTATCTTTGGTGAGAATAATGGCTCTCTTAAAGATTTTCAAGTAAAATATGATGATGTCGAACTTGTAAATAATGATTTTGACTTTGATTTAATAAAGAAAAAAGTTATTGAAATAAAACCAAAAATGTTGTATATTCAGCGATCAAGGGGATATACTTCTCGAGAGTCATTGTCTGTTGATAAAATAGAAAAACTTGTCAAATTTGTTAGAGAATTTGACAAAAAAGTCATCATTATGGTTGATAATTGCTATGGTGAATTTGTTGAAACTCGCGAACCAACTGAAGTTGGCGCAGATGTTATGGTTGGTTCACTTATCAAAAATGCTGGTGGTGGAATTGCTCCAACTGGCGCATATATTGTTGGTAAAAAAGATTTGGTTGAACTGATTTCTTCAAGATTTATTGCACCAAATATTGGTCTTGATGTTGGCAGTTATGCTGGTTCTTATACACCATTTTTTCAAGGATGTTTCTTGGCACCACACACAACTTTAAATGCGCTAAAAGGAAATATTTTGCTTGGAAGAGTGGCTGAAAAACTTGGCTTTACTTCATTCCCAAAAGTTAATGAAATGCCACATGATTTGGTTAGAACTTTTGAAATGAAAAATGCTGACAACTTGATTGAATTTTGCAGAATGATTCAAAAATTTAGCCCTGTTGACAGCAGTGTTGTGCCATATCCATGGGATATGCCTGGCTATAGTGACAAGGTTATTATGGCAGCTGGATCGTTCATTCAAGGTTCATCAATTGAGCTTTCAGCTGATGGTCCAATAAGAGATCCATATCTTGTTTATCTTCAAGGCGGACTGACCTATGAACACTTGAAGATTGTTGCAATCAAATTTGCTGAAAAATACTTGAACGCTTAAATAGAATAAATTATAAATTTAACTCATATTTTTTAATATGAGTTTTTTTAATGATTTTTTAGATTCTGTTTCAATTGATGATGTTAAAAATAAAATTTGTATAAATCTTATTTTGGGTGAAGCAGTTAGAGTTTTGGCTGAACACAAAATTGAATTGATGAGCGATGAAGAAATTGTTTTGAAGTGCGGAAAAATTCGTATTAAAATTTTTGGTTCAGGGCTTGAAATTGTGACGCTTGCAAAGGGTGAAGTGGAAATCACTGGAAATGTTTGTGGAGCGTGCAAAGTATGAACGGGACAATTAGAGTTAAAATTGAAGGTTTAAATTCTGGAAAAATTATCAATGCGTTGGTTGAAAAAGGGGTATATTTAAAAAATTTAAAAGAAAAATCAAAGTATGTTTTGTTTGAGATCAATCAAAATAGTCAAAGCGAACTTGATGCAGTTTGTAAAAGATTTCACAGACACTATGAGATTGTTTCAAAAAACAATTTGGTTAATTTGCTTCTCAAATTAAAATATTGTGTTGGTTTTTTGGTTGCTATTTCAATTGTTTTTGCGCTTGTGTTTTCATTTAATTTGTATGTTTATGAAGTGAATTTACAGGTGGCAAATGGTGAAAATTTTGATATAAGTTCAATTGAACAAATCCTAACAGAAAACGGAGTTTGTGTTGGCTCAAGAAGAAAAAATATTGATACTAAAAAATTGCAGAATTTGATTTTGTCATCTGAAGAAAATGTGGCAGGATGTTCAATAAAAACGCGCGGTGGAAAAATTGATGTTGTGATTTATCCTGGAATAATTAGGGGTGAAAAACAAAACGAAAACCTGTATTCTAAATATGATGCTGTTATTAGCAAGGTTAAAATTTTTGCTGGAAAATCAAAGCTCAAAGAGGGAGATTTTGTCAAAGAAAATGATCTTTTGATTGAAAATGATAATGGTGCTTCTGGTGAAATTCTTGGAAAAGTATATTTTTCTGATTATGTAATTTACAATGAAAATCAAGTAAAAAAAGTGAAAACTGGCAAACAAATAAAAAAAACTAATATTCTGATTTTTGGAAAAAATCTTTTTAAACGAAAGAAAATTGCAGATTTTTCAAATTATTTTGAAGAAAATTGCGTTTTTTATATATCAAAGAATATGTTTTTGCCAATTTCTTTAAAGTATACAACATACAGTGAATTTGAACTGGTTGATGAAAAAATTGCTTTTGAAAATGTTGAACAAGATTTGAAAACGAAATTATATGAAAGTATCAAAGGAAAAATTCCAGCTGACGGAAATGTGACAAATGTGACTTTTTCAGTTGTTAAAGAAAATAATTTAACAAGACTTGATTGTTTCGTTGAGTGTGAAATGGACCTTTTGAAATAGCGGAGATTATTAAATTTTTTTTGTGTTTCAAGCGCAAATTTATGACCAAAAAATATAAGTAAACAAAGATTTTGAAGATAGCAATAATTTGTTTACTTTTTTTATTTTTTTCAATATAATTGAATTGTAAAGGAAATGGGTAAATGAGTTATATTGAAGTTAGCGGAAGATGCAAAACAGAATATAAATTGCTTGCACAAAAAGTTGCTGAAAAGGTTATTGAATTGATGAATTTTCCAAACGATTTGGAAGTGGCAATTGATTTTGTTTCTGAAAATGAAATTCAGAGACTTAACCATGAGTTTAGAAATATTGATAAAGTTACTGATGTTTTGTCTTTTCCATCGTTCAGTCTTTGGGCTGGTGAAATCTTGAAAACTAGCGATGCAAGCGTGATTCCTTTTAAACAAGAAAATGGATTGTATCATTTTGGTGACATGGCGATTTGTTTAAAACAATGTGAAAGACAGGCAAAAGAGTTTGGTGTTACAACCGAATCTGAAATTAAAAAACTTGTCATTCATTCGATGCTTCACTTGATGGGATATGATCATATTAAAGACGAAGATTATGCGGTTATGAAACCACAAGAAGAAAAACTTGATAAATTGATTCAATTAAATTAAATGCAAAATAAACAGAGTAGGAGAAAGATTATGGGATTTAAGTCAGGATTTGTTGCTGTTATTGGAAAGCCTAATGTTGGAAAGAGCAGTCTTGTTAATAAACTTGTGGGCGAAAAAGTTTCAATAATTAGTCCAAAGGCGCAAACGACTAGAAACAAGATTTATGGTATCAAAAACGGAAAAAATTATCAGGTTGTTTTTGTTGATACACCTGGTGTTCAGCACACAAAAACCAAACTTGGTGAATTTATGAGCGATGCAACAAACAAGGCTTCGACTGATGTTGATGCGATTATTATTGTTTTGGATGCTCTTCGAATTGGACAGGAAGACTATAAAATTATTGAAAAGTTTGCAAATGTCAAATGTCCAGTTTTCTTGGTTATCAATAAAATTGAATTAACTAACTATGAAAAGTTTTATCCAATTTTAGCAAAACTTAATGAATACAAATTCATCAAAAAGTTTATCACTGCATCTGCAATTAGAAACCTAAATATTGATGAACTTGAGACAGAAATATTGAATGTTTTGCCAGAAGGTGAAGCATATTATCCAGTTGATGAATACACCGACAAATCTGTTAGATTTATGTGTGGTGAAATCATAAGAGAAAAAGCGCTTTTGTATTTACAAGAAGAAATTCCACACGGACTTGCAATTGATATTATGACTTTTGAAGAAGGTGAAAATTGTGTTAAAATAAACGCAAATATCATCACTGAAAGTGAAAGACATAAGCAAATCATTATTGGCAAAAATGGTGAAATGCTTAAACAAATTGGCATGGCTGCAAGACGAGATATTGAAGAGCTTGTTGGCAACAAGGTTATGCTTGAGTTGTTTGTTAAAGTTAGAAAAGATTGGAAAAATGATATGCAAGCACTTAATGATTTGGGCTTCAATAAAAAAGATAACTAAATTTTACATTAAATTTTGATTCAAATGAATAAAAAATTTTGTTCGGGTAATTATTAAATCATAAACAAAATTTGTGAGGGATTTATGGAAAAGACATTTTTAAGACCATCAACAATAGCTTATGACGGAATGAACAGTATTGAAGAAATTATGGGAGAATATAACGGATATTTGTCGGTTGTTTCTGACAGAGATTTGAAAACAGAGTTTGCTGAAAGGCGAGCTAGTTTTGTTTCGAGCCCAACTGTTATGAATGTTAGAATGTTTAAAAGAGCAAAAGAAAAAATGCTTGAGCGTGGTTTACTAAACGAAAATACTGAACAAAATGAAAATAATAATTTTGGTCGTCAAATGTAATTGTTAAGTAAAATTCATGTAAATTTTACATTTTTAATGAAAATTTTAAAAAATAGTTTTGGATGAAATTTGGAAGAGATTAAACTAAAAGGAATTGTAATTAAAGCATCAGATTTTAAAGATAGTGATAAAATTGTCACTATTTTTTCTGCTGAAAAAGGACTTATCAAAGCGAGAGTTCGCGGAGTTAAAAAAAATAAAGCAAAACTTGCGTTTGCTGTTCAGCCTTTTGCATTTGTCGAATTTATGCTCACTGAAAGAGATGGATTTTACACTGTTATAAACGCAACGAGCATAGATCAATTTTTTAATATTACTGCAGATTTTGATAACTATATTTTTATGTTAGCTTGTCTTGAAATTGTTCAGAAGACTGTTAAAGAAAATGAAAGTCAGGTTGATTTGTTTGTCCTTTTGTTAAATTCACTAAAACTTGTAAGCTATGAAAATGTTTCATCAATGAATGTGTTTATTAAGTTTGTTATTGAGTCAATGAAATATCTGGGTTTTTGGTTTGTGTTTGATAGATGTGCTTCGTGCGGGGCAGAATTAAATGAAAATAATGTTGGTTTTTCGTATGAGTTCAATGGCTTGCTGTGTCCAAAGTGTATGAATAAAAATGATTATTTGCAACTATCAAAAGGCGAGTATTTGATTTTAAGAAATATCAGCGCCTGCAACATTGAAAAACTTTCGTCATTGCATTTTCTTTCTCGCGATGATAAAATTTCTGTAATCACGATGCTATGCAAAGTTTTCAGACTTTTGACTGATGAAGAAATAACCACGATAAAACAGTTCTTGTAAATTTAAAATAGATAACAAAAAAAAGTATAGGAAATATTTCAAATGGAAAATAGGTTTAACAAAAGACAATCAAATTTCGAACTTCTCCGAATAATTGCAATGCTTCTAATAGTTATGCATCATGCGGCAATGTATAATGGAACAAGTTTTTCAGGTTTTGGTTCTAAGTTTAATAGAATTTTGATGCTAGGTGGTAAACTTGGTGTTGATATTTTTGTGCTGATTTCAGCCTATTTTATGGTTGATAAAAATTTTAAATTTTCAAGGATAATAAATCTTATTATTCAAACTACTTTTTATTCGCTACTAATATATGTCCTTTTTTGTTGCTTTGGATTAGAAAAATTTACTTTTAAAGACTTTTTGCAATCAAGTGTTTTTGCTTGTTTCACTCGATATGGTTTTATTACTAACTATTTATTATTGTTGTTAATTTCACCGCTATTAAATATTGTTATTAAAAACTTAACACAAAAGCAGTATGTAATTATTTGTTCGTTTATTTTTGGTGTGGTTTTATTTCCGTATATTTGGCATTGTTTATTTAATGAATATATGAATTTTCCTTCTATTAGCTATTTTTCGTTCTTTATTTGTCTGTATTTTATTGCGGGGTATATAAAAAAGTATGGCGTTGGCTTGTCAAATAAACAAGTCATCTGGTTATTATGTTTATTTATAATTTTCCAGGTCAGCACAGTATTTTCCACAATAAGAGAAGTGGATACTATTTTTGCACTTGGAAATACAATGATTTCTATTTTACTTTTATTGGTATTTAAAAATTTCAATTTTCAGTCAAAGTTTATAAACAGAGTATCTTCTCACACTTTAGGTGTTTATTTAATTCATGAGCATTATTGCATAAGAGCATTCTGGTGGAAATACTTCTTTGGTTTAATACCTTTTAGTTCAAAATGGGGATATTTTGGAATGGTTATTTTGGCTGTTGTGATAACTTTTGTAATTTGTGAATTCATAGATTTATTAAGGGAAGTTACTGTTCACAAGTTATATGTTTCAATTTGTAATAAAATTGATAAAAAGAGACAAGAAAAAGTTGAGCAAAGTGGTTTGCAATAGTTTGAGTGTGCTTATATTTTATGTTAATTTTATTAAAAGCAAATTTCTGTGGGGAAAAGAAATTTAGCATGGTAATGACTGGCTAAATTTTATTATATAATGGCATTGTGTTCGGCAGGTGCTGATTGGCTGTAAAATTTCATTTATATCGTTTATAAATTTTATGTAACTTCAATATTTGTGCTTTGTTTGACTTGTAGGTCACGAAAGTGTTAGTATTCGCATACAAAATTTAAAGGAGACGAGATGATGAAAATTGAAGAAATTGGCTTTTGCCCTTGTTGTTTTAATGACGAAAAAAGTGGTGCTGTGATAAATTTTTACACATTGAGAGAGGATAATGGTGATCTTAAAGAAATCCATATCTTTGGTGATGACGACTTTGATGTTCCATCAGCAAATCAAACTGTTAAAGAAGCAACTTTTTCAGATGATGGAAAGTTTGTTACTGAAGTTGTTTGCCCAAGATGCAAAGAACACATTGAAGTTAAAATTCCTATTGTTAAACAACAATTAGAAGCATTCAAACATTTTGAAAAAGGTGATGAACCACTTAAAGTAGCTTCTAAAGTTGCAGCTGAAAAAACTGCTAACTAATTGGTTATTAAAGTAAAATTAAAATGGGCTAAAATAAAAATTTAGCTCATTTTTTTGTGCAAAAAATTGCAAAAAGTTATTGCTTTAAATATTTTGCTTTGTTATAATCGTTAGTGACTGGTGATAAATCACTGGGCAAATTATTTAAGGAGAAAATTTATATGCCTACAAAAAAATATGTTTACAAGTTTGCTGAAGGCAACAAAGACATGCGTGAACTTTTAGGCGGCAAAGGTGCTAACCTAGCTGAAATGGCTAGACTTGGTTTCCCAGTTCCTAACGGTTTCACAATTTCTACCGAAGCATGCACACAATACTATGAAGACGGTAGAGAAATCAATGAAGAAATTCAAAAACAAATCAACGAACACATCGCTTGGCTTGAAAAGGAAAATGGAAAAAAGTTTGGTGATGAATCAGACCCATTGCTCGTTTCTGTTCGTTCAGGTGCTAGAGCTTCTATGCCTGGTATGATGGATACTATCCTTAACCTTGGTCTTAACGATGTTGCTGTTGAAGGCTTCGCTAAAAAGACAAACAATCCTAGATTTGCTTATGACTCTTACAGAAGATTCATTCAAATGTATTCTGACGTTGTTATGGAAGTTAGCAAAAAAGAATTCGAAGCTAAAATTGATGCTTTGAAAGCTAAACGCGGTGTTAAACTTGATGTTGAGCTTACAGTTGATGATTTGAAAGAACTTGTTGCTGATTTTAAAGCAACTTACAAAAATGCACTTGGTAAAGATTTCCCACAAGATGCTAAAGAACAACTTATGGGCGCTGTTAAAGCCGTATTTAGATCATGGGATAACCCAAGAGCTAATGTTTACAGACAAATGAACGATATCCCTTATTCTTGGGGTACTGCTGTAAATGTTCAAACCATGGTATTTGGTAACATGGGTGAAACATCAGGTACTGGTGTTGCATTCTCAAGAAACCCTGCAACTGGTGAACCAGGACTTATGGGTGAATACTTAATGAACGCACAAGGCGAAGACGTTGTTGCTGGTGTTAGAACTCCTGAAAAAGTTGAAACATCACTTAAAGAACACAACCCTGCAGTTTACAACCAACTTTTGGATACTGCTATGCGTCTTGAAAAACACTTCCATGATATGCAAGATATGGAATTCACAGTTCAAGAAGGAAAACTTTATATGCTTCAAACAAGAAACGGTAAGAGAACTGCAGCTGCTGCTCTTCGTATTGCTTGCGATCTTGTTGATGAAGGTATGATTGATGAAAAACAAGCTGTTCTTATGATCGAGCCAAAATCTCTTGATCAACTTTTGCACCCACAATTCGATCAAAAAGATTTGAAACAAGCAAAAGAAATTGCTTGTGGCCTTAACGCATCTCCTGGTGCTGGTGCTGGTAAAGTTGTTTTCAGCGCTGAAGAAGTTGAAGATTGGGTTAAAAACAAAGGTGAAAAGAGAGTTATTCTTGTTCGTCTTGAAACAAGCCCAGAAGATATTGTTGGTATGCAATACTCTCAAGGTATCTTGACAGTTCGTGGTGGTATGACATCTCACGCTGCAGTTGTTGCTCGTGGTATGGGTGCTTGCTGCGTTTCTGGTTGCGGTAACAACAATGAAGTTGCTATTGATGAAGACAAGAAAGTTATCACTATCAATGGTGTAACATTCCATGAAGGTGATTGGATGAGTCTTGATGGTTCTACTGGTAAAATTTACGATAGAGAAATCAAAACTGTTCCAGCTGATGTAAACTCAGGTTATTTCGGAAGAATTATGGCTTGGGCTGACAAATACAAAGCTCTCTTGGTTAGAACAAACGCTGATTCTCCAAAAGATGCTAAACAAGCTTATGCTTTTGGTGCTAGCGGTATTGGTCTTTGCAGAACAGAACACATGTTCTTTGCTGAAGACAGAATTCCAGCTATCCGTGAAATGATTTGTTCTGATACTGTTGAACAAAGAAAAGTTGCTCTTGCTAAACTTGAACCAATGCAACAAAGCGACTTCGAAGGCATTTATGAAGCTATGGAAGGAAATCCTGTAACAATTCGTTTCCTTGATCCACCACTACATGAATTCGTTCCAACAGAAGAAAAAGATATTGAACTTCTTGCTAAAACTCAAGGCAAGACAGTTGCTCAAGTTAAGAATATCATTGATTCTTTGAAAGAATTCAACCCAATGATGGGACACCGTGGTTGCCGTCTTGCTGTAACATATCCTGAAATTGCTGAAATGCAAACAAGAGCCGTTATGCAAGCTGCTATCAATGTTGCTAAAAAACACAAAGATTGGAAAGTTGTTCCAGAAATCATGATTCCACTTGTTGGCGAAGTTAAAGAACTTAAATTTGTTAAAGATGTTGTTTGCAAAACAGCTGATGAAGTTCTTGCAAAGAATGGTTTTGACAAAGAAGCATTCCCATATCATGTTGGTACTATGATTGAAATTCCTCGTGCAGCTCTTACTGCTGACGAAATCGCTAAAGAAGCTGAATTCTTCTCATTTGGTACAAATGACCTTACTCAAATGACATTCGGTTTCTCTCGTGATGATGCTGGTAAATTCCTTGGAGCTTACTATGCAAACAAGATTTATGAATCTGACCCATTTGCTAAACTTGACCAAGTTGGTGTAGGCAAACTTGTTAAGATGGCTGTTGATCTTGGTAAACAAACTCGTCCAAATATCAAACTTGGTATCTGCGGTGAACACGGTGGTGATCCATCAACAATTGAGTTCTGTCACAAAGTTGGCTTAACTTATGTTTCATGCTCACCATTCAGAGTTCCTATTGCTAGACTTGCTGCTGCTCAAGCAAACATCAAGTTCCCAAGAAACTAATAGGTTAGTTAAATTAAAAATCTAGGCGTTTTGCCTAGATTTTTTTATGAGAAAAATTTGCTTTAAAAAAGTGTGGGAAGGTTTTTTGTAATTTAGAAAAAATATTGTAATCATGCAGTGATTTGTTGTAACTGTGCATGAAATTATTTTTAATTTGATTGTTGTTTTGTGATTAACTTTTATCTTGTTTAAAAATCTATGCGTGAAATAACCCGAATTTTGGGGAATAAAAAAGATTATTAAATAAAAACGGAAAATGGGACTATTTATTTGACTTTAAGTTTTTAAAAACAATATAATAAATGTACAATAAGGATAACTATATGAAAAGAAATTTTTACAAATTATTCCTATGTTTTGTTCTTGCGGTTGTTTTGCCGTTTTCTTTTGTTGGTTGCAAAAAGTCAAGTAAGGGCGATGGAAACAATAGTGAAAATAGCAATAATGGCGGAAATAATCAGAATCCGCAAGAAGAAAGTTATGTTTTAAACGACACAGAAATAACAAAAATTGTTGGGAAACTTTCAGACGCGAATGATGAATTTATCACCAGTTTAAATGCTGCAAATTTGCTTAAACCAAATGATTATCCAGAGAAAATGGGCGATAAAACATATCCAGTTTTAAACTATGCTTATTATCCATCAATTTTTTATAGCGCATATAGTGCGGGAATAAAAAAAGATAAAACTTATGCCTATATAAATGATGTGAGAAAGAAATATTTGGAAGTAAAAACAAACGAAAATAATGACAAAATTTTCATTAAAATTGCTACAAATGATTCAGGAAATTTCGTTTATTTTAATTATGAAATAACAACCAATGAAGGCGAAATTGATTCAGTTTCAATAGCTTTTTTGGAGACAAAAGACTCAGAGGGAAAACGTATTTCATTTTCACAAAGTTTTCTTGACTATAAAAACAAAATTTTGGAAACAAGTTTTGGCCTAATTAGTGAATTTTCAAGTACGAATGAACAATTTTTTAAAAATAACTTTACAAAAGATAAATTTGCATTGATTCCAGAAAATTCTTGGGGATATAGTTTCTATCAAAAACTTGAATTTGGTGGAACAAAAAATCACAAATGGAACACAGAAAATATGCCATCAAATTCAGACTTTTTGGCTAGCTTTGACAAGTTTGAGTTTTTGGATGCTTTCGATAAAAATAATGAATACAAAAATCTTTCTAACGACAAACTAACAACAATTACTAATGATATTTTCAGCTATGTTGATATACAAGGAAAGATTGTTTATAGTAAAGAATATTTTACATTTGAAAAAGCGAATTAAGGAGTAATTTCGATGAAAAAATTTAAAAATTTATTGTATTTGTTGCTAATTTTGCCACTTTGTTTTGTTTTTGTATCTTGCAAAAAAGACGGTGGCAGTGGTGGCGATAAAGGTGGAAATGTAACACCGCCAGATAACAATCCTACTGTGCCAACACAGACCTATTCGGTTTCGTATGACTATAACTTACCGGAAGGATATGATTTTATTTTGAATGATTTTACTGCTAGTAATATTGAAGTTGGCAAGTCAACAAAACTTGCACTTGTGCCAGACTCAAAACTCAGTCCTTACTTTTTGGGTTGGAGCAGAGAAGGTTCAACCGAAATCTTGACAGATGACATTACAAGCAATTCATCAACAGAAATTAAGCTTCAAGGAAATTGGGATGAAGAAAAAATAAAAACTTATTATTATAGCGACGGATTTGTGTTTGCTGTTAGTGGTAGTGAAATTGCTATTTCAAGTTATGATGGATTAAGTGAAACTGTCATTATTCCAAAGTATGTTACAATTGATGGGGTTGATTATTCGGTAACAGAAATTTGCGATTCAGTTTTTAAAGATAAAAACATCAGCAAAGTTATTTTAAATTGTGGTGATGTTATTATTGATAACTATGCTTTTTATGGAACAAAGATTTCAACTTTTGATTTTTCAAAGGTTAGTTCAATTGGTGAGAATGCGTTTAGAAAAACTGCATTAACATCTGTGAATCTTTCTAATGGTTTGGTTAGTGTGGGAAAATATGCTTTTGCTGATTGCGAAAATTTGACCGCTTTTGATTTTAATGATGCTGGTTTTGATATTCCAAGTGGACTTTTTAGTGGCTGCACAAAACTTTCTTTAATTCAGAAAGCAGACAATTTGACTTCGATTGGAAGCTATGCTTTTTCAAATTGCTCATCTCTTACAAATATTGATTTTATTGGCGATAAAGTTAATTATATTTATGAATATGCTTTTGAAAATTGCTCAAATGCTTTGACTGCAACAATTCCTGAAAAGGTTATTCATGTTTATGGACATTTGTTTGACGGATGTGATAAATTGCAGGCTCTCACAATCAGCAAACTTTATGTTACTTCTTCAAATACTGGTGCTGACAAATTGCTGAACCATATTGGTGGCACTGATTCGCTTGGCAATTCACTAAAAACTATTACTATGGTTGGTAATTCAACTTCAAGGCTGCCACAAAATTATTTTGACGGACTTGCTGCGCTTGAAACTTTTGTTATGTGTGACTCTATTATGCATGTGGAAAATTATGCATTTAGAGAATGTGCTAATCTTAAAAATATCACACTTTCGAACAATATAAGTCTTGATGATTTTTCATATTATGCTTTTTATGGAACAAAGTTTTTGAATGAAATGACAGAACCATTTATTTATAAAGATAATATTATTTATGTCCCAAACAATATTTCAGCTGAATATGAAATTCCTGCAAATGTTGTTAAAATTTGCAGTAGTGCATTCCAAGGCAATAGCTCGCTCCAAAAAATTACTATTTCTGAAAATATTGCAACAATTGGAAGTGGTGCATTTGCTGATTGCGCAAATTTAACTCAAGTTGTGTTTAAAGATAATTCAAATCTTACAAAAATTGAATCAAGACTATTTTATAATTGCATGAAACTTGAAAGTATCAATCTTGAAAAACTGTCAGCACTCACAAAAATTGGTGATGAAGCATTTTACGGTGTTAAAATTTCTAGGTTTGTTATGCCAGCATCAGTAACTGAACTGGGTGTGTCTGTTTTCAGACAAGCCAAGATTGCAGAGATTGCAATTTCTGGATCATCAGAAGTTTTCAGCACTGATAATGGAGTTTTATATAAAACTGAAGGCAGTGAAAAAACTCTTGTGCTGTATCCACTTTCAAAAACTGGAACATTGTTTGTTTGTCCTAGCGATGTGACAAAAGTTGCGGCTTATGCTTTTGCTGATGTAAAAAATCTCAATATCTATTTCACAAACTCAAGCATGGTTTGGGAAGGGTCTGAAGATTCACATGGTGAGACTGTTTATCGCTCATTCTTTAATGCTGAAAATATCAGTATTTTTAGTGAACAACAATCTTTCACAACCGAAGAAGCCAATGTTCAAAATATTTACTATTTAGTTTCAAGCAAAATTTCTTATGATCAAAAATCAAATTCAATTTCAATTGATGCTGATTTTGAAATGACACATCAATATAATTTTGTTAAGTTTCAAGATAGTGCAACAGGTAAAATTTGCGTTGCATATTTTGAACTTAAAACCAATTCAGAAAATGTTGTTTCTGTTGTAGAAAACTCTCTTAAGGTGTTTGAAACAGATTTGTTAAGCTAAAAATAAGTTTTTTAAATTAAAATAAAAAGACAGGTTAAAAAAATAATCTGTCTTTTTTTGTGAAAAATAAAGGGAATAGAAAAAAAATTTCGAATTTATATAGTGTATGTAAATTTAGAAAAAATTATACATAAATTTACTTTTTTTTAGGAGCAGGGGTGGATAATAATTCTTTTAATGATTTTATTAACGAGATAATCCAGAAAAATGATATTGTTTCCGTTTGCTCGAAATATGTTAATTTGGAGCGCAAGGGCAGGTATTATTGGTGCAGATGTCCATTTCATGGTGAAAAGACACCTTCGCTGTGCATAAATGATATTGATAACTTTTTCTATTGCTATGGTTGCCATGTGGGTGGAAATGTTATTGAGTTTGTGAAAAGGATTGAAACAATTGAGTTTATGGATGCTGTGAAATTGCTTGCGTCTTGGGCAAATATTGAAGTTCCAGAAAACTTGTCGCGAAACAAAAATAATGAAGATTTTGCGAAAGCGAAAAAGAGAAAAGATAGACTGCTTGCACTTATGAAGGATACTGCAAGACATTATATTGATAATTTATCAAAGCCAAATGTTGCACAGGCACTTGAATACATGAAAAAACGACAGATTGACGGAAAGGTTGCCACACATTTTGCAATTGGCTACGCTGACGGCTATAATGATTTGCCAGATTATTTAAAAAAGTTGGGTTACACAACCGATGAGATGCTTGCGACTGGTGTTGTGAAACAACGCGATGGCAAAATTTATGATCCAGAAGCAAACAGAGTTATTTTTCCAATTATTGATATTTATGGAAATGTCATTGCGTTTGGCGGACGAACTTTGGAAGCACATCCAAATTTTGCGAAATATTTAAACACTGCTGAAACTGAATTATTCAATAAAAGAAACACGCTTTATGCTATCAATTATTTAAAAAAGCAACGACAAGTTGGGCCAATTCCATTTGTTATTGTTGTTGAAGGGTATATGGATACAATATCGCTTCACAAAGCGGGCTTTACTATGACTGTTGCGAGCATGGGAACAGCGCTGACGCAAAACCAAGCAAAAATGATTAAAAGATTTGCTGATAAGGTTTACATTTGCTATGACGGTGATTCTGCTGGACAAAACGCAACACTTCGTGGACTTGATATTCTTCGCGAAAATGGGCTTGATGTTATGGTTGTTCAGCTTCCAGACAGATTTGATCCAGATGATGTTATAAAAACTTATGGCAGAGAAGGCTATCAAAAAATTCTTAATGAATCTTTGCCACTCGTTGAATTTAAGCTTAAATACTTAAAAACAAAGTATGATCTTTCAGGAGTTGATGGAAGAGTTAAATATCTCAATGATGCTATTGATGTTTTGGCTTCGCTTTCAAGTGTTGAAAGAGAACTTTATGCGCCAATGGTTAGTGAGATTGCATCAACTAACATTGATTTTATAAAGCGAGAGCTTGATAAAAAACTGGAAGGTAAATCAATTTATGATGAGCTTAAAACAAAGTTTAACGCAACTCAAATGCAAGAGAAAAAATCTAATGATGAATCTGAAATTGAAAATGCAAATCCAGTGATTGTTAAGGCGGAAAAATACATTTTATGCGCACTTTTGCACCAAAAACCGTATGCTTATTTTAAGAGTGATGTTACATATTTATTTTCAGGAAGAAGACGAGAAATTTACAAGGTTATTTGTGATATAAAAAATAATCATCCTGAAAAAAATATTATTCAAACAATTTATAATGAGTATGAAAATGCGAATCAAAGTGATATTGTTGAGTTGATCAATTATTCAGCAGAATCTGCGGAAGATGAGCAGAGTGAAAAGAAATATTATCAAGATTGCTTATGGAAAGTTTACAAGGCTTATTTGGAAACAAAAGTAAAAGAAATTAGTGATGCTTGCAATGATGAAATTGATAATTTGAAAAAAGATGAAATGAAACAACAAATTCAAGAGATCTTTCAAAAACTTAAAAATAAAAAGGTAGATGAATTATGAATAGAAAAGAGAA
Organism: uncultured Clostridia bacterium; assembly: GCA_934746515.1. Taxonomy (GTDB): domain Bacteria; phylum Bacillota; class Clostridia; order Christensenellales; family UBA1242; genus RGIG1681. Next base: position 65,761 of record CAKVFH010000006.1, read on the forward strand.
AATTGATTTAGAAGTTGAAAAAATTATTGAAATGGGTAAAAAGAAAGGTGAAATTTCAATGGATACCGTTACTGAAAAGTTCACTAACTTAAACCCTGATGAAATTGAAGAAGTTTTAAAGAAAATTACCGATTCTGGCATCAAAGTAAATGAAGATGTTATTGTTCCTGAAGATGATGAAGAAATGGAAAAATTGATGTCTCAAGTTTATGTTGATGACCCAGTTAAAATGTATCTTAAAGATATTGGCAAAGTTCCTTTGCTTTCTCAAGAACAAGAAATTGAGCTTGCAAAAAGAATGGCTGAAGGTGATGAAGAAGCAAAAAGTCAACTTTCTGAAAGCAACCTTCGTTTGGTTGTATCAATTGCAAAACGCTATGTTGGTCGCGGTATGCAATTTTTGGATTTGATTCAAGAAGGCAACTTTGGTCTTATGAAAGCTGTTGAAAAATTTGACTACACAAAAGGTTTCAAATTTTCAACCTATTCAACTTGGTGGATTCGTCAATCAATCACTCGTGCTATTGCAGACCAAGCAAGAACAATTCGTATACCTGTTCACATGTATGAAACTATCAACAAACAAAAGAAGGCAACAAGAGATTTGTTCCAACAACTCGGTCGTGAACCAACGGTTGAAGAAATTGCAAAAGCTATGGATATGCCTGTTGAGAAGGTTATTGATATTCAAAAGATTTCTCAAGACACTGTTTCACTTGACACTCCTGTTGGTGAAGAAGAAGATTCAACACTTGGAACATTTATTCAAGATGAAAATGCAGTTTCGCCATCTGATTCAGCTTCAACTATGATGCTTAAAGAACAGCTCATGGAAGTTTTGTCAACCTTAACTCCTCGTGAGCAGAAAGTTATCTTGCTTCGTTATGGCATTGAAGACGGACACACAAGAACACTTGAAGATGTTGGTAAAGAGTTTAGCGTTACAAGAGAGCGTATTCGTCAGATTGAAGCGAAAGCGCTTAAAAAACTTCGTCAACCTTCAAGAAGTAAAAAATTAAAAGATTTTATGGACTAGGTTTATGAAATCGTTTAACCGAATTAGAGCTTTAAACAAGGTTGTTTGTGATTTGATTGATAGCGAAAATCTTGAAGGAATTGTGGTTGCGGATATTGCAACAGATCATGGATATTTGGCGGAACAGCTTTCAAGAAATGAGAAAATATCAAAAGTTATTGCGACCGACATTAGTCAAAAATGTTTGGATAAAACTAATGAACTTAAAAAAAAGTTTGGGCTAGATAAAATTGAAACCAAACTTGGCGACGGGTTAGAGCCAATTGACAGTGCAAAAATCGCTGTTATAGCTGGGGTTGGTGGTTATGAAATTATAAAAATGATTAGTAACCAAAACATAACAAAAAATGGCAAGAAGAAATGTTCAATTTTTGTATTGCAGCCAAGCAAAAATGTTGTTGATGTTAGGCTCTGGCTTATTAAAAATGACTATAAAATTGTAATTGACAAAATAGTTAAAAGTGGTGGAAAATTCTATCCGATAATCGTTGTTGATTTGGAGAAAAAATGCGACATCGAGCCAACAATTTTTAATGTTTATTTTGGCAAAAGCAATAGCACAGATAATAGAGATTTTTACGAGTTTTTGCTAGACACAAAAACTAGATTTGAATTTACTCAAGAGCAAGAATTTGAAAGTGATTCGAGCGAGACCATAAAAACAAAAAAACAAATTTACAATTTAGCTTCCGAGCTAATAAAAAAATATAAAGGGGAAAATGAAAATGTTTGACAAAATTTTGGAGTATCAAAAAACTGAAGGGGCTATCATTAAGCTTGAAAATGAACTTGCAAAATCTAGCGACAGAGAAAAGGCTTCTGAAATTCAACATGAGCTTAAAAATTATCATGCTAGACTTTTGGTTTTGGAAGAAAGTGCACAGAGAGTTAACAAAGCTTATTCACTCGCAATCAAGAAATATCAAGAATACAATGAAAAATTGACAGAACTTGAAAAACAAGTTGAATCTGCAACAGGTGACAGAGCTGATTTTTATGAAAAAGCATACAAGGATTTTTTGAACATTGCATCAGGACTTGAAAAAGAAATCACAAAAATGCACAACGATATTCAACAAATCAGCCATGAGTATGAAGAAATTATGAAAAAATCTAAACTTGGCAGAGAAAAATTTGACGGCTATAAAGCAAAATACACAAAGCTTAAGGCCGATGTTGAACCAAAGATTGCAGAACTAAAAACTCAACTTGCAAAAATTCAAAAGGATATTGATAGCAAACTTTATCAAAAATATATGCAAAAGAGAGAAAATAGAATTTTCCCAGTTTTTGTTGCGCTTACAGAAAACAAATGTGGGGGGTGCAGAATGGAAATTTCTGCATCAAAACTTGGCGCAATGAAAAACAATGAATTTGGTGTCATTGAATGTGAAAATTGTGGCAGAATAATCTACACAAAATAGTCAAATATTTTGATGAATTTTTGTCGAATTATAAATGATTTTTATAGAAAATAGATGTTTTTCATCTATTTTTTTTATTTGCCAAAAAATGATTGTAAAAACGATATATATTTGGTATACTAATGGAGTAAAAGTAGCGATTATTATTTATAATAATAATCGTGAAACACAAAAGAAATTCAGAGAGGTTTTCTTATGAAAAAATTAGTGAAAAATTTAAGTAGAATTTTTGCAGTTGTTATGGCATTTTTGTGCTTAACAGTTTTTGTTGCATGTGGTTCAAATGCTGACGATGCATCAAAAGGCAACGGCAATGGTTCAAGTCCTTCAGAAATCGTTGATACCCAGTATCAAGAATTTTTGTCAAGACAAAATTCTTTTGCTGAAGAATTAAATTCAAGTTACACTTATGGTGGCTTGAATTCATCAAAACAATTCACAAAGGATGTTGCTGTTAATGATGTTACTGAAATTGGTGACAGATATTATGTTATCAATAGCACAGTTTCAGGAAACGAATCAAGCAAACTTTTTGTTTATGATGAATCAAGCGAAACTGAAGTTGTTCCTGCAAAAACTTCTTATGCTAAAAACGCAAATGTTGTAAGCTATAGAGTTTTGAAAGTTGCTTATAACCGCGTTTTGTCGGTTGCTTCAACATCTTCAAAACTTGTTTATAGTGTTGTTGATTTTTCTGATAAAGAAAACATTAAGGAAATCGTTTCTTTTGAATCTGCTATTGACGCGAAAGAAGAGACAATTCTTTCAAAAGATTATCTTTTGGTTAGCAATTCAGACGCAATCAAATCTTATGCGTTTGGAAAAGAAAACCAACCATTTTCTCGTGCTCTCTCTAACGAGATTGTTTGGCAAGTTTCTCAAAATAAATTCATCATTGAAAAAAATAATAGTGGTTCATATTCTTATGTAATCTTTGATGCTAAATCTCAAACCGAAACAAACTTTTCTTTGGAAAATGAAATGAACAGTGTGCTTGAATTGAAAGAAGAAACACTTCTTCAAAAAATTCAAAGCTCAACTTATGGTTTTGTTGTTGAGTTTAACAAACAAACAAAAAAGAGTATTGTAAA
>CAKVFH010000007.1 GCA_934746515.1 uncultured Clostridia bacterium
GGACTGTAGCTCAGTTGGTTAGAGCACCACCCTGATAAGGTGGGGGTCGGTGGTCCGAGTCCACTCAGTCCTACCAAAAAGAAACCACGGTTTATCCGTGGTTTTTCTTTTTGCTAAGATTTAGTCTACTTTGAACCTCTGGCCCAGCACCTTTCAGGGGCATATTGCAACGCAATTGCCCATGAATCATTGCCTGCGACTTATAAGCACGCTTTCTGTTAAGGCAAATAAGGTGGGGCAAAATGCTTTTTGCTTTAATAGGTGTCTGAAATAAATGAAGATTTATTTTTATCTCTATAGTAAATATAAAGTTTTTCTTTTGCTCTAGTTAATGCCACATAATATAATCGCTCTTCGTCTTTCACAAAATCTTCAATAGTTTCATCAAAAACCTCAAAAAGTGTATTGTTGCTATTGTAAATAGGAAAAGAACCTTCATTAACATTAAGCAAAATAACCACATCCGCCTCCTCACCTTTGGATGTGTGAACGGTTTTCACAAAAATATATTTCTTATATTCTTCTTCAGTCATAAATTCTTGGCATAAACACCTAAGCAATCTATCAAATTCCTTTATTTCCATTCCAAGTAACGTATTACTTCTGCATAAAATAAAAATTTTTGAGCCTATGTTTTCTTTTATTATTTTTTCACAAGCAAATAAATATTTTGCTTTCTCTTGTTTATTACTTATCTCTTTTGATACTAAATTTATGTATTTATTATTTTTATCTAAATTATTTATAAAAGTTTTTGAAATATCCCATTCTTTTCTTATTGAATAATATTGTTTAAACGCAGTTTGCAATCTTCCTTGAAAATTAAATCTTTTTGCAAAGTCATTTGCAAAATCTACAATAGAGCAACTTGATCTATAATTTGTTGACAAATCTAATTTTATGCTATCTTTAAAATTTCTTAAAAATCCATTATAATATTTTAAGTTTGAACCAGCATATCTATTTATAGCCTGCCAATCATCACCAACACAAAATACCTTTATGCTAGGGTTTCTTTTTAAAATCGACTGAATTAGGTAGTCAAATAATTTGCTGAAATCTTGATATTCATCAATTAAAATCCATTTCAAGTTTTTTATAGAATCATCAACTTCTCCAGACTCAATTTTTTTTGCAGCATTAAAAATCAATTCATTAAAATCGGTGTTGAATTTTTCTTTATTACGTTCAAAATATTCATTGGTTTCAGAATGTAAGATTTCAATATATTTATTATAAACTTGGCAACATATTTTATAGAAAATTCTGGCTCTTTCGTCTGTTGTGTTTTTCAAATTACTTTCAAATAATTTTATATTGTCAAAATAATTCTGCTGAAGTTTGTTTACAAACTGCTCTACTAAATCAGTAAAACCATCAATACGTTTTTCCCATACCTTATTTTCCAACTCTCCAGCAGGTAATTTTGTTATTGGAATATTGAACTTTTTTAACAATTGCTCTAATTTTTTCTCAACAACTTCCCTCGAATCATTTTTGTAATCTTCATGATTTGTTTCCAAAAATTTTTCAATATTAATAAGTTGTTCATTATAGTTGTTTTTTGGAGCAAGTTTATTTATCCTTTTTTTATCCCAAAATTTCCTTTTCCACTCTTTGTTTGATAAATAACTTTGATAATCACACACTTCTTTTCCAAAATTAATTTTTTCGGTTTCTGATTCATTGCCAGTAATTGCCCAATGTTCCCAAATTATATTATAATCAGGCAAATAAAAATCTGGATATGTTTCTTTTTTTTCATCTAGCAAATTTTGATAGTCTTTTTTTTCTTCTTCTGTTAATTTTGAATCACTTAGATCAATCTGATTAGGATAAAATGACGCTTCATAAATATAATTAATATCATGTTCAAATAAAAAATCGGCTATAATTTTTTCTAATCTAGATTTAACATTTTCATTATTTAAAGTTACATATTTGCTATTTCTTATGTAATTATAATATGTTTCCATATCACTAAAACTTTTTCGGTCAATTCTTAGTGTCTCTTTTCTAAAAAATTCATATATTTTTGATTTTATATTTTCATCTTTTTTCTTAAAATCATTGATTATTAATTTTATTATGTTTGACTTCTTTTCTAATATTGAATTTTCATTTCTGTTTAATAAATTTCTTGCAAAAGAATGAAATGTTTTTGCTAAATCTAAGGATTCATATTTGCTGCAATCATCCACCAAACAGTCAACATTTAATCGTCTATTGATCTCTTCTTTTGCAACTTTGTTGAATGTGAAAGCAATAATTTGATTTGGCTTCAAATGATCTATTTCCAATAATTTTATAATTTTTCCAACAATAACGCGAGTTTTTCCAGATCCTGCACGTGCAGTTACTAAAGTGTTTTTATTAGATAAAATGGCTTGTAATTGTTCATCATCAAACTTTAAAGGCTCTTGATCTATTTTTATGTGGTCATAAAAAAACTTTCTTAGTTGATCAATTTCTTCCCTACTCTTTTTTAATTGACTATAATAACTATTTGATTCTTGAGTAATTTTAACCTGTGTTGACTTTGAGTTTAATTTTAAAATGCAATCGTCATAATTATATTCATCTACAAAGATTGGATTTTCTAAAACAAGACATGTTCCAATTGTTGCACTTGCAATATATTTTCTTGGCTTGTACTCTCCAAAAACATTTTTCAAATAAAAAATAAAATCGTCTTTGTTGTATTGGTCTCTTTTAATAGAGCATAAAAAAACTTTTTCTTCTTTGTTTTTTATTTTATAAAATGCAGGCTGACCCTCTTTTAATAATACAAAATTACTCATAAAATTATTTCCTTGAAACGAGTATATCATATCAATATCAGAAAAAACAAGTATCAACAAAAGAAAGAAATAAAAGAATTTAGTATTTGTTCTTTGTTACAAATCCAGATAATAAACAACCTTTCTTGTTCCGATTTTTGTGATGCTTGTTTTTAGCACTTATCAAGCAGTGAAAAACTTAGTGTAAGCTTTCATATTTTAATCAAAATATAGCTCGGCTCAACAAAAAAACATACTCCCAATCAAGGTTGTATGTTTTTTAGCCGGCTATTTTTCTTTTATGGCGAAAAATTTGAATTCATTTACCATTTCAAGGATTTTGATTTTGTTTCTATGTACTGCTAAATTTTTCAATTCATTCTCCACTTATTACATTTTCCGCCTGCGCTGTTATTTAATGATGTTTTTTGCCAATAGTTTATAATTTGCTCATCAGTAAAGTTAAAATCAGAAACACAATTTAGGTTGTTAGCATTTAAAATATCAATTTGCATTTTTAATGCTAATATCAAATATTGATTATTTTTGTATAATTCACCTTGAGAAATCGTTGGAACTTCAATCTTTTTTAAACTTCCGCCAGCAGTTTTAGAATTCACAACACTCTTTGTTTTTGAGTTCGTCATCAAAATTTCATTAACTTTTTTTAGTGCTTCAATTATATTTTCAAGGTTGCCAACACTAAATACTCCACTGCCCATCAGTTCAACACATCTTTCTTTTGTTTTATTTTGATTTTCTATTAGCTCATTTATTTCAAGTTTAATTTTCATAATATCCCCCTTCTTTTTATGAAAACATTATAATAAATTAAAAATGGTTTTTGGTCGCCAACCAAGCGACAATTTAAAAACTACCCAAAGGCGATTGTTTGTAATCTTCAAGCGCAAAGTTGATTTGATTTATATCATATTTTTTATGAATTATAAAAAATTCAACAATAATATCCGTCAAAAAGCTACGCGATAAACTATATCCTGCACTAGCCAGAAGCACATCAGTTTCCTGCAAATCAAGCTTTAGCGCAATAGCAAAAGCAAAAACTGTATTTTTGCTTGGTTTATAATCATCATTGCTTCTTATTTTAGAAAAAAGTTTTCTATCAATATTTGCCCTTTTATAGCATTCAACATCTGTCATTTTCTTTTTATCTATAAAATCAAGCAAAGTGCTAGAAAATGTTTTTTCTTTGAGCTTCAAAACATCCAATTTATCTTGAGTTTCTTTCGATGATAAAAATTTACTTCTATCAACTTTTGGGTTCTGCGCGTCACTTATATATTTTTTTAATTTGTTTTTGATAAAGAAAAACTTTAATTTGCACAACATTGCTTATCTCCTTACATTACTAAATATAACATAAATCTGTTAGCTTTGCATCTAATTTACAGATGATAGTTCTGTTTTAACATCAAACTTAAACAATAAGCAAACAAAAAACACTAGGTTTCCCTAGTGCTTTTTATTTAAGAAATTTATTTTCTTTTCTTTTTTGGTTTAGCAACTGCTCCCAAGATCAATCCAACAACACCAACAAGTGTCATTGCACAAGCAATTACAAAGAACACTACTGTAAGTGTGCAAGTGTAGGTTGTTGTTCCTGTCAAGCCTTTAACTTCCAATTTAAAAGCATTGATGTTACCAACTTCTGTTGAGATAGCGCCAACTTTGTATGAAAGTTTGCCTTTGTTTACAACAACTGTTCCAAGTTCTTGATTGTCAAGAACTGTTGTGCCATCAATAACTGTTGTTTGGTAAATTTTGTCGTTTTTGATTGTGTAGGTATATGTTGCTTTCTTGCCGTCATCGTCTTTAACTGTTCTTGTGTAAGTTGCGCCGTGTGGAACAACAAGCATAACAACAATTCCAATCAAACCTAAAACTGCCAATACTAATGAGAAAACATTAAGTGGCTTTTTGAAAAACTTTTTCATTTAATTTCCCTCCTATTAAGATGCTACAAATTATGAGCTAATTTGTCAAATTTTTTAGACTACTTTCCGTTAAATATCTTATTTATTTCAAAAACAACGCCTTCGACAAACGCAGTTCTTGAATAAACATTGTGCTTTATTGAAATTTTTTCACTGTCAAAATAAAACTCAACCAAGTGCTCGCCTTTTTCGTCACCTTCTCTAATTGATTTTATGATAATATCTTTTGGAAAATTCTTTTGGATATAATTTTTTAATTCCAGCGCAGTCCCGCTTGGTGCGTCTTTTTTGTGAATATGGTGCTTTTCAATAATCTCAATTTTTTCGGGACTTAACAGCATAATTTTATCTATTGCTTGTTTCACAGCTTCAATCCCGCGCGAGAAATTTGCCCTTTTGATGAGCAAAATATGTTTTGAAATCTCGTTTAATCTTTCAAGTTGCTCCGCGCTTTGTCCCGTTGAACCAATGATGATTGGAATATGGTTTTTTAAACAATATTCTGCACTACTCACCGAACTGTCAGCACTCGCAAAATCAACAACCAAATCGAGAGCCAAAAATTGACCAATATCGTCGTTTTTGCCCACACCAATTAAAGAATATTTGTTTTTAAGCGCTTCAAAAATTAAACCACCCATTTTGCCTTTGTAACCCACAATTGCAATTTTTTTCATAGTGCCATTATATTCAAACCAACAAATTTGTGACAAAACACTCTTGTTTATCCCAAACAAATAAAAAACTCCATGAGTTTTTGTTTTCTCACAGAGCTTTTTTAATTATTTTATTTTTTACGCTTTGCTTTCGTCGGATTTTAATTGTTTTTCATCATGTTTTGGTGTTTCGCAACATTCTACATTCTCTTCACCAATATTGACATTTTCCGAAAGTTTTTCTTTTTTTGCAATTGAAATCATTTTATGCAAAACTCCTGCAACCATAACAAAGAAAATATAGCAAATAGGTTCAATGCAACAGTACATTGTTTCAAACAAAAGCATACCAAATATCATCAACATAACTGTAAGGTTATCCGAGATTTTTGATTTTGCAAACCTGACAATCAAAAGAACAATAATTGCTATATATAATGCGAATGCGACAAAACCAAATTCCATCCATAAAGCAACATAGCAGTTGTGCACTCTAATATTGTAAATATATCCTGCGCCGTAGCCAATAATAAAGCTCTTTGGAGAGTTTGTTATTGCTTCAAAAGCCATAGCGGTGAGATTTCCCCTATCCCAGCCATTGCTACCAGGAACTTTATCAATAATTTGCCAACCAAATAGTTTATTGAAAAATGTTGAAACATCTCTAACAAAATGTGTGTGAATTTTTCCGTCGATAACGGCAAGCGATTCATAAAAATAGTTTGCACTCGCCGTTGAAGCCTTGCCCCAAGCTGGAACAAACCAGACAGCAAAACTGATAAATATTGTGACTAAAAATAGCGAGAAAACCCACCATGGACACTTTTTATATTTTATCCATAAATAAATGACAAGCGCTAGTTCACATAAAAACAGCGATGTTTCTGGCGCATAAGAACCGCCAACAAATAGTCCAGTCACCAAAACAACAAAGCAAACGACATAGCAAATCTTTTTCCAAAGTGTTTCAGATTTATAAACAAACCAAAGCGCAAGCATTGTTGCAATAATCACAACCAGTGCCGACCAGTTCGGATTTAAAAACTGCATTGACATAACAAAGTTTGGTTCTTCACCCACGCAAGTAAATCCAGGTATAAACATATTGTTAAAATCAATGAACGATAAAATTGTATCAAGAGTCATTTCTACAATAAACACAATTGCAATTGCCTTGTAAAATTTTTTATCTAAACTAAAAAACAAACTAAAAGCCAAAAAATAGCAAAGCCCATAAATAAAATTATAGTTAATTTCATTATTGACAAGCGAAGAAACCATAAACCACACAAACAAGCAAACTACCAGTAAGTCAATTATTGATTTGTCTTTAAGTTTTATGTTTCGCCAATTGAAAGCTATTTCAAGAAGTTTTGTGATTGCAAATAGCATTGAAGAAATCATAACATGAAACATTAAATTCATGCTTAAGCCCAAGAGCCCGAGAATAGTCTCCAAAATCGGTGCAAGCACCATCCAAAAAGCATAAATTATATAGAGTTTTTTAAAAATTCTATCCGAAAACAATTTTTCATCAAGCTTATTTGCCAAAGTCTTTGAATTCATAATATTTTCCTTTGTTTCTAGCTATGGTCTTTCTAGGTTTTTTAGTTCCATTCTTTGCTGTCTTTTTAGAAATTTCTCTTGTCGATTTTTCGGTCTTTTCTTCCGATATTTCTTCAACAATTTCACTATTTCTCAAATTCAAATCTTGACTCACCAATTCTTCAACTTTATCAGAATTTAAGTCTTGATTTTGTTGGTTTTCTTCCAAGAATTTTAGACTAGACTTTGATGAATTTGCCCCGCCTTTGAGCTTTCCGTTTGCATCTTGCGCAAACACCGCCAAAAAGCATAGATAATATGTAAATGAATATGGGTCAAGGCATCCGAAATAATGACAAACAACAATAACGCAAACCATTAGAACAAATAAATAAAGATTGTGTGAAGAGAATTTTGTTTTAAATATTCTAATAAACAATACCAAAAGAATTGAAGCATAAATCAAAACATTGATAATTCCGTATTCAAGCCAAGTGTGAAGCACCAAGTTATGCACCAAAATATCATAATTTGTGCCAGCGCCTTGTCCAAAAATAATTGATTTTGGACTTGATGTTATTGCAGCCCAAGCCTTTGCCTTTAAGTTTGATCTATCCCAACCATCACTGCCAGCAACTTTTTCAATAATTCCGGTGTGAAAAATTTTATCAAAGAATGTTGAAACATCTTTAACCAAACTTGTGTGCAGTTTTCCGTCAATAACTGCAAGCGCTTCAAACATATAATTTGCGTTTGACGAAGAATAACCCTTTATCCAAATAAAGCTTGAACCTATAGAAATCAGCAAGCAACCAAGAACAAGAACTGGGCATTTTTTATTTTTAATCCATAGATAAATCAAAAGTATAAACTCGCCAATAAACATTGCCGTTTCTGCTGAAAAACAGCCATTGATAAAAAGCGCAACATTCAAAATTATAAAACTTAACCAAAAAATAATCTGCTCTGCCACCGTTTTGTATTTAGACAAAATAAAAATACACATCAAAATTGCCATTATTGTTATGTAGGCCGAATAATTTGGATTAAAAAATTGCAATGACATTGGGAAAGTGTTTTTCACAAAGCCAGGCATAAAATCGTTGTTAAGATCACAGATGCCCATAATCGAGCACACAACAATTGTAAGCACAAATGTGCAGAGCAATGTTTTGTAATATTTTTTATCAATTCTAATAAATGTTAAAAATACCAAAAAACAGCCGAGAATATAAATGAATGTTGAGTTTACAACGCCATTTACTAATGCAGAAACAATAAGCATCACAAAAAGTGCAATGCCTAAAAATTCCAAAATGTCAATTTTTTTAAATTTAAAGAACCTTAAATTCAAAGCAATGTAAATTATTCTTTGCAAAATGTAAAACAAATAAAAGATTATGTAAACATTCAACACATCCATTTTCATTCCGCACAGGCAAAACAAAGATGTAATGATTGGCGCTAAAATTATTATAAAACCAAGCGCAAGGTTAATTTTATCAAAAATTCTGTTGAGATAATTATTATCTTCCGGTTTCCAGTCTACTTTTGTGCTATTTTCCATATTTTCTCCCGTAAATCAATTATTATAATAAACAAAAAGAGTTCTATCCGCAAATAAAATCGGATAAAACTCTGTTTTTATTTATATTTAGTTGATTGTTATATCACTAATTTTCACGAAGTGCAATAACTGGATCTTTTTTAGCCGCAGCCTTTGCAGGAATCAAACCAGAAATAAAGGTTAAGAATATGCTGATTGCAACCAAAATTACAGCGCCCAAAACAGGCAAGTTTGCAAGCCCAGAAATGTTTGTAAAATGCGCAAGAATTAAATTGATTGGCAGAATCAAAATAAGTGAAATGATAATTCCAAGCGCACCGCTCGCAAGCCCAATAATAAAGCTTTCAGCAGTAAACACGCGCTTGATATCTTTTTTAGACGCACCAACCGAGCGCAAAACACCAATTTCTTTTGTTCTTTCAATAACGGAAATATAAGTAATGATTCCAATCATAATTGAACTAACAATAAGCGAAACGCTGACAAACGCAATAAGCACATAGGTTATCGCATTTATGATTGTTGAAACTGTGCTCATTATTAGGTCAACATAATCAGTGTATGTAATTTGATCGTTTTTATCAGCCTGTTCATTGTATTTTTCAATAAATTTTTTAACGCTTTTCTTTGATTCAAACGAATTGATGTAAAGTGCAATTTTTGCTGGAATATCCAAGCTTATTTTATTTATGCCACTAACAGTTTTGCCAGCACTAACAAATTCGTCAATTTTGTCATTGCGATATTTAACCATTTGCTCTGTGAAATATTTTGTGTATGACACACCGGTTGAAAGCGAACCACTGTCTGAAGTATCATTTAGTCTAACCACGCCCACAATTTCAACTGTGTTTATGCAGTTGTTATAAGCTTTAAGCAAATAGTCATAATATTTGGCAAGTTTATCGCTATCATTTTGTTGGTTGTAGTCCCTAAAGTCAACAAACCCATCAACTGTGTCGTCAACATAATAATCTATTTCGTCTAAAATTCTAAACTTTGTTCCAATAACACTATTAAAATCAATACCTGTATTGTTATTAGTTTTTGTGATGAGACCTTGAAGAAGTTTGCTCATCTGCTCTTCACTCAAAAGACCGAGCGCATACAAAACATAGTCATCGAGCTCGCTGTTTTTGTCAAGCACTAAAACCGCTTCGCTTGAATGTTCTGCATCACTTATTGGAAATCTTCCGTCACCCAAAAGATCATATTGAGATTTGATCAGTTCTTCGTTATCCAGCATTTCATTAAAAATTGACATGTTTCCAAAAATTGCTGATGATCCACTGCCGAAAGATGAAGAGTCAACATCAAACCCCATAATTTCAAACACAAGTCCCAAAACCTGCATTCTGTCAAGCTGAACAAAACCATTGGTTTCAAGCCCCTGCGCAATTGGTTTTAAGTCATCATAGTTGTTATCATAAATGAATGGATATCTTTTTTCAATTGGGAGCGAGTCGTCAATGTCTGTTGGTCTGTTGAGCTGATATCTTCCCTGCTCAAGTTTTTGGAAAGTGATTCCAGTTTTATCTTCAAAGTAGTAAAGCGAATAAATGATAACCATTTGCATGATTGCATTGCTGTTTGGCTCAATGTTTTGGTTTGTCAGAAAGTCATAAATCTCGCTGACATCAACATCATGATCGCTATCTTTCATAAACTGTAAGTCAAGATTATAGGTGCATTGAACCGCATTCACAAACTTGTCGAGTTCGTGCTTATTATTTTTTATATACTCATAAAATTTTTCAAGATTGTTTGTGCCCATGCTGTTTCCAACACTGTTAATCATCTTTGAAATATTTTCTTTTGCATAAATTTTATCATCGTCATGATTAACTTTATCACTCGCTCCAGAACTTAAAAACATCTGCGATACAACCGAAGTGAAATCAACTTTTCTTGACTCGATTGTGATTGGATAGGTTGAAAGCGTGTCTTCTTGCATCTTGTTTATGTAGGTTGAAAAGCCACTCGACACCGCCAAAATGAGCGCAATTCCAATAATGCCTATTGAACCGGCAAACGCCACAAGAATTGTGCGCGCCTTCTTTGTCAGCAAGTTTTTAAACGAAAGTGTCAAAGCAGTCCAGAAAGACATTTTCTTTTTGCTCTCGCGTTTCTTAATTTCCTTTGCTGTCAAACCTTGCTTTTGCTGAAGCTCTTTAAGATTTTTTAAGTTATCTTTAACTTCTTCCGCTTCTTCGTCTTCCGAGTATGGATCAGTATCCCCCATAACATTGCCGTCCAAAAGTCTAACAATTCTTGTTGAATACTTTTCAGCAAGTTCTGGGTTGTGTGTAACCATGATTATGAGTTTGTCTTTTGAAATCGACTTCAAAAGCTCCATAATCTGCACACTTGTTTCTGTGTCAAGTGCACCAGTAGGCTCGTCAGCCAAAATAATTTCGGGATCATTAACCAAAGCTCTTGCAATCGCAACTCTCTGCATTTGTCCACCAGAAAGCTGACTTGGTTTGTTTTTAAGTTTATCACCAAGCCCCACTTTGTTTAAAACTGCAATTGCTCTGTTTCTTCTTTCTTGTTTTGAAACACCTGAAAGCGTCAAAGCAAGTTCAACATTTTCAAGAACCGTTTGATGTGGAATCAAATTGTAGCTTTGAAACACAAAACCAATTGAGTGATTTCTGTAGGTGTCCCAGTCTTTGTCTTTATATTCTTTTGTCGACTTTCCATTGATAACCAAATCGCCAGATGTGTATCTGTCAAGTCCACCAATAATGTTAAGCATGGTTGTTTTTCCGCAACCACTTTGTCCAAGAATTGAAACAAACTCATTTTTTCTAAAGCACAAGCTGACGCCTTTAAGCGCTTCAACCTTAGTCTCGCCCATTTCATAAATCTTTTTAATATCAGTTAGTTTAAGCATAAGTTTTCTCCACTAATAATATAGGTAAATTATATTTTTTTGCACCCAACTTGTCAATGAAAGAAAATCAATTAAATTTAGACTAAAATAGCCAAAAACGAAAAGAAAAACGCAAAATTATAAAAAAATATACAAAAAATCATTAAAAAAAACAACAAAAATAAGAAATTTATGCAAAAGAAAAACCCTTAACAAATCTGTTAAGGGCTTGTTTGTTACATTGGTTGAGCTTGTGTTTTTTCTTGTTCTTTGTTATAGAATTCTCTCAAGTTTTGAGATTTTTCTTCAAACTCACTATTGAGCAAACTTCTCATTTCTCTGTCATTTGTTCCTGCAATAAGGAAATCATAATGCATTGCTAAAACATCAATATAGTCTTCCAAACTCAAAACATCAAACATACCTTTAAATGAACCAAAGTGCAAATAGTCGTAAATTGCTTGAGCTTGTGCTTTTGATAGTTCAAATTTTCTTGAAAGATTTCCGTTTTTATCAGCTACTGCAAATTTCCCTTTTAAGTGATACAAAACGACCCCATCTTGTGGGTTTTTATTTTCCATATTTACTCCTAAAAATTTATTGATACCAAAATTTTAGCACAATATAATTACATTTTCAATACTAAATTAAATTATTGTTGCGTTTTTTTGCACATTTTTGTTATTTTTACACTTATTTCGTTTACTGCAAAATTTACACTTTGATTTTTTTGAAAAAAATTTCGAAAAAAACACCCATACGCAAAAATCTACAACCAAAAACACAATAACAAAATCAATCAATTTCATATTTCACCTACTTAAAAACAAACGATCCAATCAAAAATGTCAAACTAGCACAAATCCACGCAACCGCAATTTGAAACATAACTGCAAAGCAAACTTTTTTTGTGCTTTTCAGTTCATTTTTCATTGCCCCAATACTTGCAACACAAGGTGCCGAAAACAAATTAAACACA
This sequence comes from uncultured Clostridia bacterium, assembly GCA_934746515.1. Taxonomy (GTDB): domain Bacteria; phylum Bacillota; class Clostridia; order Christensenellales; family UBA1242; genus RGIG1681. The sequence goes on from CAKVFH010000007.1 coordinate 12,358, forward strand.
GTGAAAGACAACGCATTTGCTTTTCCGAAACATGAGAAAATCTCGCTTGAAAACACATGGCCTATTCCAGCACCTTGCGACAGCCCGGAAATTACACTCATGCTTGAAACAACCTGCTCTTTTGCAATTAGCCCTTGAATTGCAGATATACTCACCGCCCAGTTCCACGAACCAACAATTGGATAAAAGAACCAGCCGAACAAATTTCCAATCCATGCCAAAATACTTTGGTTTATGTTATCACAAAAGCGCAAATTCCAGCTAAAAGAAGACAAAAACCACACAATTATTGAGCAAAACAGAATAATTGTTCCTGCTCTGCTCACAAAATCTTTTGTTTTGTCAAACACATCGCGAGCAATGTATTTTGCATTTGGAACTTTATATTCAGGCAGTTCCGACATAAAAGATGTGTCTTCATTTTTATAGAAAAATTTCTTTAAAATAAGTGCACAAACAACAATTAAAACAACGGCAAAAAAGTATAATCCAATTGAAACCAAACCGCTTTGATTTTTAAAAAAGGCACTTGCAAACAGCGCAATGATTGGAAGTTTTGCACTGCAAGGAATGAATGGCGAAAGAATTATTGTCATTTCTTTTTCGTTGTTATTTTCAATTGTTCTCGTTGTTGAAATTGCAGGAACTGAACACCCAGTTCCAACAATAAATGGCACAAGTGACTTTCCGCTTAAACCAAACTTTCGAAATAGTCTATCAAACATAAACGCAATTCGCGACATGTATCCAGTTGTTTCCAAAATTGAAATGCACAAAAAAATCACAATCAGTTCAGGTACAAATGTCAGCACCGAGCCTATACCTGAAATCATACCATCCACAACCAAACTTACCGCCCAATTCGAAGCCCCTAGTTTTGTCAAAAATCCTTCAGTTTTAATTTTTAAAATTTCAATAAAACTTTCAAGCACACCTTTCGTTAAATTTCCAACAACTCCAACAGACAAAAAATAAACCAAACTCATAACGCACACAAAAATCGGAAGCGCTAGCCACTTGTGCAAAAAAATCTTATCAAGCTTGTTTGTTTTTGTTTCTTTTTGGTTTGAAACAACCAAACATTTATCTCTAACTTTTTCAATAAAATTATATTTTTCATTTGCAAAAACTTGTTCCAAATCATCGCCATAAATCTTTTTTAGCAGACTTCTTGACCGATTCAATTTCTCATCTTCCGCACTTTTTGAAAAGCCCAAAATATCTTCTATTGCAGCGAAGTCATCACTCAAATTTAGCATATTTTTCACAGAATTTAGTTCATTTTTAATAATTTTTGGATATTTTTCAATGATTTTTTTGCTATTTTGCGTTTTTTTATTTTTAATCTCATCAATCAGTTCCAAAATTCCCACGCCAGTTTTTGCCGATGTTTTTATTGCTGGCACACCCAGTTCGTCTGACAAGATTCTCTCATCCAACCTAATTCCCTTTTTGTCGAGCAAGTCTGTCATATTCAGAGCAAGCACAACCTTAACGCCAAGATCAAGAAGTTGAGTTGTCAAATACAAACTTCTTTCCAAGCTCGTCGAATCAATAACATTTAAAACCATATCCGGTTTTTCATTCAAAAGATAATCTCTTGAAATATTTTCTTCGCTGGTGTACGGCATGAGAGAATAAACCCCCGGCAAGTCAATAACCGAAATATCAGTTCCAATTATCTTGCCTTCTTTTCGTTCTATTGTAACCCCCGGCCAGTTCCCAACCTTTTGATTTGATCCAGTAATTTTATTAAAAAGCGATGTTTTTCCGCAATTTTGGTTTCCAATTAGTGCAACTCTCATTTTTTCACCCACACTTCAACATTATTTAGTTCCTTTTTCCTTAAACACAATTCATATCCGCGAAGCTCTATGCTAACCGGATCGCCAAGCGGTGCTATTCTTTTTATTTTAAGTTTCACACCCTTTGTTATTCCCATATCAAAAAGTCTGCGCCTAACAAGCGCATTTGCTTCATTCACCCTTTCAACTTCTGCTTCTTGATTTATTTTTAGCTCTCCCAGTTTGCATAATTTTTTTTGTGTTTTTTCTAAAATCATTATTAAAATCTATGCAAGAAAATAAAAAAATATTTCAAAAGAAAAAGATAGCCCATTTTTGCGTTATCCACAAAAATAAGCTATCCTTTATTTTTTTATTTTAATCAATCAGTCTTTTCAATAATGCTATCAACACAAATTTCTCCAGTCAGCACTTCAATCACCAAAGAATGTTTTTTGTTTTCAAGTCCCATAACAACAAATGCAATTTGTTTATCATCGCTTTTCGATATTTTGATCTCCTGCATTTTTCCGTCAACAAACACTCTTATTCTGCATTCATTGTCCTGACGAACTAACAAAGCAATCCCAGTTCCAATAAAATCATACTTAATTGTTCCATTACCTTTTATAACCTTGCCAAATTCACTAATCGTCTTTTTTTCAGTGAAATTCGTGTTTTCATTCTTATAAAATCCAAGTTCGTAAGGCGATTTTTCAATTCCTGTAAAGACATAGCTAAACTCAATACTGCTTATTGTCACATACTTATTGCTAGCACTCGCTGATTTCGTGTCAGTCACATAAAGCTTATAGTATTCAAACTCGGCATCGTTAAACTCTCCAGAAACTGAATTTCCATTAAGTGAAAGGTCTGAAAATTCTGCAACTGTTGTCCAATTTCTGTTGTCTTTGCTCCCATACAAAACAAATGTCGACGGAAGATTATATTTCCCGCTTGTTCTCGATTTTATTTTAATGTGATTAAATCTTTGCACTGAACCAATATCCGCAATCAAAATAAATGGGTTTTCAGCACTAACAAAATTATTTCTATTATTGTGATAATATGTATTATCATTTCCATCAAAAATATTATCTATAGTCTCACTATTGCTCCATGCACCCATATTTGACCAAACAAATTTATGAGATGAACTGTTTGACCTTGCTATCACTTCGCTCGCTGTGTAAACCCTTTTATATTTCTCTTCAGAAGTAAATTCTTCATTCGGCATTGTCATGTTATTGGTACACAAAACGGATGTTGGAATGGTCACCATTCTAGGAGTTTTATCATCAAGATTAGCAAACCCAAGTTCCGTAAAAGCATCGTTTGCATAATGTCTTGAAAGTGTGATTTCTTTAAAATAAACATAATCACCTTTTATCAGCGAAACTTTAACAACATGCTCTCCTTCAAGTGCAAATCCACCATGATCGGTGTTTAGTGACAACACCAGTCTTACACTAGGGTCATTCACCGACAAATACAAGGTGTTATTCCCCCTGCCACTTCTCAAACAGAATGCATAAGTTCCAGTTTTTTCAATATAAATCTTTCCTTCAACCACACCAATCTGTGTATTTTTTATTCCATTTAAAAAGGTTGATGAACTCTTATTTTTAGTCAAATCTGAATAGCCTGCAAAATTTGCATTAACCGCATCTTCAACACTTGAATACTTAACCGAGCCACCAAAAGTATAAATCGAAGTCTCCACTTGATTTTTATCACATTGCTTGAAATTTAAAGTTAAGGTGACATCTTTTGTTTGATAATTCTCACTATTAAGCTCTATCACAACCTTTATCTCGCTAGAATAATCGCTTTCGCCAGGAGTATATTTGTAAACATTCTCGCTAACTCTTTCAATCTTTCCACTTTCTGGGCTTGAAATTTTCTTAATTTCGAAAGTAAAATCACTTGGCAAAATCAATCTTTCATTAAAGTTAATTTCAATTGATTCACCACGCTCAATAATAAATGGTTTAACAGTTCTTGAAAACACTTGCTGTCCGTTTTCATAAAAATCCCTGCCCGTTTGGAAAGTTGTTGCGACTGGCACAAAAGTGATTCTGTCTGAAGTGTCATAAAGCGCTTTCATTTCATCAGAAATCGTTTGACCCAGAAGTTTTTCAAAATAATATGTAAAATTATAATTTGTCGCCTTCGACAGAGCTTCATACCAATTATCCACACCAAAACCATTTTGAAGTCTTGTTGCTTTTGTGAAAACATCAACACCAAATGTGTGAATTAAATCAGCATAAGCATTAAGCGAACTTTGGGGTTGTCCTTTTTCTGCATTAGCAATAGTTTCTCGCAAACTTCTCGACGGATCTGTGTAACGATTCCAGTCACCACCAAGCGATGAATCATTCAAACTTCTCTTTTCCGAAATTTTTGTGTAAAGCACATAACTTAATAGCGATGTCGCATTATTTGTCACTTCGTTCGTTTTTGAGCTTTCCATGCCATAACTTTGATATAAGTGGTTGTATTCGTGAATCTGTCCCCAAAACCCGTTTTCAACCATCGACTTATAATTCAGTGCCCCAGAAAGCCAATAGCATGGCGCATTTATCCACGAATGTCCGCCCTGAAACGCACACGCTTCACCAGCCGCAACAAAACAATCAAAAACATAACCAACACCAATCGTAACATTTGCTGAACATGGCACTTGTCTGCTGGTTCTGATAATTCTCTCCCACAAATTTCCAACTTTCACAAGGTTATCATAATCAAAATTACCATAACTTGCAGGGCCAGAAAATCTAACACCCATGTCCCAAATTTCATAATCGTAATAAGGTGCTGAATAATTTTTCATTTCCTTAATATCTTCGCTTGTGGTTTGCCCATGCACATAATGAAAATATTTAACTGCACCTGAAATTTTAACGGTGAAAGTGTTTCCAAATGACATAGGATAAATATAGATTGGTCCACCCAAAGGATTTCCAACATACGCCGTTGTTGTTTTTACTGAAAACTTGTTTGCAATAGTTGGCATGCGTGAAAAATCATTTCTTTCCTTCCAAATATTATTAACATTATTTCGGTGACTAACCTGTCCAACATAAACCAAAAGCTCTCCACCAATAGTCGCCAAATCAGTCTCAGAAATTTCAATTTTCACAATCTCGCCAGCAGGTGCGTAAAGCCCCGTTACAAAGTTTCGGACTTCTTTTGATGAAATCGTAATTTGTTCAATAACAGCCTGTTCAGTGTCTGAAACATCACCATAATACATTCCCACGCCCGAAACATGCTTATAAAGTTTTTTGCCAGTTGGCTCGCCATTCAAAAACAGATTTCCAGCTGCATCCATTGAATCATAAGTTGTGTTAGAAGTCAAAATCAAAGAACTTTCTCTTATAATATTATCTTTCTCTTCATCAGTTATGCCACTTAAACTTGTGCCGTATGTAGGATATCTGCTATTCAAACCCTCACTTCCAGTTTCCGTTGGAATATTTCTTGAAACAGTTCCAAGAGTCCTGTTCCACTGATTAACTTTTCCAAAAAACGAAGTGCTAAACACAACCTGAGACTTAGCATCTTGCTCTTCCTTTTGTTTTTTTCTAATCAAAGTAAAAGCCGTCGCAAACCCCGCGACAACAAAAAGAACTATACAAACTAGAACTGCGATTTTCTTTTTCATAGGTCTCCTTTTTATAATCAGAATAATACCATAAACTTTAAACTAATCAAAATAAATTTTGCTTACTTACTTCCACAAATTGCCCAAAATTTTTCATGTTCCTTTATTATATTTAATTTAAACAAATTCGGATAGCGCTTTTATTTTCAAATTGACACTTTTGCTTAATTTATAACATCAAGTTGACTTGATTTTGCGGGCTGTTTATAATAAAACTGCAATTAAAAATTTTACTTCATGAATTTTCAATCAAAAAATAAAATAATATAATTATGGGAGAAACTATGAAATCTTTAAATGTAATCCAAAAGCTATCAAAGCTTGGAAAAATCTTATCGAAAATCGTTTTCATTTTTTGCATCATTGGTGCGTGTGGATGCACCGTGAGTTTACTTAGTCTGTCAGGACTAAAATCTTCAAACCTAGTTATTGAAGGCAAAAACATCATGACATTTATTGAAGAAACATCACAAATTTCATTTCACACACTAATTTCTGTTTGCGTATCCGGAATAATTTTTAGCGTGTGTGAAGCAATAACTGCAAAGTTTGCAGAAAACTACTTTAAAAGAGAACTTGAAGATGGCACACCTCTCACAGAAGGTGGTACTAAACAAATGCTAAATCTTGGGATAATTTGTGTAAGCCTTTCAATTGGTGCAATAATATTATCATCAATCACAGAAACAATTTTTGCATCAATTTGGAACGACATACAACCACTTGAATATAGTGGATTCAGTGCACTTTCAATTGGCGTAATGTTTATCGTCATGTCATTCGTTTGCAAGTATGGCTCAGAAATTAAAAACCAAAATTTAACCGAAACTACAACACAACAAACTAGCGAAATAGCACCAAAACTTGAAAATGCAAAACCAAGCACAACCGAAACAGATTCTAACTTGCAAAATGGCAAAACTAATAACAAATAAAATTTAAGGAAAAACAGATGAAATATTTATTGGTATCAGACATTCACGGCTCTTTGTTTTACACAAAAAAACTTGAAGAAATCATAGCAAAAGAACAGCCAGATAAAATTATTTTTCTTGGCGACCTTTATTATCATGGCCCAAGAAACCCACTTCCAAAGGAATATAATCCAATGGAAGTTTGCAAAATATTTAATAGCATGAAAGATAAACTGATTGCAATCAAGGGAAACTGCGACGCGGAAGTTGATGAAATGATTTCCGAATTTAAGTTCAAAAATTCTTATTGTTTTAACTTCGCCGGCAAAAAAATCTTTGTGTCTCATGGACATCACTACAACATTGATTCTTTTCCAAAAACCAATTTTGATGTCATGATTTATGGGCACTTTCACACAGGTTTCATCAAAAAATTTAATGGCAAAATTTTTGCAAATCCTGGTTCACTTTCCCTTCCAAAAAATGGAACCGCCCACAGTTATCTCACTCTTGAAAATGACATGATATTTTTAAAAGACGAAAACGGATCAATAATTGATAAACTAAATTTGCAATAAGCAAAAATCAAATATAAAACAAATTCCCCTGCATAAAAATTATAATGCAGGTTTTTTAATTTTTAGTTTCAAATTGTAAAAAATTCCTTAATTTTGTGTAAAATATACATTTTTCACAAATATTTTACATATTTATTTTATAGAGACAAAAAACGCAAAATTCATTTATTTTTATTGAAATTTATGCATTTTTTGCAAATTCATACAAAAACAAGTTTCTAATAAAATTCGGCACAAAAAAATATCAGCCTTTAAATGGCTGATATTTTCATTTGTTTTATAAATTATTTTGCATTCTTTTTGTAGTTATAAAAACCTTCACCTGCAGACACGCCAAGTTTTCCAGCATCAATATAGCTCTTTAAAACTTTAGCCATATCTTTGAAGTGATATGGTGCAAGGAAACTTGGAATTTTAACATACATTTGAACAATGTTGTAAGCTGTTGTGAGTCCAACAACATCAAAGATTCTAAATGGTCCAACTGGAGCACCAGTTCCAAGAACCCATGTTTTGTCGATTGTTTCTGGATCAGAAACTCCTGTTGCATAAAGATCAAGCGCAGAGAACAAGAATGGAACAAGCATTGAGTTTAAAATGTAGCCAGATTTTTCTTTGTGAAGTTGAAGTGGAACCATTCTAATATCTTCAGCAAACTTAACAATTTGAGCATAAACTGTTGGATCTGTTTTTGCGTGACCCATGATTTCTGCTGTGTTGTTTTTCCAAATTTCATTTGCAAAATGGAGTGACAAATATTTTTCTGGTCTGCCAGTAACCTTTGCAAATTTTGATGGAAGAAGTGTTGAAGAGTTTGTTACAAGAATAGTTTTTTCTGGCATAAGTGGAGCAAGCTTTTTATAAAACTCATTTTTTGCTGCAACATCTTCAGCCATAGACTCGATAACAAGATCTGCGTCAGCAACTGCCTTTGCAAGGTCAAGCTCAATCTTAATACTTTTGCTTGCAACTTCAACTTTTTCCAAACATTCTTTTGCATTGAATTTTTTTGCATCAGCAATACCCCTTGCAAACAATGCAGGATTTTTGCCTTCTGGAGTATCCATCATTTTGATTGTTTCAATATATCTCTTTTTTAATGTTTCAAGCTTTGGAGTTGTTCTTCCAATTGAACCTTCACTCCTTAACCAAATTGTTACATTGAATCCTGAGTATGCTGCTTGAAATGCGATTTGACTTCCCAAAACGCCGCCGCCAGCAATGACAACATTCTTAATTTTCATAAATAATCCCCCTAATTTGTTTTACTCTTTTAGTGTAAAATATTTTATTTTTTATGTCAAACAATTATAGTTTTTATTTTTTCCAATTCCCCACAAATTTTGTAAAAATAAGAAATAATAATTTTAAATAAGTAGCAATAAAGATAACTTGTAAAAAACTCAGAGCCATTAGCCACAAATCAAAATAAAAATACACTCGCTTTGGGGTGTATTTTTATTTTTTAAATTTAGTCTTTCACCAAAATTTCTTTGATGATTGTTTCATTGCCTTTTTTAAGATAGGTGTTTTCACTTTGACAGTTTGGGCAAACCTTGCCGTATTTAATAGTTTCATATTCACTTTTGCAATCTTCGCAAAAAGTGATTGCTTTAATGGTGTTGATTTTTAGTTCTGCTTCTTTCAAAACATCGACTTTTTTTCTTGCCCAATTCCAGCAATCTATCAAATAATCATTCACAATTGAAGAAACTTCACCAACATCAAGGGTCACACATTGAATGCTTTTTGCGTTATTTTTCACAGCAATTTCTTCAACTTCTTTCATAATATGAAATACAATTCCAAGTTCATGCATTAGTTTTTGCCTGCGCCTTTATTGAGTTTTTTCTGTTGTTTTTTGAGATTTTTCTGCTCTTTTACAAACTGTTTGTGTTTCTTTTCAGAAAGTTTTTCTTCTTTGGTTTTCTTTGAAAATAAGATTTTGCAACCACGCTTCAAAGCATAAGGCAATATGGCTTTAAACTTATCTTCACTCTTCACCATTTTTGATGCTTCTGGATGATCACGAACCAAATGAATTGCATCAAACTCACACTTGGTTGTGCAAATTCCGCAACCAATACATTTATTTTCATCAACTTCGCTTGCACCACAACCCAAACATCTCTTTGTTTCAATTTTAACCTGTTCTTCGGTCAATGTGTTATGCGCATCTCTAAACGATTTTTTGTAATCAAACTTATCGCTCATGCCAGCTTCTTGTCTGCCAGCCGTGTCATAAGTTTCAATTTGCAAATTATCTTTGTCAAGCATGACAAATTCTCTGCGGTTTCTTCCAATGGTTAAACTTGCACCAGGACGAACAAATCTATGAAGAGACTCTGCAGCATTTTTGCCTGCTTCAATTGCATCAATTGCAAATTTTGGGCCAGAATAAACATCGCCACCAACAAAAATATCTGGTTGAGCTGTTTGATAAGTCAAACCGTCAGCAACTGGATAGTTTCCATGCCAGAATTCAACCTTTTCACCAGCAAGCAAATCACCCCATTCAATAGTTTGACCGATTGCAAAAATAATTCTGTCTGCTTCAACCGTGATTGTTTCATTTTCATCATAAACAGGATTAAATCTTCCAGTTTCTTTATCAATAGTGCTTAAGCACTTTTTAAATATAATTCCTGTTACCTGATTTTTAGAGTTCACCAAAACTTCTTTTGGCCCCCAACCATTATTAACTTGCACACCTTCTTCCAATGCTTCGTGAATCTCAAGTTTGGTTGCAGGCATGGTTTCTCTTGACTCAAGTGCAAACATTGAAACAGTTTTTGCACCAAGTCTTGTTGCGGTTCTTGCTGAATCAATGGCAACATTTCCACCACCAACAACAATCACATTTCCTTTGAGTTTTTGGTTCTCGTTTTCAGCAATTCTATGCAAGAAATTAACAGCAGTTTCTGTGCCTTCAGCGGTGTCATTATTCACACCTGGAAGCCTTCCACCTTGACAGCCAACAGCAACATAAAACGCTTTGTAGCCCTGTTTGCGAAGCTCTTGAATTGAAACATCTTTGCCAACTTCAACACCGCACTTGATTTCAACTCCAAGTTCTCTCAAAATGTCAATTTCTGCATCAATGATATCTTTTTCAAGTTTGTATGATGGAATGCCATAAGTCAGCATGCCGCCAGCTTTTTTGTTCTTTTCAAAAATTGTAGGTTTATAACCAATTGTTGCAAGATAATATGCACAAGACAAACCTGCAGGTCCCGCGCCGATAATTGCAATCTTGTCATCCCAATGTTTTCTTGTGTTAGACGCAATAACCACTTCAGGAACAAATCTTGTTTCAGCCTTCAAGTCTTGTTCAGCAATAAACTTTTTAACAGCATCAATTGCGACCGCTTGGTCGATTGTTCCACGAGTGCAAGCATCTTCACATCGTCTGTTGCAGATTCTTCCGCAGACAGCTGGGAATGGATTATCTTTCTTTATAAGCTCAAGAGCTTCTTTGTATTTTCCCTGACTAGCCATTTTTAAATAGCCTTGAACCGCAATATGTGCTGGGCAAGCAGTTTTGCAAGGAGCAGTTCCTGTTTCATAGCAATTGATTCTATTATTGTCGCGATAATCTTCATCCCATTTATCTTTACCCCAGTGCAAATGATCTGGAAGCTCGTGTTTTGGATATTTGATTTCGCCTTGTTTTGTGCAAAGTTTTTGTCCAAGTTTAACGGCGCCTGCTGGGCAATGCTCAACACATTTTCCGCAAGCCACACATTTTGATTTGTCAACTTTAGCAGTATATGCACTTCTTGACATGTTTGGAGTGTTGAAAAGTTGCGATGTTCTTAAAGCATTGCAAATATTAACATTACAGTTGCAGATTGCGAAAATTTTATTTTCACCATCAATGTTTGTTATCTGGTGAACAAAGCCATTCTTTTCCGCATTGCGCAAAATTTCCATGGCCTGTTCGTATGTTATGTTATGCCCTTTGCCTGTTTCTCTGCAATAGTCAGCCATGTCGCCAATGCCAATACACCAATCATCAGGATCATCGCCGCAGCCTTCACCGAGTTTTGACCTGCCATATCTGCATGAGCAAATGCCAACACCCAAATGGCCTTCATATTTTTTGAGCCAGTATGAAATATGCTCAATATCCATGGTTGTGTTTTCTGTTTCAATTGCTTTTTCAACAGGAATAACATGCATACCAATGCCAGCGCCGCCTGGTGGAACCATTGGTGTAACTTTTTCAAGTGGCAAAAATGTCATTCTTTCAAAGAATATGGCAAGTTCTGGATGATCGTCAAGCTGTTTTTTTACCATGTTTGTAAACTCTGCAGAACCAGGAACAAACATAGGAAGCACATATCTTCTTTCGCGTTTAGCACCTTCAATTGGACCATCTTTTGTATAGTTGTCACCGTAATCATATTCCAAAATGCCAATATCGCTCATTTCTTTCAAGATTTTTTCGAGCGCTTCTGGTGAATAATTTTTATTCATTTTCAACAGCTCATCAAAAGTATAGTGCTTTCTAACTTTCATTTTAAGCGCAATATCAGCCATTTCGTCAGTAACCACACAAGCAAGTCCCCAGTATTCTGGATCATTGCTCGTGAGCCCAAACAATTTATGGTCAATGCAATCAGTAATCTTTCTTGCAAGTTTTAAAATCTTTTTTCTAGGTTTTTTATCACCCATATATTTAGGTGTAACCGCTTTGCTCATTTCCGGCATACTCTTTCCTTCCTTTGTTTATTTTTTTATAAGTTTTCTAATGTAATTTGCAAGCTCATCAATATTCTCGCCAGTTTTTGCGCTAATCGACAAGAATTCTGCTTTAGGGTTAAGTTTTAAAATTCGTTCCTTGCATTTTTCTTCATCAAAATCAAATGCTGGTTTTGTGTCAATTTTGCTAAACACAACAAGATCCGAAACCGAAAACATCAGTGGATATTTAAGCGGTTTATCATCGCCTTCAGGAATTGACAAAAGCATAATGTTTTTGTCTGCGCCAGTGTCAAACTCTGCTGGGCAAACCAAATTTCCGATATTTTCCAAAAATATCAAATCATAGTCTTTTATGTCTATTTGTTCCAGTGCTCGAAGTGTCATGTTTGCGTCAATATGGCACAAGCCACCATTATGGATTTGCACACACTTGACACCAGTGTTTTTTGAAACTTTTGACGCATCCAAATCGGTTTCAATATCAACATCAAAAACCGCAATTTTAAACTCGCTTTTAAGTTTGTTTATAACAGCAGATAAAAGCGTGGTTTTTCCGCTTCCAGGTGACGACATAATGTTAAGCATAACTGTGCCGTCATTTTTAAGTTTATCTCTGACTGTTTCCGCATCTCTTTGGTTGTCTGCAAAAATGTTTTCATTTACAACAATCGTTCTAACACTATCCATTTGCCTGTACCTTCCAGTTTTCATACTCTTGCAAAATCCAGTCGCAAAGCTCACCCACTCCTTCACCTGTCTTTGCACTAACCAGCAATACTTTCGCTTTAGGGTTAAGTTTTTTTATCTGCGCCTTGCATTTTTCTGTGTCAAAATCAAAATAGTTCATTGTGTCTATTTTATTTATAATCACAATATCAACCATGCTGAACATTAGTGGATATTTAAAAGGCTTGTCATCGCCTTCAGTTACAGATAAAATCGCAATGTTTTTTTCAGCACCAGTTGCATATTCTGCAGGGCAAACCAAGTTGCCAATGTTTTCCAAAACCACAATTGAATCTGTTTCACCAAGCGCATTTATACCCTGTCTAGTCATGTCGGCATCCAAATGACACATGCCACCAGTGTGAAGCTGAACGCATTTTGCTCCGGTTTTCAAAATAGTTTTCGCATCGGTGTCGCTGTCAATATCTGCTTCCATAACAGCAAACTTTGCTTTGCTACCAATTTTTTGAATAAGTTTAACCAGCAATGTTGTTTTTCCACTGCCTGGCGAAGACATTAAGTTTATTAAAAACACGCCTTTTTCTTTAAGTTCTTTGTTTAGTTTTTCGGCGTCTTTGTCATTATCTTCTAAAATAGTCTGTTTTAGTTCAACAATTTTAATTTCTTCCATAAATTTTCCTGCTTTTATCTTAACAAAATTGATTTGTTTTAGCAACTATGCAAACGATTTTATTATCCTAATTTTAAAATTTTCAGTTTTAGATTTTTTTTCTAGCAATAAAAAGTTTACTATAATTTTTCAAAGTGCTAAAATATGCTTATAAATGGAGAAATTTATGAAACAATCTGAAGAAAAAACCAATGTCATGAGAATTTTAGATCAACACAAAATTGAATATAAATCTTATTGTTATTTGGGCACAAACGCGGTTTCTGGCGTGGAAGTCGCAAGCGTTTTAAACCAAGACCCAAACAGAGTTTTTAAAACTCTAGTCACTGTTGGCAAAAGTGGTGCAAATTATGTTTTCATACTTCCAGTTGCCGAAGAACTTGATTTTAAAAAATGTGCAAGCAGTGTCGGTGAAAAAAATATTGAAATGATTAAATCGAAAGATTTGCTGGGGCTCACCGGATACATACATGGTGGTTGCTCGCCAATCGGCATGAAAAAAAGATTCACAACGGTTATTCATGAAACCGCAAAGAACTATCAAACAATAATTTTTAGCGGTGGAAAAATTGGCTATCAGGTTGAAACCAGCCTTGACAGCTTGTCAAAAATTATTCCATTTAAACTCGCTGACATAATCGAAAAATAACATCTTAAATTTATCAAAATAAAAAGATAGAAGCCGGGCAGCACTGCTCTACTTCTATCTTTTTTTTAAAACATTTTTTGTATCAAATCTCTAACCGTTTGACCATCAGCTTTGCCTTGAGTGTTTTTCATGACGTAGCCAATGATAAACGATTGAACCTTTGGGTCGGTTTTGAAATCTTCAACCGCCTTTGGATTTTCTTGTTTAAATCTATTCAAAAGCTCAACAATCTGCGCTTCAGTTATTGTTGAAATCAGATTGAGTTCTTTTGCCAAAACGCCTGCTGGTTTGTGTGTTCTTTCAATCTCATCAATCAAGATTATTCCATTTGCTTTGGTGATTTTTTTATCTTCAACCATTTTCACAATGTCGGCAAGGTCTTGCTCTGAAATTGAAAATTTTGAGCTTCCTGTTTCTTTAACTCTTCTCAATAGTTCGGTTAAAATCCAGTTTGCGATCTTTTTTGGATTGTTGTAAATTTTAACGCAAGTTTCAAAATAATCTGAAATATATTTGTCTATGGTAAGAAGTTCCGCTTCGGCTTGAGACAACATAAATTCCTGCATATATTTTTTGCGTCTTTCATTTGGAAGCACTGGAATTTGTTCTCTCAATTCTTCTACATCAGCCATAGAAATTTTTATTGGCAAAATGTCTGGGTCTGGAAAATAACGGTAATCTTGCGCTTCTTCTTTTGAGCGAAGTGAAAAGTTTTCACCCAAATCATCATCCCATTTTCTTGTTTCTTGGAAAACCACACCGCCATTAGAAAGGATTTCCTTTTGTCTTTGAATTTCAAAAGCAATTGCAGCTGAAACACTTTTAAATGAGTTAAGGTTTTTCATTTCAGTTCTTGTTCCAAACTTTGTTGAGCCCTTTGGTTTCAACGAAAGGTTGACATCGCAACGCATTCCACCTTCTTCCATTTTGCAGTTTGCAATATCTGCAAACACCAACGCTTCTCTGATTTTTCTCAAGAATTCGCAAACTTCTTCAGCATTAGAGAACACTGGTTCAGTTACAATTTCAATGAGCGGAGTTCCGCCACGGTTGTAATCAACCAAAGTTCCAACCAGTTTTGAAATATGGTTTAATTTTCCAGCATCTTCTTCCAAATGAATTCTGTTAAGTGCCTTAAATCCGCCATTGTCAAGAGTGACACCGCCACCCAAACAAATTGGGTGAGCAAGCTGTGAAATCTGATATGCTTTTGATAAGTCTGGATAGAAATAGTTTTTTCTTTCCATAACAGCATAGTCGTTTATTTTGCAACCAAAGCACAAACCTGCTTTTATGCAAAGTTCAACGGCTTTTTTGTTTATAATTGGAAGCGACCCCGGCATGCCCGTGCAAACAGGACAAGTGTTTGCGTTTGGTTCTGCGCCAAACTCATTTTTGCAAGAACAAAAAACTTTTGTTTTAGTTTTGAGTTCCGCATGAATTTCAAGACCGATAACAACATCAAAATCCATTTACTTGTCCCCCTTTAAAATAATTTTTGAAACATCATAAAGCACCTTTTCGCTTTTTTCTCTGCCGATAATCTGAAGCCCCAAAGGCAATCCAGACTCGCTTGTTGCATAAGGTATGCTGATTGCAGGCATGCCAGCAATTGAAGCCGGAACCGTGAACAAATCTTCAAGATACATGCTGATTGGGTCTTGCGATTTTTCGCCAATCTTGAAAGCAACATCTGGCGTTGTTGGCAAAACAATTGCGTCACAGCCGTCAAAAGCTTGCATAAATTCATTTCTCAAAAGTCTTTGAAGTCTCTTTGCTTTTGTGTAATAAGCATCAAAATATCCGCTTGAAAGCACAAAGTTGCCAAGCATTATTCTGCGCTTAACTTCATCACCAAAGCCTTCACTTCTGCTTTTTACATAAATTTCATCAATTGTTTTTGCATCTTCACTTCTTGTTGCATATTTAACACCGTCAAACCTTGAAAGGTTGCTTGTGGCTTCTGCCGGTGTCAATATGTAATAGCAAGCCAAACTATTTAAAATGTGTGGCACACTAACTTCAACAATTCCGTGCCCTTTGGTTTTTAAATCTTTTAGCATCGCTTCATACTTTGGAAATTGTTTAAGTGTTTTCAATTTTTCAATAATCTCTTTGCAAACACCAATCTTATATGTTTGTTTTATCATTTTTTCGCCAAGATCACTTTTGATTGATGTTTGATCTTTTTCATCTTTGCCTGCCAAAATTTCAAGAGCATATTCATTATCTTCAATGGTTCTTGTGATTGGTCCAGCTTGATCGGTTGATGAAGCAAAGGCAACAATACCATATCTTGAAACAGTGCCATAAGTTGGTTTGATTCCAACCACACCGTTAAACGAGCTTGGCTGTCTGATTGAACCACCAGTGTCTGTGCCGAGCGCAAGCGGACAAAGTCCCAAAGCCACAGCAACAGCACTGCCACCAGACGAACCACCAGCAACGCGCAATTTGTCATGAGCATTTGAAGTTGCACCATAAACACTTTTTTCGCAACTGCCACCCATTGCAAACTCATCCATATTGCTTCTGGCTAAAATAACCGCGCCTTCATTTTTAAGTTTGGTGACGATTGTTGCATCATAAGGAGACACAAAATCTTTCAAAAATTTGCTGGCACAACTCATGTGTTTGCCCTTACATAAAATGTTATCTTTGATAACAACAGGAACACCTGCAAGCTTGCCCAATTTTTCGCCAGCTTTTGCTTTTGCGTCAATGGCTTTTGCTTGCTCTATCGTATCATCAAAAACTTCAATAATCGCATTATAGTCTTTGTATTCTTCTATTCTTTTGATAAAGAACTGAACAAGTTCTTCACTTGAAAACTTGCCAGTTTTAACCCCGTCTGACAATTCTTTTAAACTTAACTTTAAATAATCCATTAGTCCACCACCAATGGCACTTGATAGCACCCGTCTTTTTGTTTTGGAGCGTTTGATAAAGCATCAAAATCGGTTTTGGTTTGTGACTCATCTTCTCGAAGGCTCGCAATTTTCACACCTTCAACCTTGATGTCTTCTGGAAGCTCAAGTTTTGTGATTTCATCAACAAAGTTTAAAATGTTCATGAAATCTTTTTTGAACGCATCTTTTTTGCTTTCAGCAATCTCAAGCTTGCTTAAGTCTTGCAAATGTTCGAAATCTATTTCCATAATATCCCCCTAACTATCTTAATTTTATATGAACTTCACGAAGTTGTTCTTCAGTGACATCACCAGGTGCACCCATCATCAAGTCTTGAGCTTTGCTGTTCATTGGAAATGCAATAACTTCACGAATGTTTGGCTCGTCTAAAAGAAGCATCAAAATTCTATCAACACCTGGAGCAACCCCTGCATGTGGTGGCGCACCATATTGGAACGCTGTGTAAAGCGCGCCAAATTTCTTTTCAACATCTTCTTCCAAGTAACCAGCAATTTCAAAAGCTTTAATCATTGTTTCAACTTCTGCGTTTCTAACCGCACCACTTGAAAGTTCAACACCATTCACAACGATATCATATTGATACGCCAAAACATCAAGCGGATCTTTTTCTTGAAGCGCTTTCAAACCGCCTTGTGGAAGGCTGAATGGGTTGTGACAAAAATCAATCTTGCCAGTTTCTTCGTCGATTTCATACATTGGAAAATCAACAATCCAACAGAATTTGTATTGTTCTTTTTCAATAAGCCCCAAAGTTTCGCCAACCCTTGTTCTTAAAATTGAAGCAAGTTTATAGCAAAGTTTTGAGCTTTCGTCAGCAATAACAAAAATATCATCACCAACCTTTGCGCCAGTCTTTTGTTTTAATGCTTCACATTCTTCATCAGAAATAAACTTTACAATTGGGCCTTTGAGTGAGCCGTCTTCCAAAACTCTAACCCACGCCAAACCTTTGCCACCAGCTGACAAAATTTCATCAGAAAGTTTGTCAAAAAAGCTTCTTGGCTGACCTTCGGCACAAACAGCAAAACCTTCAATTGTTTTGCCCCTAAATGCTTCAAACTCGGTTGATTTAAACACATCAGATAGATCAACCATTTCAATCTTGTTTCTTAAATCTGGTTTGTCTGTTCCATATTTAATCAACGCTTCTTTGTAAGGAATTTTCACAAAATGTCTGTCTGTCATTTCGTATTTCCCAAACTTTTTAAAAACTTTATAAAGCAACTCTTCACAAACAGCAAACACATCTTCTTGAGTTGCAAAAGCCATTTCCATGTCAAGCTGATAAAACTCGCCAGGTGAACGATCTGCTCTTGCATCTTCATCTCTAAAGCATGGCGCGATTTGAAAATATTTATCCACACCCGAGCACATCAAAAGTTGTTTGAATTGTTGTGGGGCTTGTGGAAGTGCATAAAATTTGCCCTTGTGAACTCTGCTTGGAACAAGATAATCTCTTGCACCTTCTGGACTTGAAACTGTCAAGATTGGTGTTTGAATTTCTTCAAAACCAAGCTCACGCATAATGCATCTCATTTCAAACAAAACATCACTGCGAAGTTTGAGTTTTGCCTGCATCTCTGGGTTCCTTAGGTCAAGATAACGAAACTTAAGTCTTGTTTCTTCACTTGTTTTTTTGCTTTCGTCAATTTCGAAAGGCAAAATATGTTTTGCTCTTGACAAAACTTCAAGTTTATCAATTGCAATTTCAACTTTTCCTGATTTAATTTTTGGGTTGATGTTTTCAAGCCCACGAAGCACAACTGCTCCGGTGACAGATATTACACTTTCTCTTGAAAGCGATGTCAACAAACTATCATCATGTGTGGTGAGCTGAATCAAACCATACATATCTCTTAATTCTATAAAAACGATGCCGCCATGGTCTCTAATTGTGCTGACCCAGCCGGCAACTTGAACTTGTTTTCCAGTTAAACTTTCATCAAGCTCTTTGCTTGTAATTGTTCTATACATAATAACTCCTAACTTACTAATAACATTAGTAATACATCTATAATATAAATTTTTGCTGGACTTTTTGCAAACCTTTCCAGCGCAGGTCTTGATTATTTAATAAAATTTTCGCCCAACTGGGCATTAGTTTTAAGTTTTTGTGTGATTTTCATAACTGACTCCTAAAAATTGTAATAAAAAATGGAATAGGTTTTTCCCTATTCCATTACAAATTCTAATTTCCTTGATTATTTAACAAACAATAGAAAAGGGACGCATTAAATATAATGTGTTATTATCATTATTATTGTTGTTATTATTGATCAAACAAACTCTAATCATAATATTTCCCCTTTCAAAATTATGCTGTTATTTTATCATAAAATTATGCGCTTGTCAAGTTCATTTGCCCGAATTTAAACTTTTGGGTTTAACGCTCCATATTTTTTCATTATTTGAATTTTCCCCCGTTCTATGTCTCTTTATTATTTTAATTTTAGTTTTCCCCACTCCATGTCTTTCCATTCACCCCATTCACATAAACAAGCCCATTTTCTATAATCAAAATTTTTCTTGCCAATTTTTCATAAAAAAATATTGACAATCATATTTTAGTATTGTATCATTGTATTAGTCAAGTAACACAGTGGAGATCAAAAAATGAGCTATACATTTTCAAATGACAAACCAATATTTTTGCAGATTGAAGAAATCTTGAAAAAGCAGATTGTTTCTGGCGAGATTTTACCCGGGGAAAAATTGAAATCCGTTAGAGAACTTTCATCCGAGTTCAAGGTTAATCCAAACACAGTGCAAAATGCACTCAAAAATCTTGAAAATGATGGGCTTATTTTCACTGACCGCACAAACGGCAAATTTGTTTCATCAGACGACAACGCGATTTCAAAAAGCAAACTTGAGCAAATTAAAACCCTAACCAAAACTTTCACCACAAAAATGAAAGAACTAGGACTTGATGAAAAAGAAATCATAAAATTTATTAAGGAGAATTTTGATGACTGATATATTGGAACTGAAAAATGTAAGCAAAAAATTTGGCGACAAAGAAATTTTAAACGACATCAATTTTAAGCTTACTGAAAATAAAATTGTTGGGCTTCTCGGTCAAAACGGAAGCGGAAAAACAACAATCTTTAAACTTATAAATGATCTTCTCACACCAACAACAGGCGAGATTCAGGTTTGCGGAAAGCCTATCGGAATTGAAAGCAAAAAACAAATTTCATATCTTCCTGAACGCACCTACTTTGATAAATACACAAGCGTCGAAGAAGCCCTAAAATTCTTTGAAATATTTTACGACAACTTTGATAGACCTAAAGCGGAAAGACTTTTAAAAGACCTTGGTTTAGACAAAACACAAAGCATGGAAAAGATGAGCAAAGGCATGAAAGAAAAAGTCCAGCTCGTTCTCGTGATGAGCCGCAAAGCCAAGCTTTACATTTTAGACGAGCCACTTGGCGGCGTTGACCCAGCCACCAGAGACTATATTTTAGACACCATTCTAAACAACTTTGAAGAGAATGCAACATTGTTTATTTCAACACACATGATTGCCGACATTGAAAGAATTCTGGATGAAGTCATCATTCTTGACGGCGGAAAAATTATTGTTCATGAAAATGCTGACAAACTTCGTGAAAAAGAAAACAAATCTATAGATGAAATTTTTAGGAGCAAAGTTTATGGAAAGAAATCTTATTAAATATGACCTAAAAAAGATGCTGAAAGTTTTGGTTATTTATTACATTTTAAGCATTCTTGTTGGTGGCATTTCAAGATTTTTCAATTGCTTTAACAATATTGCAATAATGAAAATTTTATACACAATTTTTTCTTCAATTGAATATGCCATTTGGGGCGGAATTTTCGTTCAAACATTCGTGCGTGTCATTTTGCGCTTTAATATGAATTTTTATGGTGATGAAAGCTATCTAACCCACACTCTTCCAGTAACGAAAAAACAACTCCTGATTTCAAAATATATTTCAGGGTTGCTCGTGATTTTATCATCAGTATTAGTTTTAAGTGTTTCAGTTTTCATAATGTTTTACAGCAAAACAAACATTGAAAATTTAAAACAACTTTTAAGCGCATCAACAATCGGACTAAACATTTCAACTGGCATGTTTTTAACACTCATCGTTATCACATTTTTTGCAGAAATCTGCGCAATTATGTCAATGTGTTTTTCAGGCATAATAATCGGAAAGCGCTTTAACACAAAAAAGAATATGATTGCAACTTTTGTAACAATTGGTTTTTATATCGTTTCTGTAATCGTTATGCTTATCATTGCAACAATCGTGTTTGCGTGCATGGGCAATGCGGGTGCTCTTTGGAGCAATAATATTTCAGGCAGCTCACTAACAACCATTTTCATCGTTGCTATTGTGACCTATTTGGTGCTTGCCATTGGGTTCTTTTTTGTTTCAATCTGGCAGTTCGAAAAAGGCGTAAATGTCGACTAATTAAAAACTAATAAAAAAATAAATGCAGACAAAAATTCAAGTCATGTCTGCATTTTCTTTAGTCAAAATAAACAAAGTATCTTGACTTTTCCTTTAAAATATGGTATAAGATAATTACAAATATTCGTCCATTCCGTTTGTTTAAGTTGGAAGATTAAGTTCTTAAGAATGGCAAAACTAATGCACTAATAATTTAGCTGTGTTATTTTTGCTACCGATCTTTTTCGGTTAATCTTTAAACAGCTTAAACTTTTTTTATTGGAGAAAATTATGGAAAAAAGAAAACAATTAAACACAACCCTAGCACTTATCATGAATGGAGATAATGTTCTGATGGGTCAAAAAAAGCGTGGATTTGCTCAAGGCACATTCAACGGCATTGGCGGAAAGCAAGATCCAGGCGAAACAATTGAGCAAGCAATGATTCGCGAAACTCAAGAAGAAATTGGTGTCACACCAACCAACCCAACACTTGTCGGCAACATAGACTTTGAAAACATCAACTATAAAGGCGAGCATGTAAACATCAACCTTTCAGTTTACATCTGCGACGGCTACAAAGGTGAGATTCAAGAAACCGACGAAATGATACCATACTGGTTTGACAAAAATCATTTGCCTTATGAGCAAATGCTCCCAGATGATGTTTTGTGGTTCCCAATGGTTTTTGAAAACGGATTCATCAAAGGCAAAATCACCTACGACGACAACATGAACCGCATAGACTACAAAATCACAAAAGAACCTGCAAAGGAATTACAATAGTTTTGCAATGGTTTTGAAATAGTTTTGAACAAAAAATATCCGCATCAACCAAACTTTGCGCAGTAAACAAATTTAAAAATAATGCTCAATCTCAAGAACAAAAACACAACCACCAAAGTGCAAGCGCTAAAAAAAGAACCTCAGCGCAAGCGCAAAAAACTAAAACTAATTTTAAAAAGTCAAATCGCAAAAACAAAAATTAAACAAACAAAAAATGCTTTGAAACCAAAAATTTCAAAGCATTTTTATTTTCCATTTTTAATTTATGAATTGTTCAACAAAATCTTCAAACTTTATTTCCTAAACTTATAAAAATTTCTTTTTTACATTAAACCTTTGTCTATTTATCCGCTTTAACCAAGTCAGTCTTTTTGTTTTTCTTAACATTTATTAAAATGTAAATTCCAAGAAAAATAACCGTTGAAACAGCAAGAATTAGCCCGCAAGCCCATGAAGGAACTTTTGAACCAAAGAATGAAATGTCAACATCAAACATTTTAGCCATGTTATCTACAACTTCTTGTGGAAAATTGCATTCAGTCACAAGTTTGTCAAGCACTTCCCTTTCATATCCATCGCGGATAAAAACCGTTGCATAAGTTCCAGGCAAAAAACCTAAAACTTTTTGCAAAACTGAACCAAACTGACTTATTGGCATATATGCACCACAAATAAAACCATAAACAGAAGAAACAGTTGTTCCAACCGCCGACATTTGACCTTGTGTTGTCAAAAAGTTATGAATGATTGATGAAAGTGCAGTGCCAAAGTTTACTAGCAAAAATGCTCCAAGCAAAATTTTTAAAACATCGCCAACACTCAAAAACCAACCAGTGATAGCCATTATCACAAATCCAACAATCGCTTCAATCAAAACAATAACCATTGAAACAACCATGCTTGCAATATAATATGAAAAAGCAATTCTTGTTCTATTTATTGGCGCAATTTCAAGGTCACGAATTGCTCCAGTCACCTTGTCTTGAACCATCAACAAATTTGAACAGAACGAAACCGTCACACCTGACACAGCCAAAAGGCTTGAAAACAACCAGCCATAAACAAAGCCATTTATATATTTTTCTGAAATCGTGATACCTGTTTGTTCAAGTGCGCTGTTAAATGAATCAACATAAACATTTTTCAAAAAGGTCACATACAATAAAATCAAAATCAGCGGAGTGATTAACGATGACAAAACTAAACCCTTGTCTTTAAAAAACAATTTTATGTTTCTTTGAATTAAACTTGATGTTCTCATTTTATTCACCCCCCAATTTTATTCCGGTCGCGTTCAAGAACACATCATCCATTCTGCCTTTAACAATTTCATAATCGACAAACAATTCTGGATGCTTAACAATAAGCTTTGTCGCCTGTTCTGTGTCCTTAACTTCAATTCTGTAGCCATTAGGAATTTTTTTGTAATCTAACCCAAGTTTTTCAACATCTTCTTTCATAACACCGTAAAGTGAAATAAAATCTCCAGTATATTTATTTTTAAGTTCTAATGGCGAACCTTGAGTTGCAATTTTTCCTTTATTTAAGATGACAACATAGTCCGCATCAGACACTTCTTCCATGTAATGAGTTGTTAAAAATACAGTAAGTTTTTTCTCTTTGCGAAGCTTATCAATAACCTTCCAAACAAGCTGTCTTGTTTGTGGATCAAGCCCAGTAGTTGGCTCATCAAGAATCAAAATTTTAGGATTATGAAACAAAGCCCTTGCAATATCAACTCTGCGTTTTTGACCGCCTGAAAGCTTGCCGTAAATTCTCTTTGACAAATCTTCAAAATCCAAAAGTTTTGCAAGCTCTGCATACTTTTCTTGAAATTCTTTTCCGAAAATTCCGTACAAACTTGCTCTGAATTTTAAGTTATCATAAACCGACAAAACTTTGTCGAGAACATTGTTTTGATACACAACACCAATATCTTTTTTGATTTCCATTGCATCGCTATCAATATTTTTTCCTTCAATAAAAACGGAACCAGCGTCTCTTGAAAGTTCTCCACACATAATTGAAATTGTGGTGGATTTTCCAGCGCCGTTCACGCCTAGAAATGCAAAAAATTCACCTTCTTTCACACTGAAAGACAAATCTCGAACAGCCTTAACATCTTTAAAAGACTTGCTCAAGTTTTTAATTTCTATAATATTTTCCATGAGTTTTTCCTTACAAAACATATTATACCACAAACCTTAAGCTCCGCTCAACAAAAACAAAAGTAAAATAAAATAATCATCAAAATTATGCAAAACTTCACACAAAAAGCGCAAAAGTTGATTAAATTTATTAAAATATCAGCCAAAACTTGCGATTTTCTATAAATTCAGTTATAATCTAAAGCGAAATTATTTCGGAGAATATTATGGAAATTTTAGTAACCACCGCATTTGGTCTAGAAGCCGTTTTAAAACGCGAGCTTGAGAAATTTGGATTTAAAAATCCAAAAGCTCTTGACGGAAAAGTTCATATTGAAGGCAACATAAAAGACATTGCATTTTTAAATGTAAATCTTCGAACTGCTGACAGAGTTTTGCTAAAGCTTGCAGAATTTAAAGCAACAACCTTTGATGAACTTTTTAACGGCATTTCAAAAATTCCTTTTGAAAACTATATCAAAAACGACGCACAAGTGAAAATGGACGGCAACTGCGTAAAGAGCACACTCGGCGCAATAAAAACATCAGGTGGAATCATTAAAAAGGCTGTCATGAAAAGACTTGAGAAATTTTACAATTCTCCAATGAATGAAACCGGCGAGCCAATCACCATTGTTTTTAATATCGTAAAAGACATTGCAACTATCAGCCTTGACACATCTGGCGACGGGCTTCATAAACGCGGATACAGAACACTTAACTACACCGCTCCACTAAAAGAAACACTCGCAGCCGGGCTAATTATGCTAACATACTACAACATCAACAAACCTTTTGCAGATATTTTTTGCGGAAGCGGAACCATTCCTATTGAAGCAGCCCTTTTTGCAATGAACATTGCACCAAACAAAAACAGACATTTTGCTTTTGAAAACTTCAAAAACTACAATCCGTTTATTTTGAAAGATGTTATAGCTGAAGCAATAAAAAATGAAAGGACTGACACAAAACCCAATATCTATGCTTGCGACATCAATCCTGAAGCAATCAAAATGGCAAAGTTCCATGCCGAAAAAGCTGGCGTTTTGGACTTAATCAACTTTGAAGTGAATGACATGAAAAACTTTTCATCATCTGAAGAATTTGGCGTTATTGTTTCCAATCCACCTTATGGCGATAGAATTGGTGATAAAAATGCATTGCCTGAACTTTACACAAACTTTGGAAGAGTTTTCAAAAATCTTCCAAAATGGAATTGTTATGTTTTAACAGACAACAAGTTTTTAGAAAAATATTTTAACAAAAAAGCAGACAAAAAAAGAAAACTTTACAACGCAAATATTGAATGTGTTTACTATTCATTTTTAAGTCCAAAACCAGAAAAATGCTAATTTTTTGAAATTTTCACTTGTTTTCATGATATTTTTTCTGTATTTTGCGGTTTATTTATATCCTATTTTTTCAATCCCAACCACCCACAGTTGTCTTCACACTCCACTACGCAAAAATAATTAGACAAACTTTGGTTTATTTGTTATTATGCTTAAAGGGGGAAAGAATATGAAAAGAGAGAATAACTTTGATTTTCAAAAGACTGTTGAAAATTTCAACAAAGAAAAAAACTGTCATGAAAAACCAATGCCAATTTCCGCTAGACTCTTGGACATCGAAAGCGAACTGGGAGAGCTTGCAAAGGAATATTTAAAGCCAACAAGTTACGGCACAAAAGAATTTATTGTTACAGAAGACTACAAACTCGAGTTTGGCGATGTTCTTTATTCTCTATTATCACTTGCAAATGAAAGCAATATTGATGCAAGAGAATGTCTTGAAAAAGTAATTGAAAAATACAGAAAGCGCTTGCAAAACAAAAACACAATGGACTCAAAAGCTGACAAGCAATAAACAAATTGAATTTTAATCATATTCCCAGCCTTTGGTTGGGATTTTTTATTATCTCGCAAATGTAACAAAAAAATCGTAATCGCATAATATGGTAGTGGGAAGAGTTTACAGCACTTTTATCTTTAAGATGCTTCAGCTGTAATATTCCCAGCACAAAAGACTGCACCAAAGAAACGTATTTGTTTAGTCAATATTTATATGCCCACACTACAAATTATAAATTCACCGATGACAAAAAATATTGAACTTAATTTAATACAATCCCCTTCTATCGCAAACAAAAAAGCAAGACATTTCAGTCTTGCTTTTATTTTTACACATTTTTTAGCGTATTTTTCTGTTTTTTAATTATTTTTTAATGATTTTGCGTTTTTATTTCATTATTGCAAATAAACCAGAAAATTTGTATTGCATTTTAAATTTGATTTAACCTTATTTTTGCAAGATATCCATAATGTGAGAACTAGCACCCAAAAGCTCAGGTCTTTCACAAATTGAAAGCTGATATTTTTTATAAATTTCAAAATCTTCACTTGAGAGTTTGTTTATATATGGCCTAATGTAATCTGTCGCGCCGTCAACACCAATAATGTTCACACGCTCAAGCTCGGCATCGTCTTTCAGCTTATTGATTTCTTCAAGTCTAACATAACTATACAGATCTTCTTCAGTTGTTAAACAGTTAAAGTTTTCATCGAGTTTGTTTTCGCTCAAAACTTTTTGCAAGTTTCCTTCTTTAAAAGCATAGGTTATCACTGCATATTCGTTTGTTAAATACATAACCAGCATTACCCCACCTTTTTTCAAGACACGCTTTGCTTCCAAAATGGCCTTTAGTTTATCTTCGTGTGAAAACAAATGATAAGTTGGTCCAAACAAAAGTGCAATATCGAAACTTTTTTCTTTAAATTTCAAATTCAAAGCATTGCCTTGCTTTGCAACCACTTTGTCAGATTTAAGTTTTATCTGGCTAACATTTTTATTCACCAGTTCAACCGCCGTCACATTATGCCCCATTTCAGCCAGTTCAACTGAATATCTCCCAGTGCCTGCGCCAATATCAATTATGTAAAGATTTTTTCTGCCAGCGATAACCTTTTTTATATATTCCATTGCAACAAAAAACTCAACTTGACCATGTCTCGACAAAAGTCTTTTGTCTTCGTTAAACTTATTGTAATATTTTTCCAACAAATCCACTGTCACTAATCCTTTTTGCCTGCATTTTCATCAATTTCATTTTTTGGCATCTCTTTTACCTCAAATTCTTCAACAGTAATTTCTTCTTGCTGTTCCTTTTTTGCTTGCTTGAAAATTTTAGCAATAATGATAAGTTGAACAAGATGATAAATTCCTTCAATCAAAAGCATAATTCCAAAGAAAACTGCAATCATATTTTTGATTACATTTGTTCCGCTCAAAACCATTGCGACAACCGCAAGTGCTGTTACAACAATGCCGACAACTAGGTCAGTTATCCATGTGCTTAAACCAAGTTTCTTTTCTTTCACAGAATCAATAATCAAACTGACACCGCTTCCGCCAATAATAATTGACAAAATAATGCCAAAGAATTTTGATAAAATCAGCATCAACACACCAAGCACTAAACTCAAAATTCCATAAATCAAAAGTCTGTAAATTTTATCATCTGCAGGCATAAGTGCATAAACAATCACGCAAACAAAACCAACCACCAAAAGTCCACCGCAAAGCACAGACTCCGTAAAATTAAACATTTTGGTTGGCATAACACAAAATAAAACACCAAACATCAAATAAATTATAGTAAAAATTGTGGTTTTTAAATTTTCTTTTCTAAAAAATATATTCATACTCTCACTTCCAAGTATATTTTATAATAAAAAATTGCTTTTTGCAACAAAAACAGCCATTGTAATAACTTGCACTGGTTTTAAATTCGTGATAAAATGAAGTCGGAGAAACTTATGATTATTGGTATAACCGGCAGGTCAGGTTCCGGCAAAAGTTATTTGTCGGAAATTTTAGCGCAAGAACTTGATATGATTCATGTGGACATTGACAAAATTTCGCATGAAGTTTTATCATTTCCAGAAACCAAAAAATTTTTGATTGCAGAATTTGGCAATTCCATATTTGAAAATGGCGTTTTAAATCGAAAAACTTTGGGAAAACTTGCATTTAACAATAAAGAAAAAATGCAAAAATTAAATAATTTCTGCCAAACACAAATTGAAAAACGACTTGATGAAATAAAAAACAGCACAAAAAAAACACTGATTTTTGACTATGCTCTTTTATGGAAACTAAAACAATTTTATGATTGTGACATAAAAATCTATCTTGAAACAGACTTTGAAACAAGATATAGTCGTGTTTCAGCTCGTGAAAACATCACAAAGGACTATTTCATTGCAAGAGAAAACTCGCTTGAAGAAGTTAAAAATCTTAAGTTTGATTACATTTTAAAAAATGCAACAAACAAGCAAATTAAAAATTTAGTTAATAGCTTAAAACAAAGAATCAAGGAGCAATTATGATTAGAAAAACAGCAATCATCACCGGCGGATTTGGTGATATAGGCAAAGCAATCGCAAAAAAGTTTGCGGCTAATGGCTACAATATTGCACTCACCTATTTTAACAATTTTAGTGCTGAATTCATTGAAGAACTAAAGAACTGCGGTGTGGACGTTTTAGCGCTTCCATGCGACCAAAAAAATGAAAACGATATCATCAATTTCACAAACTCGGTTTTTAATGAATTTGAATTTGTTGACGCATTTGTTGCGTGCGCAGGCAAAGCAGAGCCCGTTCAATTTTTAAGCGAAAAAACCACCGAACTTATTGATGACATAATTTCAACAAACCTTCGCGGAACAATACTTTTTAATAGAGAAATTCTGAAGCATTTTCAATCACAAAAACATGGCTCAATCGTGAATATTTCATCAATCTATGGAATTTCCGGTGGAAGCCTTGAATCAGTTTATTCGGCTTGCAAAGCCGGAATAATTGGACTCACAAAATCTCTTTCAGTTGAAGCAAGTCCTTTTGTTAGAGTGAATGCCATTGCACCGGGCTGCATTGAAACAAAAATGACACAAAATCTTTCAGCAGTAGACAAAAGTTGTGTTGCCGACTCAACTCCACTAGACAGGCTCGGCACTCCTGAAGATGTTGCAAACGCCGTATTTTTCCTAGCTTCAGATGAGAGTTCTTTTATAACCGGCGAAGTATTAGAAGTCACCGGTGGTGCAATCAGATTTTAATTTTGAAAAATTTAATAATCAAAATAAAAACAACCAAAGTTTATCAGTTTGATAATATTGGTTGTTTTTTTGTTTTCAATTAAACTGCATTAAAAGTTGTTTTCAGCGCATCATAAGGCACACTTAACTCTGGATTGCCTTTGTAATATGTCAAACTATCCGGCTCAACTTTTCCGTCAGCGGTCACAAACCACTTGAAAGAGAACCAGTTTGAAGTGTTTTGATAACCTTCACTTTCAAGCGAATTTTCACTAATAATAAAACATTTTAAAACATAGCAAAGTTTTTGATTTTCATCTCTATCAATTATAGCTTCCGCAACACCAGACCAAGTAACATGTCCGCCCTTGCTGCCTAAAAATTCATTTTCTTTATATTGAACATTTATGTCTGCAGAAAATCTTATTGTTCCATTGTCGTTATAAAAACTCAATGTGGTTATGTTTGATGTGTTTTTATCAGTCATATTTTCTTCAGAAACTGTTTCTGCAGCAAACGACTTCAAATATTTTGGGAATAGCCATTTTGAAAGCTCAACAGGATTATTATCAATCGCAATTGTAATCATATCTTTTGATTCGTTAAACTCCAAAAGATAAATCTCACCGTCTTCGTCAACAAGTTGATAACCTTCATCATAAACAAGTTTTCCGGTTTTTACATTTTCATTTCCCGTGTTGAATTTTGATGTGTATTCAACTTCAATAAGTCCAAATTCATTCACTGGCAAAACTCTAAACTCAAGATATTTGCCACATTCTTTGTTTGATCCAACAATTGAATAAGGTGAATTTTCATAAACATATTCATAAACGTCATCTTTAAACGCAAAGCCACTTGAGCCGGTTGTGTCATAAAAACCATTGTCTGCGCTATCAATATAAAGCGCAATGCTTGAACTTGTGGCATCAAAGTTTTTGCCGTCGCCAGCATATTCAACCACAACAACATAGTTTGAATTCCTTTCATTCACAGGCGCACCGCCAACAACACTAGCCCCCGTTGCAAATGAAGTTTTTATGTCGTTTGAATCATCACCATCATCTGAATATGAAATATAATATGTGAATGTCAAATTTTTGTTTTCAAGTTTTTGACCTTGCAAACTTTCAAGTGAAACATAGCTTACTGGATAGTTCACCGCACTACCAGTTTTTATTGTGTAGCAATATGTCAAATTCATAACAGGAGTCTGTTTGTTGATTTTACAAGTAATCATGCCAGCCAAATTGTTGTGATTTTTATCACCAATTGCATAGTAATAAATTGAATAAAAACCTGCATCTGCAAAGCCTTCAAAATTTTCAGAACCTGTCAAATAATTTTCAAAATTAAGTGGCGACAAAGAATAATAAACGGTATCAACAATAGCTCCGCTGACTGTTGGAGCGTGTTTTTCTCCGTCATAAGTGCCTTGATATTCATTTTCAGTGACAGACAATTCCGCTTTTTGAATTGAGCATTTAACAGTGGTTGTTTCAGTTTCGCTGTCGCTCCATTTGTAATTTTCCGTGTCCGTCAATGTAAGTTCCAAATCATATTCGCCCGCGTCGGTTTTTTGGAGTGGTGTGAACGAATAGAGATAAGAACTAACAACTCTCAAAGTTTTAACCGTTCCGTCATAAACGATAATATCACTAAAAACCGGTCTGTCGATAGTCTTGTAGTCAACTTCATCAATCACAACTTCAAAATCAACTCCGCCGTATGTTACAGTAACTTTAGTGTCTCCCCTGTGCAAGCAATTATCAGTTTCATATCTAACTGTGCAATCACTTTCAACATTCGAAACCGGTGTAATCTTTCCAGCATTGTAAATTAAGTTTAATGTCAACCCACTGCAATCAAACACATCAAAAGCTTTGTAACCAGATTTTTTTGTATTAGACTTAACTGTAATTTCAGATAAGTATTGTTCTTGCGTCGCATTTACAGTTATTGTGCCTTTCTTTGTTTGATATAAATCATTTTCTGTTGGGGTAAAAATCCATTCACAAACATTTTCGCCACTGGCAAAAATTGCATTAGGTGTTTTCCAAGCAATGGTTCCTTCAACGCTTGAATTGCATTTAAGTTCAATTGATGAATAAGGTGCATCAATATAAACCAAAGCATCATCTTTTATTTTTACATCGGAAACAGTTACATCAGCAAGTTTCCCTTTTGCATCAATAACAATAACTCCACTGCGGATATTATAAGCTTCTGTGTCAGTTGGAGTAAAAATCCATTTGCAAGTGTTTTCGCCATACACCAAAAGATAGTTTTCATTTTCCCATGCAAGAGTGCCGGGAGTGCATTCACCAATTGTTTTGAGTTCAATATCGCCAAGCCTGTCACCAACATATCTTGTATCTCTTGAAATCGTAACAGAAACAGCTGGCGTCTGTTTTTGATTGCCAGAATCTTTGTTTCCGTCACCGCCATTGTCGTTTTTGCACGACACCATCCAGAAACAAGAAATAACTAAAATTAAACTCAAAATTATTCTTTTAATTTTCATAGACTTTTACCTAATTTTATTTTATATATTTATTATAAGAAAAA
This sequence comes from uncultured Clostridia bacterium, assembly GCA_934746515.1. Classification (GTDB taxonomy): domain Bacteria; phylum Bacillota; class Clostridia; order Christensenellales; family UBA1242; genus RGIG1681. Next base: position 43,970 of record CAKVFH010000007.1, read on the forward strand.
TGGAGAAAAATATCAAATAATATACCAGATATTTTATAAAATATAATTTTGCAATTTCAAATGCTCATTCTCTGTTATTTTTTGCAGTTTTTAGCACAATTATTTGTTTTTGATGCTGGCAATAAAAACGCAAAATTGATAAAAAATAGCTAAAAATTATTAAATAAATCTATAGAAAATTAAAAATCACTGCGAAAAATACTATAACTTAACAGAAATTTACAAAAGAAAAAGGCCTTTTAAAAAAGCCTTTTTTATCATTAAATTTTTAGTTTTTAGAATTGATTTTTTGTTTATACTCATCAATATATGATTTAACTTCCTTGCAAGTTTCATAAGGCAACTGAATATTATTAAATTTATAAATAGAACCAGATGATTGATAACCTATTGGACTTGCGGTGCTTCCAAACATAATTGAGCCTGTGTCTTTTTTAATGATTTTATCAAGCAAACTTACATAAACATTAACAGCACCAATCATTGACATATCCAAACTTCTGAAATCCACACCAAACACACCCGAACGAATTATAATTCTTTTGTTTGAATAAGCATAATATAAATTTTTGTAGTAGATTGAAGCAAACAACACAACCAAAAGTTCACTAGCAACCCAAAAGCCAATTGGGATTAAAAGCAAAATTGGTTTTACTTCATACCCTTCATCAGGAAATAAAATTGCAAGCGATCCAATAAACGCAAACATAAATAAACATAATCCCCATGAAAGCAAAACAGAACAGAAAAATTTTCCCTTATGTGGTTTAAAGACCTTCACAATTTTTTCATCTTTATCTAAAATTTTTTCAAATAACTCTTCCATAAAATCTCCTTTTTATTACACAATATATTATGAAGATAACTTTTGTAAATGTCAAATAATTACAAACTTATAAAACTCAAACACACATCTGGTCACAAACAATAACACCCAATCAAAGTAGCAAAAATAATATAAAAAACGCAAAATAAGTAAAAATTATGTGAAAAATAGCAGAAAAATATGCAAAAATTGAAATTATCTGCAATTTTACAAATAAAAACAGCTGGAAGTTATCCAGCTATTTTTTATCTTTCATATAGAGAATTATCAATAAATTCAGGATCACATGTCACATTAAAACCAAGATTTCGAAGATTGTTTTCATCGCTTGAATTTAAAATACAAGTAGAATGAAGTTGGCAACCTTTCAAAAGTTTAACTTTCTCAAGACATTTTTTTGCAAGGTCACTTGAGTTGCTGGCAATTGCAAGCGCCACAAGCGCATCTTTTAAAGTGATGAAAATATGCTTTGAATTTATGATTGTCTTTTTGAGTTCAATCAATGCTTCAATGATGTTTGAAGGAATAAGTTTAATATCATCGGCCACGCCGCACAAATATTTGATTGCGTTCAAAACAGCCCCGGCTGGTGCGCTCATAAAATCTTGAGTTTTGCCAGTCACAATTGTGCCGTCATCAAGTTCAATCGCAACACTGTGCCTGCCGGTTAGTGTCAATTTTTCAACAGCTGCACCAACGCATTTCCTTTCAGATATGTCAATTTTAAGCTCATTCATCAAAACTTTAACACGATTTGCTGTTTCAATTGAGTTTTGACCTTTCTTTGATTCAACAAGATATCTGAAATATCTTCTGATGATTTCTTGCCTTGAAGCTTCAACACAAACTGCATCATCAGTAATCGCAAAACCAGCCATATTAACACCCATGGCGGTTGGAGAATTGTAAACATTATCCTTTCCAGTGATTTGTGTCAAAATTTCTTTCAAGATTGGATAAACCGCAATGTCTCTATTGTAGTTTACTGCAACTTTTCCTGTTGACTCCAAATAGTATGGGTCAATCATGTTTACATCGTTAATATCGGCTGTTGCAGCTTCATAGGCAACATTGACAGGATGTTTTACTGGCAAGTTCCAGATTGGGAAAGTTTCATATTTTGCATAGCCAACTTGCACACCCCTTTTATGTTCATGATAAAGTTGGCTTAAACATGTTGCAAGCTTTCCACTGCAAGCGCCAGGTGCTGTGACAAGCACGATTGGTCTTGAAGTTTTTATGTATGGATTTGCACCATAACCTTCATCACTAACAATTGTTTTGATGTCTGATGGATAGCCTTTTGTGAATGTGTGAATATAAACATTTTCGCCCAGTTGTTTTAGTTTTTCTGCAAACTTCTTTGCGCTTGGCTGATTATCATATAATGTGATGACAATGTTCCCAACATAAAGCCCCTTTTGTCGAAGTTCATCAATACCACGCAAAACTTCCAAGTCGTAAGTTAGGCCGCTATCACCCCTAATTCTATTTTTTTCAATATCTTTTGCACTAACGCAATATAAAATTTCAACATCATCGCCAAGACTCTTTAAAACACGAAGCTTGATGTCTGGATAAAGTCCTGGAAGAACTCTTGCTGCATGATAATCATCAAACAATTTTCCACCGAACTCAATGTAAAGCTTGTTATCAAACATTTTTGCACGCTTCAAAATTTCTTCTGTTTGAAGTCCAATATATTTTTCGCTATCGAATCCAATTTTCATAAAATTTACCTACCAGTTTCTATTCTATTTGAAGCACTTCGGTTTGTCAATTCATTATTGACATTAGATATTTTTCATCAAAATGTTACAAAAATAAAAAAACTTTGACAAAAATCATATAACAGATTTCTGCCAAAATTTTTTATAATTTTTTCATAAGTTCTAGGAGTATCAATTTTTTTTCAGAATCAATTTTTTTAAGATTATCCAATAATGGAAGTTCAACAAATTACAAAGTTGTTAAAAAAGAAGTGTAAAAAAATAAAAAATATTTTTTATTATTACCTATGAAAAAAAACAGTCTAATGTCTCGCTATCACACACAAACC
>CAKVFH010000008.1 GCA_934746515.1 uncultured Clostridia bacterium
CAACCTGCACCAAAGCCAGGTCCTCAACCTACTCCTCAACCTGCACCAAAGCCAGGCCCTCAACCTACACCTCAGCCTGCACCAAAGCCAGGTCCTCAACCTACACCTCAACCTGCACCAAAGCCAGGCCCTCAACCTACTCCTCAACCTGCACCAAAGCCAGGTCCTCAACCTACTCCTCAACCTGCACCAAAGCCAGGCCCTCAACCTACACCTCAGCCACAACCAAAGCCAGGCCCACAACCTACTCCTCAGCCTGCTCCACAACCTACCCCAGAACCTGCTCCAGCTCCAACAACTGAAAGTGATTTGGCTAAACAAAATATTGAAATTTCGTGCGAAATTATAAGCACAAAAGGTAAAGATTTAGATCAATATTTAAAAATTGTCAAAACAGCACTTAAAGCGAAAGATTTGAATGTTGCTGAAAAAGCCTTGGCATCTGCTGAGCAAATCAATGCGGGTATTCAACTCCAAAAAGTCACTATTGAATCAAATGAACAGCACATTGATGTTAAGAAGGACAAAACATTAAAGAATAAAATCCAAGCAGCTAAAACTTGCGCAAACAATTCAACAAACGCAATTGATAAAGCTAAAAAGGATATTGATAAAGCTCAAGAAAAAGCAGATAAAAAACAAAACAACAACCAAAATCAACAAGACAACAACCAAAATCAACAAGACAACAACGCCGAAACTCCTGAAAACGATGCTGAAGCAAAACCTGAAGCAAAAAAAGGATGGTTCGCAAAAGCAAAGGAAAAAGCAAAAGAATTTTTAGGTGGCATTAGCGAGCAAGTTTCTTCAAAAATTTCAGAAATTAAAAATAAACCAAAAGCTCCTGAAAACTATGGCAGGTATGTTGATACGCTGAAAGATTCAAAAGATTTTAATAAAGAAGAATTTGCTAAATTCAAGAAGATGTATGATGAAATTGCCAGTATTAAAGATCCAGCAGAAAGAACTCTTAATATGAATTACTTGAAACAATCTCTAAATATGAAAACTAATGAAGATTTCATCAATGATCCACAAAATGAAGGAAAATTGGCTCCAGTACTAAACTTTATTGCTAGTATCAACAATAAAGTCAGAATTGCACCTGCCGCACAAAATCTTTATGGCGGAATGCTTATTATGCTTGATGAGTTCAATGAACAAAACAAAAACAATCCTAATGTGACAATTTCAGATATTGAAAAAACACACGGAATTCAACCATGGACTTTTAAACTCTTGGAAGCAAAAGAAAATGCACAAGCAAAGGACAACACCCCAGCTGAACAACCTGCTAAACCTGAAGAAAAAACCGATGAAAAAGATGTAAAAACTAACGATGTAAAACCTGAAGATAAAGAAAAAACTTTAAGTGAAAAATGGGATGATGTTAAAGCAAGTAGAGCAAACAATGCAAAGAATGATGCTTATGATTATTTCATGAATACTTACAAATCTGCAATAAATTCTCTTATGCAAGGCAACATTAAATCAGGAACAAAAGTAGATTCTAAAAGATATAGCGAAAGACTTTCAAACATGATAAAAAATGTTGAAACCAGAAGAGAAATCGAAAACGACAAACAAACTTACACATTCAATATGAGTCAAGAAAAGAAAGATCTTTGCATTGAACTTTTTGGAAAACTTCAAGAACTTGTTGCACAAATTGAAGAAAAGGTTAGAACAGCTGATAAAGCTCAAGCCCAACAAATTGTTGAAGAAGAACTCAAAAAGGCTGGAGTTAATGCTCAAACACTCGATCAAAAACAATAAGGAGAATTTATGGAAAACAAAAACAATGAACTAAATGAAACAGAACAACCTGCTCCTATGATTGAAAAGGTTTCACTAAAGAACATTGAAACTGAAAGAAATGATATTGAATTGGAAGCAGATGATCCAATAAACAACCTTATTAAAGCTGCACTTGAACTTGATGAAGAAGATCTCAAAAAAGCTATTGCTTTTATAGATAAAAAGCTTGAAATTTTAAAAAATAAGAAATAATGGAGAGATTTATGGACGGTAAAGAAAAAATTATTGAAGCTCTTAAAAATATTGATGTTAAAGAGCTTGCTGAACCAAAACCAGTTTTCAGCCCTGAAGAATATGCTTTTTTCCAAAGAAGCGGTTTGTCAGCTGACGAAGTAAGAACTTTGGAAAATGCTGAAATGCTCACACAAATCCTTGAACTTTTGCCAGAGACCCAAAAAGGTTTGGACAGACTTGCTGGAGCACTTCAAGCAATTTCAAAAGAAACCACCAAGGAAAACATGGCAAATCTCTTGTTGATTGCTCAAAAAGATCCACAAACACTTATTCAACTTTTTGCACTCACTGAAGTTTTTGACAACTCTCAACCTGAAGATAACAAATAAAAAACAATCTAATTTATAAACCTAATGGAAAGACCCAGTTTTATGCTGGGTCTTTTTTGTTTTTAATTGCAGGTATTCTCGCTTAATTTCATTTATAAACACTCACAAGTCTGTGCTTTTTGCCTACACTTTATTGTTTTGATTTTTCTCTATATTTCTTTGATTTGGATTTTAAATAGCAAATTTTTTACACAAAAAAATGGACAAGCAGGTTGCCTTTCGACTCTCCTTTTGCCCATTTTGTTATAATGAGTTTATTCAAAACTATTCGTTGGTTTCGAGTGGTTCATCAATCACGATTGGCTCTTCGTTGGTTTCGCCTGTGATATCTTCAGCCACAGTATCGGCAATTGCAACACAAGAAACTCTTGTGCCTTCATGCAATCTCATAACCTTGACACCAATTGTGTCACGAGTGATTTTTGAAATTGAAACTGCTGGAGTTCTTAAAATTACGCCATTGTTTGCAATAAGCATAATATCTTCGTCTTCAGAAACTTGTTTTAGTCCAACCAAGCGTCCGGTTTTTTCATTGAAGATGCCGGCTTTCATACCCTTTCCGTTTCTGTTTTGAATTTTATATTCGCTAACATCACTTCTCTTTCCATAGCCGTTTTCGGTGATTGTTAAAATGTCGTAGCCTTCACGATTGATAATCATATCAACCAAATAGTCATCGCTTGCAAGGTCAATTGCCTTAACACCCATTGTGTCACGACCAAGTGGTTTGACATCTTTTTCGCTAAATCTAATACACTTGCCTTCGTTTGAAGCAACCATAATTGTTGAATCGCCAGCGCTAAACTCAACAGAGATAAGTTCATCATTATCAGCAAGGTTGATTGCGATTTTACCAGTTTTTCTGATGCTTTCAAACTCGCTGGTTGCTGTCTTTTTGATAAGACCGCGTTTGGTTGCCATAACCAAATAACCTTCGCCTTCAGCAAGTTTTGGGAGAATTGCTTGCACAACTTCATCTTTTTCAAGTGGAAGCAAGTTGACAACATTTCTGCCCCTTGAGTTTTTAGATTCTTCAGGGATTTCGTAACCTTTCAAGGTGTAAACCTTACCCTTGTTTGTGAAGAACAAAAGTGTGTTGTGAGTTGAGCAAATGAACATGTGTTCAACAAAGTCTTCTTCTTTTGGTTTGTGACCGGTTGAACCCATGCCACCGCGGTGTTGTTGTCTGTATTCCGCAACTGGCAATCTCTTGATATAGCCAAAGTGTGTCATTGAAATAACAACATCTTCTTTTTCAATCAAGTCTTCAATGTTGATATCAACTGAACCTTCGAGATCAATTTCAGTTTTTCTTTCGTCGCCATATTGAGCTTTGATTTCTTCAAGTTCTTTGATGACAACTTGTTTAACTTTTTCATCACTTGCAAGGATGCCACGAAGCTCTGTGATAAGGTTTCTGAGATCTGCAAGTTCGTTGTTAAGTTTTTCAACTTCCAAACTTGTGAGTCTTTGCAAACGCATATCCAAAATTGCTCCAGCTTGGGCATCAGAAAGCATGAATGCTTGTTGAAGTTTTGAACTTGCATCATCTCTATCTTTCGAAGCCTTGATGATTCTTACAACTTCGTCGATATTTGCAAGTGCAACAACAAGACCTTCAATGATATGTGCTCTTTCTTCAGCTTTAGCCAAATCATATTTAGTTCTTCTATAAATAACATTCTTTTGGTGACCGATATAGTTTTCAAGAATTTGTTTGATATTTAAAACTCTTGGGTAGCCGTCAACGAGTGCCAAGAAATTGATTCCATAGCTGCTTTGAAGCTGGGTTCTTTTGTAAAGTGTGTTCAAAACGACTTGCGCATTAAAGTCACGCTTAACATCAAAAACAATACGCATACCGTGTCTATCAGACTCTTCACGGATATCCTGAATGCCATCAATACGCTTATTTTTAATCATATCAGCGATTTGCTTAATCATTTCAGACTTATTAACCTGATATGGAATTTCGGTTACTACAATCTTTGATTTGCCTTCGTTATCTTCTTCAATTTCGGCTTTTGAACGGATAACAACACCGCCCTTGCCGGTGAGATAGGCTTGTCGCAAAGCTTCTGTGCCCATAATTACGCCACCAGTTGGATAATCTGGAGCTGGGAGAATTTGCATGATTTCGTCAATACTCATCTCTGGATTGTTCATCAAAGCAATTGTTGCGTCAATAACTTCGTTAAGGTTGTGTGGTGGAATGTTTGTTGCCATACCAACAGCGATACCGTCACTGCCATTTACCAAAAGGTTTGGGAACCTTGATGGCAAAACATCTGGCTCTTTCATTGTGGCATCAAAGTTTGGTGAAAAGTCAACAGTTTCTTTGTCGATATCACGAAGCATTTCATCAGCCAGTTTTGAAAGTCTTGCTTCAGTGTAACGATAGGCAGCTGGAGGGTCGCCATCGACTGAACCAAAGTTTCCGTGTCCGTCAACAAGTGGATAACGGATTGCAAAGTCTTGAGCAAAACGAACAAGTGCACCGTATACTGAAGAATCGCCATGTGGGTGATATTTACCAAGCACATCACCGACGATTCTCGCACATTTTTTGTGTGGTTTGTCGGATGTGTTGCCCATTTCGTTCATAGCATACAAAATTCTTCTGTGAACTGGTTTCAAACCATCACGAACATCTGGAATAGCTCTTGAAACATTTACTGCCATTGCATAGGCAATAAAGCTTCTTTTCATTTCGTCATTGATTTCAACTGGGTGGATAACGGTGTTATCAACCAATTGTTCATGTTCCAAACTATAATCTCTTTTCTTAATCATGGTTTGTCTCCTCATCTAATTTTTTTTGTGTGCGTGCAATTTTTTGTTTTCTATATTCTTCAACTTTTTCTTCGCCAAAAACAAGTTGCATTTGATCAACCATGTTTTGCACATCAGCAATCTCTTCGCAAATGTGGTCAATCTGTTCAGGAGTGTTGTATTTTCCTTTTCGCCAGTTTTTGCAAAGCTCTTTTGTGAGCTCGCTCATTTCTTCAATACACATTTTTATTTGTGCATCTTCACCCCAAACATCAATACATCTTTTATAAAGTTCTCTATTGTTTTCAACCATACTACACATCCAAATTATCAACTAATTTTGCATTTTCTTCAATGAATTTGCGACGAAGTTCTGGAGCATCACCCATAAGGAGTGTGAAAATCTTGTCGGCTTCAATTGCATCAGCCATATTGATTTGAATAAGTCCCCTGTGAGCTGGGTTCATGGTTGTGTCCCAAAGCTGTTCTTTGTCCATTTCACCAAGACCTTTGTATCTTTGAACATCAAGCCCCTTGCTTCCCATTTCTGCGACTTTTTTAACTTTTTCGTCTTCAGAATAGCAATATTCTATTCTCTTGCCCTTTTGAAGTTTGTATAGTGGTGGCATTGCTGAATAAACATGCCCGTTTTCAATAAGTCCTGGCATGAAACGATAGAAGAATGTCAAGAGCAAAATTCTGATGTGTGCACCATCGACATCGGCATCGGTCATACAAATAACTTTGTTATAGCGAAGCTTGCTTGTGTCAAATTCCTGACCAACACCGCCACCGAATGCTGTTATCATTGCTTTGATTTCTTCATTGCCAAGCACATGATTAAGTCTTGCCTTTTCAACATTAAGAATTTTTCCACGAAGTGGCAAAATAGCTTGAAAACGACGGTCACGGCATTGTTTTGCCGTTCCGCCAGCCGAATCACCTTCGACAATATAGATTTCGCAGTGCGATGGATCTTTGTCGGTGCAGTCAGCAAGTTTGCCAGGAAGTGTTGTTGATTCAAGCGCACCCTTTCTTCTTGCCATGGTTCTTGCGGCGTTTGCTGCTTCTCTTGCCTTTTGAGCAGTCACTGAACGCAAAATCAAGGCTCTTGCGTCTTCTGGATTTTCTTCAAGATAGGTTCCAAACAAATCGCAAACTGCGTTGTAAACTTCGGTTTGCATGTAGCTGTTGCCGAGCTTGGTTTTTGTTTGTCCTTCAAACTGTGGATTTTGAAGTTTAACTGAAATTATTGCTGTGATACCTTCACGAACATCGTCGCCTGAAAGTTTGTCATTTTCTTTCAAAATTTTAAGTTTGTGTCCGTAATCATTGATTGTTTTGTAAAGTGCTTTTTTGAAGCCTTCAATATGTGTTCCACCTTCAATGGTGTTGATGTTGTTTGCATAGCCATGAATAACTTCGTTATAGCCGTCATTATATTGGAATGCGACTTCCATTTCACCAGTTTTGTCTTTTGAAACGGCTGAAATATAGATTGGCTTTTTCAAAATGCATTGTTTGCCTTCATTCATTTCATCAACAAACTCAACAATACCGCCGTCATAGTGGAAAGTTTCTTGCTTATCATTCTCTCTGTGGTCAGTAATAACAATTGTTATGCCAGTGTTTAAAAATGCAAGTTCACGAAGTCTTTTTTTGATTCTTTCATATTCAAAAACTGTGGTTTCAAAGATTTCATCATCTGGCATAAAAGTAACCTTTGTTCCAGTGGTGGTTGCAGTGCCAACTTCTGCCAAATCTCTTTGTGGAATACCACGGTTGTAAACTTGCTTATAAATTTTTCCGTTTTGTTTTACTTCAACTTCAAGCCATTCTGAAAGTGCGTTTACGCATGACAAACCAACACCATGAAGACCACCAGAAATCTTGTAGCCGCCATCGCCAAATTTGCCACCAGCATGAAGCTTTGTGAGAACAAGTTCAACAGCGCTCTTGCCTTCTTCTTTATTGATTCCTGTTGGAATACCACGACCATTGTCTGTAACCGAGCATGAGCCGTCTTTGTTTATTTCAACGGTGATTAAGTCACAATATCCTGCAAGAGCTTCATCAATACTGTTATCAACAATTTCGTTAATCAAATGATGCAAACCATTTGTGTCTGTTGAACCAATATACATACCAGGTCTTTTTCTGACTGGTTCAAGGCCTTTCAAGACTGTAATCTGTTCAGCACCATAATTATTTTCAACTTTGGTTAAATCGTCCATTTTTCGCTTCCTTTTAAATTTATTTCACCTGACATTATTATATCAATTTTTGTTTTCAAAACCAAACGATTTTAAGCATATATTATATATATTTAATATATATTATATAATATATATACAAAATTTGGCTTTTAAGGGGCATTTTTGACGAGATTTGGTGACTATAAAACCCGTGCAGTTGACAAACTAAAATCATTTTGTTAAACTGACATTATAAAAGAGGTGTGTAAATGAATGATATCAATGGTTTTGGTGAAGACTTAACAAAATTCGCTAAAAAAAGTCATACAAATGAAGATTTGGAAACAATCAAGAATGGGCTTAAAGCAATCTTTAAAAAGTTTGATGTTAATGACTCAGACCTTGCCAAATTCAGTTTAACTATAAATAATTCAAACGAAACTTCTGTTGAAACAAAAAATGTTTCTTCTTATATAGATAAAATTTCTAAAAAAATCTTTGAAAGAGAAGAACACAAAAAGAAGCAATCTGACCAAACAAACAACAATAACAAAGATTCAAAAGATGAAAATCATAAAAATGAAAACGGCAAAAAGAAAAATAAACCAAAGTTCAATCTTTCGTTTGACCTTTCAAGTATCGGCAGTGCAAGTCCAGAAGATTTAGAAAAATACTTTGAAAGTATACTAATCAAAAAAGGTTTTGAAAAAGAAGATTTGAATAAAACAGGTTCTGGTCTTAATATTTTAGATTTTAACGACAGAGCTATGGACTTAAATGTTAGCCCAGACATTCCTTTTGTTGAACAACTTGTCGAAATTTCAAAGAAGCTTTACAAGATTATGGTTAATGGTGAAGACATTGAAACTGTTAGACAACAAAGCATTTATTCAAACCCTACCACCGAAAAACAAACGCAATTCAATCTAGACCAACCAGGAGATGAGTTTGATGTTCAGGGTCTTGTAACTTCAAAAGAAACAGCTCCTGACAAAATCAATGTTTCGCTTAATAATCAAAACGGAAATACCGCTGTTGATATTGAAAACACTACGAACAACGACCTTACACAAAAAGACATTGAAGAAATAGACGCTTTTGGCATTGAAGGCATTAACACTCACGCTGAAATGGAAGAATTCAGACAAAGCGAAGAGTATGAGTTATTGCAAAATATGCAAGGTATGGCAATGGAAAAAAGCACCAGCAGTGTTATTGATGATTTGGTTTAATGAAAACGATAAAAAAGTGAACTTTCGTGTTCACTTTTTCTTTTGTTTTAATAAATCATAAAACCGCTCGTAAAAAATTTAATTATTCTAAACAAAACTTTGATTAAAAAAATAAATAGGTGAAAACTCACCTATTTATTTTTCAATAAATTTGGTTTTAAGCTTGCCGTCTTTAACTTCAAACTGCATGAAACTTTCGGTTGGCTTGAACCTAAATGATGTGCCTGTCATCATGACTTGAGTGCCGGAAAGCATATCGAACATCTTTTTTTGTCTAGTGCTGTCAAGTTCGCTAAAAACATCATCCAAAACAAATATTGGCTTTTCGCCAAGCTCGGTTTCAAACACTTTCATTTCCGCAATCTTTAGAGCGAGAACAATACTTCTTTGTTGCCCTTGACTAGCAAAAATTTTTGCGTCCTTTCCGTTGAGTTCAAATTTAATGTCGTCTCTGTGTGGGCCAATTGAAGTGTAGCCTAATTCCATGTCCTTTTCAAGATTGTTTTCCAAAGATTTTAAAACTTCGGTTTCAATTTCTTTTGCAGTCTCTCCCCTTGCACCAACATAGCTAATTGTCAAATTGTCAGCATTTTTTGAAATGCAATTGAGTGAATCATTTGCTGGCAAACTGAGTTTTTGAATGAATGTTTTTCTAGTCTTTACAATCAAGCCGGCAAGATATGCAAGCTGGCTGTTCCAAATTTCAATTTGGTCAGAAAGTGTCACCTTGTCATGAACCATTTTCAAAAGTCTGTTTCTTTGAATTAAAACCTTTTCATAGCGCTGAATGAGATTGTAGTATGATCCAGAAAGCTGGCTGATGTCGGTATCCATAAAATCCCTGCGTTCATTTGGGCCACCGCTCACAATTTTAAGATCAGTTGGCGCAAAATAAACAGCAACAAGATTTCCAAAAACTTCGCTGATTTTTTTCACTTGGTTTTTGTTTATTGCAAATGTTTTCTTTTGTGAGTCAAACAGATTAACCGAAATGCTGACATCGCCAAAATTATGTTCAACACAAACTTCAACACTGGTTTTGTCGGTGTTTTCTTTTTTCATGTCATCGTCTCTCGAAGTCCTTGGGCTTTTGGTGAGAGCAGTTAGCATGACGGCTTCAACGAGATTTGTTTTGCCCTGTCCGTTTTTGCCAGAGATTAAATTTATGCCATCAAAAAATTCGACAAACTGGTTGTCGTAATTTCTGAAATTGCTGATTTTTAGCCATTTTACACGCATAAATTTTTCCTTACGAGATTATTATATATATTTTTTTTAGATTTGTCTAACAAAATATAATTTATAATTTGACAGAAAGTTCTTGATTTTTAATTGCCCTTCAAATATAATTGATGATAGATTATTGCCATTGGAGGTATTTTTGTGAAAACCGAAGATTTCATCTCGACAACTAATGTTAATCTTAACGAAATTTGGCCAAATATCTTGGACGAAATCGCAAAAAACACATCAACAATCTCTTTTGATGTTTGGATCAAAACTCTTGAGATTGTTGACATTAAAGAAAATATCTTGGTTTTAAGCACTCCAACAAAAAGCTCAAAAAGCATCTTGCAGAAAAAATATAAAAACATGATTATTAAGTCTGCAAACAAAATTTATGGCGCAATAACCGATGTTGAGTTTATTGTTAAAGATGAAGAAGAACCAAAAGAAGAAGTCGACGACAAGTCAAGCGCTCCAATCTATGTTGACAAAAACGAACCAGGCAGTTTTGAAGAAAATGAATCTTCTTTTAGTTTTAACCCAAAATACACTTTTGATTCATTCATTATTGGCGGAAGCAACCAGTTTGCAGCCGCTGCAGCAAAAGCTGTTGCAACCGAACCAAGTTCAAAAATCAATCCGCTGTTTATTTATGGTGGGTCAGGACTTGGAAAAACTCACCTTTTGCATGCCATTGGAAACTATTTGCATGAACACTCACCAAAACTCAATGTTTTGTATGTCACAACCGATAAGTTTGTAAACGATTTCATGCAGTCGCTTCAAAAGCACACAACCGAAAAATTTAGAGACACTTATTCAAAAGCTGATGTGTTTATTATTGACGATATTCAGTCAATAATTAAAAAGACTCAAACACAAGAACAGTTCTTTAACATTTTCAACGACCTTTATCAAAAAGGCAAACAAATCATTATCACCAGTGATAAACAACCAAAGGAACTCAACCCATTGGAAGAAAGACTTCGTTCAAGACTTGAATGGGGCATGCTTGCAGATATTGGTGTTCCTGATGTTGAAACAAGAATTGCAATCTTAAACAAAAAAGCACAAATGGAACGCTATAATGTTTCAAGAGAAGTTATTGAATACATCGCCGATGTTGCAACAACAAACATTCGTGAAATGGAAGGCTTTTTGTCAAGAACCGTGTTCTATTCAAGTTTGCTTAAAGAAGATGTTGTCACAATCGAATCTGCAAGAGAAGCACTCAAAAACATCGCCAAGCAAGATGAAGAAACAATTGACGCAACAAAGATTGTTGAAATTGTTTGCAAATTTTATGGCGTGAAAAAAGAAGACCTGCTTGCAAGGAAGAGAACCAAAAATATTGCCGAAGCAAGACAAATTGCAATGTATTTGATAACAGAATATTTAAACATTCCACTTGAAGCAGTTGGAAACATTTTTGGAAAAGACCATGCAACTGTTATTTACGCAAAAAATAAAGTTGCAGAAGACATAAAGAAATACAAAAAACTCGAAGTTCAAATTAACGACCTTAAACAAATGATTGAAGGAAAATAAAGGAGGATTTATGAAATTTATTTGTGAAGGATTAGATTTATCTGATGCAGTGTTAAAAGTTTTGAGAGCAACGGCTGTCAGAACCACAAATCCAATTTTGGAAGGCATCAAACTTTCAGCAAAAGAAGACTCATTGACACTCTCTGCAACCGACCTTGAAATCTCTATTGAAAAAACAATCCAAGCCGATGTTAAAGTTCCAGGCGAAATTGTTGTTCCTGGAAAAGTTTTTGCAGACTTTGTTAAAAAACTTTCAAATGAGCAAATTGAATTATCACTCAACGAAGGAAACACCTTGAGAATCAAATACACAGACTCTGAAGGCTCGCTTCAATGCTTGAACGCAGATGAGTTCCCTATCATCAAAGAACTCACCGCTCCAGACAGAATCACTCTTGCTCCAACAGAACTTAAAGACCTTATTGACAAAACAATTTTTTCTGTTGCAATTGATGATGCAAGACCAATTCTTAAAGGTTGCTTGTTTGAAATCAACAACGGCGTTATGACATCTGTTGCACTTGACGGCTATCGTTTGGCAATGGTTAAAACACCAGTTGCGTCAACAGCAAACACACTTTCTTGCATTGTTCCAGCAAAGAGCTTGAGCGAAATCAGCAAGCTTATTAGAACTGACACAGATTCTGTTGATATTTTGATTAGCAAAAACCATTTGATGATTGATGACGGACAAATCAAGGTTATCACTAGACTTTTGGAAGGTGAATTTATTAACTATCGTCAAGTTATTCCAACATCATCAAGCACAACCATAATTGTTAGCAAAGCTCAACTTGAAGATGGTCTTGACAGAGCAAGCTTGCTTGCAAGAATGGACAAAAACAATCTCGTTCGTTTTGACATCAAAGACAAAGTTTTAACAATCACATCTGCTTCAAACATTGGTAATGTCACAGAAAACATCACCGTTTCACTTGAAGGAAAAGATTTGTCAATTGCATTCAATGCAAGATATTTGAGCGATTGTATGCACACAATCACTGATGAGTTTATCAAAATCAATTTCTCTTCACAAATTGCACCTTGCACAATCTGCTCTGCAGAAGAAGATAAATATTTGTATCTTATTTTGCCTGTAAGAATCGTTGAATAGGAAAAATTATTATGAAAAAACCTAGTTTTAAAGATGACTTGCTCTGTAATATCACACTGATTTGCGTGCTCACATTTGCTTGCGTTCATCTATTACTTATAACACTTAACATTTTCGGAGTAACACGATTTGGCTTGCACGAAAATTTTAACTACACCATTGCTTATGTTTTGGTGATTGTAAGCCTTGCACTTTATGTGTTCGGTTTCTTCATTTATCGTTTCACAAACCTATACATCCCTGCATGGTTCAGAATGCTATTCTACATTGCGTTCTTCTTGTTCACAAATGTTTACTACATTTGCAACTGGTTTGACTCAATGGTTGGTTTGATATTCTTCTTTGCATACGTTGCATTTTTGATGTGCATCATAAGTCTTTCAATTTACTTTAATACTCAAAAAGATGAAAAGAACAGACTCAAAATTGCACCAAAGAGTTTGATTGCAAGCGTGTTCTTCTATTCTGTTGCTGGAAACGCATTGTTGCAATTCGTTATCAACCTTGTGAAAGTGATTTTCTTTGAAAGCTACAAGTTCACAACCCTTTCAGCATATCTGATTGAGTTTGGAACAATGATTGCCGTTTGCTCTCTAATTTCAATTGCGTTTGAAATTTCACTTTCTAGAACAAAAACTTTCATCAATGCATGCCTAATTAAAGTAAACAACCGCTAAACAAAAACAAAACCCCAAATGCTGGGGTTTTTCTTTTGCAAAAAAAACTTGCAAAAATTAAAAAGGTAACAAATAAAACTTTATCCTTGACAAAACGGTAGTTTTGCGATTATAATAGCCTGGTAACTATGTTATAGATAAATTAGTATTAGGAGAAATATTATGACAAAAAGAACTTTTCAACCAAAAAAGAATCACAAAAACAAAGTTCATGGCTTTAGACAAAAAATGAGAACCAAAGGTGGCAGAAATGTCTTGGCTAGAAGAAGAAACAAGGGTCGCAAAGAACTTATCAGAAAATAATCTAGGTATTTATGTTAAAACGAATCAATAGATTGAAAAAAAGATATCAATTTAATTATGTTTACAAGTCTGGCGAACATTTTTCTGGCGAACATATTGTGCTTTACACCGCCACATCAAAAACCAAAAATATCAAAATTGGTCTTGCTGTAACAAAAAAGGTTGGGCATGCAGTTGTTCGCAACAAAATTCGCAGACGACTTCGTGAAATTATCAAAAAAGAGTTGCCAAATTTAAAGCAAAACTATAACATTATTGTTGTAGCAAGAGATAATGTTACCGAAGCAAGTTTCGAGCAATTGAGTTTGGAACTTAACAAACTTATCAAAAAGGCAAATCTTATAAAAGATGAAGAAGTTTCTTAAATTTATTGTAAGCATACCAAAATACATTGCACTTTTTTTCATTGCTATGTTTAAATTTTGCATCTCACCATTTATTCCCCACGCATGCAAATTCACACCCACCTGTTCAGTTTATGCAGGTGAAGCTTTTGCTGAATGGGGATTTTTTGTTGGTTTAAAGCTAACAATTCAAAGGCTTGCAAGATGCAATCATCGTTCGGCTGGCGGAACTGACCCTGTACCTGTCAACCCAAAGAAAAAATACAAAAATTTTATGTAAGGAGAAACCATGAATATTTTATCAATGATTTCAGCCGTTTCTGCGCCAAAGAGTTTGTGGGTTACGCTCATAAACTGGATTCAATCGGCAGTTGGAAACTGGGGCTGGACAATCATCTTGGTTACTGTTTTAATCAAACTCGTAACCACTCCGCTTGACTTTTGGGTTAAATTTAACACCAAACGTCAAACACTCATTCAACAAAAATGCGCACCACAAATTGCAAAGCTTCAAAAGAAATTTGGAAACGACAGAAATGCTTTCCGTTTGCAAAGCCAATCAATTTACAAGCGCGAAGGCTTGGACATGAGAACCGGTTGCATTGTTATGCTCATCAACACAATCCTTTCTTTCACAATCTTCATCACATTCTATAATGATTTGAGAAAGGTTTCAGCTTATGAAGCAATCAATCAATATGAACAAATAGAAGTCACCTACAACGACAATTATTACAAAGCATTCGTAGACTATAAACCAGACGACGAATTCAACACAAAAGAAGATGTTGATGCTTGGTTTGCAGACTATAACGCAATGGAAGAAAGCGTTGCGAAAAAGACAAAGGAAGAATATATCACACCTTATCTTGTTCATGCAACTGAAAAGGCTTCAGCTGAAGCGGTTAGCTATTGGAAATCTAACAAAGCAAACTCTGCTTGGCTCTGGGTTCAAAACATCTGGGTTGCAGACAGCACCGCTAAACCATTCCCTTCATATTCAACACTTAAATCTATTGCAAGCAACACCGGTTACACTGGATATGTAAAATCAAATATCCAAGAAGAACAATATGACAAGATCGCAACACTCATTGTAAGCAATGCTCAAAGAACCAATAATGGTTTCTACATTTTGCCAATCCTTGCAGGTCTTATCACATTCTTATCACAATTTATTGCAGAACTTCACAACAAACTTAAAAACAAAAAAGCCAACAAAGTTGCACAAGAAGCCGGAAACGAAATGGCTTC
Source organism: uncultured Clostridia bacterium (assembly GCA_934746515.1). Taxonomy (GTDB): domain Bacteria; phylum Bacillota; class Clostridia; order Christensenellales; family UBA1242; genus RGIG1681. The sequence goes on from CAKVFH010000008.1 coordinate 15,048, forward strand.
ATCAATGAAGATGATGAAATTCATCATGCCTATTGTTATGGTTGTTTTCACATTGACAGCGAGTGCATCGTTCGGTTTGTATATTCTTGCAAGCAATGTTTCGTCAATCTTGCTTGGTGAACTCACAACTCTTATTATTGACGCACTAACAAAAAAACAGCGTTTGCAGGTTGAAGCAGAACTTGAAAAAGAAGCAAATAGACTAATTAGAAAAGGACAAATTAAGGGGTAAACTTATGAAAAGTATTGAAACACAAGGAAAAACCGTTGACCAAGCTATTGAAATTGGACTATACAAGCTTGGTGTTAAAAGAGAAGATGTAAAAATTGAAATTTTGGAACAAGCCGGACTTTTCAATAAAGCAAGAGTTCGCTTGTCACTTGGTTCTTCAAGCAAAGAAGAAACTGAAGTAAAAGAACTTGTAGACAAACTTATTTCGCTTATGGGTCTTGACCTTGACACATTTGTTGAAGAAAGAGAAAACGACTTTTTTGTTAATGTTACTGGTGATGATTCAGCAATTTTCATTGGCAAACACGGCGAATCTATTGAAGAATTCCAAACCATTATCAATTACATTTACAACAAAGACAAATCAAAAGAAGATGCAAAGCGTATCACAATTGACAGCAACAGATATGCTGAACGCAGAACTGAAACTTTAACCAATCTTGCAAAAAGGACTGCTGGAAAAGTTATTCGTGAGCATAAAGATTTCAAATTTGAAGCAATGAACGCTTATGAAAGACGAATTATTCACTCTGCCCTTTCAAACCATGACAAAGTCATCACAGAAAGCTATGGCAACGAACCAAACAGATATGTTGTTATTAAACTCAAAACAAACATTGCACACCAAAAGAATGAAAGCGAAATCAAAGATTATTTTGATGACGACTCAATCAAAGTTGCTGGTGGCGAAGAAAACACAACAAGAAGCGACGACAACTAAACATAAAGACACCCATGAGGTGTCTTTTTTTGTGTCTTAATTTGAGTTTTTGGTGCAAAAAATTCACATTACAGCCTGTTAAAAGTTTGGTTTCAAATTTCAGAAATTTCTGCCACTATATTTTATTTGTTATTTTTTAATAAAAATTATTGAAAAAAATATATTTTTTATTATAATATTTACTATGAATAATAAAGATACAATTGTTGCAGTTTCAACCGGAGCATCTTCCGGTGCAATATCAATCGTGCGTTTGTCAGGAGAAGAATCAATTTCAATCGCTGACAAACTTTTTGTGAGCATGAAAAACGCAAAACCATCTTCTTTTATGCCAAGACTTTTGGTTTTGGGAACAATAAACACACACACATTTAATGAACAAGCCATGTGCGTTGTGTTTAAAGCACCAAAATCATACACTGGCGAAGATATGGTTGAGTTTCAATGCCATGGCGGAACTCAAATTGCTTCTGGCATCATGAAAGAATGTATTTCTCTTGGTGCAAGAATTGCAACTAATGGCGAGTTCACAAAACGCGCTTTCATGAATGGCAAAATGAGTTTGTCGTCAGCAGAAGGAATGATGGATATGATCAATGCAGAAAGCGACGCAGAAATTCGAGCTGGTTTCAATTTGCTTTCGGGCGCGCTTTCAAAGCTTGCCACCCACACACAAACAGAGCTCACTGATATTTTATCTGAAATTGAAGTCTCTTTTGATTATCCAGAAGAAACAATTGAATATATCACCAAAGGTAAGGTTAAAGAGAGATTGACCGCGCTTTCAAGCGAGATTGAAAAAGTTTTAAGCACTGCAAGCGCTGGCAAAATTATCAAATCTGGCATCAATGTTTTGATTGTCGGAAAACCAAATGTTGGAAAATCTAGCCTGCTTAACAAGCTCTTAAACCACGAGCGAGCAATCGTGACCGATGTTGCTGGAACCACCAGAGACACCATTGAAGACACGTTTTTGCTTAGCGACACAAAGGTTAATTTGATTGACACTGCCGGCATTCATGAAACCAACGACACTGTTGAAAAAATTGGCGTTGATAAGGCAAAAAGTCTGATGGATCAGGCGGATATAATTCTGTTTTTGATTGACACCAGCAGAGATTATTCTGAAGAAGACGAATCTATCTACAAATCAATTCAAGGCAAAAACTTTGTGGTTGTAAAAACCAAATCTGACCTTGAAAATAAACTAAACAAACACTTTGAAAACGAAATCGAAATCAGCACAGTTTCAGGCGCTGGCATCGAAAATCTTAAAAACAAAATTTTGGAACTTGCCCACCTTTCAAACATCCCCGCTGATAGCATTATCATCACAAACGAAAGGCACAAAGACGCGCTTTCAAGAGCTTTTGAAAATATAAATTCAGCAATAAAAAACATCGGAACAGATTCACTTGATCTTGTTTCAATCAGCATTAAACAAGCGTATCTCGATGTTGGCGAAATCACCGGAAACACCACAAGCGAAGACATTATTGACCAAATTTTCAAAAAATTCTGTTTAGGAAAATAATATGGAAACACTCGAAAAAATAAAGTTATTGCCATTAAAACTCCCTGAAGATAAAGAAGAAATTTCAAGCTGGCAACAAGAATATTCAGGAAAAGATTGTTTCAAATCAATTGAACATTTTATTTTAGAAGATAAAATATTTTATAATCTCGGCGAAGTTGTTGAAACAAACTATGAAATTATTCATATTGGCGAAAATGAAAAGAAACTCGCTTTCGTTGTCAAAAATCAAAAAGGCAAAATTGTTGCATGGGTTCTTCTTCAGGCCTTTGAACTTGACACAAACGAACCTGAAATGTTTTTGCAATACATTGTTGTTCATCCAGAATATCAACACTCTGGCATTGGAACAGAAATTGCAAAGCAAATATTCTTGAAACCTGAAACACTTATTGAAGTCAAGCCTGCACATATTTTTTCATACATACACAAAGAAAATCTTGCAAGCCAAAAACTTTTCCAAAGTCTCAACTTTAAACTTTATGATTGTGGAGAAAACTATTTAAGGGCTTACACACAAGAGCCTAAATTTTTAAAAGAAAACAAACCAACCGAACTTGGCGAATAGGAGCACTTATGACAAGTCAAAACTATGACATTACGGACTATGAAAAAAACACAGAAAACAAAAGCTACACCATCAACGATGGTGAGTCTTTTGATGCTGTCGTTGTTGGAGCAGGTCACGCAGGCTGTGAAGCATGTTTGGCACTCGCTAGAACTGGTCAAAAAACCTTAATCATTAATCTTGTTCGTGACAACATCGCGTTTTTACCATGCAACCCTTCTATCGGCGGAACGGCAAAAGGACACATTGTTTGCGAAGTTGATGCACTTGGCGGTGAAATGGGCAAACAAGCCGATGCAAACACAATTCAGCTTCGTATGCTCAACATGGGAAAAGGCCCTGCCGTTCAAAGTTTGCGTGCACAAATTGACAAGACTGGCTATCACCGTTCGATGCAAAAAGTTCTTGAAAACCAAGAAAACCTTTACATTTACGATGGTGAATGTTCAGAAATTATTGTTGAAAATGGCAATCTCAAAGCCGTTAAAACCGCAGACGGAAAAACATTTTTCACCAAAGCAGTTGTTTTAACCACTGGCGTTTATCTAAACTCGAGAACTATCACCGGCGAAATTATCAAATCGTCTGGTCCGTCAGGTTTTCCTTATGCAAAAGGGCTCACAAAATCGCTAGCTGAAATTGGTTTTGATATTAGAAGGTTTAAAACAGGAACTCCACCAAGAGTTGACGGCGACACAATTGATTATTCAAAATTTGTTCGTCAAGACGGCGACAAAAACATTCAGACATTTTCATTCTTAACAAAAAAGGCCAAGCCAAATGTTCGTTCTTGCTGGCTGGGTTACACAAGTGAAGAAACCAAAAACATCATCATGAACAACCTTGACAAAGCACCAATGTATTCTGGTGTCATCAAAGGTCTTGGACCAAGATACTGCCCTTCAATTGAATCGAAATTTGTTAGATTTGCCGACAAAGACAGACACCAAATTTTCCTTGAACCAGAGACAATGGCAGATAACACAATCTACATTCAAGGCATGTCAACCAGCATGCCAATGGACATACAACACAAAATGGTTGAAAGCATTGAAGGTATGGAGCATACTAAAATTTTGAAGTATGCCTATGCAATTGAATATGACTGCATTGACCCATTGAACCTTTACCCTACCCTTGAATTTAAAAAAGTAAAAGGTATTTTCTGTGCCGGTCAAATCAATGGAACAAGTGGTTATGAAGAAGCAGCGGGTCAAGGCATTTTGGCAGGCATAAACGCATCGCTTTATCTTCGCGGAAAAGAACAAATCATTTTAAAGAGAAATGAATCATATATTGGCGTTTTGGTCGATGACTTAACAACAAAAGGCACAAACGAACCATACAGAATGATGACAAGTCGTGCAGAATATAGACTAATTTTGCGTCAAGATAATGCAGACCAAAGACTCACCGAAATTGGCAGAAATGCTGGACTTGTTGACGACGAGAGATATAAAGTTTTTAAAAAGAAAATGAAACAGATCGAAAAACTTAAGCTTGAAATCAAAAAAACAGTTCCAAATTCTGAAAGCCTTAAAAAATATCTTGATTCAATTGGCGAAAAAATGCCAAACCAAGCCACAAGCCTTGAAAATTTGCTCAAGCGTCCTGCATTTGATTTTGTCAAAGCAAACAAATCGCTCAAACTCGTCAAAGGTTATCCAAGAGCTGTTTTGCAAGCAGTAGAAATAGACACAAAATATTCTGGCTATATCGGAATGCAACGAGATCAAATCGAAAAAGACAAAAAACTTGAAGAAAAGAAAATTCCTGCTGACTTTGATTTTAACGCACTGGGTGGACTCCGTTTGGAAGCTCGCGAAAAGCTTTCTCAAATCAAACCACTCACCGTTGGCATGGCAAGCCGAATTTCTGGCGTCAACCCTGCCGATATCACAGTGCTTTTGATGTATTTGAAATAAAAAAATATCGTTTTTGTCATAAAGCAAAATAAACTATCATAGAATATAAAAAAGGATTATACAAGCGTATAACCCTTTTTGTTTTGCCTGAAATTTTTCGCCGTCATTTCACGCAATTTTAATTTACTTTTTGCAATAAATCACTCGCTTGTCAGTCACAACGATATCCGCCGGAATATCAAATTGTTCTGACACAAATGAACCAACCACTTGAAAATCATAACAAATTACAATCTTCAAAACCTGCTTATCTTTCAAAAACCTGTCATAATATCCGCCGCCAAAACCAATTCGATTTCCGTTTTCATCAACAGCCAAACATGGCATGATTGCAACAAAATTTTGCATATCAATTATCTCGCCAACTGGCTCAAAAATTCCAAATTTATTTTTAATTATCGCAGAATTATCTGTTAATTCCACCATTTTCATGTCTTTTTCAATGATTTTTGGAGCAAAAATGCGTTTTTTGCGTGCTTTTAATTCTTCAATAATTTCACCCGTTGACACTTCGCTATTGAAAGACAAATACACAAAATAGTTTTCCGCATTAAAGATATCTAACCCAAACAATTTATTCTTAATTTCCTTTGACAAACTCAAAACCTGTTCATCATTCATTTCATCGCGGAGTGCTTTCAAATTGTTTCTAATTTTCTGTTTGCTCTGTGGCATTCTTTTCCTCCGACAAATAAAGTGTTTTGTATTCTTTGCATTTTTTCATAAGTTCTTTATGTGTGCCGTCGGCGACATTTTCGCCGTTATCAATGACATAAATTTTATCTGCACCAACAATTGTTGACAAACGATGCGCAACAATAATGATTGTTTTTTCGGATTTAAAACCTTCAAGAACTTCAACAATTTTGTTTTGGTTTTCGTTATCTAACGCACTGGTTGCTTCGTCAAACACAATAACCTTGCTGTTCATAAGAAGAAGTCTTGCGATTGCAAGTCGCTGTCTTTGACCGCCTGAAAGTTTGATGCCGTTTTCACCGATTTCAGAATCTATACCTTTTTTTGATTTTTTTATGTCATTATAAATCTGTGCTTTTTTCAAAACATCAATAATTTCATCGTCTGTTGCATCTGCCTTAACGAACAACAAATTCTGTTTTATGGTTGTGTTGAAAATGTATGGCGCTTGCGAAACCACACCAATATTTGAATGAATTGACTCTTCGGTTAGAGATTTGATGTTTTTGCCATCAAACAAAATTTCGCCTTTTTGATTATCATAAAGTTTTGCAAGCAAGCTTAAAATTGTGGACTTTCCGCTTCCACTTTTCCCAACAATCGCGGTCATTTTACCAGGTTCAAAAACCATATTAACATTCTTCAAAACTTCACTATCACTGTTATAGGCAAATGAAACATTTTTTAGTTCAACCTTGCCGGAAAAATTTTCAAGCACTTCGGTGCCATATTCTTCTTTTTCGAAGTTGTCAATAATATCAAACACACGGCTGGCAGCAATCTCGCCTTCAGCAAGATTTTCTTTCAGCGATGACACATATTGCACCAAACTATCCACCCTGCCATAATAAGAATAAATAACCAAAAATCCGGTGAGAAGCAACCAGTTTTTGTTTACAAACACAATACCAAGAGCAATAAACACACAAGCAAAAATGGTTGAAACCAGCATTTGAGTGCGTCTTAAAATGTTTCGCTTGTCTATAAACTTCAAATCAACATCAATAGTTTCTTTGTCGAGCTTGTTTGAATAGTTTGTTATGTTTTCCTTTATATTCAAGACCTTAACATCTCTGATGCCTGTGATTTGCTCAATGTATGATGATCTTGATTTATCTTTCATAGCTTTCACGATTTTGCGTCCATGAATCCAAACTCTGGCTTGATAGGAACACAGGAAATAAAGCACCACTACATAAACCAAAAGAATCAAAAATAGCCAAAAATTCAAAAACGCGATATACAACAAAAATGCAACATTCGTGATAATTTCAAAAATCATGTCAATAATTTTTAAGTAAGATGAACTAATTGTGTAAATATCCGCGCCTAACCTTTCGGTTATTGATCCAATTTTAACGCTGTCAAGTTTTTCCATTTTTGTCTGGTTCACTGCACGCACAAGTTTGTCGATGAGTTTGTGAATAACCATTGCATTAACTCTGCTGTAAAGCCCTTCTGTGATTCCGTTAAAAATAATTTTTAAAATATTAAGCCCCAAAAACACAAAAGTAAGTTTCATTGCCAAATCAAACTTTGAGTCTGCAATGTCCGCCAAAATGTTAGCTGATATAATTGGAATGAAAATTCCAATCACGCCTGTTGCAATGATTAGCGAACAAATCCAAACGAGCCTAGACTTGTCTTCTTTGTAAAATGGCAAAACCTTTCTGATGTTGTGTGACTTTGCTTTTGTTTTTTGCATTTTATTTCTCCCATAAATATTATACCACAAGCAATTGTTATTTCAACAGCAATTTGTTTGTTGATTTATTGAAATTTTTAGTCTATAATTGTCTTATGTTTAAAAGAAAAAATCAAAAGGAAACAAATGTGGCAACCACGCCAGAAGAATCGAAAAAATCTCCAAGGTTGAAAAAGGTCAACACCTTCTTTTTCTTCCTTACAATTTTTTCGATAGTACTTTACTCCTGCTACACTTTTTTTGTTATTTACAAGCTCGCAAAAAAATCTTTTCTGTCAAAAATAATAATCTATTTGCTGGCACTTTATATTCTTGTTTTTGTGCTGCTAATTTTAATAAATTTAAGAAACAAACGCAAACTCAAAAGCAATCTAAAAAACTATAAAAGTGCAACAAAATTCTTGAAATATGCAGTGCAGATTATAAACTTCGTTCTTTCAATTGTGACGGCAATCAGCGCATTTATAACAACTGGCACAACCGATATTTCCGCGTTAGCCTACGCAATTTTGTCTTTGTTTATTACTCTCGTTTTCATTTTGGTTGAAATTGTTTCAATCAAAATCAGAAAAAACTTGCCACTAATCAAGCGAAATTTTCTTGAGCTTCGTGAAAAGCCAATCAAAAATAAGCAGTAATGCTTATTTTTATTTTTGACAAAATAACGATTATTTGACAAAATATATTTAAAAATCTATGGACTAAAACACTTGATTTGTGATAAAATTTGATAGTGAGTAAAATTAAAAAAGAAAAAGTTAAAAGACGTCCATTTTTTAGATTTTTCAAAGCTATAACAAAAATCTTTGTAAAAAAGCCTAAAATTGTCAATTTGAACGATTCACTTGAGAATGGTTCAATTTTTTTGTGCAATCATGTTGGAGCAACCGCACCATTCGCTCTTGAATATTATTTCCCACGAGATTTCAGATTTTGGGGAACTTATGAAATGACAATGGGCTTTAAAGAACGCTGGAAATATATGGCTTATAAAGAATTTCCAAATATGCGCCACAATGGAAAATTTATGTCTAAAGTCAAGGCAAGCATCATTGCACCTTTTTCACTGATGTTTTATAAAGGTTTGCAACTTATTCCAACCTACCCTGACGGAAGACTTCGAAAGACCATTGAAACAAGCATGGAAGTTTTGAATAAAAATTCAAATATTATAATTTTTCCTGAAGATATTTCAAAAGGCTATTTTGATGTTTTGACACATTATTTTTCTGGGTTCTGGCTGCTTGCAAAAACATATTTTCAAAAATTTAAGCGCGACTTGAAAATCTATAATATGTATTTAAAAAGAAAACCAAGAACTCTCATCATTGACAAAGGTGTCAGTGTGAAAGAACTTATGGATAAAAACTTAACAAAGGAAGAGATTGCTGAACAGTTTAAAAATCGTGCAAACGAACTCGCGAAACTGATTTAAAGGCCCTTAACACTAAAAATTAAAGCATCGGCTTGAAGAAAATGACAAAATGTGTTAAAAATGAACACTAAGGAGAAATTTATGTTATTCAATTTAGACATGACCCAATGGTATAACTATCTTTTGGCGATTTTGATGATTGCCGGCGGAACAGTTTTGCTCATCAAATGTTCAGATATCTTTGTTGATTCTGCTTCATTCTTTGCAAGAAAGCTGAAAATTCCTTCACTTGTAATTGGCTTGACTGTCGTTGCATTCGGAACAAGCTTACCCGAACTTGCCGTTTCTGCAAGCGACTCAATTTCATGCTTAATTGGCGGCGGAAATGCAAACATTGCAATCGGTAATGTTGTGGGTTCAAACATTTGCAATATCCTTTTAGTTCTCGGTTGCAGCGTTGCCCTAACCCCAATAATTGTTAAAAAAGATGTGCTAAAATCAGAATATCCAATCCTTATTGCTGTGAGCGCAATCCTTTCACTTTTCATCATTGCATTTTCACTTAATGGCAGCTATGCAGTGCTTCGCTGGGAAGGTGCAATTTTAACAGCTTTAATCATTGCTTATGTAACATATCTCGTAATCAAATCTAAAAAGCAAGCAAAACTTGCACCAGCTCCAGAACCTGAAGAAGCGCCTAAAAAAGATTATCCAATGTGGAAAGCTATTTTGTTTTTGATTTTGGGCTTGGCTGGTATTGCGTTTGGTGGCGAACTTGTGGTTAATGGTGCAAAATCAATTGCACTTGGTGTTGGCGATCTTGCTGGTTGGAATCATGATTTGGTTGAATCGCTTGTTGGTCTCACAATTGTTGCAGTTGGAACAAGCTTGCCTGAACTTGTAACATCAGTAGTCGCTGCAAAGAAAGGTGAAAATGAAATCGCTCTCGGAAATGTTATTGGATCAAACATTTTCAATGCCCTGTTTATTATTGGAATCTGCTCACTCATTTGTCCGCTCACAATTGGCTCGCAAATTTTGATTGATATTGCAGTAATGATGTTTGCAGCAATCCTTGCGTTTGTGCTTTCTCTTAAAGGAAAACTCAACAAAAAGGACGGCTTGATTTTCATCATCTGCTATGCTTTGTATCTTGTGTACTTAATTTTAAGAACCGTTCTTTAATATAAAACAAGCATTGTAGAAAAAGCTTCACACCAATGTTTTAAACGATTATTTTATTTAAAACCACACAAAAAACTCCAATCTTTTGACTGGAGTTTTTTTGTTGATTATTTTTATCATAAGCCATATATGATTACTTTTCTGTTTTTGTAGGCTTATCTTTTTTACTTTTCTTTGAAATTACAAATAATGCAATGTTTACGCCAATAAGCACGACAGTGAGAACACCCAAAACAATTGATGCTGTAACTTCACTAGCGAAGAAGAATACAGGAACGCCACTTGCAAGGACTGTGTTCTTTGCTTTGTTTAAATTTTTCTTTTGTTTGTTTTTAATTATTAAAACAATCTGCAACACTGCAAGTGCTAACAAAAGTGCAACCACGATTGAGAAAGTTACAATCAACCAAACGAGCGAATCTTGCTCATAAGCGAATGCAAATTCTGAAAGGCTGTCAACTTGGAAAGTGATGTAACCATTTTCATCAACGCTGTTATAGTCGATTTCAGAAACCACCTTTTCACCGCTATCATTTGTATGAATGTGATAAAGTCTAAACTTTGTGTTTCGGAGTTCTTTTGGAACTTCCATTTTGAGTGTTATGAAGCCGTTTGGCTGAACATTTGTGCCACCTTCATTTAAAGTCACATCATAAACCCTGAACACTCTATCATAGTTTGAAATAGAATTTTTAAGCAAATTCTTTGTTTCTTTAATCTGCTTTTTGTTTGATGAATCAATCACCAAAACTTCAAGTTTGGTTTCTGGAGAAAGCCCCATAACTCCTGTTTCAATGATTGTTACAGGTGAAGTTTCAAGTGCTGTTCCGTCAATGTCTTTGGTTGTTGGCAAATCAATCTTGTTTTGATTGATTACAAAATCATAGTAAAGTTCATTGATTGAATTGTCTTTCCATTCAGTGTTAATAATGTCTTTTAAAGTAACGGTTACAATATATCTTCCAACATTTGTCTGTGTAATGTTGTTTGAAATATTATAGTCGCTAGATTGTGGAATGTTGTAGGTGATTGGCTTACCAGTATACTTCAAAATTCTTGAGTCTACTGCAGGTTTTTCAATCAATTTTTTCTTGATAACAAAACTATATTTCAAAACGGCTTCTGATGTGCTTGTCCAAGTATAGTGCGCGCTATCAATAAGTTCAAGTCTAATCACATAGGTACCAGCATCCTTTTGAGATCTGTTTGAAATTGTGTAGATGGTTGAATTTTCTTCAAGTTTGTATGTTTGCAAAAATCCGTTATAGATATATTCTGTCTTGTCTTCAGCAGGGTCATCAACTTTGATTTTACTAATTGTAAAAATATCTTCTGCGTATGCGCAATTATATGATTTCTCATCAACAACTTCAGCTCTAATCCAATACTCGCCTGGTTCGCTTGGAACAGTTGTTGACCAATCCGAATCTTCGATTTCAGTGTTTTTTAATAAAGCAAATTTATAAACAATAGTTCCATAATGAGTTGTTGCTGAAGGCACTTTTGCTGTTTCGCCATAGGTCCAACCTACTATAAGTCTATTTTCAATACCATTGTAATTGCCTATAACTTTATTTAAAATGGTGAATTTTCCATTATTAAATGTTATTTCATAGTCTTCATTGGTTGTTGTTCCGGTGATTGGATATTCGCCAATTGCTGAATCTGCGTCAACATCACAATGTAAAGAATATGGCTCGCTTTCACCTTTAACAATTTTTCCATCTATAACTGTGGCATTAAGTGTTGGAATTGAAGATGTGCCATAATATTTACTTCTATCACTTATCTGAACAGTAAGTTCGCGTTTGTGAAGAGTGTAATTTTTTGTCACTTCAGAAGGAAGAGTGTATGAATTTTGAGACTCTGCAAATGAAGCGGTTGCAATGTATGATCCTGCATGCTTGAATTCCACATTAACTGAAACATTGAGATAAACGGTTTCGCCATTCACATCAACGAAACTTGCCTTTATTTCTTGAACTTCACCGTTATATGTGAAGTTGTTTTCATCCCAAATAATTGCGATGTCTTTTGAAAGAATATTAACTTGTTTTTGAAGTGATGATTCAATTGAATAATCGGTTTCCGCAACTGTTACAACAGCATAATAGGTTCCCACTGAAGTTGGAACGCCATCATTTTCTGTGACGAGATTTTCATGTGCTTCGTCTAAATAATACTTAACTGAAACTGCGGCGTTATATGTGTTTCCATCAACATAATATCTTGGAGTTTCACCAAAAGTCCAATCATCAAAAATCAAAGTGTATGCAAGATTCGCTTTTTCAACAAGCAGTTCACAAGTGAGCTCTCCCGCTCTATAACTGCCCTTGCTTTCATATTTTGCTTTAATAACATAAGAGCCAACTTCTGTGATGTCGAGTATTGTTCCGCTGATTGGAAGCTCTGCACCGGTTTCCGATTCAATCAAAAAATATGTTGCCGCTCCGCAGTTTTCATCAAAAACAAACATACTTGAAACATCATATCTTGAATCTGTAAGTTGATCAAATTTAACTGTGACAGGGTTAGCAGTTGGTTCCGCTTTGCCCCAGATTGTAAACTTTTTTGAAAGGACTTTTTCTTTGTAAAATTCTGTTTCTGCAATGGTTGCTTTGATATAATAAACACCAATTTCTGTTGGTTGAACCATTGCGCCATTTTCATAAGGAGTTGTGAGCTCTTCATTTTTCCAATATGTGAATGTAACCTTTCCGCCACTAATATTATTTATAACAGCCGGTGTACTGCTGATTTTATCAAAATCCCAGTCATCTAAAACAAGCACAACATTTTTCATATCCATTTTTTCAACGGTCAATGTTTTTGTGAGCTCTGTGCCATTATAATTTTCAGTGCCGGTTGTTGTAACTTTGATAAGAATTGTTCCGCACTTGGTGATTGTTAAATTAAATTTGTCAAGAGTGCCTTCACCAGTTCCGCCTGCAACAATTTCATAAGATGCAAGCCCTGCATCAGGACCAATTTCAAACATTTGCGAAACATCATAAGGTGCTTCTTGATAGGTTATAGTTTTATCTTTACCAACAATTGTTGAATCAATTTTGCTGATTGTAAATGCACAAACAAGTGATTTTCCTTCAAAACCACTTGCCGCATTGAAATTTAATTTAGCATAGTAGAAACCTGCGTTTGCTGGGGTGTCAATAATCATTCCGCCTTCAGTTTCATTTTCTGTTTCTGTTTTATAAAAAGAAGTTTCATAGCTTTGGCTTGAAAGAGAATTTCCGGTTGCCGCATTGAAATTGGCAAAATCAATTGAAACTGTTGGAGATTGTCCAAAGTCTACGCTAGAAACTGAAAGAACTGCTTGAACTTGGCTGTTATCAAGAGTGCAATCAGCACTACTGCAAGTTGCAACAAGTTTTGCGCCTGTGAAATTATATGTAAACAAATGCTTGTGCTCGCTTGGTTCTTCACTTGGATTTTCGCTTGGATCTTCACTTGGGTCTTCGCTTATTGGATTGGCATAATTGCCTTCTTCGCCAACAAACTTAATGTAAGTTTGCTCAAAAACATCGTCAGCAGAAAGGCTTGTTTTTGCTTCAGTGCTTCCTTCACCAACATAAGCTTTAATACCGCGAAGTGAAATTGATCCATACTCGCCAAGATCAAGCGCACCAAAGTTTCCATAAACAATAAATTCGCCAAAACCTGTTATTGTCAAGTTGTTTGAGTTTAAGGTAATTCCGAAACCTTCTTCAACACGAATGGTGCTTTCGCCATTTAAAATAATGGTTAAATCTCCTTTTAAAAGATCAAGTTGAGTTGTCCAATTCGCGTTAATCAAAGTGAGTTCGCCAGTATTCTCAATTTCATCAAGATTATAAATATACTCACCTTCAACATGTTTGGTTGTATCCAAACTTGGTGCTTCACTTGCAAATGCAACGCTTGATTTTGGGTTTAAGTTAAACAATAATCCACCAAAAACTGAAAAACTAAAAACTATTGCCAGTATCGCCCAAAAACTTCTTCCTTTCTTCAACATAGTTTTCTCCTTGTTGTTGTTTTCTTTTGTCGTAAACAATAATTTTAAACAGCGACAAAAAATGTCAAAATCTGTCTTAAAATTTCTCAATTTAATTATAATTTATTTTGATTTTTTAGTCTACCAATAACAACTGAAATTGAAAAATAAAAAAATAATTTTTGACAGTTTTTCATCAGTGCCAAAAATTATTTGATTAGTTTTAGTATTTGTTTTTTTATCAGTTTTTATTTTCTTTTTTGTTTAATTTTTCTTTAATTTGTATTGAGTCCAAAACAAGCTTAACCATTTTGTCAAGCTCACTTCCGCTTGAATAGTCTGCGCGGCAAGCAAAGTTGACTCTTCTGTCTTGAATTAGCGATTCGCCCACATTTTTCTTATCGTCGCTGTAAACCGCAATTGCTGTTCCGCCCTTTTCTTTTACAAGCGTCATGCATGGAATATCTGTGATTCCGTCACCAATATAAATCATATTTCTGAATTCAACACGCTTTTTTTCAACTCTTTTATTGACCTTAACTTCCATAAAATCATCGTTTTCAATGCCTTTGTTGATTCGGAAAAGATATTGTGTTTTTGCTGTGCCATTAACCACAAATTTTGGCCAAAAAGCTTCGCCTTTTTCGTTGTAAAGATATTCGCAAGCATAAATTTTTCTGAATTCTTTAAAAATTGGTGTGCCTTCAATTATTTCCTTGCTTCCAGTTGAAATAATGTAGTGCTCCAAAATAATGTTCTTTGAAAGTGCATATTCATTGAGCCTTTTAAACCATGATTTCACGCCGTTATAGAACTCAACATCTTTGCCGCAACTTTGCAAAAATTCTCTTGTCACTTTAACGCCCTTTTTCTTGCATTCGTTTAAAGTGATCCACATGTAGCTTAACACAAAATCAACACCAGTCATTTTGTCTTGATTTGCCCAAAAATCTTTGATTGACATGTTAAGTTTTGGAGCAAGCCAATATTGCATTTCATGAGTTGAAAGAGTGCTATCAAAATCATAGCAAATCGCCACAATGGTCTTATTCATACATCCCCCTTAAATTAGTCAAATTCCCTTTGCAAAACAGCGTCGTTGCGGTAAAACAAAACCGCTTCTCTTGAGCGCGTTGCCCCCAGCACAAGCTCTGTTTTTTGCTCGGAAATAAATTTTTCAATTCTAACTTTTCGATTATAATAAAACGGCTTATTTGAAATAATTTCAATTCCACTATCCTGCTTATAAGCGCCGTCTTCTCTAAAATATGGATCAAAAATATAAATGAACTCATCATCCATTTTTGTGATTGTTACAAAATGGTTTCCGCGTCTATAGGTCTTTAAATCAACGCAACCGCCAGCAACCAAGCATTTTTTGATTTCAAGCAAGTTTACATTGTCGCCAGACAAATATTTTGCGCTGAGCGGAATATGTTTTTCTTTTGCATATTTATTGATCCAGCTTGACGCAAAAAGCAACAAGTTGTCATAAAAATCGCTGTTGGTTAAATTTCCTTCACTATCAAAACAGCTAATGGAATACGATGCCATTATTTTCAAAAACTCTAATGGCATTTCTTCTCTGTCAAATAAAAACGAAACGCAGTTAAGAACCGTAATTCCACCACTGCTTTGTTCAATTTGTTGATACATCAATGGACTTTTCATAAACCACTTCCTAGTTTTATTATATAATAAAAACTTTATATTTGAAAATAAATTCTGTGTGTTTCGCGAAATAAAAACCACAAAACCAGTTTTTTCTGATTTTGTGGCATCTATTATTCTTTTGCTTCTTCAGCTTTAGATTCTTTTTTGCTTTCTTTTTTAGATTCAGTTGTTTCTTCAGCTTGTTTTCTCAACAAATCTCTGATGTCTTTGAGCAAATCTTCTTGAGTTGGGTTTAGTTCTTTTTCTGCTTCAATTCTTTCTTGTTCAGCCTTGAGTTTTGCTTCAGCTTCTGCCTTGGCTTGCTCGGCTTTTTCCTTTTTAAACTTTTTCATTGCTTTAAAGTCTAAAAGATTGATACCCCTTTCTTTTGCTTCTTTTTTGTCTGCTTTTGTGAGCTTGTATTCGCCATCAATCTTGTCTTTTGCTTCAGTCAAGAGTTGATTGCTTTTCATTGCAACTTTCATAATTACAAACAATGTGAATGCAATAATAAAGAAATTGATAACAGCAGTGATGAATGCGCCCCAGTCAATATAAATACTGTTTGCCAAATCAATTGTCACGCCGTCTGCAAGATAAGCTTTCTTTAGATAGGTGTAGCATGATGACAAGCCGTCACCTGCACCAATAACAAGCAAAAGCAAGTTGATAAAAGGCATGATAATTTTGTTTGTGAGAGCCGTTACAATTGCTGAAAATGCACTGCCGATGATAACACCGATAGCCATGTCAACAATATTGCCCTTTTTGATAAATTGAGCAAATTCTTTAAAAAACTTTTTCATTTGTTTCACCTCGACTACATTATAATAGCGAGTGACAAAAAAATCAATAATCCTTTCTATTATTATCAAAAAAACTATCCGATAGCCCTGAATTGATAATCTTTTTTCGAATCTTTTTATATTCTTCAGCCGAGACAATTTCGCCTTTTTTCATTGCTTCAAGCTTAATCAAATTATATTCCATTTGATTGATATCTTTGGCATTTATTGATTCGCGTGGTCTCTGTCTCTTTTCTTGAAAATCACTTGAATTTTGGTTTCGTCTTGCGCTCTTTTTTTCAACATCTTGTTCTTTGTCTTTATTTTTTAGTTTTGCAATAAGCAAAATTATTGATAAAAGCGAAAGAACGGAAACTGCAATATCAACGGCGTAAAACACCCATGAAAAGTTGCTTTTGCCAGCAAATGAGCGATTGTTGATAAACACACCTACAATGCCCACAACAAAAGAAATTATGTCTAAAAGTATTGTCCAGAAAATAACCGCGCCCTTGGATTTTGTTTTGTTTTCAATTTTCTTTTCAAATGCAGAATCTTTCACAATGCTGTATTGTTTAAAAAACACCACTTGTTTTATTAGCGAAACAAAATCAAAGATTGCCAAAACAACAAGTGCGAGCGATAAAAATATAACGCCAGTCATCGACGGAGTGTAGTTCACACTGCCACCAAAAGAAACATTTGAAACACCGCCGTTTTCAGTAACACCTGGCACAGATGACCTGACAAAATTTAAACCAACAGACACATAAATTCCATAGCCACCACCAATAAGGAGTGTTAAAAACAAACCGACCGCCGAAATGACATAAAAAAATGACAATTTATTAGATTTTTTCATAGGCTCTCCTAAATTTAGGATAAGAAAAAAACGCATTTTTATGCGCTTTTTCGTGTTTTTTAATAAATATTGTCAAATTATTTCTTAATTTCGCCAGTTTGTGATGGTTTCTTTATATATTTATCACCAACAAAATGCTTTGAAAGCAATGCTTCAAACTCTTCCAAAGTGCCTTGCTTTAAAGTATCTTTAAAAATCACATGACATTGAACATTTGAAATAAACATCATGTAGCACTCATCATCTTCAACGACAAAGGAGAAATAGTCGTAATCTGTTTCAACTGCTGAACGATATTTGTCGCCTTTTGTGGAAAAAATGAACACTTTTTCATCATCAAATTTATATGATTCTTCAGTCGAATTTCCCATGAGTGTTGATTGGCGTTCAATCATTTCTTGCTGTTTTATTATTGTCTTTTTTAGCATTAGTGGAAAAATCAAGATGAAAAGAATCAAGAACACACCAACACCAAACAAAAAGTAGTCAATGCCACTACTTTTAAAGCTTATGAATGATAAACCAACAAAAAGCGCGCCTAATAGCAAAACCAAAGGCATCAACTTTTTGATTGAAGCTTTCGATTTCTCCAATTGATATTCTGTCATCTTTTTATTTACTCTGCTATCAAACTTACCATTAAATTCAATCATAATAAACCTACTTTAATTTTAAATTTTCACAAGTTTCATCAAGCTCAAATTTAGCGCCCGGAAACTTTGGCCAAGCATCAATGTTGTCACCATTTTTTCTAGGAATGATGTGGATGTGGAAATGCGGAACCGTCTGCCCTGCTGATTCACCACTAGCATTGAGCAAATTCACTCCATCAAAACCGCAATCATCAACCAAATGTTTTGAAATCTTTTTAACCGCAAGCATAACAGCTTCAAGGCTCTCTTTGTCACAATCTAAAATATTTTTTGCGTGTTTTTTAGGCACCACCAATATGTGCCCGTCAACATCTTTTGAAATATCCAAAAAAGCAAGAACTTGATCGTTTTCATAAATCTTTTTGCTTGGCAACTCACCAGCAATTATTTTGCAAAATACACAATCTTCCATAATTTCTCCTAAACTCCTTAACTTTCTTTTTCAACCAAAACCTTAATTTTTACAGTCGAATAAGTTTTTTCTTCATTAGTTTTTTTCAGTTTTACAAGCACCGTCACTTCTTTTTCTTCCAAAATTTCTTGGCTAACAATAATTTTATTTTTTTGAAGTGAAACTATGTCGCTGTCATTTTCAAGCTCGAAAACGATATAAAACTCATTTTCTCCGTAGTCGCCAAGATCCGCCTTGATTTCATATTCTTCGCCAGCTTTGAGTGTGACATTATAAACCGCCTGCGATTCATCATACGACAGTTTTGCGTCGGTGCTAATAAAAATTTCTGGAACCAGATTTGAAGGGTCAAAATGCAATTCGCACGCAGAAAAATTAAGCACAACAAAAGGCAAAATCAAAACAAAAAGAAATTTTAATGCGCCGTTCAAATGATTTTTCTTCATACCGTCTCCCAAATTTAGTATAACACAAACAAAAATTTCAAGCACATAATTTAATACACTTTTTGCCGTTTATTAAATTTTATTAGAAAAATTTTAAAAAATGTTACATAAAAACAAAAAGACTTTTGCCGATAAGCAAAAATCCTTTGTTTTAGTGTGTGTGACAGCAAGCTGGTTTGCTTTTGAAAAGCTCTTTGTCATAAGCAATGCCGTGCTTGTCATAATAGTCTTTGACTGCAGCTTTCACAGCTTCTTCAGCCAAAACTGAACAGTGAAGTTTATAGTCTGGCAAACCATCAAGAGCTTCAACAACGGCTTTGTTTGTAAGTTCAAGCGCTTTCTCAACAGGCTGACCCTTGATGAGCTCTGTTGCCATTGAACTTGTGGCAATTGCGCTTCCACAACCAAAGGTCATGAATTTTACATCTTCAATGATACCGTTTTTAACTTTTATATACATTCTCATAATATCGCCACATTTAGCATTTCCAACTTCACCGACGCCGTCTGCATCTGCAATCTCACCGACATTTCTTGGATTTCTAAAATGATCCATTACCTTTTCACTATATAACATAATTTTCTCCTTTCTTTAAAATTATTCCGCCACCCAAAACAACATCTCCCTCATAAGCAACAGCCGCTTGCCCCGGTGTGATTGCCCTTTGTGGCTCATCAAAAACTATTTTTACAACTCCATTTTCAAGCGGATAAATAACCGCATCTTGTTCCTTTTGTCTGTAACGAATTTTAACCTTGCACTTAAAATTTGCGGTTGGAACTTCGCCAGATATCCAATTGAAATCTTTAACAAACAAAGTGTCATCAAACAAATCTTTGTTTTCACCAAGCACAACTCTGTTGGTTTTTTCATCAATCCCCAAAACATATAGCGGAGCGGAACTTGAAATACCCAGTCCTTTTCGTTGACCGATTGTGTAATTTATAATGCCATTGTGCTCGCCAATCATTTCACCAGTCTTTGTTACAAAATCGCCTTTGTTTGGTTTTTTATTGGTGTATTTTTCAATAACGCTTGCATAATCGCCGTCTGGCACAAAGCAAATGTCTTGACTGTCAGGTTTTGCAGAATTGACAAAACCATTTTCGCTTGCAATTTTTCTGGTTTCAACTTTTGTCATACCACCAAGCGGAAACATTGTATGCGCAAGCTGTTCTTGTGTCATTGAATAAAGCACATAACTCTGGTCCTTGGTGTCATCAATTGCTTTTTTTAAAACATACTTTCCATTCACACTCTCAATTCGTGCATAATGACCGGTGACAATATAGTCGCAGCCCAGAACCTTTGCGCGATTGTAAAGCTTGTCAAACTTAAGATATCTATTGCAATCAATGCATGGGTTTGGGGTGATTCCGCACTCATAAGAACAAATGAACTTATCAATAACTTTTTCTTTGAACTCATCAGAAAAATTGAAAACATAATATGGCATGCCCAGTTTGAAAGCAACGCTTCTGGCGTCTTCAACATCATTTAACGAACAACAAGTGTGTGCACCCACAACATCTGTGTTGTCGTTATCATAAAGTTTCATGGTGCAGCCAATGCAATCAAAACCGCTATTTTTTGTTAGCAGCGCTGCCACGCTTGAATCAACACCACCACTCATTGCAATGAGCGCTTTTTTAGATGACATGTTTTAATTCTCCCTTTTCAAGTCTATCCCAAACAGGACTCATTTTTCTTAAATATTCAACAATCTTTGGAACAGTTTCTATAACCTTGTCAATCTCTTCTTCAGTGTTATATTTTGAAAGTGTGAGTCTCAAACTGCCATGAGCAACTTCATGTGGAAGCCCAATTGCAAGCAAAACATGGCTTGGATCAAGCGAGCCACTTGTGCACGCTGAACCGCTTGATGCACAAATGCCTTTATCATCAAGCAACAACAACAAACTTTCACCTTCAATGCCTTCAAAGCACATGTTAAAATTGTTTGGAAGTCTCTTTTCCCTATCGCCATTTATTTTTGAATGTGGAATCTTTGAAAGTTCGTTTAAAAGTTTGTCGCGAAGTTTGGTCTCTTTTTCCGCAGTCTTATCCATTTCAGCATAAGCATCTTCAAGAGCCGTTGCCATTCCAACAATACCAGCAAGATTTTCGGTTCCTGCACGCTTGCCCCTTTCTTGTGCACCACCGTTAATGAAAGAAATCAGCGGAACAGTTTTTTTGCAATAAAACACACCAACGCCTTTTGGACCATGAAATTTGTGTCCTGAAATTGAAAGCATGTCAACATTGGTTAAATCAACATGGATATGTCCAACTGCTTGAACAGCATCTGTGTGGAAAAGAACCTTTCTTTCTTTGCAAATCTCACCGATTTCAGAAATTGGCTGAATTGTTCCGATTTCATTGTTTGCATACATGATTGTAACAAGGCAAGTATCATCTGTTAGTGCATTTTTCAAATCTTCAACCCTAACAATTCCGTCTTCATAAACAGGAAGATAAGTGACTGTGAAACCTTCTTTTTCTTTCTTTTTCAGTGTGTGAAGAATTGCATGGTGCTCAATTGCTGAAGTTATAATATGTTTTTTGCCTTGCTTTAAACCGATTGCGCAAGCATTTTCAATTGCCCAGTTGTCGCTTTCACTTCCACCAGATGTGAAATAAATTTCTCTTGGCTCAACACCCAAACACTTTGCAATTTTAGCTCTTGCTCCTTCAAGTTTTTCTTTTGCCCTTTGGCCATAAGTGTGAAGCGAACTTGCGTTGCCGTAAAACTCATCAAAATATGGTAGCATTTCTTGCTTTACATGTTCTGAAACCTTTGTTGTTCCAGCATTATCCAAATAAATCATAATTTCTCCTAATTCATACTGTTTTAGTGGGAATTATCCCCAAAAAAATAAAGTTATACTTTATTTTTCTTAACAACATCTTCAATAGAGATGCCACTTAAGTAGTCGACAATCAGTTTTGAGAGCTTGTCCCAATAATCAATGCTGTCGCAAGAATTTACTCTTGGACACTCTCCACCCTTAACCAAACATGGGGCAAGTTCTGGCAAATCACCAGTAGCTTTCAAAATCTCTGCAATTGAACATTTTTCAGGCTCAACCGCAAGTTTGTAGCCACCAGCCGAACCCCTTGCACTTGTCACTAAATTTGATTTAGAAAGCAACGCAAAAATTTGTTCAAGATATTTTGAAGTTATACCCTGTTTTTCAGACATTTCATTTACTGAAACGAACTCGTTTTTGTTTCGCGCAAGTTCTGCCATAATTCTAACAGCATAGCGCCCCTTTGAAGATATTTTCATTTTCTCACCAATTCATACTATTTTAGTATGATATACTTTATAATATCATTATCTTTTCACTTTGTCAATAAAACTTAAAAAAATTTGCTAAATTTTAAGTTGACATATAATTTGAAAAAATGTTTGCTTTTTAATTTTGCAAAATTAAAAATTAAAACTATTCTTTTTCATGCACTTTCATATCTTTCTGCGCGAATGCATTGATTTTTGACTTCACAGCATTAAATTTTTGCTCATCAAAAACATATTGTTTGCGTGGTTTAACAAAATTTTCAGAGCCCCTTGGCTCAAATGAATATCTTGGAATCAATTGCACATGATAGTGATTCATAGGTCCGTCGCTCATTGTGCAAAAATAAACTCTTTCGCAACCAAAAACATCCTTAACATCTTTCATAAGTTCGCGCGAAAATCTGATGATTTTCTCGTTGATTTCATCTGAAGCATCAGACATATCATGAAAGTGCTGTTTCGTGGTTATAATCAAATGCCCGTCAGCTCGCGGATTAGAAACGAACAAACATTCAATGTCATCATCTTCAAAAAACTTTAGTTTGCTGTCATCACCAAAAACCGAACGACCAGTTTGTCTGTCAAAACATGTTGGACAAATGCCTAAATCAGTCAGTTCCTTTGCACTTAAGCCCGTGAAAGTATCAATAATTTCTTTGCTATATTTTATCATAATATTCCTCAAATTTTTAAAATTTTATCAACAAATTTTATTGTTAGGTCTTGAGCAAGTTTTGTTGCGGACTTGTCTAATTTTTCGCCAGTCAGCTCATTGTTTGAAATCACCCTAAAGCCAATGCGTTTGATTTTAAAATCTTCACAAGTTTTAAATGCCGCAATTGTTTCCATGTCTTCGCACAAATGATTAAAAAGACTTGTGAGATAACAAATTCTGTCACGCTCCCTAGTGAAAACATCACCGGAGCCAAGAACGCCAAAATTGAATTTATCAAAGCCTTCAATTGTTTTTACAACTTCAAGAAGTTCTGGGCTGCTTTCAACCAAATATGAGCGCTTCGGATTTGGAACCCATTCAAGAGAATTGCTTCCTTCACCCCTGTCCTTTTCAGGTGGTTTGAAATCATTGATATAGACCGCCGACTCTCCAATAACCATGTCACCAACACTTAAGTTTTCAACCGCTCCACCAGCACAACCCTGATTTATCACAACATCAGGCTCAAACTTTAAAACAGCGATTGTGGTGGCTTGTGTGCAATTGATAATACCAATTTTCGTTTTTGAAATGACAATTCTTGCGCCTTTATACTCCGCAATCCAAAATTCAAATCCTGCGATTGTTTCTTGTTTTTTCGGCAAATAAAATTCAATGAGTTTATCAATCTCAACATCCATTGCACCTTGAATCAAAATCGTTCTCATTTTTTTGTTCCTTTTGTAATTTCGTCAAAAAGCCCACTCATGTACGCATAACACAAATCTTTGTTATCCAGCAAATTCCAAACAGCCTGCTGTTCCTTTTTTGTGTCGTCAATGTCAAGCCAATACTTAACATAACCATTTCTGCCAAATTTGTCCTGTACAAAATTATAAACTCGGTCAAGATGTTGCTGCTTTGTCCAATCTTTTGGCTCGTTTTTCAAACCATACTTGATTGGTCTTGAAAACACCAAATACACCGAATTGTTGCGATCGGCATCGGCAACAATTTTTCCATAAATGCTTCTTGGTGTGTAGGTTAAATGCGACGAATGATCTTCAACAGCCTGCGCAATCATTTCAATTGTGTTTTCATCGTAAAACTTTTTAAGAATCTTGTCTTCGCGAACCAATTTTCCAGAACTAATCGCATGACCTTCTCTGCCATTTTGGATACCAATATCATGAAACGCCCCCACAATGTAAGCAATGTCAAGGTCGACATCAAAGCCCTGCGCCTGCAGTTTTTTGCCATACTCCACACAATTTTTTGTGACAAAATTAAAATGTGAAATATTGTGCCCCTTGTCAAAAGTTTTATACTTTGGCTTGATTTCAAAGCGGATGTAATTTTTGAGTTCTTTGTCCATAAATACTCCTTTTTAATTTATTTTCATAAAAATCATAATAAATAAAAATTGTTTTAACCTATTAAACAAAGCAAGAGTAAAAATGCCTATGATTTTAATCAACTATTAAACATTATTTTTACTATCGATTTTAAATAATTTACGATAACAAAACCAAAGACAGTTATTTGATAATTTTCAGATCTTCTTCTTTAACAGCAATAGTTGCAATATTTTCTAATTCTCCCTCTTGATCAAAACACACAAGCCAAGAGCCTTCAATATTTCTTGGGTCGCAAATCCACCCATCCATTCCCTTATGCACACCTTCTTTTGTATATTCTTCTTTTTCTACAAC
>CAKVFH010000009.1 GCA_934746515.1 uncultured Clostridia bacterium
ATTTTTAAACTTCGTGTTAAATACACAATAGCATATATTGTTTATTCTTTAGCAGCAGGCTATTCATTTAAACAAATGAAACAAAATCACCCCGATAATAAATTTTTGATTGGTTTATTATATTTACCTTCAAAAATCTATTTTAAAAAATTACAGAGGAGATATAAATAGTGAAAAGGAAGATATTATTCGTTTTAAACTGTATGGGGGCTGGCGGTATTGCAAAATCTCTTTCAAATCTTATGTTTTACATGGAAAAATATAAAGATGATTATGAAGTAGATTTGTTTTTGTTTAAACAACAAGGGTGTTACATTAAAGATATTCCAGAATATGTGAATGTTTTAGATGAAAAAAAATCTATGCAAATCTTCGGGGTGAGTCAAAGAGAAAGTAAAAAATTTGGAAACTTTTTTTGTTTTAAACGATTTTTTGTTGCATGCTGGACAAAAGCATTTTCAAATATTATTCCGCTGAAGATTGCAGTGAAAAAAGCTAGACTAGAAAAAGAATATGATTTGGCGGTAGCTTTTGCTCACACCCAAAATTCTCATGATATGGCTTGCGGCAGCCCAGAATTTGTGCTTTATGGTGTGAATGCAAAAAAGAAATGTATGGTTTGCCATGGCGATGTTGTTGTAGAAAAATTGCTTTGTAAACAAAATGTTAAAAACTACAAAAAATTTGATAAGGTATATTCTGTTTCAAAAAGTTGTTCTGAACAGGTTAAATCGATTTGTCCAGAACTAAATCACAACTCAGACTTTTTATACAACACACAACTCAACGATGTTATTGATAAAAAAGCTGATGAATTTATGCCAAATTTTGATAAAGGTGTAATAAATATTGTAACAGCTGCCCGTTTAGCTAATGAGAAAGCTCATTTGAGATTTTTACCAGTACTTTTAAGGCTTCACAATGAAGGTTATAAATTTAACTATCACATTTTAGGCAATGGGATTTTGGAAAATGAAATTAAAAGTTATATTGAAACAAATAATATGAATGAATATGTCAAAATGTGGGGGGCTCAAAGTAATCCTTTTCCTTTTGTTAAAAATGCCGATTTGTTTGCTCTTGTTTCTTATTATGAAGCAGCACCAATGGTTTACAATGAGGCAAAACAATTGCAAACACCGATTTTTACAACTGAAATAATTTCTTCAAAAGAGATGGTTCCTGAAGAATATGGCTTTATTTGCGACAATAACAGTGACGCAATGTATGAAAAATTAAAATTTATATTTGATAATCCATCTCTTATAAAAGAAAAAAAGAAAAACCTAAAAAAATTTACTTATGACAACGATGCAATAGTAAATAAGCTTTTAAGTTTAATGAATTAAAAGATAAATTTGGAGTGACTTCATGAAATTATTTATAGCATCAACACCATATAATTTATTAAATTGTATTAACATGAAATACAATCTTTTTCCAAATGAAAAAGCTGATATTTTAATTTCCAATTTTGACAAGAAAAATGAAAAATATTTTAATAATTTAAAAAATGAAAGCTTATTTGATAATGTTTATTTTGTTGAGCAGAGAAAATTTAATGAGGTTGACAATATACAAAATAAGCTAAAAAGGGTTTTTAAAAAAACATGTTCTGAACTAAAAAACAGATATTTTTTTAATTCTTTATTTAGAAAGTACTGCAAAGGGCTTGAATTTTATAAGAAATATGATGAATTTTATGTTGATGCTTTTGGCTTTACTCCAAGATTTATTTTTAATCACTATAAAAAGATAAATAAAAATTTAAAAGTTTTTAAGGTCGATTGTGGGGTTGAAAGTTATTATGATGCCTCGGAAAACAATTTTATAACTAAAAAGCAGAAATTTATCTGCGGAAAAATTAGAAAAAAACTTGAAGGTTATTATTTGTATGATGAAAAAATAGCTAATATTGGTAGTTATAAGGTTTATTTAATTCCTAAATTAAATTTAAAGGATCAAAATTTTATTAACTTAATAAATAGAGTTTTTGAATATGATGACGGAATTATTGAGGGAAGATCAGAAAAATACATCTTTCTTGACCAAGAATTAAGTGATAGTAAACCGTTAGAGCAAATGGAAGAGCAAATTGTTGATATTTTAAACAAATATATCAATAATGACTATATTGCTAAACTGCACCCAAGAACAAATCCAGAAGTTAAAAGATATAAAAATGTTTTAAAGATGAAAACAAATTCAACATTTGAAATTTTATGTTTAAATAATGATTGGATTACAAAGAAATGTCTTATAACTCCATTTTCAACAGCTGCTGCTCTTCCAAAACTATTATTTGATAGAGAACCTGTGGTTATTTGTTTAACAAAATTGTTTGATAATAAGTATCAAGAAAGTGAACTTGCTACAAATTTTTTTGAACGATTAAAAAGAATCTATAATAAAAAAGATAATATTTATATTCCAGAAACTCTTGAAGAGTTTGAAAAAATATTAGTGGAGATAAAAAAACAATTATGACAAAACAAAAAATGAGTCTATTGACAAAAAATATGCTAACTAATTCCTTTGGAACAGTTTTATTAAAATCAATACCACTAATCACAACACCAATAATATCTATTTTATTGTCACCTGCTGAATATGGAACTGTGTCAATTTTTTTGACTTGGTTAGCTTTGGCTGGTGTTTTCGTTGGAATTCAGGTAAATGGATCCCTTCAAAACGCGTTAAAAGAATATGGTGAGCAAGAATATAAAAAATATTGTTCAAGCGTTTTATCGATGGCTTTATTATCGTTTTTTGCTTTCTTTATTCCTGTTGCAATTTTATGCGAACAACTCTCCAAGCTTCTAAATCTTGATAAATTGATTGTTTTACTGCTAATTCCTTGTTGTTTTGGTTCTTTTTGTATTTCCTTTTTTTCTTCATATCTTTTAAGCCTAAAATTAGCAAAAAAGAATTTGTTTTTAACATTTTTTTCAACGGTAATAGTTGCAACGGCTTCACTGGTTTGTGCAAAACTTATAAAGCCTAACTATGTTGGTTATGTGCTTGGATATTCAATTCCATATATCATTATAGGACTTGCTTTATTTTTTATATTTGTTTTAAAAAATAGATGTTTCTTTTCCAAACAATATTGGCGATTTTGTTTAATTTTTTCACTGCCTTTGATATTTCATATGCTTAGCAACACAATTTTATCGCAGAGTGATAAACTTATGATTCAGTATATAAAAAATGATACTGAAGGGGTTGGAATTTATAATATGATGCACACCATATCATCAGTTGTAAATTCGCTTTGGGGTGCAATGAACTCAGCATTTGTTCCATT
Organism: uncultured Clostridia bacterium; assembly: GCA_934746515.1. Classification (GTDB taxonomy): domain Bacteria; phylum Bacillota; class Clostridia; order Christensenellales; family UBA1242; genus RGIG1681. The sequence goes on from CAKVFH010000009.1 coordinate 3,308, forward strand.
TTATTATGATTATCTTACTGAAAAAAACCATGAGAAATTAAACAAGCGAACAAAAAACTACGCTTTTGTATTTACATGTATAACATTAGGATTTATGCTTGTAAGTCCGGAACTTACTGGATTTTTAATCAATGCTCAATATTTAGCTGGAGTAAATTTATTGCCGGTGATGATATTGAGTAACTACTTTGTGTTTTTATATTCATTTAGCGTTAACTTTGAATTTTATAATGGAAAAACAATATGGATAGCGATTGGCACTATTATGTCGGCGATAATTAACATTATTTTAAATTACTTTTTGTTATTAAAATTGGGAATAATTGGAGTTGCGATAGCAACGGCAATTTCGTATTTTGTTCTATTTATTTTTCATGAAATTATCTCAAGAAAGGTAATTAAAAACTATCCAATTACGTTTAATTTTTCTGCAATTTGTATGATAATTGCTTTAATTATTTTTGCTTTAACCTATCTCCTGTTCAATATTATTTGGGCAAGATGGATTATTTTTGTTTTAATTGTTTTTATGTTTTTCTATAAAATTATAAAAACGAAAACTATTATTTAACAAAATTGCAATTTTTATTGATAATAAAATACACAATTGTTATAATAAAAACATATAAAGGAGAAATTTATGAAAAAAGTATTAGTTACTGGAGCAGATGGATTTATTGGAAGCCATTTGGTTGAATTATTGGTTGATAAAGGCTACGATGTTAAGGCTTTTGTTTATTACAACTCATTTAACACTTGGGGTTGGCTTGATACTTTACCAAAAGAAAAATTAGATAAAATAGATGTTTTTTGCGGGGATATAAGAGATCCAAACGGTGTTAGAGAGGCTATGAAAGGGGTTGATACCGTGTTTCACTTGGCAGCATTGATTGCTATTCCATTTAGTTACCATTCACCAGATAGCTATGTTGATACCAACATTAAGGGGACATTAAATATCTTGCAAGCTGCAAGAGATTTAAAACTTGAAAGGGTTTTAATCACTTCAACAAGTGAAGTTTATGGCACTGCAATTTATGTTCCAATTGATGAGGAACATCCATTACAAGGTCAAAGTCCATATTCGGCAACAAAGATAGGTGCGGATCAACTAGCTTTGAGTTTTTATAGAAGTTTTAACTTGCCAGTTACAATAGTTAGACCATTTAACACTTTTGGACCAAGACAAAGTGCAAGAGCGGTTATTCCAACTATTATCATGCAACTTTTGGCAGGAAAAGAAGAAATAAAACTTGGTTCATTGACTCCAACAAGAGATTTTAACTATGTTAAGGATACAGCAAATGGTTTTTTGCAAATCGCTTTATCTGATAAAACTATTGGAGAGGTTGTCAATATTGCAACCCAAAAAGAAATCTCAATTGGTGATTTAGCTAAAGAACTCATAAATCAAATCAATCCAAAGGCAAAAATAGTTTGCGACGAGCAAAGACTTAGACCGGAAAAAAGTGAAGTTAATAGGCTCCTAGGTAAAAATGAAAAAATTATGAAATTGACGAACTGGAAGCCACAATATACTTTTGAAGAAGGGCTGAAAGAGACTATTGAATTTATAAAAGACAATTTGGATAAATATAAGGTTGATATCTATAACTTATAGGAGGCAATTATGGATAAATTTATACCACTATCAATTCCCAATTTTGTGGGAAACGAGAAAAAATATGTTGATGAAGCAATTGAGGCTGGTTGGGTTTCAACTGGTGGAAAACTAATCACTGACTTTGAAAACAAAATAAAAGATTATACTGGTGCAAAGTGTGCCGTTGCTGTTCAAAGCGGAACAGCTGGTTTGCATCTTGCTCTTAAGACGCTTGGTGTAGGTGAAGGTCAAGAGGTTTTTGTTGCAACTTTAACATTTATTGCAGCTGTTAATCCAGTAAAATACTGCGGTGCAGAACCAATTTTTATGGACTGTGATGATACTCTTTGTATTGATCCAAACAAAATTGAAAGATTTTGCGAAGAAGAATGTGATTTTGTTGATGGCGTTTTGATTGATAAAACAACAAAAAGAAAAGTAACAGCAATGGTTGTTGTCCATGTTTTTGGAAATCTTTGTAATATGGAAAAAATTATGGAAATTGCCAAGAAATACAATCTTAAAGTTGTTGAAGATTCAACAGAGGCTTTGGGAGGATACTTCAAAGAAGGTAAATATAAAGGTGTTTATTCAGGTTTAGTTGGCGATATTGGAGTGTATTCATTTAATGGTAACAAAATTATCACAACCGGTGGCGGTGGTATGATAGTTACAAATAATGTTGAACTTGGCGAAAAATGTAGATATTTATCAACACAAGCAAAAGACGATACTTTGTATTTTGTTCACGGTGATATTGGCTACAATTATCGTTTGACAAACCTTCAAGCAGCATTGGGTGTTGCTCAAATGGAAGAACTTGATAATTTTATAAAAATTAAGCAAGAAAATTATAATTACTATAATGAAATTGGATTAAAACTTTTGCCTTTCAGAAAAGATATATGTTCTAACCACTGGTTTTATAGTTATTTAACAAGTGGAACCGAAGAAAGAGATGCTTTGATAAAATATTTAAGTGAAAATAATATTCAAACTCGACCAATTTGGAGTTTGATTCATAAACAAAAACCTTACCTAAACAGTATAGTTTATGATATTGAAAAGGCAATTTACTACCAAGATAGAATAGTCAATCTTCCATGTTCAACAAGTTTAACAAAAGAAGATATTGATCACATAAAAGAAATTATGAGCAAGAGATAGGAATTAGATAATGAAAGAAGTTTATATAGTGCATTGTGTTGACACTGAAGGTCCTCTAAATGAAACAATGGAAGCAACATTTGAAAGACTAAAAGAAATATTTGGTTTAGATTTAGAGCCAAACCTAGAAACACTAGAGCTACTACAGAAGGGCAAGTACCCAATCGATCCATCTTTGAAGGAAAAGGTTAAACAATTGATCTCTCCAGAAAGATTGCAAATGAATAGAAACTGGTCAGAGATACAGGCAATGCTTTTAAAAATCACATCTGAACAGTTTAGAAAAAAATTAGTTGATAGTAATGGTGAGGGTTGGAAATTTAATTGGTATTGTATGGATCATGTGGGATTTAATAGTGTGAATCCAAGACATAGAGATACGGGATATCACAATATTTTTGATTTCTACAAAAATTTAGTAAAAAACAATCCACAAGACGACATACAGTTTCATTTTCATCCAATAGCGATGAAAGGTGATTGCAACATTGCAGGAACGAGTTATCTTTCTTCAAATGATTTATATGATATTTTAGTGCATAAAGTCATAGATAGAAAGTGGTTTCCAGCGTCGTACAGACCGGGATTTCACTCTGAAAGACCAGATTCAAACTGGTTTTTAGAGCAATGGATTCCGTTTGATTTTGCCAATCAAGCGAAAAAAAATAATGTTGAAAGTCAGCCAGATCTTGGAAATGGAAGATGGGGATTTTGGGATAAAGCCACAACCGAATGGGAATCGTATCATCCATCAATAAGAAACTATCAACAAAAAGGTGATTGCAAAAGATATATTTCGCGCTGTTTAAACATGAATGCTAGATTGAGAGAAATTGAATTGTCTGATGTTGAAGAGGCTTTTAAAAGAGCCAATAATGGAAAAACAACAATATTAAGTTTTTGTGACCATGATTTTAGAGATATGACTCCAGATATTATTAAGTTAATGGATCTGATTTCTAAAACATCATTAAAATATCCTGATGTGAAATTTTACTATTCTAATCCTGTAAATGCTGTTAGAGCAGAAAATAATATAAAGAAAAACAACCCAGAAATTCATGCGGAAATAACAAGGAATAATAACACAGCATTATTGAGGGTTGATGTAAAAGATTGCTTTGGTGTACAGCCATTTTTGGCACTAAAGACCGTGTGTGGACAATATTTTTGGCAAAACTTCGACTTTACAGAAAATTCTAATGAATTCTTATTTACCTTTGATTCAAACACTTTTGATATTGATGTTATAGAAACGATAGGTATTGCTTGCAATTCCGAAAGTGGTGTTACAGAAATTTTGTGTATTTATCCACAAAAAGAATTTAAACAAGAGATTATTAGGTATAATGACTAGGAGGGAGAAATGTTAAATAACAACTACATCATTAATAAAAATATTACTATAAAGAACGCAATGCAAAAACTTGATGATTGTGACGAAAAAATCCTATTTATTTTAGAAGATAGCAGGCTACTTGCATCGGTAACCGATGGTGATATTAGGCGCTTCTTAATAAGCGGTGGAAGCCTTGAAGATGAGATTATTAGTGCCGCAAATAAAAACCCCAAAACGGCAAAAAACATTCAAGAAGCAAAACAAAATATCAAAGAATTTCTGCTTAATGCTGTACCAATTATAAAAGACGATATGTTTGTTGATATATATTTTAAAAACAAATCAAAAAAAACTTATAATGCTATTAGCAATGTTGATGTTGTTGTTAATGCTGGTGGAAAAGGAACTCGTTTAGATCCATATACAAGAGTTTTTCCAAAACCTCTTATTCCCGTGGGGGATTTACCTATTCTTGAAATTATAATGCAAGAATTTAACAAGTATAGTATTGGTGAATTTTCAGTAATAGTAAACTATAAAAAAGAGCTAATAAAAACATATTTTAAAGAAATTGATACAAATTTTGCACTCAATTGGTTTGATGAGGAAGTTCCATTAGGAACAGGTGGTGGTTTATCCTTATTAAAAAATAAAATCAAAAACACCTTCATTTTTACTAATTGTGATACCCTAATCAGAGCAAATTACGATAGCATTATTAGATTTCATAAAGAAAATCATAATGATATAACTATGGTTTGTGCATATAAAAATATAAATATTCCTTATGGAATTGTAGAAATAAATAATGATGCTTCTATAAAAACAATGAAAGAAAAACCTGAATTTTCGATTTTAACAAATACTGGTTTTTATGTTGTTGAACCAAGCATTATTGATGATATTGAACCAAATATTCCAATTGGTTTTCCAGATATTATAAAAAATGAAAAAGAAAAGGGCAAAAAAATCGGTGTGTATCCAATATCTGAACAAGAATGGTTAGATATGGGACAATTGCCTGAACTTGAAAAAATGAGAGAAAAGTTATATGGAGAATAAAAAGTTAGTTTTGTGCGGCGCCGGTGGTCATGCAAAATCCATTTATTCATCATTGAAAGAATTAAATAATTTTAAAATTATAGGTTATTGTGATAATGAAAAAAAAGAATTTTTTGATTTGAAATATTTAGGAAATGATAACGAAATATTAAAATTAAAAAAAGATGGGATTAATAATATTTTTGTTTGTATTGGTAGCATTGGTAATCCTAAGATTAGAAAAAAATTATATTTAAAAATGAAAGAAAATGGATTTTCAATGCCATCCATCATTGATAGAACAGCTGTCGTAGATGCAAGAATGATTGGCTCAAATGTTTTTATTGGCAAAAACAGTGTTGTTAATAGCAATGCTTCCATTGGTGATATGGCGATTATTAACTCGGGATCAGTGATTGAGCATGATACAATTATAGAAAACTTTGTTCATATTGCACCTGGAGTTGTTATTTGCGGAAATTGTAAGGTTGGCGAGAATAGTCATATAGGAGCGGGTAGTGTTGTTATTCAGGGAATTACAATTGGAAAAGATTGTATAATCGGAGCGGGTAGTGTTGTGGTTAAAGATATTCCCGATGGTGTTGTTGCTTTTGGAAATCCTTGTAGGGTGGTGAGAAAAAATGAAAAAAGTTCTGATAATAGCTGAAGCTGGTGTAAATCACAATGGTAGTCTTGAAAATGCAAAGAAATTGGCTAAAGAAGCAAAAAATGCAGGCGCTGATTATATTAAATTTCAAACATACATTGCAAAAGAATTAGTTTGCGAAAAGGCGAAAAAGGCCGATTATCAAAACAAAAATGATAAAAATTCTACAACGCAGTTAGAAATGCTAGAAAAACTTAATTTAACTTTTGAAGACTTTAAGAATCTTAAAAAGTATTGTGAAAAAATAAAAATTAAGTTTTTAACTACAGCTTTTGATTTGAAAAGCTTAAAATTCATTGTAGATGATCTTGGTGTTGACACTTTAAAAATTCCATCAGGAGAAGTTACTAACTATCCTTACCTTATTGCTTGTGCAAAAACTCATTTGCCAGTAATTTTATCAACAGGAATGTGTGATATGAATGAAATTAGCCAAGCTGTAAAAGTGTTAAAGAAAAATGGAACTTCAAAAATTTCTATTTTGCACTGTACGACAGAATATCCAGCTCCTCTTGAAAGTGTCAACTTACTTGCCATGAAATCTATTCAAGATAAGTTTAAATGTGAAGTTGGTTATAGTGATCACACAAAGGGTATAGATGTTCCTTGCTATGCTGTTGCTATGGGTGCTTCAATTATTGAAAAACATTTCACACTTGACAAAAATCTTCCGGGGCCAGATCACAAGGCAAGTCTTGAACCTCAGGAGCTAAAGTTGATGATCGATAAGATTAGAGAAATTGAAACCGTTTTAGGTGATGGCGATAAAAAAACACAGACTGCAGAATTAAAAAATAAACCAATTGCAAGAAAAAGTATTGTTGCAAATTGTGATATAAAAAAAGGAGAAAAATTCACAGAAGAAAATCTTACCTGTAAAAGGCCGGGAGATGGAATTTCTCCAATGAAATGGAACAAAATTATTGGAAAAAAAGCAATTAGAGATTTTAAAAAGGACGAAAAAATTGAGATATGATGAATAAAAAATCAGAAATTTGTGTTATAACAACCACAAGGGCGGAGTTTGGACTTTTGGTTAATTTTATTAAAAAGTTATCATCAGACCAAAACTTTAATGTGACTATTATTGCTAGTGGAACTCATCTTGTAAGAGAATTTGGCTACACTGTTTCTGAAATTTATCAAGAAAATTTTAACTGCAAAATTATCGAGTTGCCAATAATAGAAAAGAACTGCAATACTTATGAAATTTTAGCAAAAACTATAAGTGTTTTTGGCAAACATTTTCATGACAATAAATATGATTGTGCCGTTGTTTTAGGAGATAGATTTGAGATTTTGGGGGTTGCTCAAGCTTGTTTGCTTGAAAGTATCCCATTGGCACATATTAGTGGCGGAGATGTTACTTTTGGTGCGATAGATGATTGTTGTAGGCACGCAATAACAAAAATGTCAAATTTACATTTTGCCGGCAACGAAGATATGAAAAATCGAGTTATTCAGCTTGGTGAACAGCCGGATACTGTTTTTAATGTTGGTGAACCGGGTGTTGAAAATGTTTTAAAAACTCCGCTTATGTCTTTAGATGAAATTAAGCAGTCTTTATCATTTGAAAATTTAAATGAAAAACAATATTTTGTGGTAACATATCACCCTGAAACCATAAGTAAACTTGCTCCATTAGAGCAAATTAAAATAGTTATGGATATTATTTTAAAACATAATGAATACTCTTATATTATCACAAAAGCAAATGTAGATAATGGTGGCAATGAAATTAACAATTACATCAAAGCACAAGTGAAGAATAAAGACAATATATTCTTTATTGACTCTTTAGGTTTTAGAAGATATTTATCATGTTTAAAATATTGCAAGGGTGTTTTGGGAAATTCTTCATCAGGTATTATTGAGGCACCATATTTTCATATTCCTACAATAAATATTGGAAATAGACAAGAAGGTCGTATACAGGCATTTTCAATTGTGAATGCAGAAATTTCAAGCGATTCAATTGAAAATGCACTAAAAATAATTAACGAAACGCGATTTCAATCACAGCTTAATAAAAATGAAAATATATATGGTGATGGAAATACATCAGAACAAATTTATAATATATTAAAAGAATTTATAATAAAAAATAAACTCACAAAGAAAAAATATTTTTATGATTTAAAGCAAAATTAAAAAACACCGGTTAAGGTGTTTTTTTGCATGTAAAATTATTCAAAAATACATTTGTAATCATCAAAATGATTTTTCATGTAGAGTGCCATATATTCCATAAGTTCAAAGTCTTCAGAATTGTCAATATCAATAATTCCAGTGTCAAACATTTCTACAATTCCATTTTTACCCTGAATAGGAGATGTTGTTTCATTTGACAACAAAAACTCGCGTCTATAAACATAAATTGAAGCATTCATATCATACATTTGAGGCGCTTGTTGACGGGATGTGAAATTGCTTTCTAAGACTTTAGAATACTTGTTATTTTCATATTTTATCATGTTGAAGTAAGGATTTCTTCTTGACTTTACAACAGAGAATACGCAGTCATAGTTTGAACTATCTTGCGCTAGTTCAATAGCTTTTTTAATGTCGTTTATTGTTCTGATTGGAGAGGTAATGTCAAGATCTACCACAAAATCAAATTTGGTTTGATAATACTTTTCAGCACGATTTGTTAAATCTCGAATGACATCGATTTTTCCAATAGAGTCTCCAGCAAGATTCTCGTTTCTATTAACAATGAAAACATCTTTGTGATTAGTTTCAACCATATTTATAAATTCTTTGCTATCAGTTGAAACGGCTATGGGATAATTTGTATTATTAGACTTATTGTATTCTTGAACTGCTTTAATTGAATACTCAAATAAAGGTTTTCCCAGGAAATTTCTAATATTTTTGTTTTTACATCCTTTAGAGCCCGCGCGTCCACAAATAGTAAATAAAATATTAGTCATAAATATTTTCTCCTTTTGCTAATTTTAAATTTTTAACTGCTGAAAACAAAGTATTTTCTACATGTTTTTCATTTTTGATAAGTTTGATAAAATTTTTCATTTCATGGAAATAACAATTAGTTGGTTCAAAAGTAATTTCATTTCCATTTGATGATAACATTTTATTGTTGATTATATCAAACTTAATAGTTTCATCATTATAAAACATTTCGAGATACCTTTGATTTTTTCTTCCAAAATAATCCAAATGCATTTCAACAATCAACTTTGGATATTGAAACAAGTGTACTGCCAAATCATCTGAATCTATTTCAAGATTAGAAAAAGTACCTTTTAAATAATAATCTTTTTGCGGAAAGCCAAACAAATATGTCATATAATCCACTTCGTGAATTAAATCAATTGAAACACCACCACCCATATCTTTATGTGCACTATAGTTATTTCTATAATCTATCGTTGGCCTCCACTCTGGTAAATAACTTGAGCATATTATTCTGGCGCTAATAGGTATTCCTTTTTTTTCTACTGTTTTTTTTGCTTCAATTATAGCTGGTTGGTATCTTAAAGGGCAGGCAACATAAATTTGAAGATTAGAAAATTCTTCAAGCTGTTTGGTTGTATAATCTTTATCAAAAATAGGTTTTTCAACAAAAAAATAATCAGCCTTATTTTTGAATTTTTTTAAAGTTTCATAGTGTAAATTTGTAGGATTACAAATAAAAACAGCATCGTATTTTTCATCGAGCAATTCAAAGTCGAAAATCTCTTTGTCAATGAGATTAGCAACTTTTGATATAAATTGAGACTTACCAGTTCGAAAAGCATGAATTGTAATTTTAGAATCAATTTCCTTTAGAGCTAGGATATGTTTGGTTGCAATTGATCCTATTCCAACAAAACAAAATTTCATTAGACTTCCTCCATTTTATCAATCCATTGCAATACATTTTTATCTTCTTCAAATGTATATCTTGGTTTAGTATTGTTGTTTACAAATTCAAAGAATGATTTAATTTCTTCTAGATAAGGTTCTTCAATAATTAGTTTTGAATAATCTTTTAGATGTGTGGTAGAAGTATAAAATTCTATTTGGTTTAATTGTTTGGTTGAAATATCAAGGTCAAATAAGCCTTTGTTAGAGCCGTTCCATTGTATAAATAGATTGTTTCCTTGCACAACTAAATCGGTTATTGCATTTCTAGCAACAACATCTACAAAAATTGTTCCGATATTTCCATTGATGTGTTTCACCAAAATCATCAGTGTGTCTGGATAGCTTAAATTTAAGTCGCTTATACTGGCTTTTATTGTTTTCACTTCTTCAATATCACCAAAACATTTGATAATCCATGGCATCTGAATTGTTAGAATCTCTCTGCAGCCATTGGTTTTTTTATCATTTACAAAAAAATTTTTAAAATTTTCCCAAGGGTGCCAGTCAGGAAGATATTGTCCAACATGATAGGAGTAGGAAACCTTTTGATTATCAATTTTTACTTTATTAATTATATATTTAATCTCTGGTTTATAAACCATTGTTGAACTTAAAAACAGTTTTAAATTTTTTTCGTTTGCCAATTCAATAAGTTCATCATATCCATCATTAACAACATTGATTTCTGTAAAAATATTCATACCAAGTTGAAGTCCTTGCTTAATGATAGAATAATGAGATAATGGTGAAGAACAAACAAATAAACATGAAGGTTTTTCCGAATCATAACAAATTTGAAGAGAATCATATACTTTGATTTTATATTCATCTTCAACTTGTTTTGCACGTTCACTGTTGTTTTCTACTCCAAAAATTTCCAATGAGCTATCATATTTTTTTAATAAACGAAGTCTTCTTTTTCCCATAGAGCCAAGACCACAAATAACAACCTTCATAGTTACCTCTTTTTATTAAATTTATATACATAATATAAGATTTAAGAATTTAATTTGTCAAGAAAAGAAATTATAAAATTAAAACTTTATACAAATAGTTGATAAATAATTGTTTATAATTAAGTAAAGTGTTATAATTTGTTTAGAATAATTAAAAAGGGATAAAATTATGGAAAATCAAATTTGTTTTGCGAAGATTAGAGAAACGGCGAAAGTGCCAAGCAAAAAGGCGGAAGATGCCGGCTATGATGTTTATGCAGATTTCGCTGAAGATATGTTTGTGATTGGTGCTGGAGAGTCAAAAATGGTTCCAACTGGAATCGCGACTGCGTTTCCAAGTGGATTTTATGCTCAAGTTGAAGAGCGCTCGAGTATGGCTAAAATCGGCATCAAAAAATCTGGCGGTGTTATTGATTCTGGCTATCGTGGTGAATATTTCATCATGCTTTACAACACAAATAACAAGCCTTTTATAATTTCAAAAACACCAGCAGAAGAGCTTGCTGATGAGTTCGAATTTGGTGGTGTGGCTTACAAAAAGTCTGATGTTATTTTGTATCCTTACACAAAGGCGATTTGCCAAATAGTTATGCATGTTGTTCCAGTTTTAGAGACAAAAGAAATCTCTTATGAAGAACTCAAAGCCATTCCTTCAGAGCGTGGCGCTGGCGGTTTTGGAAGCAGCAAAAAATAGATATTGAAATTATTAAAAACATTATTTTGAAGGGTTTTTGAATTAAGGTATATAAAGGTTTTTAATTTGCTGCATTTTTGAATTAAGTTTGAGTTTTTAATAATTTTTAATTACATTGGCGCTTGTTGAATAAAAAAACGAAATTAAATTTAATTCAAGCAATAAATGTTTAAAATACAACTAAAAATCAAATAAATAAAAAGAGTGGAAAATCGTTTGACACTCTTTTTTTGTTATAATATACTAACAATATAAATAATGTAGGGTGATAAAATGTCTAAAATTTTTATTGAGAAAAAAGAAATTAAATTCAAAGTGCAGGAAACGGTTGAAGAAACATCTTTTGATGTGGTTGACGGAAAATATGTTGAAAATACCAAATTAAATAGAAAATATATTTCTGATATTTATTCTTATCTTGATTTCAATGTTTTGTTTGCAATGGAAAATCTGTTTGATGAGTTTTACATTAAAATAATTTTATTTAATGATGAAAAGAAAGTTGGTTACAATTTGATTAGTTTGTCAAATAATCTCGACATTTCGGTTAAACGTGTTTCACCAAAGAATTTTTTGGTTTTGGGCATAAACAAAGATCAAGAAACTCAAGGACAAGCAAGTTTCTGCAATCTTCAGCCAGATGGTTCAGTTAATGAAGTTACAATCAATTTCAACTATATAAATCAATATAAAGTTATTGAGCAAAAATATTTCCTTTTAAATTATGTTGAAATTTTGGGCGAAAAAGACGCAACTGATGAACTTAAGCTTAACAAAAAATATATTAGCACAATTGCAATTTACAGACAAGACGGAACCATTTTAAAAGTGCTTTTTGAAGAAACTTTAAACATAAGAAGAGACCTTGTTTGCAGCATTGACGGTGACAATTTGATTATTTATTACAAAGACGACAACTCGGTTATTCGAAAGGATACAATCTCATCAATATTGCTGTCTCAAAATTAAAAAAATAATTATTTTTATTTTTTAATGATTTTTATTTGATTTATTTTTATAAGTATATTAAAATGATAATCAGTAAATACTGCGACCATAGTTGCGGTAATAATTTATAAAAAAAGGAAGAAAAATTATGTCAGAATTCGAAGAATATCAAAATGATGTAAATGCTGGTGCCCCAGAGCAAGCTCCAGTAGCGCAAGCAGAGCCACAACAACAAGGCGAATATACAAGAATTATCGGTCTTGATGTTGCAAACTCAACACTTAAAATTTGGACAGACGAACTTAACTTAAAGTATGTCAACACAATCAGACAAATCAACGACGCTGGTCTTGTTTATTCATTCAAAACAGACTATCAAATGTATGTTTATGACAAGGCAGTTTATGAAGTTGGTGTTGTTTCTGCTGCAGGCAGTGGCGGTAGAGGTATCTCAAGATACGGTTCAGAGCAATACAAAATTGAAGCTTTGATTGGTATCACAGCATGCTTAAAGGAACTTCCAAACCTTTCAAATCATGAAGTTTTGAGAGTTGTTACTGGTGTTCCAAGCTCACTTGCTAAAAACCAAAAAATCATTGCTCAAATCAAACAAATGCTTACTGGTGTTCACGAAGTTAAATCTGTAACTTGGGAAGATGTTAGACCAATCACATTTGAAATTAGAGAAGTTATTGTAGTTCCACAACCACTTGGAACAATGTATGACTATGTTTATGATCCAAAAGCTGATGCTCTCAATGAAAAGCTTTTAGACCAAAGAGCAATCGTTATTGATATCGGTTGGGGAACAACAGATATTGCTATTCTTGAAACAGCTCGTGTTCGTTCAACATTCAGTTTTGACATTGGAACTTCTGACTATATATCAGATCTTCAAGAAGATGTTAACAGCAATGTTCCTGAAGCAAGTATTTTCTCGCTTTCACCACACGAACTTGATTTGAGTTTGCTTGAATCTCCTGTTGTTGAAACACCATTTGGTCAATATGACTTATCTGCTTATGTTGAAAAACATTGCAAGAACCAAGCAAAGAGAGTTTATCAAGAAGTTATGGGACTTGGTCTCGAATTCAATAAATTCTACAAGATTATCCTTACAGGTGGTGGTTCTCTTCTTTATGAAAAATATTTAAGAGAATTCTTCAATGACCCAAGACTTGTTATTCAAAGCAATGCTGTTATGGCTAACTGTAGAGGATTCTGGTTGCTCGGAAATTATTAGTATAAGAGGACAGGGTTATGACAATAAATGAATTAGATCAGGGGATAAGAAACTTAATAGCTTCACAGCCAATGTTAACCACTGGTGTTAATGGTGATGTTATTAACGGAATTAACTCACTGATTGATGCTTATAGAAACCTTTGTTTCAGAGTTCAGTCATATCCTTGCCAAGATGTGCTGAAATTTGGAATTTCAAATGAAGTTTCAAAAATTGAAACAACTTTCACAACTCTTGCTTGCCAAGTTTTGCAAGAAAGAGGCATCAATTTGATGTTGTATATTCCACGCACTGGTGCCCAGTATGGTCCTATGATTGGTGGCTATGGAATGGTGAATACAGTTATGGATCCAAACATTATGGCCGGACAAATGATGTATACCGCTCCAATGTCACAAGCACCAATCATGCCAATGCCAAACACAATGGTTCAACCTGGCAGACCAATGGCACAATCATATCCACAAATGCAACCAACAATGAATGGTTTGGCTAGTCCTGTATATCAATCTGCAAGACCAGCACCTGCAAGACACAGTCAAGCTCCAACTTTCCCAGGCTATGCTCCAACAGAGCGACCTGTTAAAATTGAACCAGCTGCTCAAAGCGAGTCACTCAAAACAAGAGTTGCCCAAACCAAAATCAAAACTGAACCAAAAGCTGCTTCAACTGTTGCAACAATCAACAAAACAGCTCCAAGTCCAGTTGAGCAAGCTCCAGCATTTGAGCAACCTACACCAACACAAAACGTGGGTGGTGCACCAAGCAAGGCTCAAGGTCGTGACTATTTGATGGAATTATTAAAGAAATAAACAAAAGGCTAGCAATCGCTAGTCTTTTTTAATGCTAAATTTTAATGGATTCTAAAAGAACAAAAAAGTAGATTATTTATGATTTTAATCTTTGATACTCATAAAAGTTAAATTTAAAAGATAAACATTTTATTGAAAAAAAATTTGGAAAAACATATCCTTATGATAAAAAGATGAACTCAAAACATTTTTGGTTGATGTTCATTTTTTTATTGGGAAAATTATTTTTCAAATAAAAATCAAACACTTAAACCATACTACTTTTGAGGAATATATGAATAAGGGATTATCTGAAAAAATAAAAAGCAAATATACAAAAAATTCGCAAATAAAAACAATTGAGCTGGAAGCTGGAAAATCTAAAATCACGATTTTTTATATTGAAAGCATTGTTGACAAAAGATTGTTTTCTTCTGCGCTTTTGTCGCCGCTTCAAAAATATTTAAAAGAATTAAACCCAAAAACCAAGTCAAAAGAGATTTTTTCAGCACTAAAAGACGAAATTTTCAGTGTGCTTTCTGTTAGCGAGTGTAAAGCTCCAACATTGTTGCTTCAAAATGTTTTGAATGGTTTTGTTGTTGTGGTTGTGGATGATGATGCAATGATTGTTCCGCTTTACAATGCGGAAAAAAGGGGAATTCAAGAGCCGCCAACATCAAGAGTTATCAAGGGTCCAAGAGAAGGATTCGTTGAAGATATTTACACAAACATTGGGCTTGTTAGAAAAAGATTAAAGACCCCAAATTTTCAAATTATTGAAATTCCGGTCGGCAAACAAACACAAACTATTGTTTCGGTGTGCTATTTAAAGGGTATTGCTAAACAAGACATCTTGGAGCAAATTGTTAAAAAAATCAAGCAAATTGACATTGACGGCATTATTGACTCTTACTACATTGAGTCGTATTTGGAAGACGATAGACTTAAGTTTTTCAAGCGTACTGGCACAACCGAAAAACCGGATATTTTAACAGCAAAGCTATTAGAAGGCAGGGTTGGAATTTTGGTTGATGGTTCGCCGGTTGCTTTAACTCTTCCGTTTGTGTTGTTTGAAGATTTGCAGTCCAGCCAAGACTATTTTAATATTCCGGCAATGGCAACTTTTGCAAGGGTTATGCGTTTGTTTGGTTTGATTTTTGCGCTTTTGGCGCCAGGAGTTTATGTAGCGCTTCAAAGCTATAACTATCGAATTCTTCCAATCAATTTTTTGATTTCTATTCTGTCTAGTATTGAAGGCTTGTCAATACCGCCGTTAATTGAAGTTTTAACGGTTCTGTTTTTGTTTGAGGTTATCACCGAAGCAAGCTTGCAAATGCCAAACAGTTTGGGCATGGCTCTGTCAATCATTGGTGCGTTGGCACTGGGCAACACTGCCGTTGATGCCGGAATAATTTCGCCACCGTCTATAGTTGTTGTTGCAATTTCAAGTGTTGCACTATACATCATACCAGACGAAATCGCGGAAACGAGACTTCTGCGAATTGTGTTTACGGTTATGGGGGGAATTATTGGACTGTATGGAATTGGGACGAGTTTCATAATTTTGGTGAGTTATATGAGTTCAATAAATAGTTATGGTGTGCCATACTTTGCACCTTATGCCCCAAGCCTTAAAAGCGACAAAAAGGACGGATTTGTCAAGCATGATATTCAAGATATGCTCAAACGCCCTGTGATGTTGGGAAGCAAAAATAAAACGCGCCAGAGAGTAAAGGAGAGTGACAAATGAGCTCAAAACAATTTTATATTTTATTTTGTATCAGTGTTGTCACAATGAAAATGCAAAGACTACCATGTTTGATTAGCGGAGAGCTGGGCAAAGACGGCTGGCTGCTGTTTCTTGGCTTTATGCTTGTGAACATTATCGGCATTTGCATTGTTTTTGTGATTATTAAACATGTTGAGCCTAAAATTGTATTAAATCCGTCTAAAAATAAAATTTTTAACATTTTTAGAGTGATTTTGTTGCTATCAACAATGCTATATTTTTTGGTTCAGGCAGTTTTGGTTTATGAACATATTCAAGGCTTGTTTGCAAACACATTATTTGATAATCTTTCGTGGCCTATTTATAGTCTGTTTTTGTTGTTCGCGGTATTCTTTTTGGCACACCGCGGAATTGATAACATCGCGCTTAACTTCGAGCTTTTTACATGGATAATTATTATACCTTTCATATTGATTGCAATTTTGGGCGCAAATCAGTGCGATTTCACAGCGCTTTTGCCCTTTGAAACAATCAATGCAAAATTGATTTTCAGCAAGCTTAAAGTTTTCAATTGCTGGTTTGGTGACTTCTTTTTGGTGCTTTATTTGGGTGTTAAAGCGCGCGATATAAAACTATCGAAAACACTTTTTGTTTACATTTTATCAATGTTTTTCATGACATTTTTGATGATAGAATTTACAGGAATTTATCAAAAGTTTGCAGGTATTGAGCCGGGACTTATAACTGAACTATCTGAACACTCGCTTCTTGATTTGTCGATAGGCAGAGTTGACTGGTTTTTGATTTTGCTAACCGAAGTTGGCGCAATTTTGTATTGCGCGGTCAATTTATATTTTGCAAACCTGTGTTTGCGTTCAGTTTTTCCAAGTGCAAAACCAATGGGTTTAAAAATTTTCAACGCCATAGTTTTGTATGTTTTGGACATTTTTGTGCTTGTTGATATAAACGCGAAAATAAAATTCTTTTGCCGAATTATGAGCAATGTGAATTTGTTTGTGCAAGCGTTCACAATCGCTTCGCTTTTGCTTATTGCCTTAAAGAACAGTTTTGATGCAAAGAAAAACGGCGGACTCGCTTTGACAAATGCGAGTGCTTCAAGCAATCAAAATAAAGCGGTAGATTTAAAAAAGAGACAAAAAACTTTTAAAAATCTTGATGATGAGTTTCAAAAAGAATTCGACAATAAAAGCACAAAAAAAGAAAAAACCAAAGCAACGGAGAAAGATGAACAAACAAAACAAACAATTCGCGCGGAACGGACAACCCCAATAAAACAAACAATTCGCTCAGAACGGACAACCCCAACAAAACGAACAGTCCGAGAACAAAGCGCAGCTCAAACAAAACAGACAGCTCAAACGAAACGAGCAACACAAACAAAACGGACAAAAAGTGAGGCGGGCGCATGAAAAATTTATTAAAGAAACATATATGTTTGGTTGTGTTGCTTGTGATGATTTTGGCGTTTCCAGCGAGCATGTCAACCCAAGCAAGACTGAATATGCGAATTATTATAACAGGACTTGCTATTGATAAATCTGACACAGGCTATGAAGTTACTGCACAAATAGTTAAAACGACTCAAGGCTCTGAATCTAGTGGCACTGGTGCAACAATAAACTTTATTTCAGACACCGGAAACACGCTTGTTGCGGCAATTTCCAAGCTTTCATACAAATCGGGAAAGGTTGCTGGTTTTTCGCATACAAACTTTATTTTGCTGGGCAAAAGTATGCTTGACACCGATCTTTTAAAGGAACTCAATTATTTCGTTAAAGACAACATTATCAAAGACAGCGTTTTGGTTTTGATTGCAAAGGATAGTGCGAAAGACGAAATCATGAAGACAAAAGATGTTGAACTTTCTGTTGGTTTGGGGCTTCAAAAAGTGTTTATGTATAAGGAAAAAGAGAGCGACGGAATCATGACAACACTCTTGTCGTTTATGAACAAAGGCAGTGACTATTCAAAAACTTCTGTGGCAAGCATTTTGTCGCTCAACCCAAATTCAAAATCGGAAGATTCTTCATCAAGCAGCAGCTCTGGTGGGTCAGAAAGCTCGAGCGGTGGCGGTTCAAGTGGTGGGCAAACAAGTGACATCAGTGGCAGTCCAAAAAGCTCATCGGGCGGAGATAATTCAAGCGAAAGCTCAAGTTCCGAAAGTTCAAAAAGCAGCGGTGAAAGTGAAGAAAGTTCTTCGGGTGGCTCGTCAGGATCTGGCGGGGATTCTGGTGGCGAAAGTTCAGGTGGTTCTGGCGGTTCGCAAGGCGGTGGCTCGGAATATCAATATTTTGATGCATTGACACCACTTGTTTGTTTTGTTTCCGGCAAGCATGTTGGCATGTTTGAAACAGAAGATGAAATTATGGGCTATATGTTCACGCAAAAAAAATCGGAGTCGGAAGACATTGGGCTTGCTGATGTGAATTTTGGACAATTTAAGCACGCAAAAGTCGGCATAGACATAAAGAGCAAAACAAACAAGTTTAAAATCAGATTCGAACAAGACATTCCATGTTTGGATATTTATGTTAAGATTAAAGATGCGGAAATTAAGGAAATTCAAAACGATGAACAAATCTATTCATTAACGGAAGAAGAGTTTAAATATTTAAAACAAGAAATTGCAAGTCTTATTTCTGAAAAGGTTGCTATTACTTTCACAAAAGCAAAAAGTTTTGGTGCTGATGTGTTTGGGGCTTACGACCTTGCAAATAAATTTTATTACAACAAAACGAAAAATAATTTCGGCTCCATGGAAGAGTTTTTAGACAAGTTAAAATTGAATGTTATTGTCAAAACAACAAGGCTTCAATATTAACGGCAGCCTAGCTGTGATATTAACAAAGTGATTGCAAATTTGAAACATTACCGCAAGCCCCAAAAATTTCAAGTATGACACAAGAGCTGACAGAAAAATAAAATGGCAATAAAAAACCTTATGGTTTGGAGAATTTCCAAGTTCATAAGGTTTTTTATTTATGTTTAATTTTAAAGTTTTATCTTGTCAATAATCTTATATAAAATATTGATAACAGTTGGTGAAGTTAAAGCTAAAACAATTACAAACAAAACATCTGGAAGAGCAAGTGTGCCAACGGCTGCAATGTCGAAGAACTTTGGCCAGAAGAATATACAAACACTGCAAGCAACAAACATTAGTGTGAACAAGGTTGTTGTCAGACCGCTGAATGGTTTGCAAAGTCTATAAAGCATTGCAAGTCCTGTGAATGTAAGAATAAGTGTTGACATTGTTGAAACTGTTGAAGCGATGTTTTCACCGGTGAGTGAACCATAAACAAGTTGATTGTAAAGATAAACTGCACCAACATTGATAACAAGTGCAAGTGCACCAGGAAGGGCGTTTTTGATAAGGTTGAAAATAAACTTTCCGCTGATTGGTTTATCATTTGGAATAAATGCCAGTATGAACGATGGTATGCCAATAACGAACCATTCAAACATCAACATTCTTGGGGTTGTGAATGGATAAGAAACACCAAAGTTGTTTGTGATTGCAAGAACAATAACCAAAACGGAAAAGATGATTGAGAACAATGTTTTCATGAAAAATAGCGATGATGCTTTTTGAACATTGTTGATAACTTTTCGTCCTTCAATAACAGTGTCTGGCATGCTTGAAAAGTCTGAATTCATCAAAACCATGTGGCTGACACTTCTAACGGCTTCGTTTCCGCTTGCCATAGCAATTGAGCAGTCGGCTTCTTTTAAAGCCAAAATATCGTTGACACCATCGCCGGTCATTGCAACAGTGTTTCCGTCACTTTTGATAGTTTTAATTAAAAGCGCTTTTTGTTCAGGTGTAACACGGCCGAAAACTGTATATTTGTTTGCAGCTGCGATAACTTGTTTTTCATTTAGTCCGTCAAGACTTATGAATGAATCGGTGCCTTCAACGCCAACTCGTTTTGCAATTTCGCTTACGGTTAGTGGGTTGTCACCAGAAATGATTTTAACTTTAACGCCGTTGTCTTTGAACCATGTGATTGTTTTAAGAGCATCTTCTCTGATGTGGTCTTCAAGAATGATTAACGCAATTGGTTCTCTGTCGGTTGGGAGTGTGTCTTTTTCAATAGACTTTTTCGAATGAGACAAAAGCAATGTTCTGTAACCGTCTTTTGCATATTGCTCAATCATAGACTTGAGTTTTTCATCGCTCATGTTTGGGTTTACAAATTCAGGTGCACCCATAATGTAGGTTCCATAATTATCAAAAGTAACAGCTGAAAGCTTTCTTGATGATGAGAATGGAATTGTGATAACAGGGGTCATTTCTTTGTTATAGCCAAAATAATTGATTAGTGCTTGGCTGGTTTGGTTGTTATCGCCAAGAGCAGATAGCATTGAACCCATGATTCGTTTGATTGTTTGGTCGGTTGAAGCAAGCTGAACACAATTGAAAACTTTCATTGTGCCATCGGTGATTGTTCCGGTTTTATCCAAACACAAAACATTTACACGAGCAAGCATTTCAACGCAGTAAAGATCTTGAACAAGTGCTTTTTTACGAGCAAGCTTGATTACTGAAACAGTGAGAGAGATTGAACAGAGTAAGAACATTCCCGCTGGAATCATACCTATGGTTGAGCCAGCCGTTGTTGTGATTGCGCTTGCCACTGTTGCATTTGGTTGTCTGAAACTTACATAGAACATCAATATTGTGATTGGAACAATGATTACACCAATAACTTTGATGATTACACGAAGTGAACTGAAAAGTTCTGATTTTGGTTTACGATATTTTTTTGCAGAAATTGCAAGTTGTTGGAGATAACAATTTGAACCAACTTTTTCAACTCTTGCATGACAGTGTCCAGAAACAACAAAACTTCCAGCAAGAAGTGTGTCACCAACTTTTTTCTTGATTGGCAAGCTTTCACCGGTCAAAACACTTTCATTAACTTCAATGTTGCCTTCAACAACAATACAGTCAGCAACAATTTGTTTTCCGGTTGAAAGCATAATAATGTCATCAATAACAATTTCGTCTGAATTTATGTTTGACTCAATGCCGTCACGAATAACCTTGACAACAGGAGCGGTCAACAACGAAAGTTTTTCAATCGTTCGCTTTGCTTTGATTTCTTGCACAATACCAATCACGATATTGATTAAGATTGTAACCATAAACAAAAGGTTGTTCCAGTTTTGTTTATAGATTATATTTACAATAACAAGAGCAATTGCAACAAAGAAACACAAAATGTTAAAGAAAGAAAACACATTTTCAAAAATGATACTTCCAACAGTTTTGTTGTTGGTGTTTGGAGTGATGTTTACTTGACCCTTTGAAATTCTTTCTTGAACTTGGTCAGAACTCAAACCTGTTTGATAGTCAGTTTTAACTCTTTTGACTCTCTTTTGAACAACAGGTTCAACCTTTTTTTTCTTTTTAAACATTGAACTGAAAATTTCTTTTAGTGAAGGGTCACTGTTGCCTTTTTCTTCGTTCCATTTTTCCTTTTCTTTCATGCGCTTAGCTTTAAGTGCAAGTTTTTTCTGCTTTTCTTTTTCGCGCTTTTCAAGTTTTTCTTGCTTTTTTATTTGCTTTTTAGATTGAGCAACAGGTTCGGCAAACTCGGTTTTTGGATCTGTTTCAGCTTCAATTTCTTCATTTTGATAATTTGTTTTTTCACCTAAATCTGAAGAATTTTCCAGCAAGGCTTTTTTTCTTGCTACTGATTCGGTTTTGTTTTCTTTTTTAGTCA
Organism: uncultured Clostridia bacterium; assembly: GCA_934746515.1. Classification (GTDB taxonomy): domain Bacteria; phylum Bacillota; class Clostridia; order Christensenellales; family UBA1242; genus RGIG1681. Next base: position 25,106 of record CAKVFH010000009.1, read on the forward strand.
TAGCAACCTCATTATGTTTTATATAAATATTATATTATACAATAAAAAGCAAAAAGTCAATTGCAGGCAAGTTTTTTTAAAAAATCTTAAACTATTTTTGTTCTAGTTTTAGTTATAAAAATTTTATATGCCCAGCTAGATAAACAAAGATTAGTGTGTCGCCATAATAAATTATAAATAAATATTAGCATTGTTATCAGTTTAAAATCACAAAAAAGCACTTGCAAAAAAAATAAGTGTGTGTTATACTCTTGTTACAATTCCTTGTTTTAAGAGAAATTTTAAAACCGAATGAGTCCAAAAGGAGGCAAAATAATGAAAAAGTACGAGCTTTTATTTATTGTTGATGCTAGCATCGCTGACGAAGAAAAAGAAAAAGTTGTTTCAGCTGTTTCTGAACTTATTTCTAAAGCTGGCGGAAAACCAAGCGAACCAGATAAATGGGGTGTTAGAAAATATGCTTACCCAGTAAACTATAAGTCTGAAGGTTACTACTGTTTGATTAACTTCGAAGCTGAAGATGATGCTATTGCAGTAATCACAAACAAACTTAATATCAACAAGAACATTGTTAGACAAATGATTGTAGCAAAATAGTTACAATAGTTTAGGAGAATTTTATGAATAAAGTTATTTTAGTTGGAAACTTAACAAGAGACCCAGAATTGATTACAACCACAAATGGTGTTTCACTTTGCAGATTTTCACTTGCAGTGCAAAGAAGATTTGCTGGTCCAGATGGCGAAAGAGAAGCAGATTTTGTTAATATTGTCGTATGGCGTGCTCAAGCAGATAATTGCTACAAATACCTTAAAAAAGGTAGCAAATGTGGCGTTGTAGGTTCACTTCAAACAAGAAGCTATGATGCTCAAGACGGAACTAAAAGATATTCAACTGATGTTGTTGCTGACGAAGTAGAATTTTTGTCAACAAAAGGTTCTTCTAATTCTGAAGAAATTTCAGAGCCTGTTGAATCAGGTTCAAAATCATCTGGCAAAAATGATGTTGTTAACAAATTTGAGCCAATTGATGATGACAACTTACCATTCTAAAGGAGATATTTTATGGAAAAGAAATTCAAAAAAGATGCTTCTTCTTATGATGATAAAAACCCAAGCAAATTCCGCAAAGAAAGCAAAAAGGTTTGTGCATTCTGCGTAGAAAAAAATGAAGGCATTGATTACAAAAATGTAGCAAAGCTTAGAAAATATATGACAGAAAAAGGCAAAATCATTCCAAGAAGAACAACTGGTGTTTGTGCTAAACATCAAAGAGAGCTTACAAATGCTATCAAAAGAGCAAGAGTTATGGCTCTTTTACCATACAGAACACTGTAATTTTTCAAATCAAACCAAGCAAAGCGCTTGGTTTTTTTGTGTTAAAAATCAATATTTATATTGACATTAACATTTTTTAGCAATATAATCTTGTCGCAAAGGAGTTAATTTTATGGTAAAATTTATTGATAAGATTAAATCGGTTTTCAAAAAGAAAGATACAAAAGAAGAAATTCAAGAAGAAGTTAAGGATGAAAATCCTTATGCAAAATACACAGACGAACAACTTATTGATATGAAGTTAAGACTTTTAAAAGACATCAATGTTTATATGGAAATGAGTGAGAATAGATCAAGAGATTGGCATACATTCAACAGCAATGGAAATGAATCATCAATGTTTGCTTCAACCATTTTAAGCCAAAATATTGACATTATTCACACTCAAATCAATCATATTGAAGAAGAACTAATCAGAAGAAAAGAAGAAAGACTCAAAAATCAAGCTGATTCTTCAAGCGAAGAAACTGAAAGAGAACCAGAATAAACAAAAAACCACCGAAAAACAAAACGGTGGTTTTTATTTTCTTTGGTCGCAGCTGTTCTTTTCGAACGGTTGTTATTGACTTTAACTAAAATTGTGATTATACTAAAATCATCGTATACTAATTTAGTTAAGAGTGGTTGGTGAAAAATGGCTGATTACAAACAAAACAAAAAAGAAAAAAGAGAGCAGGAAATCAAAAAAGCTTTTGAAAGCGGTGGAAGAATTTTGCCAAACAATTTCGAAGCAGAGCAAGCTGTGCTTGGCTGTGCGCTCATTGATTCAGAAATCTGTTTAAACATTGTTGGAAAACTTGACGAAACGGATTTTTACAATGAAACTCACCGCCAAATTTTTCATGCAATCAAAGAACTTCAAAAAGACTCTATTAGTGTTGACTTTGTGACCGTTTCAGATTTTTTAGACAGAAAGGGTTTGATAAACAATGTTGGTGGAATGTCTTACATCACCACTTTAACCAATGTTGTGCCATCAGCTGCGGGCTATGCACACTATGTTGAAATTGTCAGAAGAAGTTCAGTTTTGCGTCAAATCATCATCACTTGCGGTGACACAATCACAAAGGCTTATGATAAAGATTCGGACGAAAGCATTTTGGGCGCAACCGAAAAAGCTCTTTATGAAATCGCCGAGCGTGACCAAACTGGAGCCTTGGAGAGAATTGAATTTCCACTTGAAAAAGTTATCAATAGAATTGAAGAAATTCACAAAGATGCAGGTGCGACTCGTGGTCTTAAAACAGGCTTTTATCAAATTGACAAAGCAACAAATGGCTTGCAGAAGTCAGACTTAATCATTATTGCGGCTCGTCCTGGTGTTGGTAAAACATCTCTTGCAATGAACATTGTTTCAAACGCAGCGCTTGAGTCTAAAGCAAAGTGTGCAGTATTCTCGCTTGAAATGGGCAGAGAACAACTTGCTCAAAGAATGCTGTTCTCTGTTGCAAATGTTTCAATGGCGAAAGCACTTCGTGGTGAGCTTAACGAAGCCGACTGGGCAAAAATCTGGAAAGCTGAAAAGAAACTTAAGGATGCAGATATTTTTATTGATGATAATGCAATGAACACACCATCACAAGTTCTTGCAAAATGCAGAAAACTTAAACGCGAAAAAGGTCTTGATCTTATCGCAATCGACTATTTGGGTCTTATGAAAAGTGACGAAAAAACTGACAACCGTCAAAACGAAGTTGCAAGCATTTCTCGTCAACTTAAAATTCTTGCAAAAGAAATCAACGTTCCAGTTTTGGCGCTTTGTCAGCTTAACCGTTCTGTTGAACAGCGTGACAATGGCAAACCTGGCAAACCAGTTTTATCAGACCTTCGTGAATCTGGTTCAATCGAACAAGATGCCGATATGGTTTGGTTTATTCACAGAGATATGTCTGCAAAAGAGATTGCAGAAGACAAAACTGGCAACTATACCGCCGAGCTTATTATTGCAAAATTCAGAAATGGTCAGCCAGGCAGTGTCTATATTGGTTGGGACGGAAGCAGAACAAGTTTTTATAATCTTGAAAAAGATGCAAACGAGCAAAGCTTGGTTAATCAATATGAAATGAATCAAGAAGGCAAAAAGGCAATGAAAGCCGCCGAATTAAATCCAGAAGATTTCAAGAGTGCAATTTCAAACATTGTGGGCGAAATCTCTGATGGTGACATCTCAGGACTTGTTCCGCCACCAGAAATGCCAGCCGAAACAGAAGTCCAAGATTTTTCAAATGTAAACATTTCAACAGACGACGATTTATTTTAGGAAGTGCTAGATTTTAGCATTTCCTTTTTTATAATTTTGTAATTGTTTGACAATATTTGTTTATGTTGTTATACTAAAATTATAGGAGTAAAAATGGCAAAAAGGTTTGCAAATGTATTTTTTATAACCCTTGGAATCGCACTGACATGTGTGATTGCTTTTGCTTTGGTTTTATTTTTGGCTCCAGGACTTTCAGTGTTTGGTGTGAAATATATTGCAAAAGGCACACATATTATCAATGAAAACACTGTTATTGGTGAAAAATTGAGTGGCAACACATTCTCTGGTTCAATCAGACTTGAAGTTGATGAAATGCCAGTTTATGTTGTGTTCTCTCAAAAATTTACATACCAAATTCAATATTATGACAACTATTGTGGCTTAACCACTTCAAAATTCAACGACCCTTCAATAACATATTCAAAAGAATCTGATGGAACAGCTGTTATAAAAGTTTCTTCATTCAAGAAATTTATATATGAAAACGGAAATTCTTCAAGATATGTTAAGCTTTACATACCTTCAACAATTGTTGGTGGCACAAAAGCAGGTCAAACAGATTTGAGCATAATTTCAAAATCATCATCAGTTTATTTTTCTGACGAAAAAAATGACTACTATGATCCATATTTCAAAAACATAAAAATTGAAACATCTGGAAAGGTTGTTTCTTCAACAAAAGTAACTGCCGACAACTATTCACTAAAAACAATCAACACAATCAATATTTCAGATAATGAAGTGGATTCAATCAACGCAACAAACTATATTTTAAATAGCACTGGCGGAAAAATTGTTGTAAGCAGAAATGTTTTGGGCGATATCACCGCAACAACAAAAGATGCAAGAATACAAATTCTTACTTGCAAAAACTTTACAGCTGATTCAGGTTTTGGCGATATTTATTCAGCAAGCAAAGAGCAAGGCATTGTTGTAAACGGAATTGCAAACATCAAAACAACTGCCGGTGTCGTTGAGATTGATTCAATTTTAGGTTCAACTGAAAAATCAATCATTGAAACAAAAACAGGCAATGTTACAGTCAAAACCGCTAAAGATTTAAACATCACAACAACAAGGGGATTTGTCAAAGTCTCTGCAGCAAGAAAAGCAAATGTAACCACAAGTTCTGGTTCAGTTACACTTGAGACTGTAACAGATTCGGTTAGTGTAAAAACAAAACGCGGAAAAGTTTTTCTTGGTGGCGAAAGTAATGTTTTATATAACCCAACTGTTGAATCAACCTATGGCAATGTTTCAGTAATGTCAGCTTCAGGAACAGTTAAACTTGAAACAATCAAAGCTAACATTACATTTACAAACACAGATGCAAGCAATATAAAAATTAACGCTGGCGGAAACTTGACAGCAGACAAACTTATGGGCGCTGTTAATGTTCAAGTCTCTGGAAATGCCGACCTTGATTTTGCAAACTTCACACAAAAATCGACAATTGTTGGAACAAATGCAAAATCACTAATCACAATCAAGATGTATAACAACGAAAGCACAAGTTTCTCATATAACCTTGAAGGCAACGAAGCAATTCTTTGCGAATATAATGCTGACGATCCAGAAAATAGCTATCAAATTGGCAAGTCAACAAGCTTGACAAGCTCGCCTGAAATGGTTGGCAAACCACTTTTGACAGCCACCAACGCTGGCCGCTTGGAAGTTTACTACAAAAAATCTATTTAATTAAATCACCTTTTTGCAAAACTATTTATTTTGAGTTTGCAGGAAGGTGATTTTTATTTTTGTTATTTTATTCACTTTTATTGTCTTCGACTCAACAAAGGTGTGGGTTGTTTAATATTTAATTGCATTATTTATTTGAAAAAATGTCAAAAATCGCCAATAAATATAATTAAATATAAATAAATATTATAGCTTTTAAATAAAATTCGAGTTTTTTATCAAATTATTTTGTCAGAGCCTATTTACAACTTGATAAAAAAATGTTAATATATTGTTGCGTAAACAAAGAGCAAAAAATTGTTTATTTTATTAGACATTTCCATTGATTAGTGATAAAATCAAACTAGGTTATTATATTTTGAGAGGTTAATAATGAAAAGATATATTTATCCAATGGTATTGTTCACTGACGAAAATGACATTTATACAGCGCTCTATCCAGACCTCAATTTGTTGGCTTCAGGCTACACAATTGAAGATGTTTATGCAAGAGCTAATGAATATTTAAGATTCTATGTCACATCATCACTCAAGTATGGTTCTAAAATGGTTTCAAATTCAACTTTTTCAGAAATCCAGGCTCTAAATCCAAACAGAATCGTTCTTTTGGGTTCAGCACTTGTTGATGAAGACACAATCGTTTTGACTGATGAAGAGCAAACTAAAAAGAATTTCTTAAATGAATTTGTATTCACGGAGGATAATGATAATGAGTAATGAAGTATATTCAGAACAATTTTTTAGTGACAAAACTCCTAGAACAATCGTAAACGCAACAATCGGCTTGATTATTGGCGGTGCAAAAGACACAATCATTTCAACCGATGAAAAAGATGATATCAATGGCGTTATTGTTTTTGATAAAAACGGACAAAGAAATTGCATAAATTTTGACCGCACACAACCAGAGTCAAAACTCAGAACAGGCGCACAACTTCATGGTATGGGTGTTGATAAAATTTATCCAGACATTGAAACATTTTATAATGGTTCAGTTTCTGATAGTGAAATTGTTGGCAAACTTGCGGAGTTCTGCAACATGAAATATGTTTTAAACAAGACAACAATGGATGACTATTATGAAAACCAAACCGAACAACAACTTGATAGATTCTTAACATACATTAAAAGTGCTGACTATTTGCAAAATTTTGCAAATCCAACAGCTGTTATTGAAAATTTAAAGAAAACAATCAAAGACTCTTTTGATTTCGGTAAAAAAAAACAATTAGCGGAGTAAACAGCTCTGACGACGATAAAAAATAAAAACGCAGGAGTGCATTGTAGTGGCAAAAATTGATTTGCATAAACTTGCCTTGACTGTTGGTTTTGAAGTTGTTTGTGTTGATGATGATTACACAAACTATGAATATATGATTACTCTTCGTGATATTGAAAGTATGTCGTATGTTTTGAAAATCAAAAATGAAATTGCTTATGATGATGTTGAAAACATTTTGCAATCAATCATTTTGGTTCTTCCAACAAGATTAAGGCTAAAAATAAAAAGGCTTGCTAAAAAAAGAGATGAAAACAATATAGACAATATTATTGATCTTTTGTGTTTTACAATTAGCGAGTATAAAAACAAAACCAAATATTGTTTGCTTAAGGAATATGGTGATTTGGTTGGCATTGACATTGAAAAATATGGCTACTATTTTACATACAAAATGTCAAAGAACAAATATCAAACAATACTTTCTTTGATTGAAAGCAAACTTGATGTAAACGATGCGCTTGTGCTTGGAAAAATGAAAAAAATTGAATATAAAATCGGTTATATGAAACAAAATAGAAGAACAGACATTTAAAGTCTGTTCTTTTTAATATCTTTTAAAATTTAACATATTGAAATTGATTATAGAAAATAAAATAACAATTGTGGGTGTTTGTATGCAATAACTAGGTTTAAAAAGAAAAACCACCAAACAACGGAATGAATTTTCGAACGGAAAAGCACTTCCGAATAGGGTGGTTTTTTATTGTTTAATTTTGAAATTTATAAACTTTTTAAACTATCTTTTTGATTGCACATAATAGAATTTTTTGAAAAGATTGTTATATTCTTTCACAAACTCGTCTATTTCTTCTTGCGAAGGTGTGTAGTTTGAATCTTTGCTTTTAATTGTTTGACCGTCAATTGATTTTAGTGTGTCGCTTTCAACATATCCATAAAAATAAGATCTCATCAATTTATCATAAACCGTTTTGGTTGGATCGGTTAAACTTTTGTTAATTACAGCGGTGCCCATGTAAATATCTTGTTCAAAGTCTCTTCCGAGAAGAGTTAAAATTGTTGGTGCTAAATCAACCGACTCTGTTTTGTGAGTGATGACTCTGCTTTCGCCGTGAGATTCAAGATAAGATGATGTTATGTTTGTTGAATAAATAAAACCTTCAATTGAATGGTAAGATAATTTTTCACTTGCGGTCAAATTATATTTGTCAATAAAATGTGTTTTTGTGGTTTCCATTGGTGGTTCATGGTCGCCAGCCAGTGTAATAATTGTTTTATCCAGCATATCAGTTTCTTGCAAGTGGTTTACGATATATGAAACCGCATATTCTGTGTCAAGAACCCTTGCATAATATTCTTTTATTGTTTCTTTATCATTTTCATCCAGAGAATTGTAAATTTCAAATAATTTCTTCTCGATAGAAGAATTGCTAACAGCATCAACAAATTTATAGTTGTCTTCAAGAATTGGAGTGTATGTGTAAGGTTTGTGTGTTGTGATTGTCATCATAAATGTAAAGAATTTTTCGTCAGTTGGGAAACAATTGTAACTCTCTGGGTTGTCTATAAAATAACGAATTGTTTCGCTATCCATTGTGCAGCAATTTAAAGTGTTAAAATTTCCAACTGTAATATCCCGTATATTTTCCAAAAATGCACTATTTTTGAACTTTAATCCACTTTCAATATATTCGTTTCTATGATAAAAAGAGTTTGTATTGCCATGAATATAAAATGAATTATAGTCTTCGAGAATTTTAGGGAGAGAATGATTGAAATCTTGACAATTTCCGGTAAGCGCTTTAAGTTCAGAATAGTTGGTTGTTTCTTTGGATTGGTGATTGGCAAGTCTCAATCCAACTTTTTCAAAGGTTAAACCATCGTAGATGTCAGTGCCATTAAAGGTGTAATTTGTTCCGTTGTAGTCAAAATCTTTTCGAGAAATTGTGGTTTTTCCGTTCACCTTTGAGACAGTGTAGAAATTTTTAATTCCGATTGTTGAAAGATTAGCACCATTTTTTAGAGCGTATAATGTTGGTGTGAGTTCTTTGCTTATGGCTAGGTTGTCAAAACTTTCACCATAAATCATTATCACATTATTGTCAGCGCAAAGATTATTTAAAACTGAACTATAGTATTCATAATCATAATCAAATGTTTTAAGTGTTGGTTTTGTTGAAGGAATAAGATATCTGAAAAAGTCTTCAAAATAGAATCCATAATATCCAAATTTTTGCAGGCTTGCATAATTTGAAACAAATGAATCATACATATATGCATCGCTTGAATAATATTCTTCTTCGGTGTAGTCCGTTTTAATTTTGTTGTGCAAGGTTGCATTTCCAACGGTGAAAACCGAAATGCAAACCACTTCTATTGCTATAAAAACTAGGTTATAAAATTTCTTATAATTTATCGTTCCGGTTTTGAGTGTAAAGCACAAAACGATGTAACCTATAATAAACAGTATTCCAACAATCAAATTTCCAACTGAAATTTTAACCATTTGGGTAACAGCTCCAAGCTGAGTGACTTGGGTGATTAGTGACCAGCTGAAAACATCGCCGCGACTAATATATAAACTTGCACTTGCAATTAAAATCAAAAGTTCAATGATGAGAATAAAAATTTGTCCGATTTCTTGAACCAAAAGCGGAAGTGCAAATCCAATGGCGGCAAGCGCGAAGATGTAGCATAAATCAATCAAAATGTGTTTTGGGAACATTGGCATTTTCATCACCGGAAAGGTGATTGCAATGAGTGCGAGACTAATTATAATAAAGGTCAGTGTTAAAATTGTTTTATTTAGTAAGTATTTCTTCATGGATAAAATATATCACTTTTAAAATTTTGTTTGCAACTATTTATCGCTTGGTTAGGCGTAGGGGTTAAAATTTTTTGATAAATAAAATTAAGTTTAAAACTAAAACCGCTGAATTGTTTTGACATTATCTTTCATTTATCTTATAATTTTGTTATGGAGAGTTTGTTATGAAAAATGTAGCAGATTTTTATAATAAGACAGCAACTGGCTGGTCTGATGAATGGTATAAAGAAAAGAAACAAAACGAAATTTTAGGAAAATTTTACAATTGTTATGCCCAAGTTGGCACAAAACACCCAAGAATTTTGGATCTTGGTTGCGGTGCAGGTTATGATTCTAAAATTTTGTCGCGAATGGGCGCAAGAGTTGTTGGTCTTGATGTTAGTGAAAAACTTATAAACATTGCAAAAAGCGAAGCTTTTAGATGCAAATTTTATGTTGGCGACATGACCGAAAGATACAAAAGACTCGGCAAGTTCGACGGAATTTTGTGTCTTGCAACAATCATGCATGTTGGAATTGACAAGATGAAACAAACATTTTCAAACATGGTTGAATGTTTGAACAAAGGCGGTCTTTTGCTTGTATCTTCGCTTGATGGCGTTGGCAAAAACTACGAAAAAAGCATGGTTTCAGTTGACGGTGAAGCGTATGATAAAAATGTAAACCGATACAATGCATCAGAGCTTTGCGCTTTCGCTTATCCAAACCTTAAACTTGTTGACACTTGGAAATTCGATGATTTCGCTGAAGGTTGGAGATATTATATTTTCATGAAAGTTTAATAAGAATAATAAATCAAAAATGAGCGCAATATTTAAAACGAGCAAAATAAAAATAGGAACAACGCACAAAAAATGCAATGTTCCTTTTTTTATTGATTGATATTATTTATAAAATACCATAATTATTATATTTGGCAAAGTTGCAAAATATAATAAGTCGTTATTCAAGATAAAATATTAAAAATCAATTTTTCTTTTTATGACTTCTTATAATAAGTAAAGCTGTTGTTGCAAAAACTGTCACTAAACTAACCGAAATTATTACTATTGGGACAATGTCTGGTTTGTTTGGGATTGTATAACTGTTATGGCTATTGTCGTTTGGCTTATCAGGAATGATATTGTCAGGATTTTGTTTAGAAGATTCTTCTTTTTGTAAGGTTATTGTTACTGTTGTGTTTTTGTAATTATTTTTGTTTTCACCAACATAGATGGCGGTCGCACTTGTTAAGTTTTCAACAAGCAAATCAGGGGAATTCCATTGCCAACCATCGGGAAGAGTGATATCGGATAGTGTTGTTGCATTGATAGGAATTTTTATTTCAGCACTAGGTTTTGATGGTGCATCAATCGGTAAAATTTGAAAATTGAGAGTTAGACGTCCAGTGTAACTTGCAATTCCTTTTATTATAATTTCTGCAGTGCCGACATTTGTGTTGTTTTTATAGGAAATGGTGTAATCTATATTTTCTGTTAGTGATTGTGAATTTAGAGTCAAGTTCACTTGTGGGAAAAGCGCTTCACCTGTGTAATAAATGGAAGAAATAACATTGTGCTTAACAGTAGAAATATCAATTTCTTGTTCCACTTCTCCTTTTTCTTTTAAAATGGTATAAGCTTTTATTCTTCCAGCACAATCACTTCTATGCCAACCACTCGAAGATTTATAGTGTGTGTTTGAGTTAGAATTAAGTGAATATAAAATATATGCACTTTCTCCGTTATTGCTACTAATGCTTACCACAATTGAATAATATGTGCCATTTTCAATTTTTGCCAAATTATCCAACATGATTGTATGATAACCACCATAATTTAAAACTCGATTGCCACTAGCAGAAAGTGTTCCACTTTCGGGATTATTGGGGTCTGTCAGATTGGTGTAAACTTTAACATTGCAGTTTATGTTATATCCATAAGTTGCGACATTTACCGCATTTACAAATTCGTTGTGAGTTTTGTCGCCCTTTTTTGCTACAAAAACATTTGAAACACATTTAGAATTCGTTTCACTTCGAATTGGAGCTTCCAATACATTATCATAAAAATAGTTAAAATCAAATTTATCCTTATTTGCGTACTTAAATCCACAAACATTTCCAACCGAACTATCATAAGAAAGATAAAAGTAAGGAAGATCATTATAACTATTTTTGATTAGCCATCCACCATTCTGACCAGCGGCCTTTGGCTTAAAATTGCTTGCTGGAATTGTGTCGTCCCACCCAACAATTGTTATTGCGTGAGAAACCCCGTCTCTAGTTTCACCTTTTGTGTTGTAATAATACTCATTACGAGCATTGTAATAAGAACCAGTTACGGCGCCATATTTGGCAATTGCCTGTTTTATTTCGTTTATTCTATATGGACCGGTAGAATATAAATCAATTTGTTCGGCATCCATTAGGCGGTACAGATTATTTTTATATGCATCATCTTTTGCACTAACATTTTTGGCTACTGGACCACACCATTGCGATAACATTAAAAATGTGTTATAAGAGCTTCCTGTTACATTCCATTTATCATTTGCATAAACACCATCAGTGTTATTAAGTGGATCCTTTTCTCTGTTGTGTGTTCTATATGCAATTTGTGTTGGGGAAAATCTCAAAGTGTCTTTTGTGTTATCATCTAACTTGTCTTTTAAAATTGATGTTTCAGACGCACTTGCGGTTGCGTATGCCCAGCAAATGTTTGTGCTTCCCTGATCAAGGGGTGGGGTAACAATATCATAATCACAACTATTATATTTTTCTCGATCAACAATTTCATCAATACTTGTTGAGTTAAGTGTTGAGTTTGAAAAATTGTCAGCAAAAACAATATCATGCTTGGCAAATGTTGCAAAACATGTCAAAAACAATATTGATACCGCTAATATTGCAGATAGTTTTAATTTTCGTTTGTTAAAATATTTTTTCATATTATGTTATAAAGATAACACATGTTGTTGCTTATTTCAAATAAAAATTTGGCAGTTCTAAAACTAATATGTCAATAGGATAGGAAGATTAAAATAAACTACAAGCCAAGTTTATTAGTTTCAAAAACGCTAAACTAATGGTTTTGGTTTTTTAGAGCGATTTTGTCTTTTATTTTGCCCTGAAAAATTTACAAGTAATGCGCGATAAAAAGTTACAAAAAGTTTAAAGAAAATCGGCAAAAGTTATTGACATAAAACATTATTTATAATAGAATGATAGGGCATAAAATGTTATGTTTGACATTATGTCCTTTTTTATTGCAACGGTGACGCGATAAAATCTGATATATTATCAAGAATTTCCTCGTAGGGTTTAGAGAAAATTCACCAAATTTACACAGGAGGTAATACTATGCCAACCATTAACCAAATTGTCCGTCATGGTAAAGGTAGAGAAGCTCAAACAACAAAGGCTAAATGCCCAGCATTGGAACAATGCCCACAAAAACGCGGTGTTTGTTTGAATGTTACAACAACTTCTCCAAAAAAGCCAAACTCTGCTATGCGTAAAATTGCCAGAGTTAGACTTACTAACAGAATGGAAGGAACTGTTTATATTCCAGGCGAAGGACACAATTTGCAAGAACACTCAGTTGTTCTCATTCGTGGTGGCCGTGTTAAGGATTTGCCAGGTGTTCGTTATCACATCATTCGTGGCGTTCTTGATACAGCAGGTGTTCAAAATCGTAAACAAGCTAGAAGTAAATACGGTGCTAAAAAATCTAAATAATTTATGATTTAACTTTTACAAATATTTAAGGAGGAAATTTTTTATGTCAAGAAGAAACAGAGCTGAAGTTCGCAAAGTTGTTGCAGACCCAGTTTATGGTTCAACCGTTGTTACTAAAGTTATCAACCAAGTTATGCTTGATGGTAAACGTTCAATTGCTCAAACAGTTGTTTACGATGCTATGGCTAAAGCTGGTCAAAAACTTAATGCTGAACCAATGGATGTTTTCAACAAAGCTCTCGAAAACATTAAACCTGTTCTTGAAGTTAAAGCTCGCCGTGTTGGTGGCTCAACATACCAAGTTCCAATGGAAATCAGACCTGAAAGAAGACAAACTCTTGCTATTCGTTGGTTAGTTTTATATGCTAGACAAAGAAGTGAAAGAGGAATGGCTAACAAACTTGCAGGTGAACTTGTTGATGCTTACAACAATGCAGGTGGTGCATTCAAGAAGAAAGAAGATGTACATAGAATGGCGGAAGCTAATAAGGCTTTTGCTTCATACCGCTGGTAGTCTTAAGCTAAAAATCACGCATATAACTGCGTTTCTATAAAATTTTAAGCATAGTCACTTACTAATTTGTAAGCTCCTATCCTTAAAATTTTATGAGCCTTGTTCTATACGCAATTTTTAACTTAATACAATCTGATGTTTTTGCAGAATTTGGTGTTTTGTTAAGAATCCGCTATGCGTCGTTTCTATAAAATTTTAAGCATAGTCATTTACTAAATTGTAA
>CAKVFH010000010.1 GCA_934746515.1 uncultured Clostridia bacterium
TCAACAGAATAACCCATTCTGTCTGAAAACTGTTCCCACATATCCTTATATTTCCAAACACTTTCGCGGCATTTTTCAATAAATGGTTGAATTCCATAAGCTTCAATATCTTGCTTTCCAGTTGATCCAATCATTTTTTCAACTTCAAGTTCAACAGGAAGCCCGTGTGTGTCCCAACCAGCTTTACGCAAAATATTTTTACCTTTCATAGTTTGATAACGCAAAAATACATCTTTGATAGTTCTTGTCAAAACATGTCCAATATGTGGTTTTCCATTGGCTGTTGGTGGACCTTCATAAAATGTGTAAGGTTCGCCATTTTTGTTTTTTTCAATCATTTTTTTGATAACTTTGTTATCCTTCCAAAATTTTGCAACATCGCCTTCACGACCCGCAAAATCAAGTTTTGTGTCAACTTTCTGATACATTATTATTCTCCTTTTTGTTTTTTTATTGAATAATGATGCCTTTCGGGTAAAGTGGACTAAAATAAAAAACCTAGACGAAAATATAAGAACTTTCGTCTAGGAAAATCACCACTTATATTTGTATGCACCAACATGCACCACCTTTTTAACGGTCAGTCCCCGTAAACAACTACTAGAAAATCGTTCGCCGTTTCTGCTCGATTAGTGATACTAAAGTGATTTTACTTGTTTGTTTTCACCAACCACAAACTCTCTGTAAGCTATTATTCACCCAGCGTGTCTAATCTCAAACGCATTTATATTCAACTGATTTAATTATATATTGCCAGAAAACTTTGTCAATATTTTTAAGCCATATTTGAACTAATTTTTTTGGTTTATTTGTCAGATTCTTTTCCGTTTTCAACCGACTGTGTTGTTGAGTTTTGCAAATTTGCAGAAGTCTCCACTTGTTCATTTTCTGCTTCCACACTATCCAAATGCTTAACGAGTTCTTCGGCTGTTTTCAAAATTTGACTTGCATTTTTGTAAATATTATTTATAAATTCAACTGCATGATCGCTGTTTTTTATTGATTTTTTCGCAAGTTTGCTGCAATCTGACTCACCTGTTCCATCATCAACAACAAACTGATAAGTTCTGTAAATAAAATCGGCATATTCATTTGGAAACTTTTTATAAATATCGGCAACCACATTGAATTTTAAACCATCTTCTTTAAAAGAAAAACATTTTTCCAAATCAAAGTTTGGCGCAGGTCTAAAACTTTTTTCTTTTTTATTTAAGATAATACCAATATTTCCGTTTCTAAAATCATTATCATTCATCAAGTAAACACGAGTAAGAAGCGAAGAAATAAAATAGCTGTTATATTTTGCAATATCGTTTTCATTGAACTTAATGTTTCTCTCTCTCAAATACTTGTCAAGATAGAAATCAATGCATTCAATAACTCTATCCATACCCTTTCTTGCAAACCACTTGATTTCCATGCCTTCACCAAACGAAATAACTTCACTCAGTTCCACAAAAGTTTCATTTGGTCTCAAAAAGTCAACCGACATAAGATATTTATCAGATGAATAGTTTGGATACGCCTTATCAATTCTTCTGTTATATGCAACAGGCACGCCAAAATAGTTAAGAATCCTGCTTCCAAACACATCTGCATCAATTGAGTATTCACTTTCAGGCTCTTTAATCACAACTGAAAAATACTCTGGAATATCCCCTTGTTCAATTTCATTTTTAGTGTAACAAGTTTCGTAAGACGAATTTGAATTATTTTTAATTTCTTTTATCAAATCTCTGAAATACATTTTATCTGCGCGAACACACCATTTTGTTGCCTGTCCACCAACCTTGTTTTTCACCGAAGTCTCATCAACAAAATCAAAATCTTTAATGCCACGCATTTTTGGAATATAACGCAACTCGTCTTGCTGTGTATCAACAAAACTTTTTAGGTATTCTTGATAATCTTTATCTTCCATAGCCATATCTCATTCTCCTTTGTGTCAAACACTTTTCATGTTACTATTATATCATAACTTTGGTTATATTTCAATACTTGTAAAAAAATTTTTCTTATACAAAAAAATGAACATAACTTTAGAAAATTTCACACCCCATTTTTGTCATTTTGCAATTTTTAAATTTCAGCACGCAAAATGATTTTATAAAGAAGTTTTAATTAAGTTTTTTCTTCAAAAACTCCAAGAAATTTTACAAAATGGAACCACAAAATCATCATTGTAATTTTTTCAGTATTCCCCAAAACACCGCGTAAATTCAAATAAAATAAGGTGTTATGTTTGACATAACACCTTATTTAACATCAAAATTCAATTGTTTTTATAGTTTAGTTCAAAAGAAATTTCTTGCAAGTTTTTCAATGTTACCCGCCCCCAAAACCAGCACCAAATCATTAGGTTTCAAAACACTTTTTGCTTGCTTTATAATTTCCGCATAACTGTTAAACAAGAAAACATTTTGATTATATTTTTTTGTTTCAGCGAGAAGATCAGCAGAATTCAAACCAACACTTTCATCTTCCCTTGCAGAGTAAACCGGAGCAAGAAAAACATAGTCAGAACCAATAAAACTTTTTGCAAAATCTGAAAGCAAGAATTTTGTTCTTGAAAATGTGTGTGGCTCAAAAATTGTGACAATTTTTCCATTATCATTTTTCACAAGTTCTTTTGCAGTTTGAATCATTTTCTCAATTTGTGCAGGATGATGGGCATAATCATGATAAACTCGCACTCCGCCCTGCTCGCAAATTTTTTCACATCTTCTTTTCACACCAGAAAAGTTTTCAATACTTTGTTTTATATCGCAAAAATCAATACCGCAAATAAGCCCCACCAAAATGCTAGCAAGCGCGTTCAAAACATTGTGTTCGCCAATTATGTTTAGTTTTACATTTCCAAGATTGCATTTTTCAAACACCGCATCAAATGAAAAATATCCAGATTTATACTCTTTAATGTTTTTTGCAAAGATATCACAACCGCTATCAAAACCAAATGAAATGCTATTATCAAGCGCAGCTATATCTTCCGAGTTCTTATCTTCATTAAAAACTATATTTAATCCGTTTTCCTTTGTTCCCAGTGCATACTTAAAAAATGATTTTTTCACACCTGAAAGCGTTTTAAAATAATCCAAATGGTCGCTATCAATATTCAAAATAACCGAAAGGTCTGGTTTCACGAACAAGAAATTGTCCATATACTCACAATTTTCAGTGATAAAAAATTTTTTATTGCCAACCTTATAATTCGAGTTTATCGATTTAAGCTCTCCGCCAATATGCACCGTTGGTTTAAGCCCAGCCGAAATAAACATTTCACTAATCATTGCGGTGGTTGTGGTTTTGCCGTGACTGCCCGCAACAGCAATAACAGTTTTATAACCACTTGCAATCATTCCCAAAAGTTCTGCCCTTTTCAAAACAATCAAATGATTGTCTCTCGCAAACTTTAGCTCTGGGTTGTCTTCATGAATTGCCGACGAGTAAACCACAACATCAGCATTGAGCACATTGTTTTTCGAGTGCCCCAAAAACACTTTTATTTTGCTTTTGATTAGCTTCTTAACTTCCGCATTGATTGTTTCATCGGAGCCCTGAACATAAAATCCATCGCGTTTTAAAAACCTTGCAAGTGCACTCATGCTTATGCCACCAATGCCAATAAAATGAAATTTTTTACCTTTAAATATTTTTAATTTGTCCATAGTCTAATGCTATTCAAAAACAAAAGTTTTTGTGAACAACAAGCACATAAAAATAAGGTATTATGTCAAACATAACACCTTATTTTATCAGTATTTACACAAGATTTTGCGGTTTTATTATTTTTGCAAACTCATCAAAAATTCAGCTGTTTTTTCAGCAATTTTCAAGCCGTCTGCACCGCTTGAAGTGATGCCACCAGCATATCCCGCACCTTCTCCAGCAGAATATAATCCTTGCACTCCATTTGAAAGATTTTCATCTCTAACAATCTGCACTGGTGCGCTTGATCTTGTTTCTACACCAATTAGCAAATTGTCATCATCTGCAAAACCTTTAACCTTTCTATCCAAAAGTGGAAGTGCTTCCCTTAAGCTCTCTGTTGCAAAAGCTGGCAAACATTTTGAAAGGTCGGCAAAGGTCACATTTGGTTTGTAACTCGAGCAAACCTTTTGCGTGCTAGAATCAAAATCAGACTTTTTACTAGCCAAGAAGTCTTTAACCTTCTCTGCTGGCGCATTATAGTTTTTGCCACCAAGTTCAAAAGCTAACCTTTCATACCTGTGCTGAAATTTCACACCGTCCAAAACATCGCCATTATCATAGTCTTCCGGATTCACATTAACAAGCACTGCCGCATTTGCATTTTTGCCGTCTCTTGCATGATAACTCATACCATTTGTAACAATTGAATCTTTATCGCAAGAAGATGCAACCACAACCCCGCCCGGACAATTACAAAATGTAAAGACACTCCTGCCACTATCAAGATGCACAGCAAGTTTATAGTTTGATGCTGGCAAGTTCTTATTTTCTTCGCCGTATTGAGCAATGTTAATCATTTCTTGATTTTGCTCAATTCTAACACCTATTGCAAAAGGCTTTTGCTTTAATTCTATTTGTTTTTTCTTCAAAAGTTCATAAACATTGCAAGCGCTATGTCCAACCGCCAAAATCACCGCTTCTGTCTCAATTTTAATCCGTTCATTTGTCACTAAATTTTTAGCTGAAACACTGCAAATCCTGCCGTTTTTCTCTTCAAAATCAACAAATTCTGTGTTAAACAGAACTTTTCCACCAAGCCCTTCAATTGTTTTTCGAATATTTGTAACAACTTCTTTCAAATTATCACTGCCAATGTGTGGCGCATAAGAGTAAAAGATTTCACTTGGTGCGCCAGCAAGCACAAATTCATTGATAACCTTTTTTGTTTGCGCATTCATAACATTCGATGCAAGTTTTCCGTCTGAAAATGTCCCTGCACCACCTTCACCAAATTGCACATTTGATTTTTCATTCAAAACTCGATTTTTCCAGAATTCATCAACATCTTTTTGTCTTTCATAAACAGACTTACCCTGTTCCAAAATAATTGGTTTGAAGCCTTTTTTAGCGAGATATAAACCAGCAAACATTCCAGCTGGTCCAAATCCAACAATAACTGGAGATTTTCCCAAATATCCCATATTTTCAACTTCAATTCCATTATGATCAACAACAACATCGTTGCATTTAGAAACTTTTTTCTCTGCGTTTTTCTTAAGTTTTACGGCAACATTCAGTTTTTTGACAATATTTGGCTTTTGTCTTGCATCCAAACTTTCTCTGACAATATCAAATTCTTCAATTTCATCAGCAAAAACGCCATACTTTTTGCGCACAGCATCAAAAATATCGCTTTTTTTATAATCAAATTTAACTTTTAGTTCGGTTAATAATTTCATGGCTTGATTATACATCAATTTTTTGGAAAATAAAAGTAAAAACAAAATTTAACGCACGAATTTGCCTAAAAATTTGCAACAAAAAAGGCATGCAAATTTTGCACGCCTAAATAGTTTTTATAACTAGAGTAGAAAATTACTCTGCATCAGCACTATTTTTTGCTTCATCAAAAGCTTTCAAAACGATATCTTTAATCATTTCTCTAGTTTCTGTGTTTAATGGATGAACGATATCTTTGAATTCGCCATCTGGTGTTTTTCTGCTTGGCATTGCGATAAAGTACCCTTCATTGCCTTCGATAACTTTGATGTCATGAACAACAAAGCAATCATCAATAGTGATTGAAGCACTAGCTTTAATTTTGCTCTTGTCAGTTTTAACAATGCGCACTCTTACATCTGAAATTTTCATAATTTCTGCTCCTTAAATTTAAGTTATTGTCTAATTTTAGACAATTTAATTTTATATCATACATAAAAAAATAGCAAATAAAATTTGCTATCTTTTAAAATTTAATAAAATGTTGGTTATTTTAACTCATCTTTGTGTTCAACAACAAACATATTTGCACTTGCGTAGCCATTTTCGCTTCCGCAATCAAAGTAGTTTCCTGTAAACAAACACATTGAAGCCAAGCCGTCTTGAGCCATGTTTTGCAAAACATCGGTCATGTTATATTCCCCATTTGGTCTTGGATTTGCCTTGAAAATTCTATCAAAAAATTCTTTATTCAAAACATATCTACAGAAACCCATAATATTGCTTGGTTCAGTTCCTGTGGCTGGTTTTTCAATGATATCAAGCATTTTAGCACCCTTTCCGCCAGCAACTTCATCACCAATAACCATTGATGAATACTTATACATAACTTCTCTTGGAAGCTCTTTTCCATAAACCACAATGTCGCCTGTTGCATTGTAAACATCAATAACTTCCTGTGTCATTGATTTTCCGTCAAGGTAGAAGCACAAATCGTCGCCGTTTAAAACAACAAATGGGTCATCTTTTGCCCAATCTTTTCCTGCATTGATAGCAATTGCTGAACCGCGCTCGCCAAGAGCAGAGTTTTTATATGTTTCGCCGTCATAAGTGAATGTTTCATCATCTTGATTTACATAGGTTATCTTAACCTTGCTCATAATATCATTATATTTTGCAAGCATTCCCATTTTGCCGTCAGATTCAATTTTATTCAAATATTCTTGGCTTGGTGTAAGGAAATTTTTGAAACTCTCTTCTTTAAGTTTGTTTCCAACAACCAAAATATCATCAACACCAGCCTTAACCAAATCTGCAATATGATACATCATGATTGGCATATTTCCAATTGGAAAAAGTTCCTTTGCCAAGCATAATGTTGCTGGTAAAAATCTAGTTCCAAGACCGCCTGCCAAAATCATAGCTTTTTTTACTTGTTTTTTATTTTCTAATTTTTCCATAAAATCCCCACTTTTTAAAAATTACAAATACATTTTATCACACGCAAATAAAATATAAAAATCATTGCACAATTTTGTTATAAAAGTTATTTCTAATGATTTTAATCTTCTGTTATAACACATTTTTTAAATTTTCTTTCATACACCGCAACCACAACATTCATTGCAGAAACCAGCAAAATACTCGCACCACAAAGCACTTTCATAAGCACAATCAAGCCATTTTTATCAAGCCCAGCACTAATAAGACCCACAATTGCCATAAGTCCAAAAATCACCGCTCTGGAAATTCCCATTGAAAGTTCAATCGCACACTGAAATTCAGCAATGCTGTCATACATATCAAATTTCTTTATGATAAGATTTCTAACAACATCATAGCCATAAACATACAAAACAATAGACAAAGTGTAACAAGCGGTATAAGCGATTACAGTTGCTTTATTGATATTAACAATAAGAATGGCTGTGGCAATAACCGGAACAATCGCAGAAATGTAATAAATCAACCCACGACCACCAATCTTTGTCTTTTTTTTAAAGACTATAACCAAAATCATTGCTAGGATTGCAAACACACTTGTCAGCACACCCAACGAAAAGTTTGAGTCAAACGAAATCATAATTAAAATTGTGTTAAGTGGTGCAACAACCGCCGCAAAACCATATATTGCCGCAATAATCACCTGCCGAACAATAAGTTTTTTCTTTTCTTTTTCGAGTTTATTTGTCGCGTTAGAAAATTCTTTAAACGAAAACGATGAGTTTTCAGGTCTCTTTGATTTAATGAAAATTGAGCTGATAAGTTGCGCACCAACCATAACCAAAATAATTATCGCGCAAATTCTAAACGACTCGCCATCAATGATTTTTCCAAGAATTAGCGGAATGATAATATTAACGGCTTTTTCAACCAAAAACTGATCAAGTGAATATCTCCCCACTGCGTGTTTTGAAACAAGCTCATTTTTCATAAGATTATAGCTCGTCCAATAGCAAGCTTCAGAAAATCCATGCAATGCACCAGCCAAAACAACGAATTTTGCAAGGTCTTTGCCAAGAAAAACCACGCATAAAATAAACACACCCCTAACCAAAATCGCCATTCTATAGAAAGTGACTCTGTCGGTTTTGTCAATTATTGTTGAGATTAAATAGTAAAATATCGTCATCACAAAATAATTTGAACAATAAAACAAACCGATATTTAAAATATAGTTTGTTGATATTGAATAAATATACGAAATCAAGAATGTGCTAACGAACACAGAAACCACATTATTCAGTCCATGCGTCACAAGCATTGCCTTATTCATTGGTTTCAATTTTGTTTTATCATTGGTTTGAGTCATATTCTCTCCCTTACAGCAGAATTATAGCATAGAAATTTTATTTAACAAACTAAAAACACATCAAAAATGTTTGCATAATTGTTTCGTTACATATATAATAGGATTATAAGTTTATGGGAGGAAATTATGGGCTTTTTTAAAACAAACCTATTAAAATCACTTGAATGGGTTGATGATTCAACCGACACAATCGTTTACAAATATCCAATGGATGGCAGACAAATCCAATATGGTTCAAAACTAACCGTTAGAGCATCACAAGTTGCCGTATTTTTAAACAAAGGTAAAGTTGCTGACGTCTTCGGACCAGGTATGTACACCCTTCAAACAAGCAACTTGCCAATTTTAACACAACTTTTCAGCTGGCCTTATGGTTTTAAATCACCTTTCTATGCTGATGTTTATTTCATCAACACAAAACAATTCACAAATCAAAGATGGGGCACCAGCAATCCAATCACAATGCGCGACAAAGATTTTGGAACAATCCGTATTCGTGGCTATGGAAACTATGCTTTCAAAGTTGAAAATGCTGAAACTTTCTTAAAAGAACTTTCAGGCACAAACTCAACATTCGCAACCGATGATATCACATCATATTTAAAGAGCATTATTGTTTCATCAATCTCTGATACTATTGCAGAATCAAAAATCTCTGCCCTAGACATCGCAAGCAACTTGATTGAATTTTCAAAAGTTGCAACAGAAACTCTTGCTGAAACATTCTCAAATCTTGGTTTAAAATTAACAAAGCTTGTCATTGAAAACATTTCTTTCCCAGAAGAAGTTGAAAAAGCTATTGATACAAGATCAAGTATGGGCGTTTTGTCAGACAAAATGGATACATTTGTTAAATATCAATCAGCACATGCAATTCGTGACGCAGCACAAAATCAAGGTACAGCAGGGCTTGGAACACAACTCGGAACTGGCTTTGCTCTTGGCGAAATCATGAAAAAATCACTTGAATCAAACACTTCTACCCCAGCACAAAATGCTGAAGACGCAAAATATTGTCCAACATGTGGAGCAAAAAATCCAAAGAACGCAAAATTCTGTGTTGAATGTGGAGCAAAGCTTTCACAAAAAGGCAAATGTCCAAAATGTGGCGCAGAAGTTAATTCAAAAAGCAAGTTCTGTCCTGAATGTGGCGAAAAACTTAACTAAAACAAAAACACCAACTAGCTTGGTGTTTTTTTATTGCCCAATTATTTTCTTTTATTTTCCCCACTCTTTTATTGGCGGGCTTATAGCCGTTACATTTTAATTTTTGCATCATCATTTTTGTATTTTAGAAAAATAAAACCCAATTTTTTTGAATTTATCGGCATTTTTGTTTTTAATATTATTTTTTTATGCTATAATTTTTTATGTATAGGAGGCACTATGGATTCAAAAGAAATAAATTATGATTTTGCGAAAGCTTGGGACGTCAGCCAAGGCGACTTTGCAAAAAACATTGCTAATAGAGTTATTTCATACAACGAAATGAATAACAAAAAATTTAAGTCAGTTTACGATATTTGTTGCGGTTCTTCAAACCTTCTTCAAGTTTTTCATGACGCTGGTTTCACCTGCTTTGGCACAGAAACAAGACAAGGCATGTTTGACTACTCAAAAGAAAAACTCCCTGATGTTACCTATTATTTAACACAAAAAATGAACGAAACACCAGGAAAAGAAAAAGTTGACATAATCACCTGCACCCACGATATTGTGAACTATTTTGAAGATTTCTCTGAATGGGAAACTCTCTTTAAAAATGTTTCAAAAAAATTAACCAAAAACGGCATATTTGTCTTCGATTTCTATTCAAAATTCAAGCTTTCAAACTGGAATGAATCCACATTCAAATCAAGCCCACACCTTGACTGTTTAACAAATGTTAAATCAGGCGTATATGACAAAACAGTAATCACCTACACCTATTATATCAATTATAATAACTACTACATAAAAACAAAAGACATTGTTGTTGAATGTTATTACGAACTTGATAAAATTGTAAATGCACTCAAAAAAGCTGGTCTTAAAAATGTTCAGATTGTAGACTCAAATCTCAACCCAACCGAACCAAGCGAATACGCTGAAAGAATTTATATTATAGCATCACACAAATAAGGAGATAATATGGAGAATAATAACAATAGCAGTTTTGACAAAGCCTTTGCCATGGCTTGGAACGAAAACCAAGGCAACTACTCGCAAAACCTTGCAAAAAAGATTTTAAAATTCATCAAGCTTCAAGACTTAAAAGTAAACTCTGTTCTTGATATTTGTTGCGGTTCTGCAAACTTCTTAAATGAAATGCAATCTAATGGCAAACAATGCACAGGCACCGAAATTTTGGACTCTTATGTTGAATACAATAAAACAAAATATCCAAATATCAAATTCTTCAAAACAAGCGAAATTGACAATTTGGATGGTCTTGAAACTTACGATTTAATTTCATGCAATCACGATGTTGTAAACATGCTCCCTACTCTTGAAGACTGGGGAAACTTCTTTAAAAATGTTTACAAGCACCTTAATAACGGCGGATTGTTTATCTTTGATTACTACACAAAACGCAAACTCAAAGATTGGAACGAAACATTCTTTGACAGCAACGAAAAAATTGATTATATCAAAAATGTTGTTTGCGACGGCATTGCAAAAACATCAATCTCAAACATTTATTATATCAACCTTGTCACAAAAACAAAAGACACAAGTGTTTCTGCTTTCGACAGACAATATGAATTAAACGACTACGACAGCAAATATAAAAAAGCTGAAGACACTCAAGTTGAATATTACTTTGACAACCAAGACATCTTAACAAAAATCAAACAAGCTGGATACAGATATTTAATCACGACTGATGCCAATCTATCACCTATTTCAATGATTGAAGATGTAAACAGAATGCACATTATTGCAATAAAACACGAACAATAATTCCGCATTAAAATAAATTATTCAAGAAAAAACCACGCTTTAGCGCGGTTTTTCTTTTACCTTTTATTCTTTTTTATGCTTCTAAAAATCAAAAATAATGCAAAATTATAGAAATAATTACGCATTAAATTCACCTGTTTTTGAAAATAAAATCAAACAAAAACACACCAAACCAATTTTTAGTTTAGAGTGTTTTTTTGTTTATCTAACACTTTTTGCAGTGTTCACAAGACCAAGATAAATTGGATGTGGTCTGTATGGTTTAGACTTAAATTCTGGCTGGAAGTTTACACCAACAAAGAATGGATGATTTTGAAGTTCAATAGCTTCAATAAGTTTGCTTTCTGGGTTCATTCCAACGAACTGAATGCCAGCTTGCTCAAATTTTTCAGAGTATGCACCATTGATTTCATAACGATGTCTATGTCTCTCTTCAATAAGCTCTTTGCCATAAAGTTTAGCAAGCTTTGATTTAGGATCAAGAACGCATTTATAAGAACCCAAACGGTTTGTTCCACCCTTCATAACCAATGCTTTTTGCTGTTCCATAATGTCAATAACAGGAAACTCTGTGTTAGGGTCAAGCTCTGTTGAGTTTGCTGTTTTCATATTCAAAACATTTCTTGAAATGTCAACAATTGCAGCTTGCAAGCCAAAGCCAAGTCCAAGATAAGGAATTTTGTTTTCACGAGCATATCTTGAAGCTTCAATCATGCCATTAAAACCACGATT
This sequence comes from uncultured Clostridia bacterium, assembly GCA_934746515.1. Taxonomy (GTDB): domain Bacteria; phylum Bacillota; class Clostridia; order Christensenellales; family UBA1242; genus RGIG1681. Next base: position 11,858 of record CAKVFH010000010.1, read on the forward strand.
TCCCCAGCCTGCTGGAACAATTATTGCTTTTGCACCTTTCAAAAGTTTTTCAGCACCAACTTCTTCAACATCTTCAGCATCAATATATTCAATAACAGGCTTGATTTGGTTGTATGCACATGCATGTTTGATTGCTTCTTCAACTGAAATATAGGCATCTGGAACTTTTGTATATTTTCCAACAATATTAAATTTAACTTCAGTATAGTCAGTATTTTTGAAATTATATACCATGAAATCCCATGATTTTAAGTCAGCTTTTGGTACATTTATCTTGAATTTCTTTAAAATTATATCATCTAGGCCTTCTTTTTGAAGCACACAAGGAATTTCATAAACTGTTGCAAGGTCTGGAACTTGAGCAACACATTTTTCGTTTTTAAGGAAGCAACGTCTTGCAATCCTTGCCTTTGTTTCAGTGTCCAAAACTTCGTCTTTTCCAGTTCTGCAAACAATAGCATCAGGGTTAATTCCCAAGGCATTGAGTTTTTGAATAGAGTTTTGCACTGGTTCAATTTTTGTTTCTCCAGTAACTTCAACATGTGGCAAAAAGTCAACATGCATAACAAAAACATTTTCTTGCCCTACTTCAGAGATGAGTTGACGCACGCCTTGAAGATAAATATTTGTTTCTTCATCGTTGATTGTTCCACCAATTTCAACAATAACCACATCAAACTTTTTGTCATCGTTTGCCAAAATGCACTCTTTAACTTCAGTTGTGACATGTGGCACAATAGAAACTGTTGAGCCAACATATTTACCAAGTCTTTCCTTGTTGATAACTGATGAAAACAAAATACCGCCTGAAATATCGTTTATCTTGCCAAGATTTATATCCAAAAATCTTTCATAGTGACCAATATCCAAATCGGTTTCTGTGCCGTCTTCAGTCACAAAAACTTCACCATGCTGATAAGGACTCATTGTTCCTGGGTCAACATTAAGGTATGGATTAAATTTTTGCATGGAAACTTTAACGCCCCTATTTTTCAAAAGTCTACCAAGACTTGCGGCCGTTGTTCCCTTACCCAAATTTGTGATAACACCACCAGTTACGATAATATATTTGCTCATATTACGCTCCTATTATATACTAATACAATTCTATTATATTTATTTTGTTTCACAAGGTCAAACTTTTATAACTCTATTAAAAAAATATCGCAAAATATTTTTAAAAAATAAATAAAAAATAGGTTAAAAATGAAACTTAAATCAAATTATTTCATCTTTAACCTATCGTTTTACATCAAATTTTCAAGTTCGTTTAAATATTCTTCAAACATTCCGAACGCTTTTTTATAAATATCATCAGAAAGCACATCTAAACCTGCAACTTTAAGTTCAGACACAGGATCCATTGACCCACCCAGCGTCAAGAATTTTCTATATTTTGCAAGTGCTTCGCCAGTTTTATCGCTTAAAATATTTTCAGCCAAAGTGCAAGCCGAACAAAGCCCAAGCGAATACTTATACAAATAATAATCGCGATAAATATGCGACTTTCTGCTCCAGCCAAACTCATAGTTTTTGCAAAGTTTAACATCCTTTCCAAAATAGCTTTCTGCAAGCTGTTTAAACTTATTTGTGTAATCTTCAGCTGTGAGAGATTCCCCCTTATCAATTTCTTCATGAATAAACAATTCAAATTCAGCAAGCATTGAAGAATCGTAAACGTTAAGTTCAAATAATTGCAAAAATTCAGCAAGAAGTTTCATTTTTTCGCGTTTGTCACTTGTCTTTGAAATCAAATAACGATTATACAAAACTTCATTCAAAAGCGAAACAATTTCCGCAACAAACAATGTGTATTCGCTCTTCACAAAAGGCTGATTTTCTGCTGAATAATATGAGTGCATTGCATGTCCAAATTCATGAGTCAAAGCAGATGCCCATTCCCTTGTTCCGTCAAAATTTAAAAGGATATATGGGTGCGTTCCGAAAGCAGAAATTGTGTAACCCCCACTTGTCTTGTTTTCTCTAGGAAACGCGTCTATCCAGCCATTTTCGACCGCTTCATTAAATTTTTGAACATAATCTTCACCCAAAACCTTGAGTGATTCTGCAATGTCTTTTACAACTTCGTCGTAATCTTCCATTTTCTTGTCATCGTTGTAAATTTGCGTGCCAATATCAGATGTATAAAACTCGTCAAGACCCAAAATTTTGCGTTTTGCTTCAAAATAACGATGCAACAAATTTTTCCTAGCCGAAACATTTTTAATATTTTCAAGCATGACTTTTTTATCCACTTCTTCGCCATAGCATTTCATGTCCAAAACTGAATCAAATCCATACTCTTTTGCGGTGAAATTTTCATACTTTATGTGCGATGACAACAGTCCTGCGTAAGTCTGAATAAGTTTGCCATATTCACCATAATACGCTTCCATCACTTTTCTTCGAACATCCGCGTTTGGATAGTTCATGCACAAATTGTAATTCTGTGGAGACATCTTAATTTCCTTGCCATTCTCATCAACAAATGATCCATGGTTCATTTCCAAATTGCTGAGTATTCTAAAAATATCATCAGTTGATGAAAATGCAGAAATTTTTGACATTGTCTGTTCCTGTTTTTCTGGAAGTGTGTGTTTTTTGTATCTGATAATATCTTCAATAGTTCTGTTAAAATCAGCAAATCTTGAATCAACTTTCAGACCATTCAAAAAACTCTCATCAAGTTTAGAAAGCTCCACTTTAGAAAATGCCAATTTCTCACCAATTTTAGCAAAAAAATTATTGATAATTTCATAGTTTTTTGTGTTTTGCTTATCTTTTCCGTTATCGTCTTTTTTGCAAAAAGCATAAACTGCCAGTTTTTCCAAAACTTGAGACAAATCCGCGTCAGCCTTGAAAAATTCAAGAATCACATCACTTTCTGTTAATTTTCCTTTAAATTTTTCAATATTCTTTTCTAATTTTTCAGCCATTTTCAAGTCTTTTTCAAAATCAGCATTCGACTTGTATAAATGTGATAAATCCCAATACCCTTTTTCCATGTTTCCCACCTTATTTTATTATTTCCTTTTGCTACAATTTATTTCTTTATTGAACTCTTTATTTGTTGGAAAGTGAAATTTTATTTCTCGCATACTTTTTCCTAAAGTTTTTTGCCCATAGTTCTCATTCTTGTTTTGTAACCTTTTTTATCATAAAATCCAATAGCGTTTGTGTTTGGTTCAAAAACATCAATATAACAGTATTCACAGCCTTTGTCTTTAAAAAATCTCTCAATCGTTTCCAAAAGTTTAGAACCAACTCCACCGGCTCTTGCATTTTTGCTAACAATCAATTCTTCAACACTTGCCGACTTTGGACATTTGTAAAAACAACTATCATATTTTTCATCTTCGTCTATTTTTCCACAAATCATGCCTTGCACTGAATCATTCTCCACCGCCAAAAACATAACACCGTTTTCATTTAAGCATTGCTCCATGGTCTTTTGGAAATATTCTTCTCTATACTGGGCGGTCATGATGTTGAGCTTCCAATCATCAATGCAAACAATGAATTCTTGAAGCTCAACCAGCAAATCTTTCACATTTTCCGTGTATTTCTTATCATATTCAACAATCTGCATTTGTTTTCCTTTGATTTAAATTTTCTATACCCCAATTTTAGCACAAATTTTTGCTTATTCATAATAAATTACATCACAATAAATCCAAAATCACGCATTAAATCAAAAAATAATTATGCATTAAAATAGCCACAAGTCTAAATATAGACAAAATCTAAATATTTAGCACAAATAATTCCGCATTAAAATACTCTTTGATTGAATTTTTATAAATGTCGCCAGGTATTAAAAAAATATAAATCAAATTTTAAGCATTAAAAAAATGGCTATAAAAAGCCATTTTAATTTATGTTTTTTATCTTTTCATCATTGTTTCATCTTCGCTAAAAAGTTTTTTTCTGCGCACACAAAGTTGAATGAGCATCCAAACACCAGCAATACCAACCAATGCGTACAAAATTCTAACGAAAATTCCAATGCCAAAAATCCAGCTCAAGAAGTTCCAAGAAAATACACCGATTGTGAACCAGTTAAAAGCACCCAAAATCAGAATGCAAAGTGCAATAATATTTGTAATAATCATAAACTATCTCCTTTACTTATAGTTTCCGCATTATTGGAGATATTATGCATTAAATCAATGGAAAAATACGAAATAAAATTCATAAAAATTCACAAAAAATAATAAAAAATTAGTAAATATATTATTGCTACAAAAATAGCATAAAAAAACAATGCCCGAAAGCATTGTTTTTAACATTTAATTTTAAGCAACTGTGCCTGTATAAATTTGTGACAAAATCATGAACAATAAACACAAGAACATCATAACTGAAGCACAAACAATAGTCAAAACTTTGATAACACCTTGAAGTGTTGTTTTTCTGTTTCTATTGTAAAATGTATCACTTCTTCCAGTAATTGCTGATGAACCATTTGTTTCACCCTTTTGCATAACAACCAAAATAATCAGTGTTAAAGACAAGAGCGCCAAAAGAGCCATGATAACAATTTTTATTACAGGAAATGAATTAACAATCCAAGAAGCCGTAGCTTTATTTTCATCTGCACAAATTAAAGCAAATAAATTTTCCATAAGTCCCCCTAAAACGAGTGTATTATAACATATAAATTTTGAGTTTTCAAGTTATTTATAAACAAAACGCAGTAAAATTGCCACAATAACCACAATAACAAAAATAAATATTACAATTTTTTTAAGTGGTCCTTTTGATGGAATCAATTTGCCTTTTGAAAAACTATCAAGCACCAAAACAAACAAGAAAAAACCAAAGAAAATCAAACCCAATATGGTCATTCTCTTCTCTTGTTCTGTTTGCGCCAGCATCAGCATTTGTAAAATATCAATCCACATAGTTTCCTTATCTACTCTCTGCTATTTTAACATAATCTTCAGCCTTTAAGCTTGCCCCACCAATCAAAACACCATCAACTTCAGAAAGAGCCAAGATTTCTTTGCTGTTTGAAGGTTTTACACTTCCACCATACAAAACAGCAATGTCAGCACCAAAGCTTTCTTTTACTAAATTTTTAATGTATGAGTGAATCTTTGAAATATCGTCAGTTGTGGCAACTTTGCCAGTTCCGATTGCCCAGATTGGCTCATAAGCAATAACGATATTTGAAAAATCTGTAATGCCTTCAAAACCTTCAAGAATTTCTTTTTTCAAAACAGATTTATATTTTGACTTTTCTTCCAAAGTTTCACCAATACAGAAAATAACTTTTAAGTCATTTTTCAAGCATGCTTTCAATTTTTTATTGAGCATTTCATTGGTCTCTCCAAAAATTTGTCTTCTTTCGCTGTGACCAATAATTGAATAGCTTGCGCCAGCACTTTTAACCATGTTTGCAGAAATTTCACCAGTAAAAGCACCCTTTTCTTCAAAATAGCAGTTCTCTGCACCAGTTTCAAAAACGCCCTTTGCAGTGTCAGCAAGAGTTTTTATCATGACAGATGGCACACAAACAACGAGTCCTTTTCTGTTTTTAAGATTTTTCTTCACAAATTTCACAAATGGTTTAATATCTGAAAAATCATTATTCATTTTCCAGTTAGCTGCAATAATTTTTTCCATATTCACCCTATTTTTTTGTTGAATTTTTAGATTTTACAACAGGTTTTTTAGTTGCTGTTTTAGCTTTGTTGATTGTTCTTAAGTCAATTGAACTAAAATCTGGAGTTTTTGTCTTCTTGCCTTCGTCTTTATCTTCAAGCATAGCAACGCCTGGCAAATTCTTTCCTTCCAAAAATTCAAGAGTTGCACCACCACCTGTTGAAAGGTGTGTAACTTTGTTTGCATAACCGAGTTGTTGCAAAGCTGCAGCTGAATCGCCACCACCAACAACTGAAACAGCACTAGATTTTGCAATGGCTTTTGCAACTGCAAGAGTGCCTTTGCTGAATTTTTTGAATTCAAACACGCCCATAGGACCATTCCAGATGATTGTTTTTGCATTCTTAATTTCTTTAGCAAAAAGTTTTCTTGTCTTTTTGCCAATATCCATTGCTTGATAACCTTCACCAATTTTGTCTACAGCAAAAGATTTGCATTTTGTTTTTGGAGCAAATTCTTTTCCGCACAAAACATCAACAGGCAAAACCAAATTAACATTCAAGCTTTCAGCTTTTTCCATGAGTTCTTTTGCAACATCAATTCTATCAGCTTCATATTTTGAGAAACCAACATTGTAACCTTTTGCTGCAAGGAATGTATTTGCCATTGCCCCACCAATCAAAAGTGTGTTAGCCTTTGTCATAAGTGTTGAAATCACATTGATTTTATCTGAAACTTTAGCGCCACCCAAGATAACAACAAGTGGTTTTTCAGCATTGTTTACAGCATTTGAAAGCGCCATGATTTCGCTATCCATCAAAAATCCTGCAACAGCTGGCAAAAATTTAGCAATGCCTGCAGTTGAAGCATGAGCTCTGTGAGCTGTTCCAAAAGCATCATTAACATAAACATCTGCAAGGCTTGCAAGCTCTCTTGCAAATTCAGGATCATTTGCTTCTTCTTCAGCATGGAAACGAACATTTTCAAGCAAAACAATTTCGCCGTCTTTCATATCAGCAACAAGTTTTTTTGCACTTGGTCCAATAACATCTTTTGCCATAGCAACAGGCATGTTCAAAAGTTCTGACAATCTTTCAGCAACTGGTGCCAAAGAATATTTTTCATTAACAACACCCTTTGGACGACCAAGGTGTGAGCAAAGAATAACCTTTGCATTTTGTTTAACCAAATATTTAATTGTTGGGAGTGCTGCACGAATTCTAGTATCATCAGTAATTTTTCCATTATCATCTTGTGGAACATTAAAATCTACGCGGACAAAAACTCTTTTGCCAACGACATCAATATCTTTAAAAGTTTTCTTTTTCATAAAACTTAACCTCTTTTCATAATCTATGTGATTTTATCACGTATTTATTATAATAAACAAAATAACAGGTTGTCAAATAATAACAACCTGTATTTTTTATTTTTTGCCTAGAAAATCCTGTAAATTCGTTAAAATTTCGCTATATTTTTCCATTTTTAACAATTTAACCAAAAGTTCAGAATTTTTGTATTCGCCCGATAAATATCCAGCAAGATGTGCGCGCATAAATTTAACAACATACTTTTCGCCGTAAATTTTAATAAGCGTTTCATAATGAAACTTTATTTGTTCAAGCTTGTTAATCTCGCATTTTTTATTAAATAATTCCGCAAAAAATTCAGGTCTGCCAACCGCTCCCCTGCCAATTGCAACGCCGTCAGCTTTTGTTATAGCTAAAATTCTTTCAAAATCTTCTTTGGTTCTGCAATCGCCATTTGCAAAAACTGGAATCTTAACAGCCTGTTTTACAAGCCCAATAGTCTCATAATCAACCTTGCCTGAATAGCCCTGCGCGGTCGTTCTTCCATGAACCGTTATGGCGCTTGCCCCAGCTTCTTCGCACATTTTTGCAAACTCAACCGCAATGTTTTCATCTGCTTCATAACCTATTCTAAACTTTACAGTAACTGGCTTTTCAGTCGCATCAACGCATGCTTTTATGATTTGTCTTGCGAGTTCTTTATCTTTCAAAAGAGCTGACCCGTCACCATTTGAAATGATTTTTCTAGCTGGGCAACCCATGTTAATATCTATAACATCAAACTTTGAAAGCAATGGATTTCTAACCGCTTCTGCCATAATTTCAGGCTCATGCCCAAACAACTGCACAGCGGTTGGTGTGTCACAATCAAATTTTTCCAACAACTCTTCGGTTTTCTTATTTTTATAATGTAGCGCTTTGCTGCTCACCATTTCTGTGCAAACCAGCCCCGCCCCCATTTCTAAACACAAATGCCTAAATGCCATGTCGGTGTAACCTGCCATTGGCGCTAGAATTGCATTTGATTTTAACTCGACATTTTTAATTTTTATCTTCATGACAATATAATAGCAAATTTGCTTAAAATTATCAAGAAGAAATTGTTTTTGGCTTATCAATTAAAAACAAAATATAATATGTCACAATGAAAATTATGATTGCGGTTATTCCACCACCAAAAAGTGCAACATTATTGCCAAAAGTCATTTTGAAAAGCATATTTGAAAAGAATGCAAACAAGCAAACCAAACACTCTTGAATTGACACATTAAAAAACACATTGCTGATTCTCGCCGTTGTCTCTTTCATGATTTTTCCATAGTTGAGCGCAAAAACCATAAGATAACTAATCCCGCCAGAAATCATTGCACCATAAATATTCACCGCCCTTAAACTAACCAAAGCAAGTGTTAAAACTACTTTCAGTCCAGAACCAATTAAAATGGTTTTTACAGTAAAATTCTGCTTTCCCATTCCCTGAAGTACCCCTGCCGACACTTGAACAAGCGACAGCAAAATAAGATTGATTCCACCCAAAAACAATAGTTTTGTTGCCGTGTCAAGCTGAATTTCCGATAGCGTTCTGCTGTATAAAAGCGACAAGATTTGCTTGCCAAAAATAACAAAACAGATTGAACAAACAATTGCAACACTCATTGTGATTTGAAAAGCTTTTTCAATCAGACTTTTAACTTCATCATCTTTCTTTTGCACATAAACTTTTGTAAGATTTGGCAAAAGCGATGCCGAAATTGATACCGCAATCATTGTCGGAATGTTTAAAAGTGGATCAACAATGCCAGATTGAATACCCAAAAGTGAAGTCGCATTTGCCGATGAAAATCCAGTAAACATCAGCAAGTTCACAACAAGCAAACTATCAATAATTGCAGTGATAGGCCCCGCAATTCCGCCAAAAGTTATTGGCAATGATGTCATGATAAGCTGTTTTGAAATCTGTCTTTTTGTGAGCACCATAAGACTTGTTTGCTTGTGTTTTCTCGCGTAAAAAAGATAGTAACATGAAAGAAACACGAGCGCCAAAAATTCGCTTACAGATATGCCCAAAAGCGCACCCAAAACACCATAAACCACGCCAAACTTTATAAGTCTTGTTGAAAATATCAAACCAAACGCAAGCTTGCCCACCTGCTCAATTAAATTTGAAAGAGCGGTCGGCATCATGTTTAAATTGCCCTGAAAATAGCCCCTAAATACCGACAAAATTCCAACAAACAGAATTGACGGAGCAATTCCATAATAGCATAAATATATTTCAGGATTACCTTGTATTTTGGCAATGAACTTTGCACAAACAACAATGAGTCCCGTTCCAACCAATGAAACAGCAAGTAAGTAAACAATTGCAAGTCTCAAAAGTCGTTTTGCGTCTCCAAATTGCCCTTTGCTGTTATATTCTGCAACAATTCTTGAAATTGCAACAGGGACACCAGAAATAGAAATTGCAAGCAATAATGAGTATAGCGGAAAAACCAGTTGATATTCTCCAATACCCACTGGTCCCAACAAATTGGCAAGCGGAATTCGATAAATTGCTCCCACAATCTTGCCAATCAAATTAAAAAATATTAAAACTAATGCACCTTTAACAAATCCTTTTAGTTTCATAATTTTATTATGATTAACTTAACTAATAATAATACTAAATTGCAATAAATTTAATATCAAAACTAATGTCAGCACCTTCAAGTTCATCGCTTGCTAAACTTCCAAGCCAAATCAAAAACGTGATTTTTATAGGCTTGGAAACATCAACAAAATTACAAATCTCCACTCCATTTTTCTCAAGAGTTTTAACCGAATTTTTTAGATCCATAACCGCCACAAAAATATTCTTTTTCTCTTCATTGATAAGTTCTTCGTTATGGTCAGATTTAATCACAATATTGGTCAAAATAACCCTAAAGTTCACACTGCTCTTGACATAAATAGTAGCATAATAGCCTTCACTTGTTCCCTTGTCGTCAATGGTGGACGGAATCTGTGTTTCCGAATCAACCTCACCAGTTGCAGGTTTCAAGCCAATATCCATGTTAGACAATTTAAGTTTGTTTGCTTTTTTAGTTAATTTTTCATTGTAAAATACTTCTATTTTTTCATCAGAAACAAGTCCAACAGCACTAACCATTGTTCTGGTTTTCTTGTAAACGAAAAACGAAAAACATGAACCAACAACAGCAAAAAACAGCGCCATAAACATTATTAAAATTGTTGCAGAAACTGATCTTTTATTCATAAACACCACCTTCATAAATATTGTCAGTTTTTTAAAGTATTATTCACAAAATCTTGAACGCACATCTTTTCGTTTGTGATGAAGAAAATTTCTGCAACAAAAAAACCAACCAAGTTGGTTTAACCTAAGCTTGATTGGTTTAATTTGTTTTATTTTTTAAATTCTTTTCCGTAACGCCAAATGATTATAGATGAAATGCAAACAAGAATAATCATAGCAACAGACAACCACAAAACAACATTATTGAATTTTGTAACAATCATACATGTAACAGAAATTGCAATAAGCATAATGTTAATGATTAGTGTGGCAATTAGTGTTTTTTTAGAAATATCCATAAACTTGCTCCTTATTTGGTTTCTAACAATATTTTAACATATTTGAAACCAATTTTCCATAGATTTTGAAAATTTATTCTAATTTTTTAACTTATAAATGGTTCTGCCGGCATCGAGATTGATTTTTTCCTGAATAAATTCACTTTGAAATTCTTTTCTGACGAGATTTTTAATAACCGTGCCACCATGATATCCATGAACAATCACCAAGCACTTTATGTTTATGTCCGCCGAGTTAATCGCATTTATAAGCTCTATTTTTGCATCTTCTTTTGTGAGTCTGTGCAGGTCAACAATCTTATATTCTCCATAGTAAAACTCCAAAAATTTATCAGGCACCATGTTTATGCTCCAAACCCGATAACATTGCCCTGTTCGTCATAGATTTCATTGATAAATCTTGCTCTTTCATCCCAATATTTGTATGTGTAAATCTTTGTTTCAGAATTGTAATCATAGAATAATGAAATGTTTTCAGCGGTTGATTCTCTATACAAAAACTCAAAATTGAAGCTAAAAGTGAAACCTTTTACTGACACACCAATATCAAACGAAGCCACGCTTGAGCTTGTGAAATAGTTGGTTTTATCGAGCGTCATAATGTAGTAATCATTTGTTGGCCCAATCTTGCAAAGCGCAGGATTGCTAATTGTGAAATCAGCATCATTTCCGTCTTTCAAGTAAACAATATCGCCATTTGTGTAAACCATTCTAACTTTAACATAAAGTTTTTTAACTCTATCTGTTAAATAAACATTATATGTCGCTTTTTCGCCGTTTTTTGAAAGATAGTTTTCTGCTTTTTCAGCTGAAAGATAATCATCAAGCAAACTTGGATCAGCCAAAATTTCTTCATCGGTTATTGACGAAATATCAATTTTTTGTGTGTTGGTGTAAACAATGCCTTCATCAAAATCTGGCGTTGACGACACTTCAAGTTGCAAAAATTCAGGAATATACAAAACAATATGAATTTTTACAATATATTCGTTTTCAATAACAACCTTTCCGTCTTCAGAATAATAGAAAGATTGCAGAACAATAGTGCTGTCGATATTATCTTTTTGTGCAACGTCAGGAGTTTTGCATTTCACAACAAGTTCGTTGGTTGCAGAATCAATATAAACACTCGAAAATACACTCTCATCCAAGTTTGACTGATCAAGTCTAATCAAATCACCGTCAACATTTGTGTTGTTTCCAGTGTTTGAAACATTGTTTAAGAAATATTTATATCTATACTCTTCGTTGTCTGCATAAGAAACAAGCGTGTTTGGGAAAAGCTCTGCATAATCGCCATAGTATTCATAGTCATAAACATTGAAGTCGCTTGGCAATTGGTCGTAAATCTGAATTGAAAAACTATCCTTTACCCCATGGAGTTCAGAAGTAATTGTCACAAAACCTTCTTTTAAATATTGAACAAAGCAAGCGCCGTTTTTATAAATAATTTTGGCTATGGTTGGATCTGATGAAGTGATTTTAACATCAGTTGAATTGATTGAAGAAGATGCAAAAACAGCAATTGGATAAATGTTTGTCTTTGTGCTGTTCATATAAACAGTTTGATTGTTTATTGAAGTGTACTCGCCTTCTTTGTCTGTGTAAATATAACCAGACATTCCATCAATAGGCTCAACCAACCTTACATCATAAATATAAAAAGTTCTATTTTTAGAGATGATAAAATAGCCACCGATTGCACCAGCAATAATAGCAGTAAGTCCACCAATAAAAATAAGTAATAACTTTAAGGTTTTTTTCATTTTTACCTTTCCTTTAGTTCCTTGCATAATAAATATATAATATTTATTAAAACAATGTCAAACAAAAAACATGAATGGCTCACGAAATAAGTCTATCCATATTTATTTTTTATAGTGAACTTCTCAGTCACAAGGCAAAAATTTTTAACCCAATACTCTAAATATTCCCTTGCACCACTCAAATTTTTATACCGAAACTTAAAATTAAAAAGTTGTGCAAGTTTAAAAATCACCTGCCTTTTTGAAAAGTTATTCATATTATCAAATTTTTTGCAAACAAAAAAAGTGCCGAAGCACTTTTTTTAATTTTCACTAACCAGCAATAACTGTATATGAACCAAATGAATTTGTTTTGATGCTAAATCTGTCAAAACCATTCATGAAGCATGTATCAGCATCGCTTGTAACTTGAATAAACAAATCTTTGTAAAGGTATGAAACATATTTCTTTTCAGCAGCTGTGAAGATTGTTGCACCGCCACGAGTTACAGTTTCAGTTGCATTTACAGATGAGATATATTTATTAAGTCTAGCTGAACCAGAAATCTTGATGTTGAAGTAACCTTCTGCAAGTTTTGCATCACCGTAAGAAACAGTTGTTGCAACAAGTTGTCTAGCAAATCCATGAAGAGCAAGAACTTTTGCATTTGCATCAACAATGATATCTGTGAGTGTGATTAAATCTTTTGTTGTTGGGCTTGTGCTGTATGTGTCAAGAATAGCACCAGCGAAGATACAATCAAAATCAACATTAGATTTTACAGTTACATTTGAAATAACAGTTTTTTGTGTTGAATCGTTTGCTCTAATTACACAAGCAATACCTGCTGCAGTTGACATTTTGCCAGCTTGAGCAAGAGTTGTGTTTCCGTTTGTAAGTTCGTTTACATAAGCATTTCTAGCTTCTTGGCTTGCTGTTTCATTCAAAACGAAGTTTACTGAACAATCAGTTGCTTCCAAAGCTCTAGCATAAGCGAACATACCAGCCATTGTTAATCTTTGTGAGTATGAAGCGTCAATAGCAACAGCAATTTCACTGTTAGAAACTTTTGCAATTCTACCATAAGCTGCAACACCACCAATCAAGTATTCACTACCTGCATTAGCAGAAATTGAAACGCTTACTTTTGAACTATCAACTGTCAAGTTTTCAGCTACTGCAACAACACCACCCATTGCATTGTCTGCAATCAAAGCATTTCCCTCGTTTTTAAGAGCATAAGATGAACCAGAAATTCTAGCATCTAATGATACAGAAGAGATAGTTGCATTTTTAGCAACACCTGCAATACCTGCAACAACCAATTCAGCGAATTGACCATCAGCATAAGCGTATTGAGCATCGTTAATGTATGCAAATACATCACTTGCAACACTTACATTTAAAGATTCAACTTTCATATTTTTGATAACTGAACCTTCAATTTCGCCGAAAAGTGCAATACGAGCATATCTCTTATTTGCGTTAATAAAGCTGAATTTTGTCATAAGATTTTCTGTTGTAACACCAATTGAAACATTCTTTAAAGCAAAACCTTTAGCATCAATGTTTCCAATAAATGGTTTGCCAGCGTTAAATAATGTTACATATTCAGTTTCGCTGAAATCAACATCTCTAGCGAATACAAAGTTATAAACACCATAAATTTCTTTACCGTCAGCGTCTAATACTCTTTCGAAAATCAAATGACCTTCAGAGTCCTTTTTAAGAACTTCTGTTTGAACGCCATCAATTTCAACAGTTTCGGTAGCTGGTTTTGTGATAACTCTCTTTTCGCCACCAAATTTAGAAATCAAATTCTTGAATGAATCAGCTGAATAGATAATGTATGGATATTCTTCAGAACCATTTCTATTGAAATTGTTTTCAATATCGTATTTTTCGTCATCGGTAACGATACTGATGTTGTCACCTTGGTTACCCTTGTCACCCTTTGGTTTTGTATTTGGTTTAATAACTGAAACAATTGTAACTGTGATAATAGCAACAGCTACAAGTACACTGCTTATTAGTGATAAAAATAAATTCTTTCTTTTCATTTTTACCTTCCCCCTTTGTCGATAGTATTATATACCAGATATGCTAAAATGTCAATACTGTTTTTAAAATTTTTATCTAAAAAAATCATAAAATGCGATAAAATCGGCATTTAGGTATGAATTTCTTTTATTTTTTTATAACAACTTATCATTATTATATCATAATTGTTTTGAAATTTCAATACCTAATAGAAAAAAACACCCATTTTAGCAGTGTTTTTTTGCTAAAAAAGGTGTTTTTCTTATTATCTTTTAATTGTTATATTGATATTTACTGAAAATGTTGAACTATCACCCATGGTTAATCCAGAATAAATCACTCTTAATTTTAAAACATAGCCATTTTCAACTGAACCATTGATTAAAACATACTTTTCATCATCGCTTAATTTTGCAAACTTTTTGCTTGAAAGGTAAATTGAATAGTTGTTTTCATCTTTAACCAAGACTTTATTTGTATTTAAGGCGTAAATTTTAAATTTAAGTGCTTTAAATCCATTTTCAGTCTCCAAATCAGAATAGTTGATTTCAACACTGTCGTTATTTTTAACAAATTTATCAATTCCTGACATTATCACAAACGAATCTGAAACATTTTGCACAACTTTAACTTTAATCTCAAACGATAGCCCCGTTGACTCGTTTGATCCGTTTAAAAGCGTAACTTTAACAGTTGCTTCCGCTGCTTCATTTCTAAATGGTGAAAACTTCAAACGATTTTTATTTGGAATATCTATAATAGTTTCATCACTTGATTCAACCAAGAAATTGAAATCATTTTCTGTGATATTTTTGGTTGTAACAACTCCGGCGGAATTTACAAACTTCGCTCTGACATTTATAGCTTTAACATCAAAAGTGTTGAGAACAATCTCACTTTCATCAGTCGAAATTTCGATTGGATATTGTTTTAATCTGATGATGCAAGTGTCTGAATAGTCACCCACCCTAACCTTGTATCTAACATCTTCAAAGTTATTTGAATTTATTGTGATACTTCCATCTTTAAAAGTAAATCTTGAAGAGTTTTCAGCAGTACCTTTATCAATAGGGTCAAAATAAACCTTGTAGCCCGATGCAGAAGAAGGATAGATTTTGTATGTAAGGTTAGTTGTAACTCCCTTATCAATTTCAAAAACTGACACACCAGTTGCTTCGTCATATTTCATCGAATCAAACAAAATACCGGTTATTTCACTTGAAGGGGTTGCACCGCACGCAGTGAGCAGTGTGACAAGCGGAAGTGAAACAGCAACAATAAGTGCCAAAAATAAATTCTTTAATTTATTCTTCACTTGTTAATTCTCCTTTGTTAATTTCAGCTACAACCAAGGTGTTAGAACCAGAAATTCCAGTCATAAGACCAGCAGTCTGGATAACCAAGTCGCCATCTTTTACAAGTTTAGACTGAAGAGCGCGAACTCTTGCAGACTTTAAAAGTTCATCTGTATCATAATAAACTTTATCAAGAAGTGGAGTTACTCCCCAAAACATTCCAAGTCTGTTAAATGCTCTAAAGTTTGGTGTTAATGCTATGATATCACATTCAGGTCTAAATCTGCTAATGCTTTCAGCGGAGTTTCCTGAATTTGTTGTAACCAAAATTGCCTTTGCGTTAAGAGATGTTGCAAGTGCGCAAGCACCATAGCCAATACCGCAAGTAACATCTTTTGTTTGTGGATAGTTGCCAAGCTCGTTGCAATATAAAATTTCATTTTCGGTTTCGGTAGCAATCTTTTGCATTGTGCTAACTGCTAAAACAGGATATTTTCCGGCACTTGTTTCACCTGAAAGCATAATTGCTGATGTTCCGTCATAAATTGCGTTAGCAACATCTGAAATTTCGGCTCTTGTTGGTCTTGAATTTGTGATCATTGACTCAAGCATTTGTGTTGCAGTGATTGAATACTTGCCCTTATTTTTTGCTTTTTCAAGCATAACCTTTTGGATATGTGGAAGTTTTTCAAAGTTTATTTCAACACCCATATCGCCACGCGCAACCATAACACCATCAGCAGCGTCAATGATTTCATCAAGATTTTCAACACCCTTGGCTGACTCAACCTTTGCAATGATAAATGAATCATTATCGCCAAGCGATTTTAGGTAGTTTCTAACATCAATAACATCTTGCGCATGGTTTACAAACGAGATTGAAAAAACTTCCGCTTGTTGTTCAACACCAAATGCAAGGTCGCTTTTGTCAACATCGCTCAAATATTCCATATTGAGTTCAACACTTGGCAAGTTGATTGATTTGTTGTTTGAAAGTTCACCACCAACAACAACCTTTGTGTAAACCACCCTATCGGTAACCCTGTCAGCCACAAGTTCAATCAAACCATCATTAAGCAAAATTCTTGTTCCCTTTTTAACGATTTCTGGAAACTTATCGTAAGTCACTGAAACAATTGAAGAGTCACCCAAAACATTTTCAGTTGTGATTGCAAAATCTTGATTTGGAACAAGATTGATTTTTCCATTTTTAAATTGTTTGATTCTGATTTCAGGACCTTTTGTGTCAATCATGATTGAAACTGGAAGACCAAGTTCAAAACGAATTTTTTTCACCTTGTCAATAAGCTCACGATGGCTGTCATGAGTTCCATGGCTCATGTTAAATCTGGCAACATCCATGCCAGCAAGCATCATTCGTCTTAATGTCTCTTCGTCACTGCAAGCAGGACCAATTGTGCAAACAATTTTTGTTTTATTCATAATAATCTCCCAACCTAACTTTACATAATTATTATATTAGGAAATAAAACAAAAAGCAAATAAAAATAAAAGGTAAAATACCTTTTATTTATTAAATGAAAAATATTCAGTTGGATCAATAAGCTTGTTGTTTTTCAAAAGTTCCAAATGCAGGTGCACACCATCAGCTTTTTCAGCCAAAAAGCTTGTTATTGTGCCAATCACAGTGCCTTTAGCAAGCTTGTCACCTTCTTTAACGGTAACATTTGACGACAATCCCTTGTAAACCACCGTAAGCTCATCACTAACCTTTAAATAAACTGTTGTGCCATTCATCATTGAGTTTTCGATTTTCTCAACAGTGCCAGCATAAACAGTTAAAATTTTCGTGCCTTCTTTGCAAGCAAAATCAATGCCTTGATGAGTGCACCAAAGTTTTGTGGTGTTGTCATACAAAAGTGAACTGTCGGTGTATTGTTTAGAAATTGTTGCGTTTTCAAAAGGCAATTCAAAAATAATTGGATCAGTTGAAGTTGTTGGTTTCACCGGATCATCTTGATCCTTTTTTCCGCCAGTTTCTTCACCACCAGTGTTAATCACTTGTTCTTGTTTTACATTTCCAGAGTCCTTAACTGGATTTTCATCACTGCCCTTAATTGAATTATAAGCCGAAATTGTCACGATTGTAAGAATTAAAACAGTGCAAAAACTAACTGTTATTGGATAAATATTGCGCTTAAAAAAATGCTTTGCTTTGAGTAAAAAAGATTTCATAATTCCCCCTTAATTACTCACAATAGTTGCCACATTTTCGCAATTTATACATAAAAAAAGAAATAGTATCATAACTATTTCTAATTTTTTTAAGTTTTGACATAATAACCAATAAAAATCTAAATTTATAATGCTTTTATTTTTTTTAATTTATTTTTGTTCAGCCCCCGCTGGTGTTTTTTGTTTGGAATTTCTCTTTGCGCTGGCAACATTTTTTGATATTTTTATAATTTCATGAACAAAACCATGAAGCAAAATTATATAATAAGATAATATACGCCAAGTCAAAAGCGCCCAAACAATTGCATCACCAACAAACTCACCATAGAGCGCAATGAATGCAATTTCCATAAGACCGGTTGCGCCAGGAAGTGGAATGTATGAACCAGCCATTGAGCAAATGTAATACTTTACTATACATGTAAAAAGGATAAACCAAACACTCATCTCATGCGTGTTTAAATAGCTTGTGTCAATAAATGCCATGATAACAAAGAATGATATGCCAGCATAAGACAAACTCTCCAAACAGCTATACAAAATCATTTTAAATAGTAGCTTTTTGTTTTTCATCAAATATGCCATTGATGATTTATATTCACTAACTTGGTCAAGCCATTTTTTGAGAGTTAAACGATAGTTCTTTACAATTTTAAGCTTGTATCCAATCTTAACAAGCCAAGCAATAAGCGAACGAGTGAAAAGGTTGCCCGTTGAAAGCATAATCATGAAAAGTACGCCTAAAATAGTGATTACAAGACCAATTATGCCCAGGATTTCAAACACAACAAACAAAAGCGCAAACAACGAGTTTGCTGGCGTAATTTTCGACAATCCAATAATGAAAAACACAAGTCCTAACAATGTGCTAACCATGCTATTGATTATCATTTTAATGAGCGGAATTGATGTTGAAGCACCTGGTGAAATACCTGTGTTTGAAAGTTCAATAATTTGCATTGGTTGTCCACCAACCGCAAAAGGCGTTACGTTGTCGTAATACTTTCCAGTGATACCAATATCATAGGAAAGCCCCCACTTTGATTTCCCCGTCAAAGATTTTATCAAAGCATGGAACATTATTGTTTGTGAAAAAATATACAATAAATAGCAACCAACCCCACCAGCAAGCCACCAAAGTTTGTTGCCTTGCGACTTGATATATTCGCCAAAATCCTGCTCACCAATATTATTTATAAGCCCACGAACAACAAACACCATGAACACAATGTTCACAAGCAAAAGTATCAAGTTTATTATTGTGCTTTTCTTTCGTTTTTGTGGCTTTTGTGATGACAAAACTTCACTTAATTTTTCTTCTGCTATCTCTGACGAAATTTCAATTTGCTCTTGTTCATTTTCTGCACGCTCAATAGCCAAATCTTCTGATTTTTCTACAGATTTCTCATCTTTAGTTTCTTGGTTTTCTTCCGATTTAGTTTCGTTTCTTTCTGCGTTTTCATTTTTTTCTTCAGTTTTTGATTCATTTTTCAAGTCAACATTTCCATCTGTTTTATTGTCATCAACTTTTAAATCTGAATCCAAGTTTTTATCAGCAGAAAAATTGAGAGCTTCATTCTCTCCCGTTTTTTTGTTATTTAATCTCTCTTTTTCGTCAGTCATATTGTTATTATAATATCAAATATCAGATTTTGACAAGAGAAAATAAAAAGAAAAAGCTAAAAATTAGCTTTTTCTTTATGAAAGTGACGCAAACAATTCATCATAAGTCATTTTTTTGATAATTTCAATTTTGTTGTCTGTGTAGAATTTATTTAACCATTTATATTCTAGTGCCAAGAAGTATGTGCCTGATGAACTTGATGTTCCAACAAGTGTGTTATAAACTTGGTCATAGAAATAATCATAAAGTGTTTCATTTGATGAAGTGCAAATATATGTTTTCTTCAAAAGTTTAACAATGTTTTTAACGTATTCTGAATCATTATCAAGATCATAATCATCAGTGATGCTTTCAATGTCAATAATTGAAGAATTATTATAAACATTTTCAATCTTCATGATATGGTAACCATAATCTGTGATAACTTGTTTTGTGTAAACAGCTTTTTGGTCAGCTGAAAGTGAAGTGTATGCTGAATCATTCATTCCAGCAATCATTTCTCTTGCACCAACAGCAAAGTCAACTACCCAACTCATGTTGTTATCTGGTTTGTTTGAAACAATGTAACCAATTTTGTTTGAAACTTTATTTTCAAGTGAATCGCCTGAATAAATCCATTCGAGTTCAATGAAAAGCAATGAACCAACCTTGCTCTTAAGTTCATCAAGTGATGAACCTATTTCTTTCATGTTTTTAGCAACTTGCAAAACATATTCAAGATCTTCATATTGTTTTTCATTAGCTTTAATAATTTCATCAATAGTTTTTGTGCCACTATAAACTTCTTCAGCCAATTTAACCCAAACTTTATAGTTGTTTTCAAAAGCATCAACAACATCTTCAACAGTTGCCATCAAACTTACACCATCAGATTCGTGTGTGATTGTTGTTTCAGGGTCTTTTTGATAATCTGTGTAAGAATAAACTGGTTTTCCGTCAACATCAAAAGTGTGTGATGAAAGTTTTACATAGCCATAGAAAATGTTTTTGCTAGCATCAAAAACTTCTCTTTTGCTTTCATCATAATAATAGTAATCACCAACCGAAATGATTGTTTTCTTTTCATTGTCAGTGTTAACTTTTGTTAAGATTGCTTGCTTGTAGTCAGTTGCAAGCTTGTCTCTTGCTTCAGTGTAGGTTTTTGCAATGATTGCGTTTGCATTTGTTACGCCGTAGCCGTCAATAGCTTCAACCTGTTCTTGCAAATAGTCTGTGAATTTAACCAAAACGTGTTGAACTGAAAAATAATAATTTCTGCCTTTGTAGTGATACAACACAAGACTTGCGCCATCTTTAGATTCCATTGTTGAAACATAGGCATCTTGAATTTGGTTGGTTTGCATATCTGTGTAATATTTATCCAAGAATGAAGCAACAACAGCGCTATCATTTAGTGTTGATTTGTCGCCTTGACCGTTATAATCAAGAAGTTGTTCTTGAACATAATAATTTTGGAAAATAACACTGATTTGTGAATCGTAATATGCTTTATAAATTCTTAAAACTTCAGCTTTAATAACATCATCAACAGTTGTTGATTTGCCACTTGCCTTTGCATTTGAAACCAATGCTTGAACATAGTTTGCATAAGCTTGATTTCTAACAATCAAACCATCATCCATAATATCAGCTTTTGTTTCATTGCCGTCATCATCAGTTGATGTAACATATTTAAACAAATTTGATTTAAGTTCTGCAACTTTTGCATAAACTTCGTCATCAGTAAGTTTTTTGGTTACATCTGCCCTTCTGTCAGTGAACTTAATGTCTTTTGTTGGTGAAGTGTAGAATTCAAATTTTGTTTTTGAATCACTTGAAGAATCGCTCTTGAGCCATTCTGGATATTCATCTTCACTTTTACCCTGTGCGGTTAAAAGAGCTTTTTCATAAGTGCTAATCTGACTATAGAAATAATCTTCAACATAACCCCAAACTGTTTTTGCATCTTCATTTGTATAGTAAATGTAACCAGTCGGATTTGTTTTTTCATCATATAAAGCTTTGAACGAAAGTTCATTTACCATGGTTTTAACAGTGAACCATGTATAAAATGATTGTTCAATTGTCTCTTGATCGTAATAAGAAAAATAATTGCTGTTGTTTTGATAATATGTATAAAAAGCATTGATTAAGTCATTTTTTGTAACATCGGTGTCGCCAATTTTCATAACAATATTGCCATTCTTTTTTTCACTATCAGGAGTGTAAATAGAACAGCCTGAAAAAGCGAACATTCCGCCAAAAATCAAACAAATGCCTAACAATAAACTAAAAATTTTCTTTTTCAAGACCTAATCCCCCTAGCATGAGTTATAACTACTAAAAAAGTATAAATAATTTTTTATTAAAAATCAACCCTTTTATTAAATAAAAAACCACAACTTTTGAATTATTTTTGCGATTCGTCAATTTTTTCTCTACTTTTTTTCGTAACTAGCAAAAATTTCTTCATAACTTCAAAGTTTTCTCTGCAAGTTTTTTCTTTGTTAAACTTAATCATTGGCTTGTTTGTGACATCAATTGAACAGTTCATTCGGAACTTATAAATTGCATCAGTCACAATCTCACTTGCAATAATACTTTCCTTTTTATCAAAAATAATATCAATTTCATTGCCAAAAGAAACAATTTCTATCGCATTAAGTTTTTGAGCCAATTTTCTAACAAGTGCAACATCAATCAAACTCAAAACTTCTGGCGGAATTTTGCCATAGGTTGAAGTGAGTTCTGATTTTAGTTTTTCAACACTTTCAACAGACTCTAACGCCGAAATTCTCTTGTATGCAATCATTCTCTCTTCACTTGTCGCAATATATTCATCAGGAATAAACGCATCAATTGCAATTTTAACCATAACATCATTTGAGTTCTCAATTTTTTCGCCTTTAAGCTCTTTTATTGCTTCATTTAACAGCTTTGTGAACATGTCGTAACCAACTTTTTGCAAGTGTCCGCTCTGTTCTGCCCCAAAAATATTTCCGCCACCACGAATTTCCAAATCTCGCATGGCAAGTTTAAATCCGCTTCCAAAATCACAAAACTCACTCATCGCATCAAGCCTTTTGTAAGCTTCAGTCGACAGCACTTTATTTTTTTCATAGGTAAAGTATGCATAAGCTAGTCTCGAACCTCTGCCAACTCTTCCCCTGATTTGATAAAGTTGCGACAAACCCAACTTATCTGCATCATAAACTATCAGCGTGTTTGCGTTTTCAATGTCAATTCCATTTTCAATAATGGTTGTGCAAATCAAAATATCGCCCTGTCTGTGATAAAAATCATAAATAACCTTTTCCATTTCTTTTGCACCCATTTGACCATGAGCCACCAAAATTTTAGCATCAGGAACAAGTTTTCTAATCTTTTCAGCATAGCTATAAATTTTTTCAACACAGTTAAATAAAATAAACACCTGTCCGTCGCGCGCAAGTTCTCTGTTTATCGCATCACGCACCAAAGTTTCGCTGTATTCCACAACATAGGTCTGAATTGGCAATCTTTCGCTTGGCGGAGTTGAAATAATGCTAATATCGCGAATTCCAGAAAGCGACATATTAAGAGTCCTTGGAATAGGAGTTGCAGAAAGTGTCAAAACATCAACAAAAGGATATTTGTTTTTAAGTTTCTCCTTGTCTTCAACACCAAATTTCTGCTCTTCATCAAGCACAATAAGCCCTAAATTTTTAAACACAACATCGTCACTCAAAATCCTGTGAGTTCCGCAAACCAAATCAACATCGCCAGTCGCAATACCTGCCAAAATTTTGTCGACTTGCGCTTTGTTTTTAAATCTATTCAAAACTTCAATGCTGATTCCGAAATTAAACATTCTTGCTCTTGCAGTGTTGTAGTGCTGTTCTGAAAGAATTGTTGTTGGTGCAATAAACGCAACTTGCTTGCCGTCCATAATCGCCTTAAACATCGCACGCATCGCAACTTCAGTTTTACCAAAACCAACATCTCCGCAAACAAGCCTGTCCATAACCTTTGGTTTTTCCATGTCTTGCTTGATTTCTTCAATAGACATAAGCTGATCTTCTGTTTCAGTGAACGCAAAAGAGTTTTCAAATTCCCTTTGAAG
>CAKVFH010000011.1 GCA_934746515.1 uncultured Clostridia bacterium
TTTCTTGAACCAACAGCTACACAAAGAGCAACGGTTGCACCAACCATTGGGTTGTTGCCCATACCGATAAGACCCATCATGTCTACATGTGCTGGAACTGATGAAGAACCTGCGAATTGTGCATCTGAGTGCATTCTTCCCATTGTGTCTGTCATACCATAGCTTGCAGGACCTGCTGCCATATTGTCTGGGTGAAGTGTTCTTCCTGTGCCACCACCTGATGCAACAGAGAAGTATGCTTTGCCTTTTTCGTTGCAGAGTTTTTTGTAGGTTCCTGCAACAGGGTGTTGGAATCTGGTTGGGTTGGTTGAGTTACCAGTGATTGATACATCAACATTTTCATGTTCCATGATTGCAACGCCTTCGTTTACATCGTCAGCGCCGTAGCATCTAACTTTGCTTCTGTCACCATTAGAGAAAGCCCTTGTTTCCATAATGTTGAGTTTTGCGTTCAAATAATCATATTCGGTTCTAACATAAGTGAAACCGTTTACACGAGAAATGATGTATGCAGCGTCTTTTCCAAGACCGTTCAAGATAACTTGAAGTGGCTCTTTTCTAACTTTGTTAGCGGTTAGGGCAATACCAATTGCACCTTCAGCTGCTGCAAAGCTTTCATGGCCTGCAAGGAAACAGAAACATTTTGTTTTTTCGTTTAAAAGCATTGATGCAAGGTTTCCGTGTCCAAGACCAACTTTTCTGTGGTCTGCAACAGAACCAGGAACGCAGAATGCTTGAAGACCGATACCGATCCATTTTCCAGCTTCTTCGGCAGTTTTAACATTTTCTTTAATTGCAAGGGCAGTGCCGAGTGTGTAAGCCCATACTGCATTTTCAAAGCAGATTGGTTGAATGCCACGAACGATTGATTCAACATCAATGCCAGCATCCAAACAGATTTGTCTAGCTTCTTCCAAATCCTTAATACCGTATTTTTTCAAACACTCATTGATAGAAGCTTCTCTTTTTTCTTTACCTTCGAAATTTACCATAGTTTACTCCTTTCTTGGGTCGATATATTTAACTGCTTCATTATATCTACCATAAGTTTTAAGATTTGCTTTGAGTGCTTCATCTGCACTTGTTCCAGCTTTGATAGCTTCCATCATTTTGCCCAGATTAACGAATTCATAACCGATAATTTCGCTGTTTTCGTCAAGAGCGAGTTTTGTGATGTAACCTTCAGCCATGTGAAGATATCTTGGTCCTTTAAGTCTGGTTGAATAGCTTGTTCCGACTTGTGAGCAAAGACCTTTTCCAAGATCGTCCATGCCAGCGCCGATTTCAAGACCATTATCAGAAAATGCTGATTGAGTTCTTCCGTAAACAATTTGAAGGAAAAGCTCACGCATTGCTACATTGATTGCGTCGCAAACAAGGTCAGTGTTGAGTGCTTCAAGGATTGTTTTACCTGTTAAAATTTCAGCTGCCATTGCTGCAGAGTGGGTCATACCTGAACAACCAACTGTTTCCACAAGAGCTTCTTCAATAACACCATTTTTAACATTAAGTGTCAATTTGCAAGCACCTTGTTGTGGGGCACACCAGCCAATGCCATGAGTCAATCCAGAAATGTCTTTGATTTCTTTGGCTGTGATCCATTGACCTTCTTCAGGAATTGGTGCTGATTTGTGCTTTGCACCCTTTGTTACGGGGCACATGTTTTCTACGCGTTTAGAAATATTCATAATTCACCTCATAAATTTTGCTTTTTAAGCCACGTTTAGTATAGCATAGCGCATTTATAAATTGCAATTAGTATTTTATGCAAATTTCACATTTATGTTTTGAATTTGCAAAATTTTGTGTTATAGTTAATATGTAAAAAAATTCAGGTGGTCACCTTATGGGTTATGTTAATGTTGATACTATCTATGAAGAAGAAGGAAAAGAGAAGGTTGAAGTCAAAAATGACTATACATCTGTTGAAGAGATGAGTGTTGTTGAACTTGATATGAAAAAGTCAAGATTTATTGGTATGGCATTTCATGTTGAGAGTGATGACGATGTGCACATGATTATTGGAAACCTTAAAAAAAGCAACAAAACAGCAAAGCATGTCGCTTATGCTTATGTTTTGGGTGAAACCTATAATGTTGCAAAAAATAACGATGATGGTGAACCAGCGGGCAGTGCAGGTGCTCCAATTTATGAAGCACTCAAACAAATTCATGTCACAAACACACTTGTGGCAGTTGTTAGATATTTTGGTGGCGTTGAACTTGGCAAAAGCAAGCTTACAAGAGTGTATAACAATGTTGCGATTGGTGCTTTAAACGAAGCTAAAAAATATAGAATGGTGTTCTGCAATGAAGTTGAAATCAAGGTTTCATACCAAAACTACGGCAGTGTAAACAAATTGTTTTCAGAAGGCAGTGTCCATATTATTGAGCAAAAAAATGATGAAGCAATGCCTGTTATCAAAATTGCAGTGCCTGTGAAAGCATCAGAAAAACTTATTTCAAGCATCAGAGCTAGAACTCGTGGTGCTGGTTCTATCCAAAAATATGGAACAGGATTCTATAAATTCCCATATAAAGTAAACTTTACGGAGTAATAAAGTGCCAATTATAACAAAAATTGAAACGCAAAAAAATAAATCAAGAGTCAATATCTTTGTTGATGACTCTTTTTTTTGTGGACTAAATAAAGAAACCGCTGTTTTGTTTGGACTTAAGGAAAATAAAGAAATTGATGAAGAACAGCTTACAAGCGCAGTAAAACAAAGCGAAATCAAATCGGCTTTTGATAAATCGCTTGATTATATCAGCAGGAGAATGCACACAAAGAAAGAACTCACTGATAAACTTATAAAGAAAGGTTATTCAAAAGAAGTTGTGCTTGAAGCCATTAAAAAGCTTGAAGATTATCACTATATTGACGATGAACTCTTTGCAAAACAGTTTGCTCAAGCAAATCAAAAACTTTCGCAAAAAGTGCTCAAGGGCAAGCTGGCTCAAAAGGGTGTATCATCAGACATAGTACTTGAAATTATCAGTGATAGAACGCCTGAAAATGAATTTGAATTGTGTTTGGCGCAAGCAAAAAAATATGTTAAAAGCAAGCCAATAAACGAATATAAAGACCTACAAAAGATGCAAGCTAGTCTAGCAAGAAAAGGTTTTGACTTTGATACAATCAAAAAAGTTAGCAAAAAGGTTACTGCTGTTGAAGATGAATCAGAGTATTAAAAATGGCATTATAATATAGAATAATATAAATAGAAATTGTGATTATGAGATACATTAGCGCTTGTTTTGGTTGTGAATTGATGGATAAATAATCATTTTTTTGGTTTTTGGGGTTTTAATCGAGTTATCATTCTATTACATTTATTTTGTGGAAACATATTGACTTTTTTTGAAAATGTGATATAATATTTCTAACCACTGAAAAGTGGTTAAAATGCCGATAAAATCAAGGCTTGCAAATATTTTAGTTTCATAAAAATTGGCTGAAAATGATTGCTTTTATGTTATGAAATTAAAATAATTTTAACTTTTTTTTAAAACAGTATTGATTTTTTGGCATATAAGTGCTACAATACACAAGGAAAATGAAGATAAGTTAAGGAGATTTAATTTATGATTTTTAGAAATGGTGTTGAAATTAAAAAAGTAAACAGTGAATTAGCTGAAATGGCAGCTATTCTCAATATTATTATAGATCCAAATATCAAGGCTGATGTTTTGCAATATGCTTTGGATAATTTTGACTCAAAAGCAAAAAGAGTTGCTGATTATCTTGATAGGACAGACAAAGTTTGGGTTAATAGAAATAAATTCCAAGCTGTAAAAAATGACTTTGATGCATTGGTAGAAAAGTTCAATGGGGCAAAGATTTCTCTTGCAACTCGTTCTATTAACGAAAGAGATTTTAATCTTCCTTCATTTGATGCTATTGATAGCAAACTTGTTGGAATTGATGCAAATGTTACAGCTAAATCTAATTATTTGAACAATCCAAACAATTATAGAACAAAAGATAGAATTCATTTTGCTGTTACTCGTGGAACTGTAACATTGCTTGTTGCTGCTGCTATGATTGGTGGTTCACTTGCTATTAAATCATATAAAGACAAGGCTGATTCTTTAACAGTTGCTGTGGGTGATCTCGAAAAAGAAAATGATTCACTTAGAGGTATAAATGATTCACTTAAAGGTGAAAATGATTCACTTAAAAATAAAAATGACTCACTTAAAAATGAAAATGACTCACTTAAAGTTAATAAGGATATTTTGATTGAACAGAATGTAGCTTTTTTAAAACAAATTGCTTCTCTTAAAACTGAAAAAGATAAACTTCAAAAGCAATTGGAAAATGCTCAACCTGGTCAAGTTGAAGATTTAAAGAAACAAATTGCAGACAAAGATAAACAAATTTCTGATCTTGGATCTCAACTTCAAGTTGCTAACGAAAAAATCGCAAAGAAAGAAGAAGAGAGAAAGGCTCTTGAAGATAAAGTTACTGACTTGAATAAAGATATTACCGACTTGAAAACTGAAAACAAAAGATTGCGCGACGAACTTTATCAACAACATACAATGATTGTAGAAAAAGATGAACGTATACAATTTTATGTAAACACAATTGCAGAACTTGAAGCTAGAATTAAAAAACTTGAAGATGAACTTGAAGATGCTAGAAACAACGGAGGCAAGGAAAAAATTGCAGAACTTGAAGCTAAACTTAAAGCAGCAAATTCTCAATATGCTACACTTGAAAGCGAATACAATTCACTTTATACTGATTATCAAGGTCTTGTTGGAAAATATGAAAATTTAAGCAAAGAACTCAAAGCTGAACAAGAAAAGAATGAACAACTTGAAAAGGCTAATGAAGAACTTAAAAAACTTGCCAATGCTGTTGATACTGTTTACAAATCATGCTATGCAGATGATGGCAATAATATTGATGCTGTTGAAAAACTTAACAAAATCGTTGTATACTACACAGCAAACTATGGTGAAGCAGCAGAACTTCGTGAATTCCTTGTATCATTCATTGCTAATGTTAAGGGTGTTCCTTACGAATCAATCAGAAATATGTCTGTAAGTCAAATTATTTCTGAAGCAAGCGAAATTCTTGATATGCTTCAACAACCAAGCGAAAATCCTGACCCTAATGTTAAGGAAGATGAAACAAAGAAGGAAGATGAAACAGGAAAGGAAGAAGAACCTAATCCATCAGATCCTGATCCAATTTCTCCTGATTTGCCAATTCGTGAATAATTTTAATACACTTAACCGCACAAATGGTTAAGTGTATTTTTTTGTAAAAGTCTGAATCATTTTGATTTGGGCTTTTTATTTTGTTATTTTTAATAACAAAAAGTATTTTGCATGAATTAAGTCGTGAATTGTTTTTGTTATTTTGTTGTGTGTATTTTAATTGGGTGGTGAACTATGGCGGGTGGTGAACAATGTTTGAATGCAGGTGTGTGCGTTAGTGGGGATAATTTGAAAAGCTAAACCTTAAGTTTACAATTGTTTTGATAATATGGTTTGCAAGTTTAAAACAATAAGTGATTACGCAAAAAACGCCATGATTTTGAACTAATTGGCATAAATAAAAATTTATGGGTTAAAATGTTTCTTGACAATAAAAATAATTACTAATATAATAAAAATATGATAAATTTTTTAGCAATTGATAGAGTTGCATTTGTTATTGGGAATACCGAAATTTATTGGTATGGTATTATTATGTGTCTTGCAATTTTGGTTGCAATTGGTGTTGCCACTTTTTTGTGCAAGGTTAAAAAATATGATACCGATATTCCTGTAAATATTGCGCTGGTGGTTGTGCCAATCGGCATACTTTCTGCAAGATTGTTTTCAGTTTTGTTCGATGAAGGTTTGAACATTTCTGAATACTTCAATTTTAGGACTGGTGGAATGAGCATTATTGGTGCCGTTATTGGCGGTGCTGTTGGGCTTGTGACTTATGTTTTAATCAGAAGACCAAAAGACAAGTGGGTTTATTTTGATGTTTTGGTTGTTGTTTTGATTTTGGCTCAAGCCATTGGAAGATGGGGAAATTTCTTCAACGGCGAAGTTTATGGACAAGAAATTGCTAGTGATTCATATTTTGCAAGGTTTCCTTTTGCTGTTAAAATTGACGGCGTGTTTTATCAGGCATTGTTTTTGTATGAATCAGTGCTTGACCTTATTGGTTTTATGATTTTGGCATTGATTTTCTTATGCTCAAATAAAAAGGGTTTGCCAACAGCAACTTATTTGATTTATTATGGTGTGGTTCGCACATTTTTGGAACAATTTAGACAAGAAGAATACATTTTAAAGCTTGGAAATCTCGCAATTTCAAGGTTTTTCAGTGCAATTATGATTTTGATTGGCATTGCACTTTTGGTTGTTGTTTTGGTTCAGTCGAAAAAAGCGAAGGTGAAGAATGAAAAAAAATAAAGTCAGTTTGGAAGATATTACACAAAAGGAAATATCTATTGTTGAAGCAAATGACAAGCTCGCAAAGCTTGAAAAAGAAAGAGTTCGCGATAAAAAAATTATTGCAGAGTACAAAGAAAGAGAGAAACTTACTGCAAGAGCTTTGATTTTGTATGAAAGGAAAATTAGGTTTTTAAAAGAGAATGCGGTTGCGAATTTGTTGGCGGTTTGTTCAGATATTGCAAAAACTAAAGATGAGTTTAATGATAAAGCATCAAAGATTTCGAGTGAGTATATTCGCGGAGAGATGCTGGAATTTAAAGATTCTTATGCACTGTTCGAAAATAAAATTTATGATGTTTGCAATCTTTTGGAAAAAAATGCGATTCTTTCTAATGAAGAGCGTGCGTTTATTTCAAATAAAAAACGAGAAGAAAAGCCTGAAACTGATATGCAATCAAGGTTTGATAGGCTAAAACAAGAATTCAGTCAAAAAATTGGCACAAGTGTTTTGCGTAAACCAGGTAGACCAAAGAAAAGTGAACAGAGCATTATTGCTGATATTGGGCTTCGCAAGAAAGTTGAAAAACAAGTTGATGAAGCAGAAAATCCAAAGAGAAAACTTGACGAATTGTTCTATGAAAAGCCTGAAAGCAAAAATGTTATCTCAACAATTCCAACTACAGCTGATAGCTTGTTTGATTTCAATGAAGCACTCAATCCAAACATGTCTTTAAAGGACATTATGGCAGATCTTATGACTGAAAAGCAGGAAGATGTTAAAGTTTATGATGAAAATGTGCGCAAGATTGAAGAATCAAAAAGACAATCTGATATTGAACTTTTGGAGTCTGGGTTTATAAAGCAAAGAAAGGTTGGCAAGCCAAAGGTTGTTGAAAATAAGACAATTGATAATGTGAAAAAACATCCAACATTTGAAAAAAGATTTCTTGCAATTCAAAACATAGTTAAAGATTCGAATAAAAAATAAAAGATATATCAAATTGATATATCTTTTTTGTTAGATTTATTTTGAATTTTTAGGAGTTTTTGTTGATTTAATTTGAGTTTAGTTCATTGTTTGGTTTGCTGGATTTTGTGGGAGTTCTGCAACGATTACATCGGTTGTGAGAATGCTTGATGCAACACTTCCGGCGTTTTCAATGGCACTTCGTGTTACCTTGGTTGGATCAATAATTCCAGACTCAATCATGTTTACAAAAGTGCCGCTTGCTGCGTTAAATCCTATATTTTCTGAAGCTTGTTCAAGAACCTTTGCAACGATAACGCCGCTGTCTTCTCCTGAATTTTCAGCAATTTGTCGAAGTGGAGCATCAAGGATATTTTGAATTATTTTTGCGCCGGTTTTTTCGTCGCCGTCAAGTGAATTTATGAGACCATCTAGGCTTGGTTTGCACTGAACAAGGGCAGTTCCGCCACCTGAAACAATGCCTTCAAGGGTTGCAGATTTCGTTGCAGATAACGCGTCTTCAATGCGAAGTTTTTTCTCGTGCATTTCAATTTCGCTTGGCGCACCAACTTCAATGACTGCCACGCCGTCAGAAAGTCTCGCGAGTCTGTCTTCAAGCTTGATTCTATCGAAATTATCGAGCTCATCAATGTTGATTTTGTGAAGTTCTTCGCGCTTGTCAGCGATTTTCTCTGCATCCGCATGACCTTCAATGATTGTTGTTTTGTCTTTTGTGATTTTGATTTTGTTTGCAGTGCCAAGATCGTCTAACTCGAGAGTTTTAAGGTCTTGTGGCAAGTCTTTAGAAATGAATTTTGCGCTGGTTAGCAAGCAGATGTCTTCCAAAAATTCTTTTTGCTTGTCACCAAAAGCGGGACATTTTACAGCCACTGCATTGAATGTTCCGCGAAGATTATTTAGAACAAGAGTAGAGAGAACTTCGCCGTCAACATCTTCAGCAATAATCAAAAGCGGTTTTGATGCTTGAATGATTTTTTCAAAGATAGGCAAGAGTTCGCCAAGGTTTGATAATTTTTTGTCTGTAACCAAAATAAATGCATTTTCAAGAATTGTTGTTTGTGAATTTGCGCTTGCCATGTGTGGTGAAATGAAACCTTTATCAAATTCAATGCCTTGAGCAACTTTTAGGTTGGTTTGAGCGGTTTTTGATTCTTCAATAGTGATTACGCCGTCTTTGCCAACCTTTTCAAAAGCTGTGGCAATAAGTTTGCCGATTTCTTCGCTTCCTGCTGAAATTGATGCAATTTGCTCAATTTCGGTGTTGCTTGAGATTGGTTTTGAAAGTTCTTTAAGCTTGGCTGTTACTGTTTTTATGGCTTTATCAATTCCTTTTCTTAAAATAATTGGGTTTGCGCCACTTGCGATATTTTTAAAACCTTCTTGAACAATTGCATTTGCAAGCACGCATGCAGTTGTTGTGCCATCGCCAGCAACATCGTTGGTTTTGATTGAAACTTCTTTAATCAAGTTTGCGCCAATGTTTTCAAAAGGGTCTTCAAGCTCGATTTCTTTTGCTATTGTCACGCCGTCGTTGGTGATGAGTGGAGTGGTGTATTTTCTGTCTAGCACAACATTTCTGCCTTTTGGGCCAAGTGTGATTTTTACTGAATTTGCCACTTTTTCGGCGCCTTGTTTGAGTTTTTGTCTTGCTTCAAGCCCGCATAAAATTTGTTTAGCCATGATTTTTCTCCTTAAATTTACCCAAAATATCGCTTTGACGCAAAATCACAAATTCTTCGCCGTTGATTTTAAAAGGAACTGCGCCGTATTTGTTATACAAAACTTTGTCGCCAACATTAACAGCCATTTCGCATTTTTTGCCTTCAAAGGTGTCACCGTCACCAATTGCAACGACTTCTGCATAAATTGGTTCGTCGCCAACTGAATCTGGAATTATGATTCCGGACAGAGTTTCATTTTTCTGCTTGATATTTTTCAAAACGACTCTATCAAATAGTGGTTTTAAATTCATATTTTCTCCTTATTTTCACTTAATTATATGTATTTTTACGGCTTTTATAACTTGCTTTTGCTGTGATTTAGTCAAGTTTTAAGTGTTTTTGTCATAGAATTGGTTAGCCGCAAAATTAAGCGTGATTTTATTTTAAAGTAGGGTTTGGACAATTGCAAATTTCAGTGACAAAGAATAGGTATAAAAAAATTGGGAAAAGCGGGATAAAATCGGTTGTTTCAACGATTTTAATTTTATTGTTTGCAGTTGTTTCAACTGCAATTTTGGTGAGTGTGAGAAAGAAAACACTAATTTTTGATGAACAGTTGTTTTATGTGGTGAGCGTTGGTGAATCGAAAAAAAATAGCGGATTTGATGCAAAAAAAGAGCTATTGAAAAATCTTGGCGGGGCGAATGTGGTTTATAATTCTGGCGGAAACTTTTATTTGATTGCAAATGTGTATCTTGATTTGGAATCTGCGAAAGAAATAAAAACAAATATGGCGCAATATTTTCCAGATGCTAAAATTGTCAAGATAAAAACAAAGAGTGTTTCGGGACAATCAAAAAAAGCTATAAAAAACGATGATGAAGCCAGAAAACTCTTGGAATTTCTGTATGCCAAATCAAAAGAATTTCAAAAATTGGAACTTGGTGTTTTGTCTGGCGAAATTTCGGATAGTAAATTTTTGTCGGAGATGACAAGATTAAGGCTGGAGCTTGAAAAACTGAACAATTGCATCATTTCTGAAGATGAGACATCAAAAACAATTCGCGGGTTCGGAGAACTATTTTTGTTGCAGATGACGAACTTTTTAACGGGCTTTTCTGTGTCACAGTCAAGAAATAATTATATTTGCAATTATTTCGTTGGATTTTTCGTAAACTATGTTGAAATGTATGCTAGTTTGTAGCAAAACGAAAAATTATGAAAAAATAATTTGAATTTTGCATAAAATATGTTATTATAATGGCAGATTGAGGTGACAACTATGGGTTTTATGAATTGGCTTATGAAAGGTGTTGGCTTCGAAGATGAAAAAGTTTATGATGATTCAATCGAAAAACAGAAGAAACACGAAGAAAAGTTAAGAAAAAAACAGGAAGAAAAACGCAAGAGAGAAGAATATAAGGCAAGAATTGCGCAGGAAAAGGCTGACAAGGCTGCAAAAAAATATGCTTTGAGACAGGAAAAGGATATTGATGTTAAGCCACAAGGCACTGTTAGTTATGCTGACAATCCTGATCAATACAACAGGGTTGGAAATTCATACAGTTCGCCAATTAGTTCTTCATCTTATGGCATGAGCTCTAATGTTGGAGGCTATGGCACAAAGAATGTTGAGTTTTTGTATCCAACTTCGTTTGATGATGCGCAAACCATTATCAACTTCTTAAAAGAAGGCGAATCAGTTGTTTTAAACCTTAACAATATGAATGAATATGATTCACAAAGATTGCTTGACTGCACATCTGGTGCTATTTATGCGCTTAACGGCATGATTCAGCGTGTGGATAACAATATTTTCTTGCTTACTCCAGAAGGCTTTAATATCAAAGTTCCTGACAGATCACAAAATCCACAATAACTCTGAATATTTTGTCGAAATTTGTCCATACTACTAATAGGAGTAGTTTATGGAGAGAATGAATTTAGATTATCCAATCGCTTTTAGGGGCTATGAAACCAGTTATGTCGATGATATTATTATTGAAAAAGACAGAATTATTGGGGTTCAGGAAAAAGATTTGGAGTCGCTAAAAAGAGAGATTGTTGATTTGAAAAAACAAATAAATTATTCCAAACGCAAAAAGAAGTGATATTTATGTCACTTCTTTTTTATTTGTTGACATGGCACACCAAAAATTATAAACTAATAGCGAGGTGGACTATGTTTTTTAATAGGATTGTTTTGTCTTATGACCATAGGGTTGATGAGAAATATGTTGATAAAATCAAGAATTACTTGAAAGAAAAAGGCATTGAGTGTTTTGAAGTTAAATCTGAAAACGATTCAAACAATGACTATCCAATTCTTGCAAGCAAGGCTTATGGTTTGTTTTTAGACAAAAAATGCGACGGAATGGTTCTTCTTTGTGGCACAGGCGTAGGTATGAATGTTGTTGCAAACAAGTTTAAAGGTATTCGTTCAGTTTTGGCACAAACCGAAGCTGATGCTTTTTTTGCTAGGAACGATGAAAACGCAAACTGCATTGTTTTTCCAGCAGGAAAGGCAAATGAGACATATAGCGTTAAGATTTGCAAAAGAAAAATGATTAGAGCGTTGGATGTTTTTGTTAATTCGGCTTTTGAAGGTGGAAGACACCAAAGAAGAATTGACGAGATTGCAGAAATTGAACAGGGTAGGAAGTTTTAATGGAACAAGAAGTGTCTCAAGAAAAAATTGAATTTAAAAACAGCGTTAAAATTGCCCTTAAAACACTTTCAGCATGTTTTATAATCACTATGTTATTTTTTTGCTCAATGTTTGTTATATCTCCAAAAACGAGCTTAAAACTCAATGAAATGTTTGGTTTTACAAAGGTTCAAGAACTAAATTATCAAATGATTTATGCCAGAAGCAAGAAAGTGACAGATTTATACAATGTTATTATTTTTGAAGAGAAACAAAAAAACTATTCAAAAGAGCTTTATTATATCAACGAAATGCTTGCAAGAACCGATTATGACGATTTTTGCGTTGCCATTGACAAGGCGAGCATTGACAGCGCATCAGATAAAAATTTGATTCCTTATTCATCAAATGTAAATGGTTTTTTGGTTAGCAGAAAAGTTATTTGTTTGTATAGCTTAAATCAAGGCAATACTGATAGTTTTGTTTATCAGCAAGCAAAAGACGGAAAGATTACTGAATCAAGTTTTGCAACACTTGTTGACTTGATTTATTCAGATGGAACTCTCACAAATGCTCAAAAGAAGAGCAAGATTGAAAGTTTGATAGAGCTCAGTCAAGCAAATGGCGAAAGCATGGTTAGTTTGCAGGACTTGATTGATGAAAGGGTTAATAAACTCAAAAACAATATTTCAGCAGAAACAGATGATAACCAAAAAATAATTTTGAATTATTCATTGTTGCGCGTTTATGGTGCTAGATATTATGTTTATCAATTGTTGGGTGATGATGCTAAAAAGACCGAAAACATAAACCTTTACAATGAAACTAAATCGGTTTTAAGTGCGTTAATCAATTCTTAAAAAGAAAATGAAAGGGTAATTTTGGTGCGAAAGATAAGTTTTTGAAATCAAAATGAAAAGGTTAATCAAAACGCCAATTAGAAGAAAAAATATTAAAACAAAAAGGTATTATGTCAAACATAATACCTTTTATTTTCCGATAAAATAAGCATTTAGAACAAAATCTTATCTTCAACGAATTTGATTAGTTCGTCTTCGTTTAGTCTGATTTGTTCCATCGTGTCACGATCACGAACGGTTACTGTGCCATTTTCAAGTGTATCAAAATCAATTGTTACGCAGAATGGAGTTCCGATTTGGTCTTGACGACGATATCTTTTTCCGATTGAACCAGCTTCGTCATAGGTGCACATAAAGTGTTTTGAAAGCTTTTTGTAAATTTCTCTTGCTTTTTCTGAAAGATTCTTTTGAAGTGGGAGAACGGCTACTTTGTATGGTGCGATTGCTGGGTGGAAGTGATAAACAATTCTTGTGTCGCCACCTTCAAGTGTTTGTTCGTCATAGAATTCGCAAAGAACGGCGAGTGTCAATCTGTCTGCACCGATAGAGTATTCAACATCGTGTGGAATGAATTTTTCGTTTGTTACTGGGTCAATATAGAACATATTTTTGCCAGAGAATTTTTGATGTTGTGTCAAATCGTAATCAGTTCTGTAGTGAATACCGTTAAGTTCGTTCCAGCCGAAAGGATATTTGAAGATGATGTCGCAAGCGGCTTTTGCGTAAAATGCGAGTTTTTCGTGGTCTTTGTAGTTGAGATGTTCTCTGTTAAAGCCCAAGTCAAGCAAGAAATCCATTGCTTGTTTTTTGTAGTCTTCATAGAATTTGAAGCCGTCTTCTTCGCCTTTGCAGAAGAGTTGGTGTTCCATTTGTTCAAATTCAATTGTTCTAAATGTAAAGTTTCCTGGGGTGATTTCGTTTCTGAAGGCTTTACCGATTTGTCCGATACCGAAAGGAAGCTTTGCTCTTGTTGTTCTTTGAACATTCATAAAGTTTACAAATTCACCTTGAGCTGTTTCTGGACGAAGGTAAATCACATCATTTGCATCGCCAGTGATGTCTCTTGATGTGTGGAACATCAAGTGGAACTGACGGATTGGTGTCCAATTGAAGTTTCCGCAAACAGGGCATTTAACCTTGTGTTCATTGATGTATGCTTCCATTTCTTCGTTTGTCATGGCGTCAACATCAACAGTGCCTTTTGAATGTGCTTCAATCAAGTTGTCGGCTCTTGTTCTTGTTTTGCATGATTTGCAGTCCATTTTTGGGTCGGTGAATGATGCGACATGTCCAGATGCTTCCCAAACTCGTGGATTCATCATGATTGCAGCATCAACACCATAGCTGTTTTCAGATTCTTGAACGAATCTTTTCCACCATGCGCGCTTAATATTGTTTTTTAGTTCAACACCAACTGGGCCATAGTCCCATGTGTTTGCAAGTCCGTCATAGATGTCAGAGCCAGGATAGACAATTCCTGTGCTTTTGCAATGTGAAACGAGCTTGTCCATTGTTAAATTTTCCATAAATTATCTCCTAAATTTTATTTTGTTTTATGCCAAAACAAAAGGCCTAATCTTCATTCCAAGCAAATAGAATTTATCAATTTGCAAGGGACGAGAGATTAGACCCGTGGTTCCACCCTTATTAGTGCATTAAAGCACTCACTTTATTTACATTTGCTCCAAAGTGCCTTCAAATTATGTTTGTTTGTTCCACTTTCACCATCAGGAACTCGCTAAAAACAACCTTTAATTTTACTATTCTTCTTCAACGCTACAAGCACAATTTTAATCAAAAATTTGCTATTGTCAAGCATTGACAGAATAATTATTGGCGTAATGATGGAATTTTAGAATTAGCAATTTGGATATTGATGGGGTTTATAAATTATTATAGCTAAATTCACTGAAGAAAGGAAAGTCTGCAATCTTGCAGATACCTTTTGCCATTTCTTCAGGCGATTCAACTGCGCCATGATTGATCCAATAGGTTAAAACACCTGTCAGGGCGCTGAAATAAAACACAGAACTATATTTTTTTGTTTTGTCAATTTTATCTTCTGGCGCACGATCGAAAATTTTGTGTGCAAAGGTATCAATGAAATTTTTAATAAATTCAGTGTTTTTAAAAGATTTAAAAGCGTCTTTATATTTTTCTGCGGTGGTAAAAATCTCTTTTGTGACAATGTATTGATTTATTTCTTTGCTCTTTTCCAAATTTTCTTTAAAACTGTGCAAGACAAGCGCAATTGACTTTTCTGCCAAGTCTTCTTTTGATTTGAAATTGCGGTAAAATGACATTCTTGAAACGCCCGCTTTTACGCAAATATCGCTAACACTTATATCGTTAAATGATTTTTTTATTAAAAGGTCATAAAATGCTTCAAATATATAATTTCTGGTTAATGTATCTTTTGTTTCCATAGGCTTTGCTCCTTGGCTTTGATTATATTATTTTTAATTTTTTTTGCAAAGAAAAAGCACCATTAATTGCTTTTTGGTTTGTTTTGATAATACTTTAACAATTAAAGATTATTTGGTGTTACATTAAGACATTAAATGTAACTGATATTTTAAATTTTTATGTTTCAGCCAAAACTCTTTGATGCAAATTTTCTTTAAAATTAGCGACGAATTATTAAAAGTTAATTGTAAATTTTGCGTTTAAGGTTATAATAGAGTTATGGTAAATGAAACTACGGATAAAAAGTTTGAGTTAAAGTCAAAATTTAGTCCTACAGGCGATCAGCCACAGGCGATTGAAAGTTTGGTTCAAGGGGTGAATGACGGACTTAGAACACAGGTTTTGCTGGGTGTTACTGGAAGCGGTAAGACTTTCACTATGGCAAATATTATTCAAAAGGTTCAAAGGCCAACTCTTGTTATTGCACATAACAAAACTTTGGCTGCGCAACTTTGCAATGAGTTTCGTGAATTTTTCCCAGAAAACTCGGTGAACTACTTTGTTTCATATTATGACTACTATCAGCCTGAAGCCTATATTGCTTCGAGTGATACATACATTGAAAAAGAACTTTCAATCAACGACGAAATCGATAAACTTCGTCATTCTGCGACCTGTGCATTGTTTGAAAGACGAGATGTAATCATTGTTGCGTCGGTGTCATGTATTTATGGTTTAGGTGAGCCTAGCGAATATCACAAAATGGCTATTTCTTTAAGACCAGGCACGATTATTTCAAGAGATGAAATCATTGCAAGGCTCGTTGAGATTCAATATAAGCGTAACGATATTGATTTTGTGCGCGGAACATTCAGGGTTCGCGGAGATACTTTGGAAGTCTTTCCGGCAAACAGCAGTGAATATTCAATAAGAATTGAGTTTTTTGGCGACGAAATAGATAGAATTTGCGAAGTTGAAGCTGTGACAGGCAGAGCAGTGTCAACACTTTCACATATCGCAATTTATCCTGCAACTCACTATGCAGTCGGAAGCAGCAAACTTAATGATTGTTTAAAAAACATTGAAGAAGACATGGTAAAAGAAGTTGAAGCGCTTACAAAACAAGGCAAGCTTTTGGAAGCTGAACGACTTAAACAAAGAACCAGTTACGACATTGAAATGATGCGAGAAATTGGCTATTGCAGCGGTATTGAGAATTATTCAAGATATTTCGATGGAAGAAATCCTGGTGATACACCATACACACTTTTTGACTATTTTCCA
Source organism: uncultured Clostridia bacterium (assembly GCA_934746515.1). Lineage (GTDB taxonomy): Bacteria > Bacillota > Clostridia > Christensenellales > UBA1242 > RGIG1681. Next base: position 16,254 of record CAKVFH010000011.1, read on the forward strand.
GATGATTTCTTGCTTTTGATTGACGAAAGCCACATGACTATTCCGCAAATTAGAGCAATGTACAATGGTGATAGGTCTCGTAAAGATGCGCTGGTTGAGTATGGTTTTAGACTTAAATCTGCCTATGATAATAGACCACTTAAGTTTGAAGAGTTTGAAACAAAATTTCATCAAATGATTTGTTTTTCTGCAACTCCTGGACCTTATGAAATGGAAAGACAGGATAATCTTGCTGAACAAATTATCAGACCAACAGGTCTTGTTGACCCTGAAATTATTGTAAAACCTGCAAAAAATCAGGTTGATGAACTTATTGTTGAATTGCATAAGACAATTGAAAGCGGTGGAAGATGCTTGGTTACAACACTCACAAAGATGATGGCGGAGCAGCTATCAGCATATCTTTCAAGCTTGGGCATAAAAACAACCTATTTGCACTCGGAAATCAAAGCAATGGATAGAATGACGGTTATCAATGAACTTCGAAGTGGTGAAAGTGATGTTTTGGTTGGTATAAACCTTTTAAGAGAAGGTTTGGATATGCCAGAAGTTAAACTTGTGGCAATCCTTGATGCTGATAAAGAAGGCTTTTTGCGAAGCACTGGTGCACTTATTCAAACCATTGGAAGAGCGGCAAGAAACGCAGAAGGCAGGGTTGTTATGTTTGCTGATGTCATGACCGATAGTCTGAAAAAGGCGATTGATGAAACAAATAGGCGTCGTGAAATTCAAATGGCTTATAACAAAGAGCATAACATTGTGCCAAAAACCATTGAAAAGCCTATTTTAAACACACTCATGATAACATCGAAGGAAACAGACACTTCTGCAATGAAGGCTGAAGAAATAACAAGACAAATTGAAAGCTTGACTGCACTTATGAATGTTGCTGTAAAATCACTTGATTTTGAAAAGGCTATTGAACTTCGAGATAAGATAGAAGAGCTTAAAGCAAAGCAACAAGGCAAAACTTACACGCAGAAACGAAAGGTTGAAAAGGTTAGAGAGAAAGTTCACGAAAGAACAAGAAAATCTTCACACAGAAGATAGTGTTATGCGAGACATAATATTGAAAATTTCAGCATTTACAACGATTATGGAGAACTAAAATGGATAATTTTATTAGAATAGTTGGTGCAAGAGAAAACAATCTTAAAAATGTAAACTTGGAAATTCCAAGGAATAAATTGATCGTTTTTACAGGGCTTTCAGGAAGTGGAAAGTCTAGCTTGGCTTTTGATACGATTTTTGCTGAAGGACAAAGAAGATATATGGAGTCTTTGTCTTCTTATGCTAGACAATTTTTGGGGCAGATGAAAAAACCAGATGTTGACCAAATTGACGGATTGTCACCAGCAATTGCAATTGACCAAAAGACAACTTCATCAAATCCACGTTCAACAGTTGGTACAGTTACTGAAATTTATGACTATTTTAGACTATTGTTTGCAAATATTGGCGTGCCATATTGTGTAAATTGTCATGAACCAATCACAGCTTCTTCGATTGATAATATTGCCAAAAAAGTGAAGGCTTGTGAAAATGGCTCAAAGATAATGATTATTGCGCCAGTTGTTAAAAGAAAAACTGGTGAATATAATGATTTATTTGATGAATTCAGAAAAAAAGGCTATTTGAGAGTTAAGGTTGATGGAGAAATTTACAGCCTTGATGATGAAATAAAACTTGATAAAAAGAAAAAGCACGATATTTCGGTTGTAATTGACAGGTTGATTAGAACTGATAATATGGATAATCGTTTGATTGATAGTATTGAAACAGCTGTTAAACTTGCTGATGGCTTGGTTGTTATTGATACGAATGGTGAAGAAGTGCTTTACTCAACAAAACATAGTTGTCCAAAATGCGGTTTTTCGTTCAGTGAGATTTCTTCAAGATTATTTTCATTTAACACACCAATTGGTGCTTGTCCAGACTGTTCGGGTATTGGCTCAAAAATGATTATTGATGAAAATCTTTTGGTAAAAGATTGGAATTTGTCGCTTCAAGATGGGGCAATTTCGGCAATTGGCTGGGGCGATTATGGCTTTGGAAACATGTTTTATAGAGCTGTTATGGAAAAATTCGGTTTGAAAATGAGCACACCATTAAAAGATTTTCCAAAAGAAGTTCTTAATTATTTGTTTTATGGCACTCAAGGCGAAAAACTTGCAATGAGAACCATGAATAATAATATTTTCAATGCAAAGTTTGAAGGCATTATTCCAAATCTTTATCGCAGACATGAAATTGCTGGTGACTTTATAAAATCAGAAATTGAAAAATACATGATTGTAAAACCTTGCGAAACTTGCCATGGCAAGAGATTGAATCCACAGGCGCTCGCAGTAAAAATCGGTGGAAAGTCAATTATTGATGTGACTGATATGAACGTTACAGGTATTTTGAGCTGGATTGAAAATCTTAAGTTATCGGAAAAAGAAATCGCAATTTCTGCTGCAATTTTTAAAGAAATTAAGGCGAGATTGAACTTTCTAGTTAATGTTGGTCTTGACTATTTGACACTTTCAAGAACCGCAAGCACACTTTCAGGTGGTGAAGCACAAAGAATTAGACTTGCAACTCAAATTGGCAGTGGATTGATGGGTGTCTTATATATTCTTGACGAGCCAAGTATTGGATTGCATCCAAGAGACACACAAAAACTTATCGGAACACTTAAAAATCTTCGTGACATAGGCAATAGTGTGATTGTTGTTGAACATGATGAAGAAACGATTAGGGAAGCAGACTTTATTGTTGATGTTGGACCAAAGGCTGGTGTGCATGGTGGAAGAATCATTGCAACTGGCACACCTGAAGAAATTATGCAATGTGAAAATTCTTTGACAGGTGCTTATTTATCTGGAAGAAAAGGGATTCCAGTTCCAGAGAAAAGGCGTGCTATGTCAGACATAACACTTGAAATTATCGGCGCTAAACAGAATAATTTGAAAAATATTGATGTGAAAATTCCACTTGGATTGTTTGTTGCAGTCACAGGTGTTTCAGGAAGTGGAAAGTCTAGTTTGATAAATGAAGTGTTATATCCAGCTGTTGCAAATAAGATTAACAAATCAAACTTGGTTGAAGGTAACTATAAAGAAATTCGTGGCGTAGAAAATATTGACAAGGTGGTTGTAATAGATCAAAGTCCAATTGGCAGAACCCCAAGAAGCAATCCTGTTACATACACTGGTGTGTTCTCTGCAATCAGAGAGCTTTTTGCAAAGTGTCCAGAAGCTCAAGCAAAGGGCTATACTGCTGGAAGATTTAGTTTTAATGTTAAAGGTGGAAGATGCGAAGCTTGTTCTGGTGATGGTGTGCTTAAAATTGAGATGCACTTTTTGCCTGATGTTTATGTGACTTGTGATGAGTGCAAGGGTAAAAGATATAACAAAAATACACTTGCCGTTAAGTTTAAGGGCAAAACAATAAGTGATGTTTTGGATATGACTGTTGAAGATGCTCTTGAGTTTTTCTATAATATTCCAGCAATCAAAAATAAATTGCAAACATTATACGATGTCGGTTTGGGCTACATTACATTGGGTCAGTCTGCAACAACACTTTCAGGTGGTGAAGCGCAAAGAGTTAAGCTTGCAACTGAACTTTCAAAAAGGTCAACTGGGAAAACATTATATATTCTTGATGAGCCTACAACTGGTTTGCATACTTATGATGTTGAAAAATTGGTTGGAATTTTGGATAGGCTTGTTGCAGGTGGAAATAGCGTTGTTGTTATTGAACACAATCTTGATGTAATTAAATTTGCGGACTATATTATAGATATTGGACCTGAAGGTGGTGACAAAGGTGGAACTATTGTTTGTGCTGGAACGCCTGAACAGGTTGCTGCATGCTCAAAGTCATATACAGGTCAAGCAATAAAAAAGTTATTAAAACATATTGAAAAGTAGGATTAAGTGTGCTATAATTCAGTTAGAGGAAAGAAATATGAAAAAATTTATAGCCATAGTTTCTGTTATTCTAATTGTTGGACTTATAGCAATTTTAGGAGTTCAGCTTGTAAAATCTGCAAATGTTGAGTCAATCGAAATCGTTGGTGACATACAAACAATATATTTTGTGGAATCAACAAGTGATGTTAATTTTAACGATGCGGACTTGAAAATTACATACAAAGACGGGTCAGTTAAAATTAAAAAATTAACAAAAAAACTTGTTTCAGTAAAGAATTTCAATACTTCTGTTGTTAATAACGGAACAATGAAGATTACATATAAATCTACAACTATTGATGTTGGATATGCTGTTGTTTGGACTGGGTTGTATTATTTGAATAGTGAAAAAGTTGAAGTTTATAATGGCACATCAATTAGCACGGTAAATCTTGGACCTTACATTGCTGGTGTTAACAACATGAATCAAGACAAAACAACATCAACCGAAATGTTATATTTTGGTGCTAATGGAGTTTGCAATTATTATTTAAGGAGTTCAACAACATCAAACTGGTATATGGATGATGGTGAATTTGATAAATCATATTACTATCAAATCGTTGGAAATGCGATAAATGTTCACCTGGGTGACGGGGGTGTTTATAAAATGTATGCAACCTTTTCAAAAGATGGCGAGCTTTCACTCACAACCGTTGAAAGAGAGTTTGTTACAGAAACTTCTGAATTTTTGAGAACAAGAAGCGAACGTTCATTTTCACATTATGAAATGAAAGGCAACAGAACAATTAGTGAAGGCAACATTACAGTCGTAGAAAAAAATGGCAGACAAATTGAATTTAAGAAAAATTCAAAATTTAGCGATAGTGATCTTAATATCTATTTGAAAGTTAACTTTGCAAATGATAGCTTCTTGAAAACTGTTTATGTAAGATTCAACGAATCAATGTTCGTTTCAGATAAGGAGTTTTCAACAGTGGTTGTTACTCCAAGTTCGCTTTCAGCCACATGTTTCTATGGTGGTGTGAGATTTGAATTAGAGTATAAAGTGGTTAGTTAAATGAAAAATACATGCACTTATCAATGAGTGTATGTATTTTTTTTATGTTTTGTGAAATCATTAAAGTATGGCTATAATGCTTTTAAGGTCAATAATAATTTATACATGTGTTTTGGCTGTCGTTAGATTGATGGGTAAAAGGCAAATTGGTGAGATGCAACCGTTTGAATTTGTCATCACACTCATCATTGCTGATCTTGCGTGCATCCCAATGGCTGAATTGTCAGTTCCGCTTGTTCATGGAATTGTGCCAATCGTCACGCTATTGATTGTCCATTTTTTGATTTGCTTTTTCTCTAGAAAATTTCAATTTGCCAGATATTTGCTCACAGGAAAACCAGCAATTGTCATAAGCCCAAGGGGAATAAATTACAAAGAACTCAAAGAACTTAACATGACACTCGATGATTTGATTGAGCTTGTGCGCGGCTGTGATGTTTTTAAAATTGAAGAAATTGCGTATGCAATTATTGAAACCAATGGAAATTTGTGTATAATTAAAAAATCAATGTGCGAACCAGTGACTAGAGAAGATATGAAAATCAAAGTCAGTCAAAATGCATTGCCTATAAACATTATCATGGATGGGAAGTTGATGAAAGATAATGTTAAACTTGCGGAAATAAATGAGATTTTTATCCAGAAATGTTTGAATAAAGCAAATATAAAAAAGACGAAAGATGTGCTTTTGATGACGCTTGACAATAATGGAGAAGTTTTCATCCAGGCAAGGAATGCAAATAATTATTTCAGTTTTCAAATGAATTTTGATGGTGGTGAAAAATGGTAAGAAAATGGATAATTATGATTGTGCTTTCTGTGATTTTGGTGTTCAGTTGCATTTTTGAATCGACCTATGTCAATCGTTCTTTCGATTGGCTTATAAATAGTTTGGAAACAATACAAATTGAATTAACCGAAAGCAAGGATAAAATAGACACGGAAAAATTCATTGATGACACTTACAATTTGCACAATGAGTGGCACAAAAAGGTTAAGCTTTTGAAGTGTTTGATTTGGCACACGAACATAAAAGATGTTGAAGTTGGGCTTGCTCGAATTTCGGTTTATGTTGAAGAAAACAACTATACCGAAGCGTATGCAGAAATTGCTTCGCTTATTGATTTTTCGGCACATTATCTGGACGATTTCAGAATTAGTTCAGAAAATATTTTCTAGTTTCTTGCTAATTTGCTGCGTCTTTTGAAAATCATAATCTTGATGTTAGCAATATTAAAGCAAATGCATAAAAGAATATTTGATCCAAGTGTAACAATTGTGGAAATGATAAGGCTAAATAATAAATTGAGACTTAATAAGTTATAAGTGAATCTGCCCAAAAGTGCAGTGAAAATGTTGATTAAAACTAATATAATAACAGTTTTTAGGAAGTCTAGATTTGCTAGCTTCCTTTTTATTAGCATTGATAAATTCATCACACATGAAATAAGTGCCATTAAAAAATAACCAATAATCAAAGCATAAGTTCCGAAGTATTTTGGAAGGAAAACAATGCAGAGTATTAACACGATTGAAGAAACCACATAGTTTTTGAGAGACTTCATTTCTAGACCAACTGCATTCAAAACCGCTGAAGAAATTTGCGATAGACCAAGTGGAATCATGATGATGCTTGCGCAGCTTAAGTATGTTCCGGCTTTCGCATTTTTAAATAAAAACTGGCAAATAGGTTCGCCAAGAGCTAAAAAGCTCGATAGCAAAACAGCAGAGAATATTATGCTTGTTTTTAATGAGAAATTGATTTTTGATTTTATGATTGTTTTGTCTTTAAGTGTGCCATTGTCTATGTCGTTTGATTGTTCGCTGATTGATGGCACTATGGTTACGGCTAATGAACTGATTAGTGTTGCCGGAATCATGAGTATTGGAAATGTCATGCCCATGATAATTCCGAATTCTGATAGAGCTTCAGTTGGAGTGTAACCGAAAAGTTGCAATCTTACTGGAATGATGATTGCAATAATTGAAGAAACAACAGATGAAACTGTGCGCACAGCTGTTATTGGTGAACTGGTTTTTAATAAATTTTTGAATTCATATTTTGGATTTGCAAGGTTTCCGCCAAACTTAAAATATATTATGATGACGATAATTGAAGAAATAACACATGCGAGACTTAATGAAAGTGCTGTTTTGTTTGTTGCAGAAATATTTATAAATGTTGTGTTAAACAAAACTACAAGGAGAATGATTCTTGCGACTTGTTCGATAAATTCTGTTATGCTGATTGTGAAAAATTTTTGCTGTCCCCATAGAGCGCCACGCAAGACTTCATAAATTGATGAAAATAAAAGAGCTGGAAGCAAAATATAAATCATTTGGACAGATGCGTTTGATGTGAAAATTAAAGATAACAATTTAGGGAAGATAAAAATTATTGCTGAAACAACCACACAAATTATACCGGTAATTATTAAGCCAGATGAAACTATTGAGCCAATGGATCTCTTGTCGTTTTTTCCGGAATAGTATGATACATTTCTTGATAACACGACAGGGATGCCGCTAGAAACAAAAGTCATCAAAACCGCAAATATACTCATGGCTACTTGATAGCTTCCGAGCAAGACACTGCCAAGCGTTCTAGAAAGATATATTTTTAATAAAAAGCCCAGAGCTCTGGTAGCAACCGAAAAAAAAGTTACACAAAACATCGCTTTAAAAAAATTCTTGTTCATAGTAAAAAATATATGAAGTATAGAATTGATTTAGAATATTGACTGACATTGACCTTTAAAATATTTTTTTGTGCTATTGGGAAATTGAAGGGAATTGTTAGTTGTTTTATTTTAAATAAATATGTTAAATAATTGAAAAATGAAAATAAAAGGTATATAATATCATTGAGGTTATTATGTTTACAATTAGAAAAATCGAAAAAAGAAAAGATATAAAAAAATTCATAAGGTTCCCAACCGAACTCTATAAAGACAATCCAAATTATATTCCACCAATGGAATCTGATGAATATAAAATGGCAACAAAAAAGAATGTGCATTTTGAAGAATGTACTCACGCATATTTTTTGGCTGAAGATGAAAACGGAAAAGTTGTTGGAAGAATTGCATGTGTTGTAATGTTTCCTTATAATGAAAAGAATCATAGCAAGTATGCAAGATTTACTAGATTTGATTTTATTGACAATGAAGAAGTTGCTCATTTGCTTTTAAAGACAGCTGAAGATTGGGCAAGAGAACAGGGCATGGAATATATCCATGGACCACTTGGTTATGATGATCTTGAGAGAGAAGGTTTGACAACTTACGGTTTTGAAAACAAAGGTGCATTTGCAACAGGTTACAATGCAGAATATTATCAAAAGTATGTTGAAAGCTATGGCTATAAACCAGATGCAAAATGGGTTGAATGGAGATTCAAATTTCCACAACCAATTGATGAAAGGGTTGCAAGAATAGCTAATGTTGTTGAAAAAAGATATGGTTTTCACGAAAAGCAATTTAAAGATGTTAAAGAAATTATCAAACTTCATGGTGACGATTTCTTTGATCTGCTTGATGAAACATTTGTTGATTTGTATGGAACAATGCCATTTAATGAAAAATTAAGACAACAAACAATTTCACTTTTCAAGCTTGTTCTTGACAAAAGATATATTTGTTTGGTTTTTGATAAAAATGATAAGCTTTGCGCATTTGCTGTAACTTGGCCTTCACTTGCTGATGCAATGAAAAAAACAAACGGAAGAGCTTTACCTTTTGGTTTTATCAAATGGTTAAAAGCTATCAAGAAACCAAATGCCGTTGAATTTGGAATCATTTCAGTTAAGAAAGAATATCAAAAATTGGGTGTAACAGCTTTTATTATCAAAAATATTCTTGAACGTTTGAGTAAAATCCCATCAATTAAATATGCTGATACTGGTGTTCAACTTGAAACAAACACTGGAGCAATTCGTTCACTTGAAATGTTTGATAGAACACTTATCAGAAAAAAGACATGTTATATTAAGAAATTAAACTAATTTTTATAAAAATTAGTGGGTAATTGGCGGTTTTTTAGTAAAATTAGGTGAGTTTTTAATGAAGAATTGTTCATTAAGTTCTCCAAATTTGCGTTAGAAATCGTCTAGGCGAAAGGAAAATATAAATAATTAAAGAAAAAAAAGAGCATATATAGTTTATATGCTTTTTTTTGTGAGAATTTTGACTATTTATATTCTACAAAACAAAAAGACATTGCGTTATACAATGTCTTTTTGTTAAACTAGATAATTCCACCATCACTTTTTTCTTTTTTATCTTTTTCTGTTTCTAAACCAAGAACTACTTCTTTTTTGTTTGAACCAGATTTAGATTTTTTGTTTTGTGTTGTTGAAATGTCTCTGTCATGATCATTTTCAAAAATTTGTGTTGATTTGATTGGGTGTTTCTTTAAGATGAGAGCAACCATAGCAACAGCCATTGTTACAACCAACAAAATTGAAGAGAAGATATAGAAGAATGTTGCCCAGCTAACTGAGTTTTTATCATCTGCATTTTTTTCATTTTTATCATCATCAGAAGAAGATTTATTTTCATAAATAGCCTTTTTGATGTTTTCATTATCATCACCAACAAGTGAAGAGTAATGCTCGAAAGCATCAACACTTGAAAGAGATTCAAGTGAAATTTTTGAAATGATTGCATATCCTGTGCCAGTGTTTGTTTCATCACCAAGTGAAAGTTTAACACCAAAGTTTGATATTGAGTCTGAACTGTTTGATCTGATTAAAGCTTCATAGCAAACAAAACCATTTTCATCAGCTTTGTCAGAATTTGTTGTGTTGATATTTGTCCATTTTACATTAACTGCTTCAATTTCAATATTTAAACCAAAATTTTCTTTTGCAAAATCGCTTGTTTTTACATAAACTCTTAAAATATTGTAGGTTGATGTTCCAAGAGTTTTTGTTGATGATTGGGTTAATATCAAATAGTCTGTTGAATAACTATTAGACAAAATTAAGACATTTGATGATTGGTTGTTATTGAGTTCAGATGCTGGTATGATTGTGTTATTTAAAACATAATCTTCTTTTGCTGATGAACCAAAATGATATTTATATGATGAGTTTTGTGTTGTTGAGATTGTGTTCTTTTTTGCTTTTGAACCTGTTCCAACAACAACTTCGTTCAAATTTTCAATTGTTACAGCTGAACCACTAATTGAAGTTACTTCTTCTCTTAAATCTACAAATTTATATAATCTGTAGGTTGTTGTGGTTGAGTGATTAGTTTCACCGACTTTAACAACAACTGAACCGGTTGTTTCAATTGTGATATCTTTGCCATCAATCTTTGTAACTTCATTGGTTAATGCTTTGTCGCTGTAAAGCTTATAGTCAAAGCTGTTGCTTTGTTGGTCGTATGTTTTGTGAACATAGTAGGTTGCATCGCCAATTGAGAATGTGTAAACTTCGCCAATATAGTAGGTTGTTTTATCAATTGTAACAGAATAAGTTGTTGTGTTTACTGTGTCAAAATATGTTGCAACAGCAACACCAGTTTGACCAACTGTGTGTTCTGGTGTTAATTCAGATTTATTACTGAATATCTTTTGATCGAAGAGATTTGTATTTTCATTTTCATTTACTGAGTGATAACTGAAGTTTGTATTTGCCATATCAAGGAATCTGATATTTTTAATCTTGTTGTAGATGTCTTCAGTTGAACCACTTACAACGCCGTTTTCTTCAGCAACACTTGCAATAATGCCATCAATTGTTTTGCCAGAAAGTTTTTTTGATGTTACATTTTTGAAGAAACAAAGTTCGTTTGCGTCTTTAACACCAATTTCAATATAAATGGTTTGAGATGATGTGCTTGTTGCAATGTAGTAGGTGAATGTTTGCCAGCCTGATTCAATGTCTGATGCGTCAACTTGCATGCTAGCAATAATGTTCGCATTTTTAACTGATGAAAGGTAAATATTTGAAATCATTTTGCCTGTAAATGCGTCAGTTTTGTAGAATTTGAATGTGATTTTATAAACAGAGTTTGCTGACATTGAAAGAGAACCAGAGTAAATTGAATATTTATGTTTGTATGCAACATCAGTTGTGCCGTCAAGGGCTTTTACTGTTGCAGGTGAATAAATTGCATAAACATTACTGAAATTATCGGTTGAATCAGTTGGAATTTTATTTGTGTCTTTTGAGTATTCATTGAAGAATGCAGTTTGTTGTGTTGATACAACACCGGCAATAACTCTTGATGAATTGTCTGAAAGACCTGTCCAGTTATCAGCTGAATATGGAACTTTTGATGTTACATCATGGTCGATTGATGATTCTTTGATGTAGTCAAATGTGCCATTTTTAACATCTGAAGAATAAAGTGAAGAGCTTGGAGTGAGTGACAAAGCGCATGTGTATTTTTCACTTGAACTGTTAGATTGAGCTGTGTCAAATTGAGCGCTTGTTGTTTTTTCAATTCTGATATTGTCAAAATAAACAGTGCAATCTTTTTCAGCTGTCAAAACAAGATAGCAATCCATGTCTTCATAGTTGTTGCCTTCAATATAAAGGGTAACTGGAATCCAGCCAAATTCAGAACTCTTGCTAGAAGAGTTTTCAATGTTAGCAGAAACTGAACTAACTGATGATGATTGAAGTGAACCATAAACTGGAGTTGTTCTATCTTTTAAAATTGAGTTTACTGAAACAGTTGCTTTGCCTTCAAGATCAGGTGAGTAAATCCACAATGTTATTTTATAGTATTCAAATTGTTTAACTTTAAATGAGTTTGAAGTGATGCCGAGATTGATATCTTTGTTTGTGTTCTTGAGCTTCAAAACATAGTTATCCTTTTTGAAAGGAGAGCTTACATATTTGATATCTGATTCTTTTTCATCTTCTTTGCTTTCATCGTCTTTATCGTTTTCTTCTTTTTGCTCTGGTTGCTCGATTTTGTTTGTGATTGAAACATCGAGTTTTCCATCTGAATAAGCTTTGCGATATTTTTCGATTGAGAATTCATTTTTAAGGTCACGGCTGATGTAGTATCTCCAAAGTGAAGTGAATGAAGAGTCATACATATTGTAGCCATCAATGTCGGAACTAATAGTGCTTGCCAAAATATTTTGGATTTTGCCTTCTTCGGTGCCGTTATCTCTGCCTAGGATGTTTTGAAGGCTTGTTTGATCAAAATCAAACATATCTTTCCATGAATTTGTACCAAACACATCAATTGTGCTGTCAATGTATTTTTTGAAATCAAATGTGTTTTCAAGGGTAGAGTTGCTGTTTGTGAATCTTGAGTCAGTGTTTGCAACATAAACTCTGTTGTTATATTCATCAGCAAACTTGCCTTCTTGTTCAACTTCGCCTTCTTTGTATGGAGTAGAGTAGATTTCTTTATCATCAAGCGCTTTTTTGCTAAAGTCACTTAAACCAATTTTGGTAATTTTGATGTCATCAAAGAATACTGCGCCAGTAACTTCAGGAACTGATGTGTTTCCAGCAACACCATGTTCTTCATCACCAAGATATAGATATAAGTTGATTGTTGAAGCTGTTGCAGAATCGGTTGAAAGGAATAGGTAATATTGTTCCCATTTTCCGTTGGTGTTAATATTGTTAAGGTTAATGTCAGTCAAAATGTTTGCTGTATCCTTAATGCCAAACGATGCTCTTGCGTTTTCACCAATTGTTTGTACATAGAATGAAATTGCATAATAGCTGTTTGCAGAAAGGGTGACTGTTGAAGATGTTTGATAATAATAGTATGTATTTTTTGTGATTCGGTTTTCGGTTGAACTTTCTAATTTCTTTTTGTAGTAAAGTTCTTGACCTGGTTTGTAATCACTACCAGAAGTGATGAGCTCATAAGCTTTTTTGTCAAAATCAGATGCTTTTTGATCGATACCATCAATAGAATAAACAATTTTCTTTTCAGTGTTAGATTGTTTATATTTATAATAAAGTTTAACGCCATCTTTTGCTGAATGGTTTGGATCAATTTCGTTAATCAAAACATAAAGGTCTGGGTTATTGTCAACTTCTTTTTGAGAAATGGCTGTGTACATATTTTTTGAGTATTCTTCTTTATCGCTTGTTGAAAGAGAACTATCAATAATGTATACAGCGTTGCCGCCTTTAAGTTCGTTTTGAACAAATACATCAGAAAGTTTGTAATAAATTGCAAGCTTTTCAAATGATTCTTCTGTTAGTGAAAGAGCAGATTTTGCAGTGTTATAGATTTCTTGATTTTCTGCACTTGCATTTTTGTCAATCAAAACGAAATCAGTAAGTTCGCCAGAGCCAACTGATTTGTATTCTGTATTGCTAGGAACGGTGATGCCTGTAGTTTTCAAAATATATTTTCCAGCAGAAGGATTAGCTGTTCTTTTGTATTTATAGTAAGTTTGGAAATTCTTGTTGTAGTTTGCATCGCTTTCAGGAATTGCCAAATAATTTGAATAGTTATCTTTAAGTTCAGAACTCTTGATAACATTGTAATTCAATGTTTTGTAAATGTTGTTTTCGCTTGCGCCGTCAGAATCGTCAACAATATAAATTTTGTTAGCAGTTTTTGTGGTGTGCTTATAATATAGTTTATATGTATTATCTATATTATATTTATTATATATATAAGCAGGTGCTTCAACATAGAAATTTGGATTTGCATCAATAGTTGCTTGAGAAACGCCAGCATAGTTTTTTGAACCGATTGTAACGGTTGCATTGTCGCTAACTACAAAAATTTTACGCTCTGATCCGTCCAATTCGTATTCGGTTGAAGCAACTTCTTGAGTTTCAAGATCAACGATTGGATCTTTTGTTGTTTCATAGCCATTGTATGTGTTTGTGGTTGTGTCAGAGTAGTATTCTTTGACCTTCATGAAATAAAGTTCAAATCCTTCAACGAAGTATGCAGAGTTTGAGCTGTTTTTCACGATCAATTCATAGTCTCTTTTATTGAATTCAGTTGAAGAGAAATCTACAGCATTGATGTGGTAAACATAGTTTGGATTTGCTTCTTCAAATTCAGAAAGTTTTGTGCTGTCGATATAAACTTCTTTCTTTTCTGAAGCGGTGTATTTTAAGTAAAGGCTAGATGTTCTTGAGCCGTCGCTCTTTTTTGTTGTGAAGTAGTTTACAAATTCTTCAAAACTGAAACCGTCCTTTGAATAAAGAAGGTTGCCGTAAACTGCCTTGAAGTAAAGCTCATCGCTTTCATAAGGAATGTTTACATAGAATTTCGATTCTGCGTTATACTCATTCAAAGTCATTGTTTTGAAGTAGATTGAAGAGTAGGTGTCAAGCTGGCTTTGTGTTGGATTGTTGTTTAAGACGTAAACTGTGTAGTATGAAGAAGATGTAACATAAGGCTTGCTTGTGAATCTGTAGTATGTTGGGTGGTTTGAATCAATATAGCCAATTTCACCTGGTTGGGTGAGTCTATAGAAAAGCATGTCGTCATCTTCTTTTTCATTTTTAGCTTTGATTGTAAAGAAACCTTTATATGTGTCGTATGCTGACAAACTAGATATTTCACTTTCAAGACCAAAATAATAGATATTGTTGCGAGTTACGCCGTCAACGGTTGTTGTTCTGTAGTTTGCGCTTGGTTCTGAATATTTTTCATAAGAGTTTGAAATGTAGTTGTAATCAACAGTGATTGGAGCATTTTCAGCAAAGATTGCAGCAATGTTTGTGTCTTGTGTTTTGCCATCAAAAGCATAAGATGGAGCTTTTTCTGCAACTCTTTCGTCAATATATTTTTTAAGTCTTAAGTAGTGTGTGTTGCTGTTGTAGAAAGCTTCAGTTGTTGTGATTTGGTTGTTTGGACTTTTGTCATCGTCCATGTCAATTGCATCGCCAGTTACATGGTTTGCAAAGAGACGATAGAAATTTGAAAGATTTTTGAATGCACCAGCAACCTGTGAAAGAGCAGGGATTGATTGTGTTTTTGCATCATCATATTTTTCAAAACCTTTTGTTCCTAAACGCTCAATGAAGTTTGTGAATGTTATAGTTTCAAGATTGAGTTTTAAGAAATCGCCGTCTTTTTGTGCGGCATAGAAGTCAGAAACTTTTTCAGATGAAATACCAAAATTACGCATGAAGGCTATGTAAAATTCTTGATATTTTTTTACACCATCAACTTCTCCGTCATATACCTTGAAAAAGCTGTCAGCTTTCTCTTTTAAAATTAAGTCGAATTGTGTGTTATAAAAAGAAAAGATGTTAAAGTTTTTGTCGCTACCATTAAAATAGTCTTTTAAAGATGAAGGGTAGTTTGCATCATTAAACTTCTTTTCTGTATCATTCGTTGTGTTTGAATAATAAGTTTGAGTTTGTGATGATTTGTAAGCACTTGCATTTCTAATTGCGTTTGACAAAAACATCAATGGAGACGCATTGAAAGAGAGCATAAGTAATAGGGCAAGAACAATGCTTGCAAATGATTTTTTTCTGCGGGTTTTTAAGTAAGATTTGTTTTTCATAGAATGACCACCTAAATTGCTATAATAAATATCATATCAATGATAGTCTATTTAATGAAAAAAATCAACCTTTTATTTAAAAAACTATTACAAAAATAAAAGAATTTTATGGCGATTTAAGGGAATATAAAATAAATTGTAATATTTGATTGACAAGACTACTTGATTGAATGATTGTAAGCTTGCTAGATTGAATGGAAAGCCCATTTTTGAAATAATACAATTGATGTTTGCGGTGCGAATTTACTTTTGTGTTGTGGTAAAAAATTTTATAATTTTGATGTAGAAATTGTTTTTGTTTTGTATCATTTTTAAGTTTTTTCGAAATGAGATTTATTTATTTTTAAAAAAAAACTTTCTTGAATTTATTGTGTAATTATTTTTTCTTTTTACACTAAAAATTTTATTAAAATATCATGGCATAAAATTCGTTTTTTATGAGAGAAAATTTAATCTCAAGCGGTTAAGTGTAAGGTTATATTTATAAAACAAAAAATTCGTTGATTAGACTTTTTAAATTATGTTAGATTTTAGTTGAAGGTACTGTTAGATTTTGGCTGAAAATTTTGTTTGATTTTATTTAAAAAAAACTGCTTGAATTTAGTTTAAAAATTATAACAAATTGTTAGTGAAAATTTTTGAAATAAAATAGTGGTTTTTGTTAATAATAAAATTATGAAAAATTTTAAAGCAAAACAAATCCTTTTGCTTATTGGTGTTGGTGTTTTGGGTGGAGTGATAAATGGTTTGTTTGGAGCTGGGGCGGGGCTGTTACTTGTCCCACTTATATCAATTGTAAGTAAACTTGATGAAAAGAAAGTTCATGCCACAACACTTGGTTGTGTGATGATAATGTGTGTTGCAAGTTCGATTGTTTTTTTCGTTAATAAACAGATTGATTTTAATCTTACACTTTGGTGTTTTATTGGTAGTTTGGCTGGCGCAATTCTTGGCACTTTTTTGCTTCAAAAATTTAAAAATAAAGTTATAAATTTAATCTTTTCGGGGCTTTTGGTTACTGCTGGAATTTTAATGATTGTTTTCTAAAAAGCGCAAAATAAGTCAAAAATATCCGAAAAACAATATAATTACAACAAAATATGGAGAAATTATGCGAATTTTCTTTTTGATACTTATTGGTTTCTTTTCTGGAATCTTTGCTGGAATGGGCATGGGTGGTGGAACTTTTTTGGTTCCACTTTTAGCACTCATTTTCAATATCAATCAAGTGTTTTGTCAGTCGACAAATGTGTTATGCTTTTTGGGTCTTGCGATTGTTTGTTTTGTGATTTACACCATAAAAAAACTTATAGATTTTAGGGTTGTTTTGTGCGTTGGTTTACCAGCCACAATCATTGCTGGGCTTGCATGTATTTTCTCTTTAAAAATTCAATCGCATGTTTTAAAAATCATTTTTGGATGCTTTATAATTTTGGTTGGAATCTTTATGTTTTTTACAAATATTTTTCAAAAGAAAAAGACTGATGAAAAATAAAATTAAAAAAACTGGCTTGAAATTTGAGCTGGAATTTTACTTTGATTTTTCTAAATTTTTGATAGTTCAATTTTTGATTTTTTGAATAAAAATTTAGTTGTTTTTTGTTGTGCTTTTTTTATTAAGATTTTGTGCTAAAAAGTTAGCAAGATTTTGACAGATTTTGTCTTTAGAATTTTTCAAATTTCGTTTTGTTTTTGGTTTTGATTTTGTTTGTTTGCAAATCAAAAATGGCACAAAATTTTTCAATGGGTTTTATTTTTTTTGCTAATAATTTTTACTTGATTTTGGGAGAGTGTTTTGCTTTTGATTTGTTTGATTTTTGCGATGAAAATCACATCAAA
>CAKVFH010000012.1 GCA_934746515.1 uncultured Clostridia bacterium
GATTTTTTAAGTTTCTTATATTTATCAGAATCATTCAATAGTTCGGTTACAAGTTTTACACATTCTTCATCAGATTTGTAAAGATAACCACTCACACCATCAATAACGGTGGTTTTTAGTTCACTGATTTCAGGAGCAATGATTGGCAACCCCAAAGTTTCAGCTTCCAAAATACACATTGGATTACCTTCAAACCTAGATGACATCAAAAACAGTTTGCTATTTTTTAAAAGCCCAAAGGAATTTGTTAAAAAGCCATAAAATTTAATATTATCCTGCAATTTGAGTTCGTTCGCCAATTTTTTACATTCATCCATAAGATCACCATCACCAATGATTGCAACCTTGATTTTGGGATAAACTTCAGCAATTTGTCCGATAATTGAAACAAGTCTTTGCGGATTTTTTTGATATGTTATTCTGCCTAAAAACGCAATGTCTGATTTTTCTGAAAGTTCAGCCTTTTTGGATTTTTCAATAATCTCATCTTGGTTGATAATGTTATTCAAAACAAGGCTCTTTTCTCTTACATTTTCTTTAAAAACATAATCATTAAAACATGAGTTTGAAACCCAGAAAATTTTACTTATTTTTTTCTTTTTTACGATGAAATTAAACAAAATTGCATTAAGGGATTTTTTTCTAAAATCTGGCCTATTATTGTGCACATGGGCAATCATCTTAAAGTTGCCTTTAACTAATCCAACAGTGCAAATTGCCTTTGGGTCGTGAGCATGAACAACATCTGGTTTAAACTCTTTTATTGCTCTTTTAACTTCACTTGTTGACATTTTCTTTAAAGGTATAAATTTAATATTTCTCTCTTTTAAAGCATCGGCAATTTGTCCATCTGGTGAGCAATATGCAACATCATCTTCTTCTCTGAACAATGCTATAATTTGACATGCAACATTTTCAGCGCCAGAGTATTTATTGCTTGATAAAATGTGTAAAATTTTCATATTTGTTTTATCCTTTTATGTTCATTACTTCTAAAATTTTGGCATTGATAATTTTTTGATCAAAATTTTCTTCGGCAAATTTTCTTGAATTTTTACCAAATTCAACAGCAAGTTCTTTGTTTTCAAGAACTTCTATGCAATGTTTTGCCATGGTTTCAAAGTCGGGTTGACCAACAAGATAACCATTAAATCCTTCTTTTACAGTTTCTTTGCACCCAATTCTATTGCTTGTGATTATACCCCTTCCAATAGATTCAGCTTCCATAATTGTCATTGGAACACCTTCTCTATGGCTTGGCAAAATCATCATGAGTGCAGATTCTATAAATGGCTTAACATCTTTTGTTGTGCCTAAATAATTTATTGAGCCATTATCAATATAACTTTGAATGTCTGAAACTTTAACAGTCCCTTCTCCGCCAAGATACATGAATTCTGCTTCTGGATGTGCTTTTTTAACAAGTTCTGCACACTTGCAATATTCATAGACGCCTTTAGTTTCAAGCATTCTTGCAATCATGATAAATTTGTTTGATTTTTTATCAACTGGTTTGAATTTAAACTTATCCAAGTCTACACCAATACCGTTTATAACAACCGCTTGTTCTTGCTTTAAAAGTTTGCGAGAAACAAACTCGTTGATATCGTCATTATTTAGGAAAAAGACTTTTTTTGCACATTTAAATGCCTTTTTGTAAAGTTTGCACTCAACAAAATTAATAACCTTCCATTTCAATGATTTATTGATAAAAGCATCTCCTGCACCTTCAACCATTGAATAAATTTCTTTTACACCAGCTTTTTTAGCAGCAAGTGATCCAAAAATGTTTGGTTTTAACTGAAATGTAAAGACGATGTCTGGATTGATTTCTTTTATAACCTTGCAGTATCTGTTTTTTAGTGAAAGAATTTTGAAAGGGTTTAAGCTTCTATTTTTATCGTTGATACAATAAAGTTTCACCCCTTCTTCGTTTAGTGTGTCTTCATACTTATTATCAAAAGCCAAAGTTGAAACTTCATATCCCAAACTCTGAAGTTTTTTCACAAGTGGAAGCCTGAATGTGTAAATGTTTTGCGACAAATTACAAATCATTAAAATCTTTTTAGGTTTATTTTCCATTATTCTTCTTCCTTTGCTTTTTTGATTGAAAGGCCGATGCGCTTTTTGTTTAGGTCAAGTGAGATAACTTTGACTGTTACGATTTGTCCGACGGTGAGCTCTTCACTTGGGTGTTTAATGTATCTGTCACAAATTTCTGAAATGTGGACAAGTCCGTCTTGGTGAACACCGATATCAACAAACGCACCAAAGTCAATAACGTTTCTAACGGTGCCTTTTAAAATCATGCCTTCTTTGAGGTCTTCCATTGAAAGCACATCACTGCGAAGTTCCAAATGCTCTGCTTCTTCACGGATATCTCTGCCAGGCTTTACAAGCTCGCCAACGATATCTTGCATTGTTGGAACGCCGATGCCAATTTCTTTTGCAATTTTTTCTTCGCCTTGTTTTTCAACGAGTTCAGGAAGTTTTGAAACATTGCCGTTTTTAACATCGTCTTCTGTCATTTTGAAAATCTTTAAAAGTTTTTTAGCGCTATCGTAACTTTCAGGGTGCACAGAAGTGTTATCTAAAATATCTTCGCCACCAACAACTCTCAAGAAACCTGCGCATTGCTCAAATGCTTTAGCGCCAAGTTTTGGAACATTTTTAATCTCTTCACGAGATTTGAATGCGCCGTTCTTTTCACGATAAGTAACAATGCTTTTTGCAATACCTTCGTTCAAGCCGGCAACTCTTTTCAAAAGGCTTGGGCTTGCTGTGTTCACATCAGCACCAACTGCGTTTACGCAATCTTCAACAACGCCGTCCAAAACTTCGGTGAGTCTCTTTTGTGGCATGTCGTGTTGATATTGTCCAACACCGATTGATTTAACATCAATCTTGATAAGTTCTGCAAGTGGGTCTTGAAGTCTTCTTGCAATTGAAACAGCTGAACGCAAATTTACATTGAAGTTTGGAAATTCTTCAGCGCCAAGTTTGCTTGCTGAATAAACAGATGCGCCGGCTTCAGAAACAATTGCGTAGTTCACTTTTCTCGACAATGTTTTGATTAGGTCAGCACAGAAAATTTCACTTTCCTTGCTTGCTGTTCCGTTTCCAATTGAAATAACATCAACTTTATATTTTGAAATAAGCTCGGTCATTTTTCTTTTGCTTTCGTCAATCTTGCTAAATGGTGGAGTTGGATAAATGACATCAGTTGCAAGAACTGTTCCGTTTTCATCAATAACAGCAAGCTTGCAACCCATTCTATAACCTGGGTCAAAGCCCAAAATTCTCTTACCTTTGAGTGGAGCTTCCATCAAAAGTGGTTTCAAGTTGATTTCAAAATTATGGATTGCTTGTTCATTTGCCTTGTCGGTCAAGTCGTTTCTAATTTCTCTTTCCAAGCTTGGCTCAATCAAACGCACAAACGCATCTTCTTGTGTTTCTTTCAAAAGCTCTGCAAAAATTGTATCTTTAATTTTGTAATTATTTTCAATAATTTCCAAACATTTTTCTTGGTTAAAGTCAATTGTAACTTTTAAAAAGCCTTCATTCTCGCCACGATTGATTGCAAGAATTCTGTGTGAAGGGACTTTTGAAACTTCTTGCTTAAACCCGTCGTAAACTAAATATGTGTCTGCGCTGGTTGCTTTTTCGCTGCCTTCTTTGTCGGCATATTTATCGGAGTTGTCAATAACTTTCTTTTCAGTCTTCTTTGCTGGTTTTTCTTTCTTTATAGCAGAACAAATAAACGCAGATTTTTGCAAAAATTCGCGGAGTTCTTTTCTTAAATCACTATCGTCGCTAAATTTTTCAGCCAAGATGTCTTTTGCACCTTGAATTGCTTCTTGAACATTTTTAACGCCCTTTTCTTCACTAACAAAAGGCTGGGCAAGTTCTTCGATTGTTTTGCCGTCTTCCTTTTGAGCAAGAAAAATATCTGCAAGTGGTTCTAAGCCCTTTGCAATAGCTTCAGTTGCTCTTGTTTTTCTCTTTGGCTTGAATGGACGATAAATATCTTCAAGTTCGGTGAGAGTTTTTGCTTCGTCAAGCTTTTTGGCAATTTCTTCGGTGAGTTTGCCTTGTTCATCAATGCTCTTAACGATTGTCTTTTTTCTATCTTCAAAATTACGAAGATAAGTCAAACGATCGGCAAATGCACGAATAACCTGATCGTCAAGACTGCCATGCATTTCCTTTCTATATCTTGCAATGAAAGGGATTGTGCCACCTTCATCTAAAAGCGAGATTAAGTTCTTTGAATATTCTTCTCTAATGTTAAACTCTTTTGCTAGAGCTTCAAAAATTTCCATAAAAGTACTTCCTAGTAAAATTTCGAGCATAGCTCGACACTGACATTATAACAAAGAAGGCTCGATTTTTCAAGCGATTAGCAATTAAATAATAATTTAAGTAACTTTAACCTAATACCAATTTATAATGGCTGGCATAAGCAGAACTTATTGTTAAAAAAGCAAGGCGCAAAAATTATTTTAAAATTGTAAAAACAAACCTTAAATTTTTGTTTTCTTGCATTTTAAGTTGAAATTTCAAAAAAAACTAATCAAATTTTGCGAATTTTATACCAGCTTTAATTTAGTTGCTTAATTTGAAAAAAAACATTACAATAAAAGCGTTAAACTTTAGTTTGACATATAATAAAAAAGAGGTGCTTATGGAACTTGTTATTATGGCTGCCGGAATGGGTAGCCGTTATGGTGGTTTAAAACAACTTGACCCTATTGACGACCACGGAAACTTTATCATTGACTATTCAATTTATGACGCAATCAGATGTGGTTTTGATAAGGTTGTATTTATCATTAAAGAAGAAAACTTTGAAGCGTTTAGAGACACTGTTGGAAAACGCGTTGAAGATAAAATTGAAACCGTTTATGTTTTTCAAGACAACGACAACATCCCAAGCGAATTTGTTATTCCTGAAGAAAGAACAAAACCTTTCGGAACAGGACATGCCGTGCTTTGCTCAAAAGGTGTGGTTCATTCAAACTTTGCTGTTATCAATGCTGATGATTTTTATGGCTATGAAGCATTCAAGGCGGCAGCAGAATTTTTGAAAGCAAATCATGCCCAAAACAATTTTGCAATCGTTGGCTATAAAGCAGACAACACATTCTGCGGGGCAAAAGCCGTTAAACGCGGAGTTTGCAGTGTGAGTGAAAACAAACTCACAAACATCATTGAATCTTCACTTTCAAAAGATGAAACTGGTGACATCACCGCAACACCAATTGACGACAGCGGAATTGCTCCTTTCCAAATTGCAAAGGACACAACCGTTTCAATGAATTTCTTTGCTTTTACTCCAAAATTTTTGGATTATTTGGATTCATATTTCCTTGAATTTTTGAACAAAAACAGAGATAATTTATTGAAAGCCGAATTTTTCCTTCCAACAGTCGTAACAAATTTGATTAAAGATGAAAAAGCAACAGTTGATGTGTTGAATACTGATGCTGTTTGGTTTGGAATGACCTATAAAGAAGACAAAGAACTTGTTAAAAAGTGCATAAAAGAAGAAGCACAAAAAGGAATCTATCCTGAAAATCTTTGGAATAAATAAGAGAAAAACCGCTGGCATTTTTCCAGCGGTTTTTATATCTGTTTTTATTTTTTAGTTTGCATTATTCTCTTGCTTTCGATTTTTGAAGATTCCTTTCACAAAACTAAATTTTTTCTATCCTATTGACACAATTTTTATTTATGATAAAATAATGGTATGGAAAAAAAACTAACATTTAAACAAACATTAAGTAAAAACTTAAACAACGCGTTTTCAATCAACTATACGATTTTGGAAAACTTGAATCGTATGATGCCAGAAAATGGGCAAATGGTTTTTACAAGCAATGATATTTTCGGAGAGAAATCTAGCGATCAAATTTTATATGATCAAAATTTTCATGACTTTGCACAAATCAAAATCCAGTGTTATAAAGAAATTAAGAAAGGGCTAAAAGATCTTCACTTTAAAGAAAGGTTTCGCAAAAACACAAAATATATACTTGAACTCTATGAAGAAGTCACAGGAACTAAGTTTGAATATGATAAAATTTTTAGCAATGATGATATTAAAGACTGGGACTCATTCAATAAAATAGGTGATTTCTTTAGATATGATGATACACTAACCAACAGATCAAGAACAGAACTTGGAATCGTGTATTATCAATTTTTAGCATTTTATGATGATTATAGAGCATGGAAGGCAACCTGCGACATCGTTGAAGCTCTGGATAAAGATATCAACCAATATGGTGCTAAATCAATTTACTTTGGACAAATTGATAATCCAGATATTGTCAAAATCAACATTGACCAGTTTAATGATTTTTTTGATGCGGTTTATGAAATTTTGGATCCACTTGAAAACAAAATCAGAGCAGGATATAAAGAAGACCTTAAAAAAATCAAAAATAATGATGAACAAGAAGAACTCATTTCATCATATAATCAATTATTTTTAGCATTAAAACAAGTTGAAGATTTTTATGATAAAATCGGTGAGCGTTTTGACGCAGCAAACTCGAGAGTTCAAATGAAAAAACCTACAATCTTTCAAAAGCTTATTTACGGAAAAGCATTGAAGGAAGATCCAGATTTTTACATCGACAAAATATATGTTCATAAAATTGAAATTAGAGAACTTGCAGAACTTCTTTCACTTTTCCCACAACTTGATGAACTTAGAAATAAACTTGATAAATTTTTTGATAGCGACTCTAAAAATGTAGAAAATTCGCAAGAAAATGCAAAATCTAACAATTAGACGCAAATTTTTTATAAAAACAAAAGCACTTAACAAAATTGTTGAGTGCTTTTTTTGTTTGTTGTTTTCTAAAATAAATCGGCTTTTAAAAGGGTGTGTGTTTAGTTTTTTGTTTCAATCAAAATTTCAAACTCGTTTGGTTTAAGTTTTTTAAGTTTTGACATTTTTCCTGTTAAAAACGAAACAAATTCACCATTGAGTTTTAATTCAAAATCATATTTTCCAAGATTTGAAACAACTACTATATGTTCAAAATGATTGTATCTTTCAAATGCGAAAACTCCGTTTGCGGAATACAAAACATTAAAATCGCCATCTTTTAAGGCTGGATGTTTGCGAATTTCAGTAAGTTGTTTGAACCATTTGAAAATTTCATTGTTGTAGTTATTCCAATCAAAACAACCCCTTGAGCTGTCGTCATTATTTTCCATGCCATATTCGTCACCATAAAAAATTGACGGAACACCCGGAAGTGTGAAGATTAACGCACTTGCAATTTTGTAGAGTTTTTTTGCGGTTTCTTCATCGCCATCGGCGCATCTGATAAGCTCGCTAAACACGCGTTTTGTGTCGTGCGTTGACAAAAAGTTCATAAGATTATCGCGAACAATTTTTGGATAATTGTTTTGAAGCATTCTCAAGGTTGCTTCAAGCGTGTTTGAATTTTTGTTGAAAATATACTCCAAAACCGTCTCTTTTACGGGATAGTTCATAACGCTGTTAAGTTCGTTTTGAGTAAAATACTGACGCCTAAATCCATAGCTGATTTTTGTTGAAGCATCTTCCCAAACTTCACCAAGAACGACATTGTTTTTATCGTAACTTAAAACTTTATCGCGAATTTTTCTAACAAAAATATCAGTAATTTCGTCGACTACATCCAAGCGAACTCCGCCCACACCAAGATTTAGGTATTTTTCTAAAACACCGCCCTTGCCGGCGATGAAATCTTGAAAAGATGTCAAGTTTTTGTTTATGCTTGGCAGAGTTTCAATGCCCCACCAACTATTGTATTTTTTTGGATACTCTTCAAAATCGAACCAGCCATAATATTTGGATTTTTTGCTTTCAAAAGCACCGAGTGATGAAAATTTTCCGTCTTTGTCAAAATAAATTGAATCACTGCCTGTGTGGTTATAGACGCCGTCAATCACAATTCTTATACCTTTTGATTTTGCTTTTTCAACCAGTGTTTTAAAATCTTCTTCAGTGCCAAACATGTCATCAATTTTCATGTAGTCAACTGTGTTATATTTGTGATTGCTGTTCGCTTGGCAAATAGGGTTAAGATAAATCACTGTAACGCCAAGGTCTTTTAAATAATCTAGTTTTGAGATTATGCCTTTGAAATTTCCGCCAAATACTTCAAGGTTGATTATCAATGGATCGGTTGTGTTCTTTTGAATTTTTCCGCCCCAGTCATCACGCATGATGAGTGGCTCGCGGCATTTGACTTCACCCGCCTTACAAAATCTATCCACAAAAATCTGATAAATTATTCCGCCCTGCATAGAATTTGTGCATTTATATTCCGCTTCGGTGACAAGCTGCAAAAAGTCTTCTTTTTTTTCTTCGGAAAGCATTGATCTTGTGTCGTAAGTTTTGTTCAAATAAAGACAACGATCTTCAAAAAGCAATTGAAAATTATACCAAAATTGACCAGATTTTGCAAAATAATGCGAAATTTCATAGCCATTATTTTTGCTCATTTCAAGATATTTATAATCACTTTCTTCGTCGTTTTTCAGCATAAAGTAAACTTTTTTTGGCTCTTCATAGCCTGAAAAATCTATATGAAATTTAACTTTGGTATTTTTAACAATTGCGCCCTTTGGAAATTTAAAAAGCAAAGGGTCATACTTTGCTTCTATGCTCATAAAATAATTCCCCCTTGCTTTATTTTATCTGTTTATTCAGTTGTTAAATGCCAAATCTTTTCAACGTATTCTTTTATTGATCTATCTGAAGAGAACTGACCCATTGAAGAAATACAATTTAAAACTTTTTTGTTCCAGAATTCTTGATCTTTGTATGTTATATCCATTTTATCATAAGCGTCCATGTATGAATCAAAGTCTGCAAGACACATGTAATAATCTTTATAGCTGGTGTGACCTAGCAAGTAGCCAACAAGGTCTGCAAAAGACTCACCGCCAACACCGGCATTCATTTTGTCAAGAACTATTCTCACGCGCTCGCTTGAAATGTAATAGTCCGTTGCGTTGTAGCCACGACTTTTGATTTTATCAACTTCTTCAGATGTCAAACCAAATTCAAAAGCATTTTCGTGACTGCATTCATCGGAAATTTCAATATTTGCGCCGTCCGATGTGCACATCATCAACGCACCATTGATAACTGCTTTCATGTTTCCAGTTCCACTAGCTTCACGACCAGCAAGCGAAATTTGTTCAGTAACTTCAGTTGCTGGCATCAAAAGTTCAGAGATTGTTACTGAATAATTTTCAATAAACACAACCTGAAGTTTTGATCTTAAAACTGGGTCAAGATTGATTTCGTAAGCCACGCGATTGATGAGCTGAATAATTCGTTTTGCCATTTCATAGCCAGATGCAGCTTTGCCGGCAAACAAGAAAACTTGTGGAGTGATGTCAATGTCTGGGTTCTTTTTGATTTGCTCGCAAAGATAAATTATTCTCATGACATTCATAAGTTGCCTTTTGTATTCATGAATACGCTTTGCTTGAACATCGAATCTCCAACTTGGATCAATATCAATATTTTGAGTTTTCTTTAAAAATTCGGCAAGTTTCTTTTTGTTGTTAAACTTGATTTGTCCGATTTTGTCAAGAACCTTTTTATCATCAACAAATTCTGCAAGTTTTTTAAGTTCGTCTGGATTTTTATAGAAATCTTTGCCAATCAGCGAAACAATCAAACTGTTAAGCTCTGGATTGCTTTGCGAAAGCCATCTTCTGTGAGTGATGCCATTGGTGATGTTTGTGAATTTGTCTGGATAAATATCTGCATAAGCATTAAATAATCTTGTTGTTAGAATATGTGTGTGAATTTTTGACACACCATTTACAGAATGTGAAGCATAGATTGAAAGGTTTGCCATGAAGACATTGTTACCACTAATTATTGCCATGCTTTCAAGTTTTCTGTAATCGCCATTGCAATGTTTTTCAAGTTCAATCCTGAATCTTCTGTCAAGTTCTCTCAAAATCATTGCGATTCTTGGCATGGTTCTTTCAATTTCGCTCATTGATTGAACTTCCAAAGCTTCATTCAAAATTGTATGGTTTGTGTAACTTACAACTTTTGAAACAGCACTCCACGACTCGTCCCAGCCAAACTCATATTTATCCATTAAAATACGCATAAGTTCTGGTATGCAAAGAGCAGGGTGTGTGTCGTTGATGTGAACTGACACAAGTTCTGGAAGTTTTGAAAGTGATTTGTGTTTTGCAAAATAATTGTTCAATATATTTTGCATTGCTGCAGAAACCAAAAAATATTCTTGAATCAAACGAAGTCTGCGGCCTTTTTCGGTTTTATCTGATGGATATAAAAGTTTGTTGATTGCTTCAATCTCGTCAATTGATTTCATGGAATCGGCAAACTCGCCTTCTTCAAAGCGTTTAATGTTGAATTCATTAACCGCTTTTGCTTCCCACAAACGAAGAGTGACAACAGCATTTGAGTCATAGCCACTAATCATCATGTCATAAGGAAACGCCTTAACGACTTGTGCATTTTGAATTGTATAATCCATTCTATCATTAACATAGTCTTGTTGAACGGAACCGCCAAAGACAACTTCAACTTCTTGATCTTGTCTTGGATCTAGCCATACTCTGCCGGAATCTAGCCAATCATCAGGAGTTTCAGTCTGTTTGCCGTCAACGATTTTTTGTTTAAACAAACCATATTCATACTTCAAACTATGTCCAAAAGCACTATATCCAAGTCTTGCAAGTGAATCAAGATAGCATGATGCCAAACGACCAAGACCACCATTGCCAAGACCAGCATCTTTTTCAACCATATAAACATCGTCAATATTTTTTCCGTTGTCTTTCAAAAGTTGTTTGAAAGTGTCTTCGAGTTCAAGATTGAAAAGATTATTTTTTAAAGTCTTTCCAATCAAGAACTCAATTGACATGTAGTGAACTGTTTTAAATTCCTTGTTTTTTGCATTAAATTTGCCTTTTCTTTTATATAAAAGTTCTTTTGAAATATTCGCCAAAGCATAGTAAAGTTGCTGATTTGTTGTGTTTTTTATATCAGTCCCATAATGCTCAAGCAAATACTCATTAAGTCTTTTTTCGGCATTATTTTTTTGTGCTTCAGTTAACATATATACCCCTATAATTCATTATATGTTTCAATGTATTCTTTTGCTGTTTTATTCCAGCTAAAGTCTAGCGACATAACCTTTTTGATTTTCTTTTCCCATTCTGGCTTGTCTTTATAGTCTGCAACTGCTCTGCGGATTGAGTATTCAAGATCGCCTACAACTGCGTTTGTGAAAGTGTAACCATTTCCGCCACCAAGACAACCAAAGTCTTTGATTGTATCTTTCAAACCGCCGGTTTCTCTAACGATTGGAATTGCACCATAACGGCTTGCAACAATTTGAGAAAGTCCGCATGGCTCGGTGAGTGATGGCATCAAATAAATATCTGCACCTGAATAAATCTTTTTGCCGAGTTCCAAACTGAAACCTAAAGAAATGTGAACACTCTTTGGATATTTGTTGTTGAGATAACTAAAGAAGTCATAAAACTCTTTGTCTGCAGGTCCAACACCCACAAGTTGAACGTCGAGTTCATTGATAAGTTTTTCAATGCAACTCTTGATTAAGTCAAAACCTTTCAAAACATTGATTCTCGAACAGAAAGCAAGCATTGGTTTGTCTGGATTAACTTCCAAACCAAACTCTTTTTGCAAAAGCTCTTTGTTCTTTTTTCTGATTTCAATATGATCTTTGTCATAGTTGGTGTAAATGATGTTATCAGTTGCAGGATTGTAGAATTTATAGTCAAGTCCGTTCAAAATACCACGAAGTTTGTAGGCATTTGAGCAAACAATTGCTGACAAGCCATTGCTGTGTTCTGGTGTTTTGATTTCTTCAGCATAAGTTGGGCTAACAGTGATGATTTTGTCGGCGGTCACAATTGCGCCTTTCAAGATGTTTACATCTCCGTCTTGATCCAAAATTGATCTATATTTTTCATCAATACCCAACACGTCGGTTAAAATTTGACTACCATAACGACCTTGATATTGAATGTTATGAATATTCAATATGGTTTTAATATTTCTATATCTATCGCCATAGTCTGTTGTTTTCAAATAAATAGGAACCAAAGCTGATTGCCAATCGTTTACATGGATGATATCTGGGAAGAAGTCTATAACTGGCAAAATTTCAATTACACTTTTTGAGAAAAATGCGAATCTTTCAGCATCATCAAAATATCCATATTCTCCGTCTTCTCTCTTGAAATATTTTTCATTATCGATGAAATAATATTTAACCCCTTCATAGTCATATTCAAACACACCACAATATTCTTTTCTCCATGAAAGAGTAACATAAATGTATCCAACAAACTTGAAATCTTTTCTAAAGCATGCTGGAATGTTGCTGTACATTGGAATGATTGTTCGAATGTCAATGTTTGGATTCTCTTGTTTAATTTCTTTTGGCAAGCTTCCGCAAACATCGGCTAAGCCACCAGTTGCACAGAAAGGCTGTGCTTCAGATGCAACAAACAATACTTTCTTTTTTTTCATTTCTTGATTTTCCATAATTTTCTCCATCCTAAATATTCTCCGCTAATTTTCTTGGTCTACCCTTTGGTCTTTTTGGCTTGTTTGCAAGTTCTGGATCAACTGGTTTTCTTGGTCTGCCCCTTGGCATCTTTGGCTTGTTTGCAAGTTCTGGATCAATTGGTTTTTTTGGTCTACCCCTTGGCATCTTTGGCTTGTTTGCAAGCTCTGGGTCAATTGGTTTCTTTGGCCTACCCCTTGGGAGTTTTGGTTTATTTGCAAGCTCTGGGTCAATTGGCTTTCTTGGTCTGCCCCTTTTGGCTTTTGAGCTATTGTTTTCGTTTTCAAGCAAGGCTTCACTTTTATGAATTTTTGGTGCTTGCGTCTCTTTTTCTTCGATAACTTCTTGAGTTAATGTTTCGTGATTTACAGTTTCTGCTTTTTGTTCAAGCTCTGGTTGATTTTGTTCATCTTTTTTCTGATGAGCTGGTTCTTTTTTGAATTTAGAATTTATTGTGAGAGACAATTCTTGCTTTTTGAAATATACTGCTGAATTTGGTTCGATTGTAAATTCAATTGAATTATCAAAACCATTCACACCTGACTTGCAGGTTTCAAGTGTGCCATAATGGCGACCATCACCGCCAAATCTTGACTCGTTTGAATTGAAGATTTCTTCATATCTTCCGGCATCAACACCAACTTTGTAGTGTTCATGTCTCATTGGTGAGAAGTTTGCAACACAAACGATTGATTCGCCTTTTTTATTTTTTCTTTCAAAAGCAATAACATTGTTTGTTTTATCATTAGGAGTGAGCCACCTGAAGCCTTCCCATGAATAATCAATTTCAAATAGTGGACTGTTTGATTTGTATAAGTGGTTGAGTTCTTTTGTAAACACTTTCATTTTGCTATGTTTTTCAAACTGCAACAACATGAAATCGAGCCCTTTTTCATAGTTCCATTCATCGAATTGAGCAAACTCTGTGCCCATGAATGTAAGTTTTTTGCCAGGGTGCGCGAACATATACATTAGGAATGTTCTCATCAAATCGAACTTTTGGTCGTAATCACCATACATTTTGTTTAAAAGCGATTTTTTGCCATAAACAACTTCGTCATGCGAAACTGGCAAAATAAAGTTTTCAGAAAACGCATAGAACATTGAAAATGTAAGTTTGCTGTGATTGTCTTTTCTGTAGAATGGGTCAAGCGAAACATAGTTAAGTGTATCATTCATCCAACCGATGTTCCATTTATAATTAAAGCCGAGACCGCCGATATAACTTGGTTTTGTAACCATTGGCCAAGCTGTTGATTCTTCAGCAATCATGAGAGCTGTTGGATTTTCGGTCAAGATAACAGAATTAAGTTTTTGCAAAAATGCGATAGCTTCAAGGTTTTTGTTGTCACCGTTTTTGTTTGGAATCCACTCGCCAGGCTTTTTGTCATAGTCAAGATAAAGCATTGAAGCAACCGCATCAACGCGAAGTCCATCAACATGAAATTCGGTGATAAAGAAGTTTGCAGATGAAATCAAGAAAGATTGAACTTCAGTTTTTCCATAGTCAAATCTGCGTGTTCCCCATTCCTTAAACTCCATTCTATCCCAACCTTGATTTTCATAAAGGTAGCCGCCGTCCCATTCAATCAAGCCATGCTCGTCTTTTGGGAAATGTGCAGGAACCCAGTCAAGAATGATTCCAATTCCGTTTTCGTGGCATTTGTTTACAAAATATCTAAAATCGTCAGGAGTTCCGAAACGGCTTGTGACTGAAAAGTAACCAGTAACTTGATAACCCCAGCTTCTTTCAAATGGATATTCTGTAAGTGGCATGCACTCAATGTGTGTATATCCCATATCCAAAACATAAGGAACAAGCTCGTCTGCAAGCTCTCTGTATGAATAATTTGAGCCGTCTTCATGTTTTTTCCAAGAGCAGAAATTCACTTCATAAATATTCATTGGTTTTTCAAAATGATTTTCATGCTTTTTATTTTCAAAATAGTTTTCATCAGACCAAGGATAATCTTTCAAATCGTAAACCTTTGACGCGGTTGCGCCGTTTGTTTCACTGTGGAAAGCATAAGGGTCTGCCTTAAAAATCATTTTGTTATCAGCCGTTGTGATTTCATATTTATAGTTGTCATATTGTTTTACGCTTGGAACAAAAACTTCCCAAATCGAGCTTTTTTCAAGTTTGGTCATTTTGTTTGCTTCAGGGTTCCAGCCATTGAAGTCACCAACAACACTGATTGCTTTTGCGTTTGGTGCCCATGCTCTGAACCATGCGCCACCATTTTCTGGATGACAGCCCAAAAGGTTGTAAGCGTGATAGTATGTTCCTTGATGAAATAAATAAATTTCCTTTGATTTTTCCATAGATTTTCCTTTACCTATTTTTTATTTTTATTAACTCTTTCAAGTATTTGTTAAATTCATTTTCCCTATAATCTGGGTCAAGTTTATAAAGCCAATTGCCGTTGCTTGTTCCTGGAGTGTTTATTCTAAACTCTCTACCTTCAAACAAGATATCTTGCATTGTCAAAACCACAATGTCTGATGCGGTTGACAAAAGCTCTTCAATTGCAATTTTTGTGACAGTTTCATCTGATGTGTTTTTTGGAATATTGAAATATTCACAAACCAATGCTTTTTGGTCTAAATCACTCAAAAAACCAACAAATGTGTCATTGTCGTGAGTGCCGAGATAGGCAACACTATTTTTTTCACAATTTTGTGGAAGATGAACATTGTCTGGATTTCCGTCAAAAGCGAACTGCATAACTTTCATTCCTGCAAGCCCTGTTTTTTTGCGAAGAACCCTTGTTGAGTTTGAATAAACCCCAAGGTCTTCCAAAATCAAGTTTTTTATGCCGTTTGCATAAAAGGCTTCAAATATGCTCATGCCTGGGCCTTTCATCCAAATGCCCCTTTTTGTGTTCGTGTCGCCATAAGGGATAGCAAAATATGTTGCAAAACCCCTAAAGTGATCAATTCTAACAAGGTCATAAAGTTTTGACAAATGTTTAAGTCTTGCAACCCACCATTTGAACGAATTTTGTTTCATGAATTTGTAGTTGTAAAGCGGATTGTTCCAAATCTGACCGTCTGGGTTAAAGTAGTCGCCAGGCACACCAGAAATATAGGTTGGCAAACCTTTTTTGTTTAGCAAAAAGTTTTCCCTGCCTGCAAACACATCCGAGCTGTCAAGCGCACAATAAATTGGAATATCTCCAATAATTTTCACACCGTTTTTATTTGCATAAGATTTAAGTTTAAACCATTGCGAGAAAAACAAAAATTGCAAGAATATTTGATATTTAATTTCCTTTTTGTGAGATTGTTTAAACTGCTTCACTGCTTCAGAATTGATGTCTTTATATTCATCAGAAAAGTTTGAAAAACCAGTTTTAAATTCAACCGACATGGTCATGTAAAGAGCATAATCATAAACCCAATTTTTGTTTTCTGAAATAAATTGTTTGTCATCCAAAGACGCACCGAATTTTTCATAAACAAGCTTAAGTGCTTGGTGTTTTCTTTCTCTGTAATCATCAAAAGAAAGTTCATCATTTAACCCAAACGACTTGATTTCGTCATCGGTTAAATATTCGCGAAGGTTAATGTATAGTGGCTCGCCTGCATAAGATGAAACACTGCTGTATGGGGATGCAACCGAGTCAACGATGCCGAGTGGCAAAATTTGCCAATACTTTACGCCCAAATCGCAAAGATAATCAACGAATTGAAAAGCTTCTTCTGAAAAACAACCAAAACCAAATTTGTTTAGAATTGACGATATAGGCAAAAGCACTCCGCAACCTCTTTCCATTTTTGCTCCTTTTTCCCATTATTTTTACTATTTTATTTTACTATATTTTATATTTTATGTAAAACATTTTTTGCGATTAAAAATATAATTTTTAATTATTTTTTTAATAGTTAAAAATTATGCAAAAATTCTAAAATTGTTACACTTTTTAGTTGACAAAATTTTTGATAGTTTCTGTTTAATTTTGCACAAGTTTTTATTTGATGATTACAATTAAAATTTAGTTGTTTATTTTTTAAATTTTGCACAAAAAAATAAGGGCGATTTCTTGCCCTTATTCTTTGTATTTTTAATGATTTATATAACTTTTTATAAGTTTTTTTATTCTATTTATTTTACGATAAGATTCAAAATTTTCTTTGGAACATAAATAACTTTCACAACATTTCCTGTGATATATTTTGAAATGTCTTCGTTTGATTTTGCTGTTTCAACAAGATTTTCTTGAGTGATATCTGCTGGAACTTTAACCACTCCACGAACTTTTCCGTTGATTTGAACAGGAATTTCAATTTCGTTTAGAACCATTGCAGATTCGTCGGCAACTGGCCATTTCTCATTTTCGATATTTTCGCCAAAGCCCATAATCTCAAAAAGTTCGTTTGCAAGGTGTGGAGCAAATGGACTAACAAGCAAAATGAGTGTTTTATATTCATCCAAAGTGAGTTTGTTTGCTTTGTAAATTTCGTTCACCAAAATCATTATTGACGAAATTGCTGTGTTAAATTTTGTGTTATCAATGTCGCTGGTCACTTTTTTGATTGTTGAATGAAGAACAAATTTAAGCTCATCTGTTTCACCATTGCCTTTTGCAATTTCTTGAAGGTTCCAGATTCGAGTCAAGAACTTATTGCAAGCTTTCAAGCCTTCTTCACTCCATGTTGCCTTTTCGCTGTATTCGCCAATAAAGCTCATCCAAACACGCAAACTATCTGCACCATATCTATCAATCATGATTCGTGGGTCAATACCATTGCCTGCGCTCTTGCTCATTTTCTTTCCGTCAGCACCCAAAATCAATCCTTGAGAAATTCTCTTTTTGAATGGTTCGTCAACAGGAACAAGCCCCAAGTCATACAAAACTTTAACCCAAAATCTTGCATACAAAAGGTGTCTGGTTGTGTGTTCGTTTCCACCATTATAAAGTGTTACTGGAAGCCATGCTTTGAGTGCGTCTTGACTTGCAAATTCTTTGTCGTTGTGTGGATCGCAATATCTCAAAAAATACCATGAAGAACCTGCCCAACCTGGCATGGTGTCGGTTTCTCTTTTTGCAGGAGCACCGCAACATGGGCAAGTTGTGTTCACCCAATCGGTGATGAGTGAAAGTGGGCTTTCGCCGTCTTTGGTTGGCTCATAAGATTCAACTTTTGGAAGTGTGATTGGCAAGTTTTCTTCTTTTTCAGGAACCCAGCCACATTTTTGACAATAAACCATTGGAATTGGTTCACCCCAATAACGCTGTCTTGAGAAAATCCAGTCACGCATTTTGAAATTAAGTTTCTTTCTTGCGACACCCATTTTTACAAGTTTGTCGGTTATTGCAACCTTTGCTTGTTCAACAGTCATGCCAGTGAATTCTTCAGAATTGATAAGTTTTGTGCCCTTGCCAAGATAATCAGTTTTTTCAAGTGCTTTTTCGCTAACATCGCCTTCAATAACTTGAATTTTTGGAATGCCAAATTTGTCAGCGAACTCATAGTCTCTTTGGTCATGAGTTGGCACAGCCATAACAGCGCCAGTGCCATAGTTTGCAAGCACAAAGTCACCAATATAAACATCAACTTCTTTGCCGTTTGCTGGGTTGATTGCTGTGATACCTTCAAGCTTACAGCCAGATTTATCTTTGTTCATTTGAGTTCTGTCAAACTCTGATTTCTTTGCAGTGTCTTTTCTATATTTTTCAACTTCTGCCCAGTTTTTGATTTTGTCTTTCAAACTATCAACAACCTTGCTTTCTGGAGCAAGAACCATAAATGTTATGCCATAAATTGTTTCAATGCAAGTTGTGAAAATTGAAAACTGTCCGCCTTGTTTGATTTTAAAGTCAACTTCAACACCTTCACTTTTGCCAATCCAGTTAAGCTGACTCAACTTTATGTGGTCAAGATATTCAGTCTTGTTTAAATCATCGGCAAGTCTCTCGCCATATTTTGTCATTTTCAAAACCCATTGAGCTTTTACTTTTTGAGTGGTTTCTGCATGACATTGACAACAAGTTCCGTCTTCAACTTCTTCGTTTGCCAAAACTCCGCAGTTTGGGCACCAGTTTACAGTTGTTTCTTGTTTTTCAGCAAGACCTTTTTTGAAAAATTGAATAAACTGCCATTGAGTCCATTTGTAATAACTTTCATCGCAAGAATTTATTGTTCTATCCCAATCAAATGAAAGACCAATGCTTTTTAGTTGGGTGTGGAATGTGTTAATGTTTCTAGCAACGATTTCTTGTGGAAGTTTATGCTCACGAATGGCTGTTCTTTCAGCTTCAAGGCCGAACGCATCGGTGCCAAATGGAAACAAAACATTCTTTCCGCAAAGTCTTTCTTTTCTCGCGAATGCATCAATAGCTGTGTAGCTTCTGCAATGACCCAGATGCAAACCGATTCCACTTGGATAAGGAAACTCAATCAAAACATATTCGTTTTCTTTGCCTGGCTCATGATTTTTTACTGAATAAGTGTGGTTATCTTCCCAAATTTTCTGCCACTTTTTTTCTATTTTTAAAGGATTGTAGTGCATCATAAATATACCCCAATAATAAATATGAGTTTATAATATCACTATTTTTTTGATTTAACAATAATTTTTTGTTAATTTTTATTTTTCTCGCCTTATAACAATGCCCTTTGTGGCGTTATAACGATTCTCGCGAATTTGTTTTCTTTCAACAAGATTGCCTTTTTCATCATAAAAATTCAGATATCCCCTTGAAATAAAACCGTCTTTTGAATAACTCAATCGCTTTTCTTCACCAATTTCAAGGTTATAGTCGCCATATTTTAAATAGTCTGTTTCAACAATTTCAGGCTCTGCGGAAATAATGGAAATTTTTTCGCTTTGTCTAGTGATTTTATATTTATTTTTCAAGCCAAAAATTTTAATCTTACACACATCGTTTTCCGATGAAGTGGTTATGATAATTTTTCCGCCGGAATTATTTCTAACCTTTAAGTCTGACGAACCAAAACTAACCATAGCGTCAAAACTTGGCTCGACATAAGAAACTGGCAAACTGTGGCTGGTTGACTCAACAATTTCCAAATTTGACAATATGCAAGCATTGTAAAGTGTGGTGCTAACTTGACAAACTCCGCCACCGAGTCCCAAAACAAAAGTGCCTTTTGAAATGATTTTTGCTTTGCTGTAACCTTTCTCTTCTGTTCGCTCGCCTGTGATTTCATTAAAACTGAAAATTTCACCTTCTTCAATAACGAGTCCGTCAAATGCTTTGAGCGCAACACGAATATTGTTTTTTCGCTCCTGTGAACTTGAACTGAAATTTGTTGAAAAACAGCTTTTTTCACAGAACAATTTTTTTGCGCTTTCTTTGGTTCTGTAATCTAAAATTTCAATGTCGCTTTTGATTTTATTTTCGCCGTTTTGTACGCATTTATAAATATCACCAAAAAATTTTAGTCTATTTATACACTTGCCGTTTTTGCCGGAAAAATATTCAAGTTTACACTTGTTTTCAACAACCAAAACTTCGTCTTCAGTTTCGGCTTGTTCAAAGTTTTTTGAGAGCCTTTTTAAAATTTCTTTGGTTTCAGGAAAAACATAAGTCAGCGCTTCTTCTTCGGAAAAGTTCATATTTTTTAAAGCTTTTAATGTGCTTATGTTATGATAGTTTTCCATTTGTTTTTTTGTTAAGTTTAGTTTAAAGTCGCTATCTTTAAAATGATAGTTTTTGCCGTTATAAAAAAATGTATATTCAAAAGTTTTTTGTGTGTTTGTGTTTAAATTTTTATCACTCAAAATTTGTTGTCTTTCAAACCCGCTTGCACTAATTTGATTTGTTTCAGTTTGATTTGATTTAATTTGATTTAGTTCAAGATTTTCTGCGCCGGCAAAATAATGCGGACACAAAAACACATTTGTGCCTATTCTTGCGACAATGATTGAAAAAATCAAACAAAACAAAAAGAGTATGAATTTAAACTTTTTCATACTCTTAATATTTGCCTTTTGTTTTAATTTTATTTTTTCAAGCTGAAACAATATTTAGAAACTAGAAAAATTGTTATTGTAAAGCTTAAAACTGAAACAATATAAATCATTCATCCAAATAAAATCCGCGTTTTGAATTTATCATCTTCTTCATAACAATCAAGAGATCTTTTTTGTTATTTCTCCTTGGATTTACAACCACCCATTCAAGCAAACTATCCAAAAGAACATCAATATTTTCAATGTTGACTTTTGGACAATTTTTGATAATGTCATCGCCATTTATTTTAAGGTCGCGAAGTTCAAACGGTGTGTTTTCTTTAATCATCAAGTTGTAGGTATTTCTTAAAATTTCAGCAGATCTGCTCTTTTTGCCATAACCTGTGGTTTCATTATAAATAACAGTTTTTATTTCAATGATATTTTCAATAACTTCTTTGTTTTTGAAAATGAATTTTTTAACGACATTTTTTGGTGCGAAACCAAAGCGGTTAAAATCATAGCCCAAAATAGTTCGCGTTACATTTTCAACAACACGTTTTGGAAAACCTAAACCATTTACACCTAAATTTTTCTCAACAATAACACTTGTGAAATCTTTTGAACCAAAAATTGATTTTTTCTCTTCAAGTGTTTTTACTTTTGCTGCATCATGAAGCAAAACCGCAAGACGAATTCTTGGTGACGAATTTTTTAAACAATTTAAAATATGGTCGTAAATTCTTTCGCCTTTTTTGTCTCTAAGTTCTGTTTTTTGCATATCAGCCATTGCTGGCAAAATTTCGTTCCAAATACCAAGCTCACCAATCAAAACCATTGCTCTAAAATGAGCATCTTTTGTGTATAAAAGTTCTGGATAAATTTGGTCGGCGGTCAAGAGTTTTTCAAACTCGTTTTTAAGCCTAAACTTTGACATATAGTGAATTTTAAACGCATTTTGTTTTGCATAAAACCATTCTTCTTCAGGAATATTAAGTCCCAAAGAGCATGCAAACCTAATAAGTCTTAAAATTCTTTCAGGGTCGTCATTAAAAACAATTTTTGGCACTTTAACGGTTGTGATTTGTCTGTCTTTCAAATCTTCAACACCGCCAAGTGGATCAATAAATGAGCCGTTTTGAATATCATAATAAATCGCGTTTATTCTAAAGTCACGACGTCTTGCATCTTCTTCCAAACTTGAAATAAATTCAACAGATGTTGGGCTGTGTGATTCGTCTTCATAAATTTCTTTTCTGAAGGTCGCATACTCATATCTACGCTTGCCATTGATTTCCATAACACCAAATTTTTCGTTTAAAGAAGAAATTGAAAAATTTGTGCCTTCAAGCATTTTTCGAAGTTCATTTGGTTTAACACTTGAACATAAATCAATGTCGTCTCTGATAAGACTTTGAATACCTAAATAAGAATCTCTAACATAACCGCCAACAATATAAAGTGGCTTTCCGTGTTCACTAAAGATATTTGAAAGTTCTTTTAATTCTGAAGAGATTTTCATTCTAGTTCTCCTTCGCATACTTTTTTACATTACAATATTACCATAAAATATATTTTTATCAAAATTATTTCAATTAACAAATGCAATTTTTTTGTAAAATGATACATAATTTTATTGAATTTAAAAACACTACTAATATGAAAAAATATTTATTTTTGTGTTTAAGTCTAATTTTGATGTTTTTTGTGGCTTGCGAAAAAATTGAAAAACAAGAATCAGTCAATGTTGACACAATGGTTGCGCAAGAACTTGAAAAACTGGATAACGGATATTCAGACGAAACATTAAAGGCTATGGCGGTTATAATCCGAACAAACCTGATTGTTGACGGCGAGACAAAAATCAATAAAATGCAGCCAAACGAAAAATATTTACTCCTTACAAAATCAACTGACTACAAACAACTAAAAAATAAAAATGGAAGTCTTGTCAAAATTTCTTTTAAAGACTCCCCAGACTACACTTGGCAAAAGAATATTAAAAAAAGTGATATTTTAGAATTTGCACTAAAAAATAATATTAGCTTAACCAGTTTATCAAATATTGAACCGGTTATGAAAAATGAAAAAATAATTGCCTTAAAAATTGGAAATAAATCATTCGATTACAACACACTTGCCGAGCACTTTAGACTTGAATCAAATATTATTGAAAAAATCTCAACAAATAGCACCGAAATTATCATAAAAGGCAAAAATAAAGGCTTTATCAATAGTTTTGATATTGAAACTTCTGAACAATTATCAAATAATAATCATAATTATTTGGAAATTTTAAACATAATTTTTTCGGATTTTTCGGCTTGTTAAAAACTCATGTTAAAAAATACTAAAAACTCTGAAAAAATCTTAAAAAAATAAGAATTTTATTAACATAAAAATCACGAAAAATTAAGAGTTTAGATAAGTTTTTAACATATTAACAAAGCATATTATTATTATAAATCTTAAAAAATAAAATTATCTTGATTAGCATGAGAAAAAATCTCTTAAGTTTTTGGCTTAAGAGACATTTTTTTTAACTATTTGATGTTTCAAATTGACTGTTATAAAGGTTTGCATAGAAGCCTTTTTTCTTCAAAAGCTCCGAGTGGTTACCCTGCTCTATAATTTGACCTTTGTTCATAACAAGAATAATATCCGCTGAAGTGATTGTTGAAAGCCTGTGAGCAACAACAAAACTTGTTCTTCCAGCCATGATTCTATCAAAAGCTTCTTGAACACTTTTTTCTGTTCTCGTGTCGATGTTACTTGTTGCTTCGTCCAAAATTAGCATTGGTGGTTTCAAAAGCATTACGCGCGCGATACATATAAGTTGTTTTTCGCCTTGTGACAAATTGCTTCCGCCTTCAATAACTTCGGTGTCATATTTTTTTGGAAGTTTTTCAATATAATCATGAATACCAGCCATTTTTGCTGCTTCAATAACATCGTCGAGCGATGCATTTGGGTTTCCATAAGCAATATTATCGCGGATTGTTGAGCTAAAGAGCCATGTATCTTGCAATACCATGCCGTATTTGTTACGCAAACTACTTCTAGTGATTTCCTTAATTGGAGTGTCGCTAACGGTGATATAACCAGAATTTACATCATAAAAGCGCATCAAAAGATTGATGATTGTTGATTTTCCGCAACCAGTTGGGCCAACAATTGCAACTTTTTGTCCTTGTTTAACAGAAAGGTTAAAGTTTT
The DNA here is from genome assembly GCA_934746515.1 of uncultured Clostridia bacterium. GTDB lineage: Bacteria > Bacillota > Clostridia > Christensenellales > UBA1242 > RGIG1681. The sequence continues at coordinate 23,740 of CAKVFH010000012.1, forward strand.
GGATAAGTGTTGTTTTTGGAATATATGAAAAGTTGACATTTTTAATTTCTATTTCGCCAGTGCAGTTCAAAAGATCTGGAAGCATTTCATCACTGACTTCGTCGCGTTCTTCAAGAATTGCAAACACACGGTTTGCTGCAGCAAAAGCTGCTTGAATATCTGAAATTTGTTCACTTATATCAGAGAAAGGTTCACCAAAACTGTTAGCATAAGACAAAAATGTTGTGATTATGCCCACTTGAATTTCACCGCGAAGTGCCAAAATACAACCAAACAAACCAACCGCGCCATAAACAATACCATTTATAAATCTTGTCGAAGGTGCTGTGAGTGTGCTGTAAAACAAAGCTTGTGTTGAAGTTTTTGCAAATTCTTGGTTCAATACTTTGAAGTTTTCAATGCTTTTATCTTCGTGATTGAAAGCTTTAACAATTCTTTCCCCACCGATATATTCTTCCAAATAGCCAGACATTTCGCCTTGCTTTTCCATTTCTTTCTTTATGTATTTTCTTGATTTTTTAACAATAATCATTGAAACAAAAATGCTTAATGGCGTGATTAAAACAATGACAAGTGAAAGTTTGACATTTAAAACAAACATTGCAATCAAAGTTCCCACAATTGTTGCCAAACCTGAAATTGCTGTGGCTAAACTTTCAAGGAATCCATCAGTCATAACATCAATGTCGTTTATCATTCTTGAAATCAAGTCACCATGAGAAGTTGTGTCAATAAATCCGATTGGAACTTTTTGAAATTTTTCAAACAAAAGGTCGCGAATTTTATAAGTTCCCATATAGTTAAATTTTGATAGCGAAACCTGTTGTAAAAAGCTTGATATAGCCGACACGACCGCAAGCACTGCAATAACGGCAATGTTTTTATAAAGAGCTTGGAAATTTACATTCCCTGCGGAAACAATACAGTTTATGCTATAACCAGTAAAAATTGGGATATAAACAATACAAAATGTATAAATTACATCTAAAAAAAGTGCGAGATAAAGATAAAAACGATACTCTTTTGCATAGAAGAAAACCTTTTTCAGTGTTGAAAAAGCGCCTTTTTTCTTTTGTAGCTTTCTTTTAAGATTATCCGATTGCTTATCACGCATATCATTTGAAGACAATCTTTGATAAGAACTCATTATTTTGTCTCCTTTTTGTTTTGTGAATAGTGAATTTCTTGGTAAACATTACATCTTTCCAAAAGCTCATCATGTGTGCCAATATCGACGATATCACCATTATTGATAACAATAATTTTATTTGCGTCGCGAATTGAGTTTGTGCGTTGAGTTACAATAAAAGTTGTTGCGTCAGAAAGTGAAAGTCTGATTGCTTTTCTGAGTTTTGCATCAGTTGCAAAGTCGAGCGCACTTGATGCGTCGTCAAGAATGATAATGTGTGGGTTTCCAACAAGTGCCCTTGCGATTGTAAGTCTTTGTCTTTGACCACCAGAAAAGTTTGTTCCACCCTTGTTTACATGGTGATCCAAAAATTCTGGATATTCTTTAACAAAGTCGTAAGCTTGCGAAATTTTCAATGCTTTGATGATTTCTTCATCAGTTGCATCAGGTTTGCGCCAACACATGTTTGACTTTATTGTGCCTTCAAAAAGAGTTGGGTTTTGTGGCACCAAACCAATAATATTTCGTAGGTCTTCGAGATTATATTTTTTTATATTTGTGTCATTAACCAAAATTTCGCCACTTGTGGTGTCATAAAATCTTGGAATAAGGTTGACAATTGAGCTTTTGCCACTTCCCGTTCCGCCGATAATACCAATAATATCTCCAGGTTCAGCCGAAAATGACAAACCGGATACTGCATTTTTAACTTCTGAATAAGAAAAGTTTACATTTTTAAATTCAACTTTGCCGAGATTTACATCGTCAAAGTCAACCTTAACTGGATTAGCTGGGTCTTTTACAGAGTTTTTAACCATCATAAGTTCATTAACTCTGTCGCTTGAAGCATTCATTCTTGTGATAATTGTGATTAAGTTTGCAAGTGTTACAATACAAGTTGAAATCGTTCCAAAATAATCAATAAACGCAATGAGTTTTCCTTGAGAAAGTTCGCCTACATTAACTTCAATTCCACCAAAATAGAAAAGCGCAATGATTGCAAAATTTACAACAATTGAAATAAGCGGAATAAGTGCACTATTCCATTCACCATGACGAAGCTGTGTTGTGATCAGGTCATAGTTTGCATCTTTAAATTTTTCAGTTTCGCTGTTTTGTTTATTGAAAGCTCTAACAACTCTGACACCAGTCAAGTTTTCACGAGTGATGTTTGTTGTTTTGTCTAGTTTGGTTTTAATTTTAATTAACAGTGGTTTAAGTTTGCACATAATCTTCCAAACGATAAAACATAGAATTGGAATGATTACAATAAAGATTAAACTTAACTTGGCGTTAATAAATAGTGACATTATAAGAGAACCGATAATCAAAACCGGAGTTCTCATGATTGTTCTCAAAACCGAACCGATACCAATTTGAATATTTCTAACATCGTTTACAGTTCTGTTTAAAAGAGTTGTTGTCGAAAATTTGTCAAGTTCAGAATGTGACAATTCATTGATATGTTCAAACACATCATTTCGGATATCTTTACCGGCACCACGGGATGCAATGGCTGCACATTTTTGTCCGACAATGGCAAAAGCAAAACCAATGATATTCAAAACCAAAATAACAATACCGTATGAGATAATGTATTTTTTATCATTGTGAGCAATACCAATATCAATGATTTGAGCCATGAGATATGGAATGAAAAGTTCTGTTAAAGTTTCAACACATTTGCAAAAAGGCGCAAAAAAAGTCTGCAACTTATAATTTTTCAGGTAACTAAAATATCTAAATTCTTTTTTTGTTTTATTTTTCATCTTGTTCCAAACCATTGTAATTTTTTAAATCTTATTGTATAATGAAATCATTATAAGATAAATAAATTTTTCAGTCAAACAAAAGGAGTTAAGATTTTGAAAAAAACGCAAATTGATAATAAAAAAAGCGCAAAAATGGCAAAAAAAATCGATAAAAATGTGATAAAAATAAAAAATAACACAAAAAAAAGATTATTGCGCCGTGAAAATAAGAACAATAAAATTGTTTCAAAATGCAATAAAAAGATTGTGAATACTTCAAAAAATGATATTGAAATTTTAAATAAAATCAACGAATTAAACACCAATGGAAAAAGGACAATTGTATATTTTGTTGATTCTTTTTATCCAATTATTGACGGTGTTGTATCAGTTCTTGACAATTACGCTAAATTTATGTCTGACTATTATAATGTTGTTGTCTGTTCACCAAAACATAAGAAAAAAACATATAAAGCAGAAAAATATTTTGTTTTATCAACTGATTCAATTTATATAAAAAAACAGGGTTATGATTTAGGTTTTCCACAACTTGATTCAAAATTCACAAAATATATTTCACTTTTAAAGATTGATTTGATTCATGTAAACTCACCATTTAATATGGGAACTTTTGGTCTTGATCTTGCAAAGAAAAGACATATTCCAAGCATCACAACATTTCATAGTCAGTTTAAGCAAGATTTTTATAAAGCGACAAAAAGCGCAGTTTTGTCATCTTTTTTAGCTAATATGATTATAAAAGTCTATGACAAGTCAACTTTAACTCTTACTATGAATGATTTTTCAGCTGGAATAATGAAAGAATATGGGCTTAAAAGAAATGATGTTCAAATAGTTCCAAATGCAACAAATCTTGAATATAAAGAATTTGACCTTCAAACAGAAAAGAATGTTTTGCAAAAATATAATATAAAGAAAGAGCAGTTTAATATTTTGTTTATTGGTAGGTTTGTTAAAGTTAAAAATGTTTATTTAATTTTGGATGTTTTGAAAGAACTTTACATGCTTAATCAAAATTTTCAATTTATTTTCATGGGGTATGGACCTGAAGAAGAAAAAATGAAAAAAATTATTCATGAAAATAATTTGGAAAATAACATAGTTTTTACTGGTAAAGTTTTGGATGTTGATGAAAAGGCAATAATCATAAAAAATTCTGATTTACTATTTTTCCCTTCAGTTTATGATACAGACGGAATTGTTAAGATTGAATCAGCTTGCTATTCAGTTCCAACACTATGCTTGGAAAATACGGGAGTATCTTCTGGAATAAAAAATAATGAGACTGGATTTGTTGAAAAAAATGATGTTAAATTATTAGCCGAAAGATTGAATGAACTATCTAAAAATGTAGATTTTGTTCAAAAAATTGGAAAAAATGCCAAAGATAGTTTATATGTTACTTGGAATGATGTTGGAAATAAACTTAAAAAAATATACGAAAAATTATTCGCCACAAAGAACTTAAAAAGTATAAAAAATAAAAAGAAAATTAACAAAAAATAAAAGTTTTAGAATTTAGGAAGTTTTGTGCTTCCTATTTTTATTTATTTTAAAAATAATTAAAATTTATTATAAAAATATTTTTTAAATTACTTATATAATTGTAGAAATTATGTCAAAAATTATTATTTTAATATTTTTTAAATAATTTTAATTCAATTTTGCGTTTTTTATTTTTGTTATTTTTGTTTGATATGAATAAAAGTTGTTTATTATTTTATATAAAAATATAACAATTTTAGTTTGCAAATGACTAAAAATGTATTATAATCTAGGTATTATATTGTAGGATAGGGGATTGTATGGGTAGAATTATTGCTTTTGCTAATCAAAAAGGTGGTGTTGGAAAAACAACCACATGCGTTAATATGGCTGCATACATGGCTCTTTTAGGAAAAAAAGTTCTTATTGTTGATCTTGATCCACAAGGAAACGCAACAAGTAATCTTGGTTTTTCTAAAGATGGTAAATATAATTCAATTTATCAGGCCATGAGCGGAGATAAACAAGTTAATGATTGTATTTATGATACTAAACTGGATAATTTAAAGATTATTCCTTCAAATATTGACCTTGCAGGCATTGAAGTTGAGCTTGTTTATATGGATAAAAGGGAGTATGTTATCAAGGAATTTTTTGATAAGATAAAAAATAATTATGATTATATAACTATTGATTGTCCACCTTCACTGGGTCTTTTAACAATAAATGCATTCACTGCGAGTGATGCTGTTATAATTCCAATTCAGTGCGAATTTTTTGCTCTTGAAGGTTTAAGTCAACTTATGAATACTATCAGACTTGTTAAGAAAAAATTAAATTCTAACATTTCAATTGATGGTGTTGTTTTGACAATGCGTGACACAAGAAGTAATTTGGGTAAGCAGGTTGCTGAAGAAATTAAAAAATTCTTTTCAGCAACAGTTTTTGATACACAAATTCCAAGAAATGTGCGTTTGGCAGAAGCTCCAAGTTATGGCGAGCCAATTTGTATTTATGACAAATCTTGTGTTGGTGCAAAAGCTTATCAAAAGCTCACAGAAGAGTATTTTTTAAGAAATAATGTAAAATATAGTAAATAATATTAGGAGAAATTATGAAAAGAGGACTAGGTAGGGGATTAGATTCATTATTTGGTGAATATGAAGAAGAAAAACCTGTTGTTGAAAAAACTGTTGAAACAAAAATTGAGCAAGTGGTTGTAAATGAACCAAAAGAAGTTGATATTGGTTTGATTGATAGAAATCCTGAACAGCCAAGAAAAATATTTGATGAAGATGCTTTAAGAGAACTTGCAGAATCAATTAAAGTGCATGGCGTTATTCAGCCAATCATTGTAAAACAAGTTGGTGATAGATACTTTATTATTGCTGGTGAAAGACGTTGGAGAGCTTCAAGAATTGCAGGATTAAAAACAATTCCTTGCATTATCAAGAATTATTCAGAACAAGAAATCAGTGAAATTGCCATTATTGAAAACTTGCAAAGGGAAGATTTAAACCCAATTGAATCAGCAAAAGCTATAAAAAACCTTATAAATCAATATAATCTCACTCAAGATGAAGTTGCAGATAAAATCGGAAAGAGTAGACCTGCAGTTGCTAACACTTTAAGGCTTTTGCTTTTACCAGAAAGTATTATTTCTTTGGTTGAATCAAATAAAATCTCTGCAGGACACGCAAGAGCATTGCTTGCTATTTCTGATACAAAAAAGCAAAAGGAAGTTGCGCTTTTGATTGTTGAAAAAGGTTTAACTGTTCGTGATGTTGAACAAATTATCAAAAACATGAACAGACCTGTGGTTGAAAGACCTGTTCAAGAGAAAAGTCTTGAATTAAAAGACTTTGAAAACAGCATAAAGAGAGTTTTTGCAACAAAAGTTCAAATAAAAGGTAATGATAATAAAGGAAAAATCGTTATTGATTATTATTCAAAAGATGATCTTAATAGAATTTATGATATTTTAAATAAACAATAAAATATTAAAGAAAAACAAAAGAATGTTTCATGTGAAACATTCTTTTGTTTTTGTTTTATTTATTTAAGAGTTTATGGTTTTTTGTGTAATTGTTTCATGTGAAACATTTTATTAAATATATTTTTGCTAAAAGATATTATTTTTGAATAATAAGTTTTGAATAATTTAATTTAACAAATTTTATTGTGAATTTTTAACAATAAAAATTCGATTATTATTTGGTTTCATAAAACAGATATTAATGTTTCACATGAAACACTAAAACGGTTGGGGAATATACTTATTTTTAATCATATAAGATGTTTCACATGAAACATTTGCCTATAATAAATATAATAAAATAAAAATAATGAACAATAATTGTTGTAGAACACACTTTTTGTGAAAACTTCAATAGAACAAGACTATTATCAATAGAATTTATTTAAAATAATAAATTAAAATAAAATAATAAAAAATGTGTAGAAATATACCAAAAAATGTTTCACATGAAACAAACTTTTAAAACTTGTTATTTTAGAGTATTATTTAATTATTTTATTGCATTTAATTTTAATTTAAAGCGAGCGATGTTTCATGTGAAACATCGCATGAATGTTTAATATCTCATAATTACCAATTAGAAAATAATAAGAGAGAAATTTATATGAAGTATAAAAGAAAATAATTAAAGAAAATGTTTCATGTGAAACAATAAAAAGTAAAACCCTTTATGTTTTGCTTTTGTTTAATAAACAAATGTTTCATGTGAAACACTTATAAATGCCGCTAAAATTTATTGTTTAATAGTGTTTGTGATAAATGGTTTATTTAATTTACTTAAATGGAAAAAATTGTAATATAAAGAAAATAGTATTAAAAACGATATATATCGCTATTTCAGATTGTTTTAAATATAAATGGTTAAAATGATAACAAAAAAAGATGTTTCATGTGAAACATCTTTTCGTTTTATTATTCATAATGTCTGATTTTATTAGGATTTATGCAATAAAGTTTAGTAAAACGCTCCCATTATTTGAATATTGAATTTATTATGTCGCTGTAGCTAAAGAAATTATCAAGAAGATTGGTTATTTGATTATAGACGATTTTTCCAAAGAATGAATTGCTAATGTAGTTTGTTACAGGTTTCATAAATGAAATTGGGGATAAAAGTTTAATTATGAAGCATATTCCAACCAAGATGAGAAGTCCTTGAACAATTCCATAGAATGCGCCCAGAATATTATCAACAATTTTAACAAATCCAACAGTTCTTAACTTGTTTATAAGAAGTCTTATTAAAATTACTATTAAAAACAATAAAACAAATGTAATTGCAAATGATATCAGTGATGAAAAGAAATTTGCATAGGTTTTACTTACAATTTCGCCAAGTGAACGGTATTCAAGCCCTGATGATTGAAGCTTTGTGTAAAGTGATTTATTGTTTAAAAAGATATTAAACATTATTTTTGGAATAACTGGTATAGCGCCGGAAGCTAAAACATATTTTACAAATGGGTTTAGCTGCGATTGTTCCATTGAAATAAGGTTTGTCTCAAAATCCGCCGAAAATGACACGAGTTTTCGATAATATGAACCGTAAATTGCGTTTTCTAAACCAAACCAATTGTTTAATAAGTTATTTAATGGCTTATAAAGGAAAAATGCTAGTATTGCAATTGCGCCAAATGAAAAATTTGATAAAACCGATGTCATAAAACCGCGTTTGATGCCAATAATTATATATATGATAAGAAACACGGCAAGTGCCAGGTCAAGCCAATTCATAAGCACCTCCAACTATAATAATTATATTACATTTTTTTTGTTTAGTCTATTTATTCGCCGTAAAAACTGAAAATAAAAGGAAAAATGAGCATAATGCACATAAATAAATTTATAAAAGGATTGATAAATATTGAAATATTTGATAAAATAATAATAGATTATTTTGGAGGCAAAAATGAACGAATCAGAAAACAAAAATAGAGAAACTAGAATTAAACAACAGAAACAAGCGTTCTGGAGAAGAACTATAATTCTGATTGCTTTAGTTTTGGTTATTACAGTGATTTTTGTGGCACTTAAAAACAAAGCAACTGGCACAAAAATCGATATAAATACTTTTGAAACCGAACTTAATGCGGGACATATTAAAGAAATCTACTTTGAAGAGCAGAGAGTTCAAGTTTATTATGTGAATGGCGATGCACATTGGATGTATTACGCTAGGGGAACTGTGGAAGAAGAAATGCTTCTTACAATGATTAACAATCTTTCAACAGAAAAACCTGTTTGTTATTACGGAAC
>CAKVFH010000013.1 GCA_934746515.1 uncultured Clostridia bacterium
CATTTGTCTTTTTGAAACCCCTGAAAGCTTGCAAATATCAGCAATTGTAAGCCCTTGCATCTTCATAAATTCATATAGTTTATCACATTTAATCGTAACCATAATACAAGTATAATTTGCATTTATGCAAATGTAAAGTATTTATTTGCATTTATGCATATAACTTAAGTATGAAAACGAAATTTTATAAAAGATTAAATGAATTGATGATTGAACATAATGTAAAAACGGTATCTTTAGCAAAAATTACAGGTGTAAACTGCTCCACAATCTCCAGATGGCGAAGCGGACAAGTTATCCCTGGTATTGATAAAGTTGCTATTTTGTGTGAATATTTTAAAGTTTCAGCAGATTATATGATAGGAATTGACGACGACTTATTGGCTGATAAGGAAGATAAATCATGAAAATGCTATTTACAGAAAGACTAATTGAACTTATGGAAGAAAAAAACCTTACATCAACCCCCCTTGCAAAAATTCTTAATGTTAGAGACACAACTGTTTTAAGGTGGCGCAAAGGACTGATTAACCCAACAATTGATAAGCTTTTTCTTCTTTGTGACTATTTTGGGGTTACTGCTGATTTTTTACTCGGCCGTGAAGATTAACAAAGAAAAATCAAGGTGTTATGTCAAACATAACACCTTTTATTTTCAGCATTTACAAGCATTTTTGCGAAAATTTAGACAAACAAAAAGAGCGAACTTTTGAAGCAAATCCATTGCGGATTTAACTCAATTTATCGCTCTTTTTTATTCACTCTCCTTTTTTAGAGAGTTTCAAGTCTTGCTTTTAATGCAGAAATCAATTCTTCATTTTTAGCAAGTTTTTCTTTTTCGGTTTTAACAAGTGCTTCAGGTGCTTTTGCAACGAAACTTAGATTTTCAAGCATCTTTTTGCTTCTGTTGATTTCAAACTGAACTTTTTCAATGTCTTTGTTAATCATTTCAATTTGTGTTTGTCTATCAACTTTTTCTTCAATCAAAACAAATTCACCAACATTTGTTACAAGCACATTACCCTTTGTTTCATCATCAAGTTTCAAAATTATATTTGCAAGTTTTTCAATAACGGCTTTATTGTTTGAAATAAACTCGTTTGATTTAACAGCAAATTCAACTTTATCTGATGATTTCTTGTTATTATCAAGCTTAAATTTACGAAGCGAAGTGATTAACTCAACCAAATCTTCAGTTTTAACAGCATCTTTTTTAAGAGCCTTAAAGCCTGAAAAATCGTGAATTTGGTCAACCATAATACTTTCAGCTTTGTGTTGGAAATCAAGTCTTTGATAAATATATTCAGTAACATAAGGAATGAATGGGTGCAACAATCTCAAAACTTGCCCGAATGATGCAACGAGAACACTTATCATCTTTTGTTTTTCTTCGCCACCAGCAAAAATTGATGGTTTTGAAAGTTCAATCGCCCAGTCACAGAATGTGTCGAGTGTAAATGAAACAATATTTGAAAGCGCAACACCAACATCAAACTTATCAAGATTTTTCTTAACAGTTTCAGTGATTTCATAGGTTTTGTATAAAATCCATTTCTGCACATCATTAAGTTCAAAGTGTTTTGCACACAAAAGTTCAACGCCTTCTTCATGCATAGAAATAAATTTGCTAGCATTCCAAACTTTATTGATAAATGTCCTAGCGTCTTCAACTTTATTATCGCTAAATCTTGTATCCATGCCCATTGACATGTCTTTTACGAGAGCCAAACGAAGTGTATCAGCGCCGTATTTGCTGATTATATCAAGTGGATCAATTCCGTTACCAAGCGATTTTGACATCTTTCTGCCCTGACTATCACGAACCAAGCCATGAATCAAGCAGTTTTTAAATGGAATGTTGCCATTACATTCAATGCCCATATAAACCATTTTTGTAACCCATTGAGTCAAAATATCAAAGCCTGTAACAAGCACATCAGTTGGATAGAAATAGTCAAGATCAACATTCTTTTCTGGCCAGCCAAGTGTTGTGAGTGGCCAAAGCGCAGATGAGAACCATGTATCCAAAACATCTGGATCTTGATAAACATTGCTTGAACCGCATTTGTCGCACTTTTGAACTTGAGTTTTTGATGCCATAACATTTCCACAATCTTTGCAATAATAGATTGGAATTCTGTGTCCTGTCCAGAGCTGACGAGAAATGCACCAGTCACGAATATTGCGAAGCCAATGGAAATAGTTTTTCTCAAAGCGTTTTGGATAAATTTTCATGCTTCCATCTTCAACGCATTTGATTGCTGGTTTAACAAGTTCACTCATTGCAACAAACCATTGCTCTGTAACCATTGGTTCAATAGCTGTTCCGCAACGATAGCAGTGACTAACCGAGTGTGTGTAAGGTTCAACCTTAACCAAAAGACCTTGTTTTTTAAGTTCTTCAACAGTCTTCTCTCTTGCTTCTTTAAGCCCCAAACCCCTGATATTTTCAGGTGCTATGTCTGAAATAATACCTTCTTTTGTGATAACTTCAAGCACTTCAAGATTGTGTCTCTTTCCCACTTCATAGTCGTTTGGATCATGTGCTGGTGTAATCTTAACCATGCCAGTTCCAAACTCTTTTTCAACATAAGAATCTGCAATGATTGGAATTTCACGATTAACGAGTGGAACATAAACCTTTTTCCCAACGATTGATTTATATCTTTCATCATCTGGATTTACAGCAACAGCAGTATCACCAAAAAGTGTTTCTGGTCTTGTTGTTGCAACGGTGATTGCACCGCTTCCGTCAACAAATGGATAATTTATATGCCACATGTGTCCGGCATCATCTGAATATGTGATTTCATCATCAGAGATAACTGACTTACAGTGCACGCACCAGTTTGTTTCCCTAGCGCCACGATAAATGTAACCTTTATTATAAAGTCTGATAAATGCTTCTAAAACCGCATTTGTGCTTTTTTCATCCATTGTAAAACGATATCTTTCCCAATCAGCAGAAAAGCCCATTTTTCTAAACTGATTGATAATTTCACCGCCATATTTGTTATACCAAGCCCAAGCTTCTTTATCAAACTCTTGTCTGCCAATCATTTCCTTGGTTTTGCCTTCGCTTGCAAGTTTTTCAACAATTTTATGTTCTGTTGCAATCGCTGCGTGGTCGGTTCCTGGAAGCCACAAAGCTTCATAGCCTGTCATTCTTTTATATCTTGTCAAAATGTCTTGAAGTGTCATGTCAAGCGCGTGACCAATATGTGCTTTGCTTGTAACATTTGGTGGTGGCATAACAATTGTAAAAGGTTTTTTATCTTTGTTTACCTTTGCTCTAAAATAGCCTTTTTCTTCCCAGCTTTTATAAATATTATCTTCAAATTCTTGAGGATTGTAACTACCTTGTTCTTTCATTAAATTCATATATCTTCCTACCTTAACTTATAGTTATAATACTCTCTTTGATTGTTTTTTTCAATAGCAAATTATTTTTTATTCTTCTTTTGGAATTCATAACTTGATTTACACATTTCATCGAGAGTTTTTTCTGCTTTAAAACCAAGCTCTTCTTCAGCAAGTTTTGGTGAAGCGTAACATTCATCAATATCGCCCGGTCTTCTTGCAGTGATTTCATATTTCACAAGGTCGCCGTTCACTCGATTGAAAGCATAAACAATATCAAGCACTGAATAGCCTGTTCCAGTTCCAAGATTGTAGGTTTTAAGCCCAATATTGCCTTCTTTAATAATCTTTTCAATGGCAAGCACATGTGCTTTTGCAAGGTCAACAACATGGATGTAATCACGCACACCTGTGCCGTCTTTTGTTTTATAGTCATTTCCAAAAACATTCAAGTGATCAAGCTCGCCAACTGCAACCTTGCAAATATAAGGCATAAGGTTGTTTGGAATACCATTTGGGTCTTCTCCCAAAAGTCCACTTTCATGCGCACCAATTGGATTAAAATAACGAAGCAAAACAACATTAAATTCAGGATTAACCTTTTGAAAGTCTTTTAAAATGTATTCATTAAAGAGTTTTGTTCTGCCATAAGGATTTGATGCTTCCAAATTTGCTTCTTCAGTGAGTGGCATAACATTTTTTGGAGAATAAACTGTTGCTGATGAGCTGAAAACAATGTTTTTGCAACCATATTTTTGCATAACCTTCAAAAGATTGAATGTTGAAATAAGGTTGTTTTCATAATACATAAGTGGTTTTGCAACAGATTCGCCAACAGCTTTGTAGCCAGCAAAATGAATTACACCAAAAATGTCTTTATTTTCTTCAAACACATTTTCAAGTGCCTTTTCGTCGCAAACATCAATTTTATAAAAAGATGCTTCTTTGCCTGTGATTTTTTTAATTTTATCAAGCACTTCTATTTTTGAGTTTGACAAGTTGTCTGCAATCACAACTTCATGTCCTTTTTCCAAAAGCTCAACGGCTGTGTGTGAACCAATAAATCCAAGTCCACCAGTAAGTAAAATTTTCATAAATATTTCTCCTTTATCCTTAATTTATAATATTACACATAAAAGTAGCAATACCAAAATACCCAAAAAACAGCCCATTCGAATTCTAACAATCATTCGAATTCTTCTGTCATGATTATTCGCGCTTTTGTTTTCTGGAAAAAACAATGGCACAAAAAACACAACACATGCAAGCACAATCATTATGCACAAAAACACAAGTTTAACCTTAACCATTATTCACCATCCCCTTCACTGTTTGAGTGAATAATATCTTCTATTTTTTCGGTTTTTTCTTGATTTTCTGTTTCTGGCTCTGTCTTTTGTTTTTTGCCAAGGTTTTCAAAATAGGTTGAAATTTTAACAGCAAGGTTCATTGATTCAAACACGAACGCAAATATTGCAAAGTAAAGTTTTGAAACATTGAAAAAGTATGTCATAATGCAAATCATTGAACAAAGTTTGATAAAATCAATGATAACATTTTTAATCTTTGTAAGGTTTTTATTTTTAAGCAAAAATATATCAATAATTGCCATAACAACTTCAATCACAATAAGCAAAATCAAGAAAATATTAAGCATTTCGGTGTGTTTTGAGTATTCATAATACACAACTGAAATCACTGCAATCAAATTGACAATTTCAAACAAAAGATATGTGAGTTTATAGTTTGTCAAAATTGAGCCGTATCTTCTATCCAAAATCAAAATAACTGCGCAAATGAGCACAGCAATAAAGTATGGGCTTCCGACAAAAACAACGCCAAAAAACATGCCAATAAACATTATTACTGCCAAGAGACTCATCATGTAAACAAAAATCTTTGGAAATTTTGAATTAGATTCAAACATACGCGCTCCTTTATGCGATTATAATATCAAAATTCACTCAAAAAGTAAACTCGTTTTGAATGCAAAAGCACAATTTATCAATATTTACATAAAATATTTTGTAAGAGAATGTTATTTTTTCGTTCTCTTATAAATTAAGGGAGGAGCAATGAAAAAAATTATAAACCTCATTTTTGCTTTTGTATTGTTTGTTACATCAGCCTTTTGTTTGGTTGGTTGCAACAAAAAACCAAAAGCAGGAACGATTCGTTTAAACGAAGTTACGCATAGTGTGTTCTATGCACCACTTTATGTCGCAATCAATTTGGGATATATGGAAGAAGAAGGCATCAAAATCGAGCTTGTCAATGGTGGCGGAAGCGATGCAAGCATGTCTGCCCTGCTTTCTAAATCAGCAGACATCGCATTGATGGGTCCAGAAACCGTTGTTTATGTTGAAGCAAACGGAAGCACAGACCACCCAGTAGTTTTTGGACAATTAACCAAAAAGGACGGAAGTTTCTTGATTTCAAAAACAAAGGTGACAAACTTTGATTTTTCTTCATCATTAAACGGCAAAACCGCAATCATTGGAAGAAATGGTGGCATGCCTGCAATGACTTTTGAATGGCTTTGCAACAAAGCTGGTGTTTTCAACGGAACAGACACAACTCTTGACAAAGACACATCATTCAATATGATGGTTTCAGTTTTTGAATCAACAAGCGCAGAGTTCTGCACAATGTTTGAGCCAACCGCTTCAGCATTCGTTAAAGCTGGCAAAGGCTACTATGTAGGTTCTGTTGGCGAATATTCTGGTGAAATTCCATACACCTGCTTTATGGCATATCCAAGCTTTATCTCAAAAAATAAAGCACAAGTTGAAGGTTTCTTAAGAGCTGTTAAAAAGGCTTATATCTATATCACCGAAAACACCAGCGAAGCTGTGGCTGAAGCACTTTTGCCATCATTTAATGGTTCAACAAAGCAAGAGCTTGCAACTGCCGTTGAAAAATATCTTGAAATTGATGCATGGTCAAACTCACCTGCAATGAGCAAAGACTCATATTCAAGACTTTTATCAGTTTTGAAGAACGCAAAAACTCTTGATAAGGATATTGATTTTTCAAAGGTTGTGGACAATTCAATCGCAAATACAATCTAAAGAAAATAGTATTCAAAGGAGGAAATTTTGAGCAAATTACTTGAACTAAAAAACATCAATCTCACATATCAAACTCTAAAATCAGAAACACAAGCAATAAAAGATGTATCATTCAGTGTGGATAGTGGCGAATTTATCAGCATAGTGGGTCCCAGCGGTTCGGGAAAAACAACAATTCTTTCAATAATTGCTGGGCTTCTCAAAGCCACAAGTGGCGAAATTTTGCTAGACGGCGAAAAAATAACCGGCATTTCAACCAATGTCGGCTATATGTTTCAAAGAGACAATCTTTTTGAATGGCTAACCGTTTTGCAAAACATCAAACTTGGCCCTAAAATAAATTCAAACAAAAATTGCCTATCCACAAAAAAAATCTATGAACTCTTGCAAAAATATGAACTGGCAGGCTTTGAAAAATCAAGACCAAATGAACTTTCAGGCGGAATGAGACAAAGAGTTTCACTCATTCGAACTCTGGCGCTCAACCCAAAGCTATTGTTGCTTGACGAACCATTTTCGGCACTCGACTATCAAACACGACTGGCTGTTCAAAACGATATTCATTCAATCATAAAATCTGAAAGAAAAACCGCTATCTTGGTTACGCATGACATTTCAGAAGCCATTTCCATGAGCGACAGAATTATTGTTTTATCCAAACGCCCGGGAACTGTAAAAAGCATCATAAATCTCAATTTTCCAGCAAATCAAACTCCCCTAGAACGCAGAAATAACATTGAATTTAACGGTTACTTTAAAATTTTATGGGAGGCACTGCAATGAAATTTTTAGCCTTAAAAAAACATGGTTTTGTGGGTTCAAAAGAACATCAAAAGTATGTTAAAAACGAACGCCTAAAATCATTTTTCATTCATTTCACACGAATTGCTTTGCTGGTGGCTCTGCTTGGTTTGTGGGAGCTTGTTGCAAACAAAAACTGGGTCGACCCATTCATAATTTCTTCGCCATCAAGAATCATCAAGCAAACAAAAATCTTGATTGACTCTGGTTCGTTTTCACTGCATGTCATGACCACCCTGACCGAAACAATTTACGCGTTTTTATTAAGCACCGTTATAGGTTTTGTGGTGGCGGTTTTGTTATATTCAACCAATTTTGCAAGACGAGTATTTGAGCCATATTTGGTAATTTTAAACAGTCTTCCAAAGATTGCGCTTGGCCCACTAATCATCATTTGGGTTGGGGTTGGAACAAAAGCAATCGTAACAATGGGCATTTTGATTTGTGTTGTTATAACAACAATCAATTTGCTCAATTCTTATTTGGAAGTGCCAAACGAAAAAATTATGCTTTTAAAAACCATGGGCGCAAACAAATTCCAAATAATGTGGCACCTTATATTCCCCGCAACTCTGCCAAATTTCATGTCAACATTAAAAATCAATCTGGGCATGGCATGGGTCGGAGTTATCATGGGCGAATATCTTTCAAGTAAAGCCGGTCTCGGCTATTTGCTTGTTTATGGCGGACAAGTTTTCAAACTTGACCTTGTCATGACTGCAATCATAATCCTTTGTATTCTTTCAGGAATTATGTATGCTGTTATCTCGATTTTAGAAAAAATTATCCTCAAAAAAAGATAAATCAGCAAAGGCTGATTTACTAAACACAATCAACGCACTTTAAAGAAATTCCATGTATAATCACAAACTACATGAAATTTTCATGCATTGCATTGGTTTTTTAAATAAAAAATCCACACTTCCTTGATGTGTCTTTCTCACCAAAATAGTGCGGATTTTTATTTTTTATAAATTATTTTACTGCATTTTCTGCAGATTTTTTAGCTATTTTTTCTGTGGTTTTTTTGGTTATTTTTTTAGCTTCTCCATCAATCATTTTTTCATCAGAATTTTGCGCTAATTTTGAAGTTTCGTCAGAGTTTTCCACTGACTTTAAAGTTTCATCAGATTTTTCATCAGAGCTTTCATTCAAACTTTCGTTTAAGCCTTCATTATCTTTAAACTCCACTTGATTGTCTTGTGGTTTTTTCTTTTTGTTTTTTATCTTTTTAACAATCGCCTTAACCGCAAAGAAAGCTGCAAAAACAGCAACAAGCGCAAGGAAGAACCAGAGAACAATCATTGTGTTATCTGCAAAGAAATATGAAATTACAAGCATAATAAGTCCAGCAACCATGTTTCCAAGAATAACAGAAAGCATTGTGTCTTTTTTGCTCAAACCAATAAACAAAGCAACGCAAGTGCCAGTCCAAACACCAGTAAGTGGCAAAGGAATAGCCACAAACACAAACACACCAAGCCATTTAATTAGTCTTGTTTTCTTTTCGTTCTTCTCTTCTTGAACCTTGTCATTTATGCTTTTTGAAGAGCGGTTTAGTTTATTTTCAATTGCATTAGCAAGTTTTTTAAACCCTTTTGTGCTTTTTAACCACTTAAATAGTGGCCAAAACAAGAAAGTTAAAATCACACAAACAATTGAGCAACCCAAAACTGAAAATAAAAACGATTTCCAAAGCGGAAGCGCATTTTCACCCCAAAGAGAAACTGCCGAGCCAAAAGGTATTGCCCCACGAAGCTCAATGATTGGAATCATTGAAATAATTAGTGTTGCAAGCGAACTATTTGTTCCAAAGATGCTCACAAACAAATTTTTAAGCCATTCTGTCATAAAAACTCCTAAATCAAAATCACTTAAGACAAATTAAATAATAATTGTGTCGCCGTCATTTACTATGTTTAAATTGTTATCTTTTACAAATTTTAAAGACATGTCAGATGTGTGAACTGGATACATTTTGCAATTTGAAAACTGTTCTTGCAATTTTACAAACCCTTCTGTGTCCAAATGCGCTTTTGCTGGAGTTGGTGCAGCCATATCAACGAAAGCCACTTTTGAAACAGCCAGCATATTTTGCAAACTTTCGCAATCTTTTGTGTCACCGCTAAACGCAACAGTAACACCATTTTTATCCGTAAAAGTGTAGCCCAGTGCATAAATATCAAAATGGTTCATTTCATAAACCTTGACCTTGTAGCCACAAAGTTCAAATTCATCGCCCGCTTTAACTTCAACAAAATCAATATGCTTCAAAAAGTTGTCTTTATTCAGTTCGTCTGGAGCTGAATAAAAAATTCTATTGATTTCAATCAGTTCATCAAGCATACCTTTAGGGCCATAGATTTTAATCTTCTCTTTCCTGCCAATCCTATCACTCTCGCGCATAAATCTTGTAGCAATCACATGCATGTCAGCAAAATGATCTGAATGAAAATGTGTTATAATTATCCCTTCCAAGGAAAACAAGTCCACATTTTTTATGATTTGTTTATATGAACCATTTGGAGTATCAAACAAAATTTTATCATCCAAAATAAAGCTTGTATTGTTTCTTGTGAACCAGTTGCAACCAGTTCCAACTGCAAATACTTTCATTGTTGTTATTTCCTTTAAATTTTAAAAAAGTGCCGTAAAGTCTGAAAAAATAAGGTGTTATGTTTGACATAGCACCTTGTTTTTTTTAGAAACTTAATCTTTCTGCAAGCATATAATCGCCAATGTTAAATTGCTGTTTTGTTGAAAGCGCCTTTTCAATTGTCACATAAATATACTTGCCATTTTTGTAACCAACAACACCACTTTCACCTTTGATGAGTTCATCAACAGCAACAACACCAAATTTTGTTGCAAGGTTTCTATCAAAAGCAGATGGCGAACCACCCCTTTGAATGTGGCCTAAAATAACAGCTCTACATTCAATCTTGCATTTTTCTTCAATTGTTTTAACGAGTTCATTTACATCGCAAACATGTTCAGACAAAACAACAATTGAACCTTCTTTTTTATGTTCCCTAGCACGAATAAGTTTATTGCAAATATCATCAATATTAAATTCGATTTCTGGAACAATGATAGCATCAGCACCTGCAGCAAGACCTGCTGACAAAGCAATATCACCACAACCAGCACCCATTGTTTCAACAACAGAAACTCTATCATGTGAAATTGAAGTGTCACGAACATTGTTAATCATGTCTACAACAGTGTTTGTTGCAGTGTCATATCCGATTGTATAGTCAGTGTAAAACAAGTTATTGTCAATAGTTCCAGGAATGCACGCACAAACGATACCGCTATTGATAAGTTCTCTAGCGCCCCTAAACGAACCATCACCGCCAACAACAATCAAACCTTCAATATTATGCTTTTTAAGGTTTGCAATTGCTTTTTGTCTGCCTTCAACGGTTTTAAACTCTGGACATCTGCTGGTTTTTAAAATTGTACCACCCGTTTGAATGATATTACCAACACTTCTTTCGTTCATAAGTTTGATTTGTCCGTCAATAAGTCCTGTATATCCCCTATAAATGCCATAAACATTCATGCCTTTAGAAATACCATATCTGACAACTGCACGAATACATGCGTTCATGCCAGGACTATCTCCACCACTGGTTAAAATTGCTATATTTTTCATATTTTTCTCCTAAAAATATAATATTCAAATAGAACACAAAAATCAAACAAAAACCATATAATATTATATTATTTTAATATTATTTGCACCCACAACTCTCGATATTTCAGCAACGAGTGCATTTGATGGTTCAACGAAAAATCCGAGCGGATAAAGTTTTTTGTTAAATTGCACCAAAACTGGGCTTTTTCCAGGATATCCAGCAATAATCTCACCGAGAGTTCCAACCAATGCCTGATTTGTTATATCAAACTGCAAATACACTTTCTTGATTTTCTCTTGCTCTGGTTTTGGAGCATCAACAAACACTTGTTTTTCTGATGTTTTTGGTGCTGGTTTAGCAGTTTTTTCATCCAAGTAAGAAATGTTTTCAATCAAAATTATAGGTCTCTCACCAACTCTAACAGATAATTTACCATTTATGTGCACAATTCTGTCAGTTTGCAAGGATTCAGCAAATCTTTCATAAGTTTTTGGGAACATCATGCAATCAAATTCACCATAAATATCTTCAATTGTAATGATTGCCATTGGCTTATTGCCCTGTTTTGTCATAATTCTTTTAACCGCTGAAACAATACCGCCACACTCAACTTGCATTCCGTCTTTTAGGTCACTAACAAAGTTATCTTGGTCTGAATCTTCGGTTTGATTTGAATCATCATCGCCTTCTTGAATCATTGTTGAGTTGAAATTGTAGTTTATCATTTGCGACAAATAAGCATCAAGTGGGTTTCCTGAAATATAAATACCGCAAACTTCCTTTTCTTTTTTAAGTTTTTCCATGTGGTCAAACTCATCAAGAGTTGGATAGTCAATCTTTATAGAATCATCGGCTGACATAAGGTCGCCAAACATCGAAAATTGACCCGCAATTCTTGATTTTGCATCTTTAACGGCACAAGCCATTGCCTTTTCATAAACTGCAATAAGTTGGCTTCTCTTTTTGCCGAAACAATCAAACGCACCAGCTGAAATAAAGCCTTCAATAAGTCTTTTGTTAAGGTTAAAATCAACAGTTCTTGACAGGAAATTCTCTAAGTTTGTGAACTTTCCGTTTTGCTCGCGTTCTTGAATAATTTGGTCGCAGATTCCACCGCCAATACCCTTAATAGCAGACAAACCAAACCTGATTGATTCACCTTTAACTGAAAACAATGTTTTAGACTCATTAACATCAGGTGGCAAGATTTGAATATTAACAGATTTAGCATAAGCCAAATACTTCTTTAAATCATCTGACTTTGTGATACGGTTGTTTAAGATTGCCGTCAAAAACTCTGGTTCATAATAATATTTGAGCCATGCGGTTTGATAAGTTACATAAGAATATGCCGCAGCGTGCGATTTGTTAAAGGCGTAAGAACCAAATTTTTCCATTTGATCCCAAAGCGCGTTTGCAACATCTTCAGCAACACCATTAGCCACACAACCGGTAACTGCAGGTTTTCCAAGGATTGATGGGCATCCATGAACGAAAACTTGACGCTCTGCTTGAAGGTCTTTAAGTTTCTTTTTACCCATCATTTTTCTAACCGCGTCAGCGCGCGCAAGAGTGTAGCCAGCCAAAACCTGAACGGTTTTCATAACCTGCTCTTGATAAACGATAACGCCATAAGTATAGTTTAAAACTGGCTCAAGTCTTGGGTCAACATAAGTTACATCTTCAGGATTGTGTTTATTGTGAACGAATGTTGGGATTGTATCCATAGGGCCAGGTCTGTAAAGTGAAACGCCGGCAACGATATCTTCAAGACAGGTTGGCTTAAGCTCTTTCATGAACTTTTGGAATCCACCACTTTCAAGCTGGAACACAGCAGTTGTGTTGCCTGTTGAAAGCATTTTAAACACATCTGGATCATCATAGGTATTCTTTTCAAAATCAATATCAATACCACGATTTTCCTTAACATACTGAATGGCAAATTTAATATCGGACAAGTTGCATAGACCCAAAAAGTCCATTTTCAAATGTCCCAAATGCTCCATTTGACCGCCATTATATTGCGTTGTAAGTTCTTCACCAGACCTTGACAAAGGAACATAATCATCAAGCGGACCACGACCAATAATAACGCCGCATGGGTGCACAGAAGTCTGTCTTGGCATATCCTCAAGCTTGATTGCAATATCAACAACCTGCTTCAGTTGTGGGCTGTTATTATATAAATCAATAAGCTCTGGAACTGCATAATTCACGCCATAATCTTTATCTTTAGGCTTTGGCTCATAAAAACCAAAAACTTTTTTCAAAATGAAAGGTCTTTTGACAGTGTTTGGAATAGCCTTTGTAATTTTATCAGTTTCGCTGTATGGAACTTTCAAAACACGACCAACATCTTTAATTGCGTTTTTAGCCGCCATCATACCAAGCGAAATAATTTTTATAACTCGGTCTGAACCATATTTTCTTCTAACATAATCAATGACATCTTGCCTTCTTGAATCTTCAAAGTCAACATCGAAATCAGGCGCAGATACACGATCAGGGTTCAAAAATCTTTCAAAGAACAAGCCGAAACGAAGCGGATCAAGTTGAGTGATGCCAATTAAGTACGCAATAACAGATCCCGCACCAGAACCACGGCCTGGCCCAACGGAAATGCCCATTTTTCTTGCCGCATTGATGTAATCCCAAACAATAAGGTAATATTCAATGAAACCCATTCTTGAAATAACGCCAAGCTCATACTCAATTCTGTCGTGAAGTTCTGGGAACATTTTTCCATAGTGTTTTTTCACACCTTCATCAATAAGTTTTCTGATGAAAGTCATTGGATCGTCACCATTTTCAGGAATATATCTTGGGAATAAATAGTGTCCATACTCAAAGTTATAGTTGCATTTATCCATAATTTCAAGCGTGTTTGCCAAACTCTCTTCGTCAAAGAGTTTCTGCATTTCTTCATAGGTCTTGAAGTAAAACTCTTCGGTGTCAAACTTCATTCTATCTGGGTCATCATAAGTTTTTCGCATATTTACACACATCAAAATATCTTGGCTCATTGCATCTTCTTTGTTAAGATAATGCACATCGTTTGTTGCAACTGTTTTAACACCAATCTTTTTAGCAAGTGCATAAAGCTTTGGCAAAACATATTTTTCTTCTTTCAAACTATGGTCTTGCACTTCAATATAAAAATCGCCTGGCGCAAACATATCACGAAGTCTTATTGC
The DNA here is from genome assembly GCA_934746515.1 of uncultured Clostridia bacterium. Lineage (GTDB taxonomy): Bacteria > Bacillota > Clostridia > Christensenellales > UBA1242 > RGIG1681. The sequence goes on from CAKVFH010000013.1 coordinate 14,068, forward strand.
GTCTTTTTCTGCTTCATCATCTTCATTATTGAGCAAATATTGCGGAATTGTTCCGGCAATACAAGCCGACAAACAAATCAAGCCTTCACTATGTTCTGCAAGTAGATTGTAATCTATTCTTGGCTTGAAGTGGAACCCATCGCGAAATGCAATCGCGTTGAGTTTAGAAATGTTTTCATACCCCTTCGCATTTTTAACAAGCAATATCAAGTGATTAAGTTTTTCACGACCGTCTTTTTTCTTGTAGTCTTTGCAAACATAAAACTCGCAGCCCAGTATTGGCTTAACTATTGGTTTTCCATGCTCTTTGTAGTATGCTTCATCAAGCGAAACACAGGCATCAAAAAAAGTAACTGCACCATACATGTTTCCATGATCGGTAACTGCAACCGCACGCATTCCAAGTTCTTTTGCGCGTTTAACCAAGCTATCAATTCTTGTCGCTCCGTCAAGAAGCGAAAATTCAGAGTGCAAATGCAAATGAACAAAACCCTTTTCATCAATAAACTCACGCATAGCTTTTTTTGGTCTATGAACAACAAGTTCTTTTCTGATTTCAGGCAAAATTTTCTTTTTGTCTTCGCTTTGCTTGAACTTATACCCCTTGGTTTGTGTCCAAAGTAATGGTGAAAGTTTCATTGATCTTTATCCCCCAATTCGTTAGATAGTTTTACGATTTTATCAAATCTTTGCGCCAACGCACCTTTGCTGATTTTAACTTCCATAAGCGAAATTAAATCATTTAGCGATGCTTCAGGATTTGAAAGTCTCAAAAGTGCTGCTTCGCATAAATTGTCTGGCAAATTTTCAAGTCCAATTGTGTTTTGTATAATCTCAATCGCCTTCATTTGCTTGATTGACGCATTGACTGTTTTGTCAAGGTTTGCAGAAATGCAGTTCACTTGCCTGTTCATAAGATTATTCATATCGCGGTCAACCTTTTTATTCATAAGGTCAAGAACAGTTTTGTTTGCACCAAACAGTCCAAGCGCATCACAAATTGACTCGCTGTTTTTTAAATAAACAACAAATTCTTCACCGCGCTCAACGGTCTTTGGAAAAATGTCAAAATTAGAAAATATTTCAGACACCAAATCAGCCTGATTTTTGGTCTGCAAATTGATCTCAAAATGATAGCCGTAAGTCCTTTTTTCTGATGTTTCACAAGGAACACTCACGCTTCCAGACCCCAAAAACAGACCTGCCAAAAATGCCTTCATTTCGGTCTCGTTTTTCAAAAAAGACTTGTCACAAATATCTGAAATTTGCCTTAAGCCTTCCCCGTCAACAAACAAAACTCCAAGGTCTTTCAAAATCTCTTCACTTTTGGTTTTTGACAAAAGTTCAAACCTTTCTTTGTTTTTAAAAGACCTTACAACCTTTGAAACATCAAGCTCTGCATCTGGATATCTTTTTAAAAGCATTGTCTTGATGTAATTGATAGTTTCTTCAAGATCACTTGAAATCGAAAAATTGATGCCACCATTTGAAACAATCAAACTTCCGCACGACAAAAAAACGCCTTGCAAAACAGACTTATCCTGCGATTTGTAAAGGTTTTTTTTCATGATCTCTAACTTGATGTTTGCTGATAAAGACATTCCATTCTCCTTAATTCAAATTTATTATACTTGGTTTTGAGTTTTTCTTCAATAAAAAAAAGTCAAAACATTGACTTTTTTTTGCGTAATTTATTATTTATTATAAATAATATTTATTTAGAGCCTATTTTTTGTCACTATCAATCAAGTTGTCAACCACGATAAATGCTCCATGATTGCCACGAGTTTTTGCTGCTGGAGCACTACTGACAGTCTTTGGCTCTGCTGTTTTTGGTTGCTCTACGGTTTTTCCAATCTTCGTTTGAGTGATAGAATCCATAAAGTTTTCTGGCTCTGGTTTCTTGTAAACAGGTTTGCTTGTTTCAGGTTGAACCTTTGCCCTATTTTCATTCTTTTCAAAGCCTGCATTTGAATTGCCTTCATTCATAAGGTTTTTCAAACCCTGCAAACTTGTGTTATTTAAGCTTGAAGTTGTGAGCTGATCAAAAACTGATGCACTTGTTGGGTTTGCTTGATTATAGTTTGATCTATATTGGTCTTCTGGTTGCTGAAGATTGTTTTGCACAGCATAATCACCAACATTTTGTGTGTTTCCGCTTGTTCCAAAAACATCTTGACTAACAGAATTTTGTTGTACAAATCCATTTTGCTGTGCATAAGGCTGTGCGGTATGATTGATTTGATTAAAATCGTTTTGTTGTGCACTAAACCCACCTTGTATGTTTTGATCCATCTCACTTTGCAAGTTTCCTTGTTCACTAGACTTCACAACATTATTTATTGACTGGAATTTATCTTCAAATTCATTGTTAAACAACGGATGATTATCGCTAAATTCATACTTTTCATTGTCTGCATTTTCTTGATTGTCAGCACTTTCATTCTGCATTGCTTTGAGTTTATATTGTCTAATAACTTCTTCAGCTTGTCTTAAAAGTCTAACTTCTTCATCAGACATATTTTTTATGTATTCTTCTTCAACAACTTCTGGTTTTTGCTCTTGATATTTCAAGCCCTTTTCAGCCGCAATTTCTTTTAGAGCATTTTCCATTTCATCTGACAAAGCACCGGTAATTTCGGTCTTTTTCTTTGTTTCAATGGCTTCTTCTTTCTCTTTTTTATTCTTTGCAAGCTGTTCATAAACCGATTGATAAGCAGTGTATTTTCTGTCAATTTCAGACTTCTCTTCTTCCATAAATTCAACATTCGCAATTCTTTCTGAAGGAATGTTGTATTTTCTGATAATCTCAAACGCCTTATCAACATCACCAACCTTGTCTCTTGAGTGTGCATCAGAAGAAACAGCAAACATACAACCACTTGCAATCAAGTCTTCAACCTGTTTTTCAGTCCATTTTGTGTGGCGGTTATTGATTTCAACGAGAGTTCCACGCTCACTGCAAGCTTTTCCAATCTCATATAAATCAGTTGTCAAAATTGAGTCAAGGTGTGAAACCATTGTGACTGGATATCTATTTATGCAATTAACAAACGCGTTTGTGCATTTTTGTTTAGCTTCTTTTGTTTTTGGAACTTTACCAAAAAAGTTTGCAAAGTTTGTAAAAATCATTTTGTGATAGCCAACCACCAAAATATCAAGCATTGCGAGCGTTTCGTTGTCAATGTCAAGCTCGCCGTCTTCGCTGATAATATCAGCTTCAATGCCCAGCAAAACTTTGGTTTTCGACCAGGTATTGATTTCATCAACAATTTTTCTCGCTTGTTTTACTTTTAGTTTTGTTGTTCTAAAAAAATGTGCATATCCATGATCAGTTATGCCAATTTCCACAAGCCCCATTTCATTAGCGGCAATCGCCATTTCTTCAATGGTGTTTTTTCCATGGTTAAATCTACTATTTTTGGAATGCGTGTGAAGATCTGCAAGAAGTTTCATAATTGTCACCTACTTTTTCTATTTCTGAAATAAGTGTCAAGCCGAACTGTTTGCTAACTTTATCTTCCACCAACGCTTGAAGTTTCAAAAAATCTTCTGCCGAGCCCTGTTTATCATTAACAAAGAAATTAGCGTGTTTTTTTGAAATAACAACCCCACCAATCCTTGTCATTTTAAGCCCCGCGCGTTCAATGTAAAACCCAGCGGATTTGCCGTTAATTTTCTGATAAACCGAGCCAAGCGAAAAGCCGTTTGGCTGCATCACAGTTCGCTTATAAGTATACTCATTACATAAGCTAATTATATCATACTCATTTTTGTTTTCAAACCAAAATGACGCGGTTAGCAAAACTATTCCCTTCAAATTTGAAAAATGGTAACCAAACTTAATGTGATTTGCAGGAATATCTACAATTTTTCCATTATAAAAAGCAGAGATTTTAACCAGTTTTGATGAAATATTATTTCCGTAAGCGCCGGCATTATTGAATATTGCTCCACCCACAGTCGCAGGAATCCCCACAAGCTGCTCAATGCCACCTAGCTTATTTCTCTTTGCAATCTCAATTAGCCTTGAAATTTGCATACCAGCCGAAACTGTAACAGAATTTCCACTAACCTTGTATTCATCTCTCATCTTGCTTGTAAAGATTATCGGAAAAGTAATTTTGCTCACAAACAAAAGATTGCTGGTGTTTCCAACAACTTTAAACTTTACCTTTTTTCTGTGCATCAATTTAACAGCCAAACAAAGCTCACGGACATTTTTGGGAAACACCGCAAGTTCAATCACCTGACCGAGTTTTATGGTTGAAACTTCAATAACATCAAAGTTTTCGATATAGTCAATTTTTAATTGCTTAAGCGCAAGTTTTATCATATCCACGAGAAAATCTCCCTTGAATTTAGTCGCCTAATCAATCACACAAACACCTAACCAAAAATCTTTTTAAGCTCGCAATCGCTGAAATTTTCAAGTATTATGTCTCGCATAATACCCTTATAATCCGTTTCATTCATCGCCAAAATTGGAAACATTCCAATGGTTTCAACCTGTTTTTGATTTCTCTCTTCCAGCAAATATAAAACAAACATTTCGGCATATTTTTTGCGGAGCGGATTTTCTTGTTTGCAAACAAAAGCAAATTGAACCAAATCAGTCCATGATAATATCGGCTGAATAATAACATCACTTACCTTGCCACTTTCCACCCTATTTTCCATTCTGATAATATCTCTGTGAGTACCAAGCAAAATTGTTGCACCATTAGACAAGAAAGAACTATAGGCCGAGTATTGCGATTTGAACACAAGTTCGTTTTCACTATCGTTAGTTGATTGAATAGACCCTGCTCTATTGTATGCAAAAAGCGCATTTTTTGGCATGAGATAGTTTCCTTCACCATACACCAAAGATGTCGATTTTTTAATATGCTTCCCAGACTTATATTCATAGCCTGAACTAAACGCATTTTCATTGAGTTTTATGTTGTTTAATTCGCTAACATCTTTCCCAGCCTTCTCAAGTTTAACTTTCGTTGAAATCAAACTATAAAACCCTGTACACCAAGCAAGACCATATTGTTTTCCGTTTAATTTTCCCGCATCAGCAAAGTTTACAGGCATTTTTTTAGGAAGTTTAGAAATCTCGCAAACATAATCTTTTATTTTTTCTGCAACCCCATAAGAACATGAAATCACATCTGGCACTTGATTACTTTCAAGCAAATTCACCATTTCGCTTTCTGTTAGATTTCTAACAACAATGTAAATGCCTTTATTTTCCTTTTGAAACTTTTTTGCAAATTTTTCCAAAAGCGACACCTTTGACATTGTACCACTTTCAAATGAATCAATATTCCAGACTTCTAAAACGCCGTTATATTCACTCTTTTTGCCAATAAAAGTGCTGTAAATATAATTCATATCATCACTATCCGAAAACTTTAATAGCGGCGAAAATACCGCAACAAAAACCGTCAAAACCAATAAAAACAACCTAAAAAACACACTTTTAAACTTAACTTTTTTCATCTTTAAATCTTATGCTGAAAATTCTTTTCTATGAAAAAAACCGAGCCAAAATGACCCAGTTTTTATTCTTTTTGCAATTGTTTTAAATTTTTTGTTATTGCAAATTCAATTTTCTTTTGGTTTTACTATCCAAAAATATCAATTACTCCCCATCAAAACCTTGTTCGTGGTAAAAATCAAAAATGATTTTTGCAAGATTTTCGCCAATTCCTTCAACTTTCATTAGATCTGCTTGACTTGCTTTTGAAATCGCTTCAACTGATTTAAAATATTTTAACAGAGCTGTGGCTTTTTGCTCCCCAACACCTTCTATTTTCGATATTGAACTTTTTAGTGATTTTCCCCTTAAATTTCTATGGAAAGTGATTGCAAATCTGTGAGATTCATCACGCACACGCTCCAAAAGTTTCAAAATATTGTCATTTCTATCAAGAATTATCGGCTCATTTGAAACACTCGTGCAAATTTCTTCATATTTTTTTGCAAGTGAAATAACTGCAATATCAAGCCCCATTTCATCAATAACTTCTTTTGCTGCATGCAATTGTCCATAGCCGCCATCAATCAAAATCAAATCTGGTTTCTTTGAAAAACCTTCTTTGCACTCAACAAGATCGTGAAGCCTGCGGTTCAAAACTTCATTCATTGATTTAAAATCATCTGGACCTTCAACCGTTTTAATTTTAAACTTGCGATATTCTTTATAAGCTGGTTCACCGCGTTCAAAAACAACCATACTAGCCACTGAAAACTGCCCCGAAATATTTGAAATATCATAGCCTTCAATGCGGTATAAATGCTTTAAATTCAATAGTTTTTGCAAATTTTCAAGAGCCACTTGTGTCATTTGATGTTTTCTATCAATTCTGGCTTTATAGTGTTCCAAATACTCATTTGCGTTTTTGTTTGCATTTTCAACAAGCTCTTTTTTCACACCGATTTTTGGAATGGTGATTCTGACAGTTTTTGAATAGTTCGACAACAAAAACTCTTGAAGCATGGTTTTATCATCATCAGAAAGTTCCAGCGCAACGATTTCCTTTGGCAAAAGTTTATCTTTGTAATAGCTTGAAATAAACGACAACAAAATTTCATTTTTTGTGCCAACAACATCCATAAGCGGATAGTTTACCTGCCCAAGATTTTTCCCACCACGCATCATCATTACATTGATTGCAAACACATCGTCACGCTCAATAATGCCAAAAACATCAAAATTTGAATCACTTGCAAGGCTAGTTATCAAGTCTTTATCAATACCTTGAATTGATCGCAACTGATTTCTTACAACCATTGCTTCTTCAAACTTTAGTTCACTCGACAGCTGATTCATCTTTTTTGTGAGTTCTTGCTTAATATGCCCTGTTTTTCCGTTCAAAAACTCAATTACTTTATCAATAACTTCAAGGTACTCTTTCTCTCCATTTTCTTTAACACATGGAGCAAGACATTTCCCAATTTCGCCATACAAACAAGGCTTTGTGAGCTTTGGATTGGCATCAAAATTTTTATTGCACCACCTAATTGGATAAGCAGACTTAATCATGGCGACAAGCTCACTTATTCTAGTTCCAGTAACATAAGGCCCAAACAGCATAACATTTGGCTCATTTTTTGGACGCCTAACCACCTGAAGCCTTGGATATCTTTCATTAAAATCAATCTTCAAATATGGAAAACTCTTGTCGTCTTTAAGCAAAATGTTATATTTTGGCTTATATTTTTTTATTAAATTGCTTTCCAGCGAAAACGCATCAAGCTCGCTATTAGTCAAAATATAGTCAAAATGGTCAATATTTGAAACCAAAGCATAGGTTTTTTGAGTCTTTGGAGTGTCGTCAAAATAACTTTTAACTCTTCGCCTTAAAATCTTGGCTTTACCAACATAAATAACTTCGTCATTTACATTTTTCATAATATAAACGCCCGAAGTTTCTGGTAATTCAGTTTTAACCTTATTTAACAGTTCTTCTCTATTCATAAGCCTATTATAACACATTATTTCCAAAATAAAAAGAATTGCATAATTTACTTCATATTTTTTCAAAAATTAGTTTCAAAACTTATAAATCGTATCACAACTCACCATAAAAAACTTTTTCATTTCAATTTTCAAGATTTTATCATCTTTCGTTTATAATTTTTCATAGTTTTCCCACTCATAAAAAAACTTTCCACCAGTTTTCAACCAAATAAAAAACCGCATCAAACAATTGATGCAGCCTTTATGTTTTTATTATGTTTATTTTATTTCAAATTTTAATCAAATTTCTTTTCAAATTCATCAAAAATTTCTTTTGCGTCTGTCTTTGAGAGCATGTCGCTAATCATCAAATAATCTCTCACAAAAGCATTACTATCTGTAAATTTTGGTGACATACAAACGCTGTTCATTCGTTTAATCATTTTAATCATCGCGGCTTTGCAAGGTTTTGCAACCTTTTCTTTCATGCTAACTAAATAGCTTTTTGCTTCTCCATCATTACTAACAAATTCCCTTGGATTTGTAACATAATTATTATAGAAAAACAGCCAAACTAAGCCGCTAGTCATGTGACTATCTGCAACCTTTTTTGTAGTTCTTCCTTCTGCAATTCTGTCTTCAAAATTATTATCAATAATTGAAAATTGTTTGTCTTTTTGAAATAACACATTTGCTGGAAAAAAGTCAGGCTTGCTGAATATTCCATCCAAACACATAACGTAGCAATCATACAAAAATTTATCAATCATTGACTCGGGCGCTGAAGCCAAATATTCATTCACCTTTTGATAGTCTTTAACATAAGCTTTCAAAATCTCTCTAAAAAGCAATCTATCATCATCTGGGGAATTTATAACATGCAAAAACTCATCCTTTGAACATAGCTTTTTGCATACATCATAAACTTCTTCCAAATAGCCATAAAAAAGCTGTCTGCCCTTAATTCTCTCTTCCAAAATATAATAATCATAACGATTTTCTGGCTTAACTCTTCTATTGAAATTTGGAATCTTTGTCCACGCATAAATATTAGGAACATTCAGACCCCTTTCATGAAACTTTTTCATTTCTTTGCAATAATCATCAAATTTTGCATCAAAATCAGAATCGTCTTTTTTTGTATATCTTTTCAAGACATAATTATCATCTAAAAAATAAGCACAACCTTCACCACCAGACGCATAAGGAAATGAGTCAAGTCTTGTGATTGCATCATACATCATAATGCTTTCTTTGCTAAAATTAAACATAAAACTTTCCTTTGCCTTACATTATCGTAGGCTCAATTTCTTTTACAACTTCATTGATATGATCTTTATTTAAAATTTTTTCAAGTCTCTTAACAAATCCTGCCCACCATCTGCTTTCTGCACTAAACTTACAGATTCTCTTGCCTGCTCTAATCACTTTTTTCATCGCTTCAGCGCAAAGAATTTCGTTAATTTCAATCTCTTCATTTATTTTGTTTAGTTTAAGATCACCTGACGCATAATGCTTAATGTCGCCATTGTAATTAAAGAGCATTATCATTCTTGCCAAAAGCAATTTTTCTGGCGGTGTGAAAACTTCATATTTATAACCATCTTCATATTTTTCAAGGTATAAATCAATAAGATTAAGCTTTCCCTGATGAAACAACACATTTCTTGCATGCACATCAGGAATGGCATATTTGCATTCGCCAAACATTTTGTAAATGCTTTCTAAAAACACTTCCAAATCTTTGTCAGACATGCTTTCAATTCTTTGGTTCATTTCAATAAAATCATGAACATAGCTTGAAAGAATTTTCTCATAAACCGCTTGGTTCTCTTCAGGATTTGTAACCGCTCTTTCAAAATCATTTTTTGACAGCAAATCTTTAAATTCATCATACATCTTAACAATGTTTGAAATAAATAACTCCCTGCCAGGAACTCTTTCTTCCATGAGATAATAATCAAATCCAGAATGGTCTGGTCGTTGAATTATTGACCAAGTGTAAATTTTTGGAATTTTGTATCCCTTCTTATAATACCTTTCACACTCTTGGCAATAAAAATTAAATATTTTTTGCAAAACTTCAGGGTTGTCAATTTTAGGGAAATATTTTTTAACAATAACTTCATCACTCACAAAAAACACCCTGCCTTCATTACCTGCGCGAGACTCAAAGCTTGAAAGCAATGGTATGCTTGAAACCAACAATTGTTGTTTGTCAAATTCTGACAAACTGTCCAAATATGACCCACTGAATCTTTTCATACACTTATTATATCAGAACTAAACCTAAAAGTAAATAGTTATTAAAATTTAATTTTATTGCAAATGTGTAAAACAAAAAAAACACGCGTAAATTGCGAAAAAATAAGGTATTATGTTTGACATAATACCTTATTTGATTTAAAAATATTTTTAATTTTTGTTTTAGTTTTAAATTCTATTCTTGAATTTCTGCAAGTCTTGCTTGTTGGTCAGCAATAGTGAGAGCTTCAACCATTTCGCCAATATCACCGTTCATAAAGTTTTCAAGTGAATAAATTGTCATGTTGATTCTATGATCTGTTACCCTGCTTTGTGGATAGTTGTATGTTCTAATTTTTTCACATCTATCACCATTACCAACTTGTGATTTTCTTTTTTCAGCATAAGCTGAATCAGCTTGGCTTTGATAATAATCATAAAGTTTTGACTTGAGCCAGTTCATTGCCTTTTCTTTGTTTTTACCCTGACTTCTTTCATCTTGACATTGGACAATAATACCAGTCGGAATATGTGTAATACGAATTGCGGATTCAGTTTTGTTTACATGTTGTCCACCTGCACCACCAGATCTGTAATAATCAATTTGCAAATCTTTTTCATTGATATCAATTTGAACATTCTTTGCTTCTGGCAAAACCGCAACAGTTGCAGTTGATGTGTGAATTCTTCCAGAACTTTCAGTTACTGGAATTCTTTGAACTCTATGCACACCGCTTTCATACTTAAACTTCGCATAAGCACCCTTTCCTGAAACCATAAAGTTTACTTGCTTAATAACCCCATTTTCGCCAGAATCTTCATCCAAAACTTCAACAGAAAAGCGGTTTCTATCTGCAAACATTGTATACATTCTAAAAAGGTCACCAGCAAACAAACCTGCTTCGTCACCACCAACACCGGCTCTGATTTCAACAATAACATTGCCTTCATCATTTTCATCTTTTGGCAAAAGCAAAATCTTAAGTTCGCCTTCAATTTCCTTTAATTTTTCTTTATCATCATAGAACTCACTTTCAAGCATTTGAACCATTTCTGGGTCTTTTTCTGTTTTAAGCATTTCTTCAGCATCTTTCATATCGCTTTCAACTTTCACATATTCATCGTATTTTTCAACGATTGGTGCAAGTTCTGATTGCTCTTTAGATTTTTTTTGCCAAACGCTCATATCAGCCAAAATATCTGGATTGATAAGGTCTTGTGTAAGCTCTTCAAACTTTTCCTTAATCTTTTTTAATCTCTCAATCATACATTTCTCCCACGACAACTCTATCGTTGTTTGAATAATCTTTTAAAACATAAACATTTTTAAATTCTTTTTTTAATAAACTTGAAACGGACTCGCCTTGATTATATCCAATTTCAAAATAAATCTTGCCACCGCTGTTTAAATGTGACTTCGCCTGCTTTATGATTTTTTCATAAAACTCAAGACCAGACTCACCACCATCAAGCGCCAAAATCGGCTCAAAATCCTTAACTTCAGGCATAAGCTTGTTTATTTCAACACTTTCAATATAAGGCGGATTGCTGACAATAATATCAACCTTTAAATCAGGAATATTATCAAACAAATCCGATTTTACAAACTGAACATTGCAATTATTTAGCTCATTATTCTTTTTTGCAATTTCAAGCGCGTTTTCACTAACATCAACCGCAGTAACCTTTGCGCCAGTTTCCTTGTTAATCGTTATTGCAATTGCCCCGCTTCCCGTTCCAATATCCAAAACCGAAGTTTCTCTATTTCGCGATTTAATTTCTTTTATAACCGCTTCAACCAAAATTTCTGTGTCTATTCTTGGAATTAGCACATCTTTTGAAACAACAAAGTCAAGCCCATAAAAATTAGTTTTTCCAAAAATGTATCCAAGTGGCACATGTTTAACTCTTTTTTCGACTGCTTTGTTAATTTTTTCAAGCTCTTCATCGGAAAATTCTTTTATAAACGCAAGTTCGCTTCGTCTTTTTCCAGTAATCTCTGTGCAAATCCAGTCAAAATCAGATATTTCATCAATGCCCGCTTCTTGAAACTTCCATTCAGCTGTTTTTTTTAAATCGAAATAATTGATTTTTCCCATATTTATTCCTTAATTTTAAAAAAAATGTGCGTAAAATTATACCATTTTACACACATAAAAAGGTGCAAGCAAAAAAGCCTGCACTTTAATTTCACAGCTATTTATTGATTCCGTATCTCTTATTGAATCTTTCAACTTTACCGCCAGCATCAACAATTTTTTGAGTTCCTGTAAAGAATGGGTGACATTTGTTGCAAATATCAACTTTGATTACATCGCCTTCTTTTGTTGAACCAGTTTCAAAAGTATTTCCACAAGCACAAACAACTTTAACTTTGTGATAATCTGGATGAATATTCTCTTTCATAGTAATCTCTCCTTAAATAAACATAAGCATTGAAATTATATAATATAAACCATTGCTTGTCAAGTCTTTTTATTTTTTTGTCAAAAATAACTGAATAAATTTTTTACTGCAAACAAAAACTAAAAATAAAAGGAGAAAACAACATGAGTTTATTATCATTCCCTGCTGGCGACAGCCTTGCTGAAACCATTGAAACATTTTCTGAAGACGCCTACATCTTTTGCGCTCCAGAAACCAATGATTAGTGTTTTTTGTTGCATTTTTTAGTTATCAATTCTTTTTGTCACATTCATTCTTATAAATTAAACCGCCTATTCATAAAAACACAACCATAATCAAATTAAAAGCAAAATAAAAACCCCATAGCGGGGTTTTTATTATTCACCTTTTTCTTGAGCGCCTTTTGTTTTTTGATCTTTGACAATAACACCAGCTTGATTGAAAACAACCAATCTGCAAATGTCATCATAATCACAAACCAAGCCAACACCTTCATTTGATTGCATAAAACAAATTTTACCATTTGGATGTTTTAACATAAACATTGCCAAAAACTCCATTACACCAGCATTGAGTTCTTCATAAGCTCTGTTTACAAAGTCTTTAGCTTGGTCATATTCTAAATTACCAGCCTTGTTTTCGAAATTTGAATTGTTTACAACATCAGCGTAAAGTATGTTTAACGCATCAATAATATTGACTCTATTTTTCATAAGTTTACTCCCTTTAAAAATTTATTTAACTTTATCAAGCTTCAATTTGATGTTTTCACCATTAAGTTCAACATCTTGCATATCTTCTATTATAACCACTTTTAAGTGATTTGCAAGAGTCCCCGAACAAATATCTTTAGAATATTTTTCAAGAACCTTGTTTGTTTCGTCTGAAGCTGAAACATAAATTTCAATATGGTCAGTAACTTCGTAGCCATTATCTTTTCTTGTTTGCTGAACTTTTGAAATAAATTCACGAACAAGACCAAGCTCAACAAGTTCAGGAGTGAGTTCTGTGTCAAGAACAACAGTAAATTTGCCGTCGCTTTCAGAAACAAAGCCTTCTTTTGAAAGTGGAGAGATCAACAAATCTTCCTTTGAAAGCTCAACTTCTGTGCCATCAACATCAAACTTAACGGTTTTACCGCTATTAACAGCGTCAACAACTTCTGTTGCATCGCATGATGAAAGCCAATTTCTAATTGCCCCAATCTTTGAACCATATTTTGGACCAAGAATCTTAAGCTGTGGCTTCAAATCATAATTGAGATATTCTTTTGCGTCATGTTTAAACTCAACCTTTTGAACATTAAGTTCGTCTTTAATCAAGTCTTTAAGTTCATCTGAAAGCTCAATTTTATCGTTTGTTGCAACAATAATCTTTGAAAGTGGTTGTCTATTTTTCATATTTGATTGGTTTCTTGCACTGTGCCCTAGGTTTGAAATCTCCAAAACAGTTTCCATACCAAGATTAAGCTCACCATCAATAAGTTTTTCATCTGCAACTGGATAGTCACACAAATGAACTGAAATTGGCGCATTTTTATCAACGCTTCTAACAAGATTTTGATAGATTTGTTCAGTGATTGAAGGCACAAATGGCGCAGCAAGTTTAGACAAACCCACCAAAACATAATAAAGTGTTGCAAAAGCAGCAGTCTTATCTTCTGTTTCACCATGAACCCAGAATCTTTCACGACTTCTTCTAACATACCAGTTAGAAAGTTCGTCAACAAATTCATTCAATAGCCTTGCAGGCTCTGTATTTACATAATCTGCAAGATATGCATCTGTGTCACGAACAAGTTTGTTAAATTCAGAAATAATCCACTTGTCCATATTTGTTAATTTAACTGACGAAATTGGATGTTTGCTTCCGTCAAACTGATCAATTTCAGCATAAAGCACAAAGAAAGCGTAAGTGTTCCAAAGTGTACCCATAAATTTTCTTTCAAAGTCTTCAAGTGTTTCCATATTGAAGTTTGTAGAAATCCAAGGAGCGTTTGAAATATAGAAATACCATCTTGCAGCATCACTGCCCGCTCTGTCAAAAACTTCCCAAGGTGTAACAACATTGCCAATACTCTTGCTCATCTTTTTGCCATACTTGTCATTAACAAGACCAAGTGGCAAACAGCGTTTGTATGGTGATTTGCCAAATAACAAAGTGTTTACAGCAAGCATTGAATAGAACCAACCACGAGTTTGATCCATACCTTCAGAAATAAACTCTGCTGGGAAATATTTTTTGAATAAATCTTGATTTTCAAATGGATAATGAAGTTGAGCGAATGGCATTGAACCAGAGTCAAACCAGCAATCAAGAACTTCAGGTGTTCTTGTCATTGTTTTTCCACATTCAGGACATGGGAATGTGATTTTGTCAACTGTTGGCTTGTGAAGATCAAGTTCAGTATCTTCAGAAATTCCGCCAAGTTTTTTTAGTTCTGCAACAGACCCAACAACATGAATATGTCCGTCTTCGCAAACCCAGAATGGAAGTGGAGTTCCCCAATATCTGTTTCTTGCAATATCCCAATCGATAAGTGAACGCAAGAACCCACCCATTCTTCCTTCACCAATAGTTTCTGGACGCCAATCAACTTCACTATTATTTTTCAAGAGTTCTTCTTTCATGGCTGTTGTTTTAACAAACCAGCTTGATCTTGCATAATAAATAAGTGGAGTTTTGCAACGCCAGCAGAATGGATAAGAGTGAACATGTGGCATTTCTTTTAAAAGCTTGCCGGATTTTTTCAAGCTGTCAATAACGAATTTATCAGCATCTTTAACAAATTTTCCAGCAAACTCACCAGTTTCTTTGCTCATATTTCCATTGTCATCAACAAGTTGAACAAATGGCAAATTATATTCTTTTCCAACCTTGCTATCATCTTCACCAAAAGCAGGTGCAATGTGAACAATACCAGTTCCGTCTGTGAGAGTAACATAGTCAGCAAGTGTAACAAACCAAGCCTTGCCTTCATATTTATCTTTCACAAAATCAAAGAGTGGCTCATATCTGCGTCTTTCAAATTCTTTACCCTTCTTGGTTTCAATCTTTTCATATTCTTCAGGTTTGAAAAGCGTGCCAATCAATGCGTCAGCCAT
>CAKVFH010000014.1 GCA_934746515.1 uncultured Clostridia bacterium
TCAAGGCTTCAATGTGCGCCTTTGTTCCATAGCCTTTGTGTTTTTCAAAGCCATATTCCGGATACTCTTTCGCAAGCTCACACATAAGTCTGTCTCTTGTAACTTTCGCCAAAATGCTTGCGCAACCAATTGAATAAGACAACGCATCACCTTTTATAATTCCACGAATTTCAACATCAACATCAAGTTTATTTATTGCGTCAATCAAAACAATATCTGGTTTAATTTCCATTGACTCAATTGCATTTTTCATGGCAAGTTTTGTGGCTTCCAAAATATTGATTTTATCAATGGTTTGCTCATCAACCATTTTAATTGAATAGCAAATTGCTTTTTCCTTTATTTTTTCAAAAAGTTCTTCACGCTTTTTTTCTGAAAGTTTTTTGCTATCATCAACACCTTCAATTAAATCATCAAGTGGCATGATAACACATGCAACACAAACAGGGCCAGCTAGTGGACCGCGCCCAACTTCATCAACTCCAGCAATCAACAGTTTTCCTTTTTGCTGTTCTTCCCTTTCAAATTTCAGTTTATCGATTTGCTCTTTTTCTTTTTTCATAAACTACTCCAAAGTAATTCTTCCGTATTTTCCTGCTCTAAATTCATCAACAAATGTTTTGCCAGCACGGTTGTAATCAACTTCATTCCCGCGTCTAATAAAACCGCGTTTAACGCAAAGTTTGTCAAAAAATTCCAAAAAATCATCATATTTTGGCTCAATTCCGAATTTATTTTCAATATTCTTTGGATACTTATCGCAAATGATTTGCATAAGCTCATAGCCCATATCAGCCATATCAAACTCTTTATCCGACAAACAGCCAATAAAAGCAAGATTATGAGAAAGTTCCTCGTGAAACCTTGGCCATAAAATTCCAGGAGTGTCAAGCATTGTAAACATGTCATCAATTTTAAGCCACGAGTTGAAACGAGTGACACCTGCAATGTTTCCAGTGGTTGCTTTTTTAGAACCACAAAGCATGTTTATAAGAGAACTTTTGCCAGTATTCGGAACACCCAAAACAATAACTTTATACACAATATTTATGTTTTTTTGCTTATTTCGAGCTATTTTTTCACTTAAAACGACCTTAATTGCGTTTTTTACAGTATTCCTAAAAGTGTTAGAATTTGCAACAGTTTCAATAACAGTCTTGCCACTTTGAGTGAACTGTTTTTTAATTTCTTTTGTGCGTTCTTCGTCAGCCAAATCACATTTGTTCAAAACATAAATAATTGGCTTGTTGTGCACAATTTTATCAACAAATGGATTGATGCACGAAAATGGTGCGCGTGCATCCAAAACATATAAAATGCAATCCGCAAGTTTAATTTTTGTTTCTTCAATATCTTCCATGGCACTTTTCATGTGTCCAGGAAACCACTTTGAATCTTTCATTTTTCTTTTCCTTTTATTGTTATGATTTTATAAAATATTTTAAACTTTCTTTATATCATAGCTTATCAAGTTATTTTCCCTATCAAACTTAAAATGAGCTTGCAATTTTTCACCAGCAAGCACTCTTTCAAGCCACAGCTTATCATCTGAAAACATTTTGTCAAATGGAAGTTTGTTTTTGTCAAACCAAAAAGGTTTAATTTCATCGGTCTCTTTTGGTTCACCAAGCCATTTAGTTACCAAATAAACATGGCAAGGATAGTTGACCTTTTCACCTTTATAGAAACTGTCAAACCAAATCACAGCTCTTTTCTCAAATTCTGTCGGTGTCACAGAAATCTCTTCTTGCGTTTCGCGAATAAGTGCTTCATCAGCCGTTTCATTTTCTTCAAGTTTACCACCAACACCATTCAAAATTCCAACTGCAAATCCGCGTTTCTTTTCACCTAGCAAAATTTTATCACCACTTAAAAGGTAGCAAAGCGTTGTTTCCATACTTTTCTCCATTCCAATTTATTTTAAAACTCAGCCGTCATTACAAGCAAAATTGTTATAATTTTATAAACAAGTTAATTTTTTATTTTAAAATCTTAATAGTTATAAAATAATAAAATATGATCTTATTTTGTTAATTAAAATTTAGTTATAAAAACAAAATCATATTTCAAATAAAAAGTAAGTGCAGTAAAATCAAAATTTGTTATTTTTTCATAATATCTGGGCGTCTTTTTTCTGTAAGCTTTTTTGCTTCGTTAAGTCGCCATTCATCGACTTTTTTGTGATCACCAGAAATCAAAACATCAGGCACAACCATACCCATAAAATCTCTTGGCTTTGTGTATTGTGGATACTCCAAAAGACCATTTTCAAAACTTTCAATTTCTGCAGATTCATCAGAATGCAAAACACCATCAATGTGTCTTGAAATTGCGTCAACCACAACCATTGCTGGAAGTTCGCCACCAGTCAAAACATAATCCCCAATCGAAATTTCTTCATCAATCAATGTGTCCAAAATTCTCTGGTCAACTCCTTCATAGTGACCGCATAAAATTATTATATGTTCATAACTTTTTGCAAAAGTTTTAGACATCTCTTGATTAAAAGTTTTACCCTTTGGACTCATGTAAATTTTATGTGCATTTTCGTAACCTTCAATAGAAACAATCGCATCATAAATTGGCTGTGGCATCATCAACATTCCAGGTCCCCCGCCAAATGTATAGTCATCACATTTTTTATGTTTATCTTTTGAATAATCACGAATGTTTATAACATTGATTTCAATTTTATTGTCTTTTGTTGCCCTGCCCATTATGCTTGAAAAAAGCGGAGTGAACATTTCAGGAAATAGCGTTAAAATATCAATTTTCATAATCGCAAACTTCCCTTAATTTGTCTTTATTCACAACAAGTTTCTTTTGTTTGTAATCAAACGAAACAATCACACCTTTTACATTTGGAAAAAGATATTCTCTTCCAGTGGTTGAAATAACATAAAACACTTCTGCAGCACCAAAATCTTGAACATCGTCAATTTTTCCAAAAACTGAATCGTCTTCAAAATAAATCGTTGAGCCTTTCAAGTCTTCAATCAAAATTTTGCCAGCAACAAGGTTTCTATCAATGAAAAGTTGTTTATTTATCAATGCTTTTGCCTTTTCAAGATCAACATCTTCAAAACCGATATAAAATCCGTCTGTGTTTTTCATGATGCGCTTAACTTTGTATTCATTGTCATTTTCATCAAACATTGATTCAATTTTTTTGAAGTCAAGGTCATCGTCATACTGTGCAATCATTTTAACTTCACCAAGATAACCATGAAGTTTAACAACCTTACCCAAACAAATCTTCTCCATTAAATTTTCTCCCCCTCTTGTTCTTTATTTCTATTTTTAATAAGCCCAACTATTGCACAGATAACCATAATAAATTCAAAAACAACACCCAAAATTGAGCGAATGAATGCATTATAAATTATCCACATCAAGCTTGAAACAATACCAAAAATTTTATAGTTGCTTCCTTTTTTATTCCATATTGCGTAAGTGTAAGCAATTGTCGCAGCAACAGCCATTAAACTTAACACACCATTATAAGTAATCACAGAGCAAATCGCAATTAACACAAAGGTGAAAATCAATGAAAAGTAGTTCCAGAATTTCGAGTTAGGCGAAAATCTTGCTATCAAATAAAAGATTAAATTTCTAACAAGCGCCACAATGTTTACAGCAAAACCTGTCCATGCTGACAAAAACACATACGAAACAGTGAAGCTCACTGTTGACATAGTGCTTAAAAATAATATCCATTTTTTGTTCTTGATTAGATATGTAAGTCCTAAAAACACATAAGCCAAAAGGACAAATAGTTGCGATAAAATATAAAACATTAGTAGTCACCTGTTAAATTAAAAATACTTTCTGAATAATTCAAAAAGTATTTTTATTGCTATTAGTCAATAACTTTAATATGAACATCTCTCAAGAGTTTTTCATCAACTGTGTTTGGTGCATTGCAAAGTGGATCTTGAGCATTTTTGTTCATTGGGAACGCATAAACATCACGAATATACTCATTGTGTGTCAAGAGCATCATGAGTCTATCAAAGCCAGGTGCAGAACCAGCGTGTGGTGGCGCACCATAAGAAAATGCATTGTAAAGCGCTGGGAATTTATTAACAACAACATCCTTGTCGTAGCCAGCAAGTTTAAACAGTTCCACCATCATTTCTTGTGAATGGTTGCGAACGGCGCCTGACAAACTTTCATAACCATTGATAACAAGGTCATATTGATAAGCAAGTGCTTCAAATGGAGCCTTTTTAATTTCTTCAATTGTGCCTTGTGGCATTGAGAATGGATTGTGAGCAAAGGCAATATTTCCGTCGTCATCTTTTTCGAAGAATGGAAAGTCTACAATCCAGCAGAATTTGTAATCATTTTCATCAATAAGTTCAAGTTCTTTTCCAAGTTCATTGCGAAGCACATTTGTATATTTGATTGCTTTGTCATTTTCATCAGCAACAAAGAACAATGTGTCACCTGCTGAAAAGTTTGTGAGCTTTTTGAGTTTTTGTTTTTCTTCATCTGTAACATATTTTGCAATTCCGCCAGAAAGCTCATCATTTTCACCAACAACAAAATATGCAAGACCTTTGGCTTCTCTTGATTTCAAGAAATCTGTGAGTTTATCATACCATTTGCGTGGTTTTCCGTTTGTGGTGGCTTTGATACATTTGATTGTTACATTTTGGAACACACTAAATGATGTGTTTGCAAAAATATCAGTCACATCTTTAACAATAAGTGGGTTTCTCAAATCTGGCTTATCTGAACAGTAATCACGAATTGCATCAGCATATTTAATTCTTCTAAATTCAGATATTTCAAAACTAGCAAACTTTTTAAAGATTGCTCTGTAAAGTCCTTCAATCACTTCAAAAACATCTTCTTGTGTTGCAAAAGCCATTTCCATATCAACTTGATAAAATTCAGTTGGGCTTCTATCAGCTCTTGCATCTTCATCTCTAAAGCATGGTGCGATTTGAAAATATCTATCAACACCTGAAACCATCAAAAGTTGCTTGAATTGTTGTGGAGCTTGTGGAAGCGCATAAAATTTTCCAGGATTAAGACGACTTGGAACAAGGAAATCTCTGGCACCTTCAGGACTTGAAGCAGTCAAGATTGGCGTTTGAACTTCAGTAAAGTTTTGATCGTGCATATAGTTTCTGATAAAAAGCAACAAATCACTGCGGAGTTTGAGCATTTTTTGATTATAGTCTGCACGAAGGTCAAGATAACGATATTTAAGTCTAATATCTTCTGCAACATTTTCACTGTTTTTTATTTCAAATGGAAGTTGCTCTGTGCATTTTCCAAGCATGGTAACGCTTTCAGCAACAACTTCAATATCCCCTGTTGGCATATTTGGATTTTTGCTAACTCTTTCAACAACTTTTCCTTCAACTGAAATAACATCTTCTTTGTTAAGATCAATAAAATCTTTATTTAAAACGATTTGTGTTTTGCCATAAGAATCACGCAAAACGACAAAAGTAAGCTCGCCAAGTTTTCTGATTGTATCAACCCAGCCAGCAAGTTTAACTGTTTTTCCAGCATCTGAAAGTCTTAAACTTCCATTATCAATTGTTCTGTAACCATTTGTAGTAATTTTTTCCATAATTTTGTCCTTTAGTTTACATAAATTTACAATTTATACTATACCACAACAACTCAAATTTATCAATGTTTTCAGGCTTTTTTGCAAAATAAAGTTTTACTTGAAAGCATTTAGCAATTTTGCAAAAGAAAAAGGACGGCTAAATTTTGCACATCCCTTGTCCTTATTTTTCAAATCTAACAAAAACATGTTTGTTATTCTTTTTTGCTGAAGTGCGAACAACTGTTCTGATTGCAGTTGCAACCTTTCCACTTCTACCAATAATCTTGCCAAAATCTTCACTGTCAACTTTTACAATGTAAACAGTTTCTCTGTCATGTTGTTCTTCACGAATTTCAACATCGTCTGGTTTTGACACAAGATTTTTAATAATAAATTCAATTAAATCCTTCATATCCACCACCGAAACTATTTAGATTTTTTTTCGATAGCACCAGATTTTTCCAAAAGGGCTTTAACTGTTGGGGTTGGTTGTGCACCATTTTTAATCCAGGTATTAGCTTTTTCGCTATCAATCTTGATTTCTTCTGGCTTTGTAAGTGGATTGTAAGTTCCAATCAACTCAATATATTTTGCATCTCTTGCAACTCTTGAATCTGCAACTACAATACGATAGAAAGGTGTCTTTTTGTCACCAAGTCTTGTAAGTCTCATTTTAACTGCCATTATTCTTCCTCCGATTTTTTTATTTATCATACACAGTGAATTTCACTGAAATGAACTAAATTATAATTTTTTTTAGAATTTAAAATTTCTGCCAAGCATTTTTTGAAGTTTGCCATTATTCATATTTTTCATCATAAGCTTGGTTTGCTCAAACTGCTTCATAAGGCCATTTACATCTTGAATTGTTGTGGCACTGCCATTTGCAATTCTTTTTCTGTTGCTAGCCTTGATTAGGTCTGGGTTTAAGCGTTCTTTTTTTGTCATTGACTGAATGATTGCTTTGTATTTTTTGAGTTTTTCTTCATCAAAGTCTGAAACTTTGAATTTAGAACCAGCGCCTGGAATCATGCTAACAAGGTCGGCAAGATTTCCCATTTTGCCAATCTGCTCAAACTGAATCAAAAAGTCTTCTAAAGTGAATGTGTTTTTTCGCAAATTCTCTTCAACTTTTTTCATCTGCTCTTCATCAACAACAGCCTGCGCTTTATCGATAAGAGACAAAACATCGCCCATGCCCAAAATTCTTGAAGCCATACGATCTGGATAAAATGGTTCAATATCACCAATTTTTTCACCAACACCGCAGAACTTGATTGGTTTGCCTGTGACTGCTTTAACTGACAAAGCCACACCACCACGAGTGTCACCATCAAGTTTTGTAACAATCACACCAGTGATTTCAAGTCTGTCATTAAACTCTTTTGCAACATTAACTGATTCTTGACCAGTCATTGCATCAATTGTAAGCAAAATTTCTGTTGGGTTTGTTGCTTTTTTGATATCTGCAAGTTCTTTCATAAGTTCTTCATTGATTTGAAGTCTGCCGGCGGTATCAATAATCACAACATCGTTGCCCATCTTTTTCGCTTGAGCAATTGCTTCGTTTGCGATTTTCACTGGATTTGCAGTGCCTTTTTCAAAGAAATCAACACCTGCATTCTTTGCACCAATTTTAAGTTGTTCAATTGCAGCTGGTCTATAGATGTCGCAAGCAACAAGCAATGGTTTTTTGCCTTGTTTTTTAAGCATCAAGCCAAGTTTTGAACACATTGTGGTTTTTCCCGCACCTTGCAAACCACACATCAAGATAACAGTTGGCGGATTTGGTGAAACACCAAGTTTTGCATTTGTTTCACCCATCAAGCTGATAAGTTCATCACGAACAATTTTTATAACCTGTTGACCAGGAGTCAAGCTTTTTAAGATTTCTTCACCAACAGCTTTTTCAGAAACTTTATTTACAAAGTCTTTCACAACCATGAAATTTACATCAGCTTCCAAAAGAGCAATTCGAACTTCACGCATAGCTTGTTTAATTTCAAGTTCGGTTAGTTTTCCGTGCTTGGTTAATTTTGAAAAAATATGATTTAATCTTTCGCCAAGTGAATCAAAAAGTCCCATACTCTCTCCTACAGTTTTGTAATAATCTCTTTAATTTTGTTTTTTGCTGTTTCATCTTTAACTGAACTTTCAATCAAAGATAATTCTTTTGCTAAACTTTTTTTAAACTCAACAAAACCGCATTTTTCTTCAAATTCTTGAAGTTGTTTTTTTGCCTTTTTGATTGCATCATGAATTGCCTGTCTTGAACCATTTTCAAGTTCAGCCATTTCACTTTCGCCAATGTCAAGATTTAAAAACTTGTCCATAACCTGAAATTGTTTGTCGGACAAAAGTTTTCCATAACAATCAAAAAGCGATGTGTATTTTGTTAGTTCTTCAATTTGCATAACAATTCCTTTTGTAAAGCATTATTACTTTACATAGTATAAATCATTATCCTTTTTTTGTCAACATTATTTTTTAATTTTTATTGACGAAAATTGTATTATTCAAAGATTGCGTCAACAAAATCTTTTGCATTGAAGTCCAAAAGGTCTTCTGCACTTTCGCCAACACCAATATATCTCACGCAAAAATCATAGTTTTCAACAAGTCCCACCAAAAAGCCGCCTTTGCTTGTGCCATCAAGTTTTGTCACAGCAATATCTGTCAGCCCGACAGCTTCATCAAAAAGTTGAACTTGATTTATTGAGTTTTGACCTGTTGTTCCGTCAACCACAATCAATTTGTGATATTCAGCTTCTGGCCATTCACGAGAAACAACCTTGCCAATTTTTTTAAGCTCTTCCATAAGGTTTGCTTTGTTGTGCAAACGACCAGCAGTGTCAATCAGCAAAACATCAGCTCCTTTTGCTTTGCTTGACGCAATTGCATCAAAAACAACAGCTGATGCATCAGCACCCTGCTCGCCAGAAATGTATTTTGATTTGGTTCTCTCTGCCCAAACTTTAAGTTGGTCACCAGCAGCAGCTCTGAATGTATCTGCGCCAGCAATAACCACCTTTTTCTTTTGGTCAGCAAACTTTTTGGCAATCTTGCCAATGGTTGTTGTTTTTCCAACACCATTGACACCAACCACCATAATTGCAAGCGGATAAGAAAATTCTTCAATCGCATTTCTTTCCAAAATTTCAACCAGAATTTCTTTCAAAACCTGTTTGCAATCTTCTGTCTTTTTTAGTTTTCTTGACTTTGCTTCAGCACGAAGCCTTGTCAAAATTTCATCAGTCGCACTTGTTCCAATATCAGCTGAAATCAAGATAAACTCCAGCTCTTCATAGAAGTCTTCATCAATATCATTTCCTGTGAAAACATATTTAAGTTTTTCAAAAAATGATTTTTTTGTGTTTTTTAATCCACTGGCAAGTCTTGCAAAAAATCCCATAAAATCTCCATTTTTACATAAAATTTCGCTATTTTTTAACTAAATTTGCGTTTTTATTGTTCTCCACCATCAATTTTGATAGCATCTGAAAGTTTAACAGAAACAACTTTTGAAACGCCTTTTTCTTCCATTGTAACACCATAAAGTGAGTCTGCAAGTTCCATTGTTGGCTTTCTGTGAGTGATAACAATGAACTGTGTGTTGCCACTAAATTTGTGCAAATATTTCGCATAGCGTTCAACATTCGCATCGTCAAGAGCGGCTTCAATTTCGTCAAGAACACAGAATGGCATTGAACGGAGCTTTAAGATTGAGAACAGAATCGCAACCGCTGTGAGCGCCTTTTCACCACCTGATAAAAGTGTTATGCTTTGAAGTTTTTTGCCTGGTGGTTCTGCAATAATATCAATACCGCACTCAAGCACATTGTTTGGATCATTAAAGCAAATGTCAGCTTTTCCGCCGCCAAACAATTCTCTGAAAGTTACTTGGAAATTGCTTCTAATCTTTTCAAAACATTCGCTGAATTGTTTTTCCATTCTTTCAGTCAAATCTTTAATGATAGTGTCGAGATCATTTTTAGCTTTTGTCATGTCATCGCGTTGTTTTGTCAAGTCATCATAACGCTCTGAAATTGTTTTTATATCTTCTATTGCTGCAAGGTTTACATTGCCAAGCTTTTGAATTTGCTTCTTAATGTCTTGAGCTTCGCCTGTTCCAGCCTTGATATCAAAACCTTCAACATAACAATTTTTTGCGTCCGCATAGGTCATTTGATATTCTTCCCAAACGCGAGTTTGCAAGTTTTCAAGATCTGTATCAATCTTAACAAGTCTATTTTCTTCTTTAGCCTTTTTGTCGTTTGCCTTTTGAATTTCACCCGCAAGCATCATCTTGTTTCCGTCTGCTTCGTTCATTTCTTGCTGATATTTTTTCTTTGTTTCAGAAATAGATGTAATCTTTTGTTTAACAAGTTCAATCTTCTTTTGACTAGCAGAAAAAGCACTTGTTTGCATGATGTCATTTATGTTTTGCTCAAGCGTTTCAATCTGTTGATTGTTCTTTTGAATATCAAGCATAAGCTCTTTTGATTTATATTCATTTTGAGCAATTGTTATTTCAATTCTTTCCAAATTCGCAGAATTTGATGAGAGTTTTGATTTGTTTGATTCGTTCTGAATTTTAAGTTCGCCCAGTTTTTGGAAAATTTCATCTCGTTCAGTGCGAAGCTTTCCAAAATTGTCTGTTGCTTCTTTTTTATCTTGAGCAACCTTTGACTTTTTGCTGTTCACATCTTCCTGCATCTTTGAAATTCTATTGATTTCATTTTGCACAAAATCAATTTTATCCAAAACAGCATTAAACATTATGTCTTGTTCAGACAAACTTTGAGTATTTTCATCAAGTTGAGCTTCAAGCGATTCAATCATTTCTTCTTGCTTTGCTTTTTCAAGCTCCAATGCATGAATTTCATCAATAATTTTGTTTTGTTTGTTGTTTTCGTTTTGAATCGAAACTCTAATTTCTTCTTGATTTTTGGTAAATTTTTCAACATTCTGTTTCAAAACTTCAAGTTCTTTTTTGAGTTCGTCAATTTCTCTGTCGCGTCCTAAAATGTTTGCAGTGTTTTCCTTTCTGCTACCACCAGTAAGCGAACCTTGTGGAGAAATAACATCGCCGTCCAAAGTTACAATTTTTGTTGAATAGCCAGTCGCTCTTGAAAATTCAACAGCGTTGTCCATGTTATCAATAATGATTGTTGAACCAAGCAAACTATTGAACACTTTTTCATATTTTGAATCAAATTCAATCAAATCACTTGCAACTCCACAAACACCACGCATATTGAGTTTGTTTTGAGCTTGGCTTGAAATAAATCTTTCTTTAACGGAAGTTATTGGCAGGAATGTTACTCTTCCAAATTTGTTTGTTTTCAAATAGTTAATGAGTGCTTTAGCGTCATCTTCATTTTTTGTAACAATATTTTGCACACTTGCACCCAGCGCCATTTCAATGGCAACTTCATATTTTGCAGGCACACGCATAAGTGATGCAACAACGCCCACAATTTTTCCACCAATGCTAGAACCATCATGAGCTTGTTCCAAAAGTCTTCTAACAGAAATTGCAAAACCTTCGTTATATTCTTTCATATCCGAAAGGACATTGTATCTACTTAGCTTTGTGTGATAATCAACTTTTGCCTGGTCAATTTTTTCAGAATAGTCATTATATGAAGCATTAAGCTCACTAATTTTGTCTTGAATATCGCTCTTTTCATCATTTTTTGATTCAATATCGTTTTCAATTTTTTCAATTTCAAGCTCTGCTGATTCAATTTTATATTCAAAATTCTTGTTGTCTTTTTCAAGTGAATCTTTTTCATCAAACAATTCTTTTTGACGAGTTTTTAAAGATTCCAGTTCGGTTTCATATTTTAAAAGTCTTGACTTGATATCGCCAGACTCTTCCAAAGCCATGAAAAGCGCGCTGTCAACATTTTCAGCATTTGCTTCACCAAGACTCAATTTTTCAAGAGTTGTTTGATATTGAGTTTCAAGATTCTTCTGTTCGGTTTCGCCATTTTTGATAGACTCAACTATGCTTTCATTCTCTTTTTCAAACTTTTCTCTTTCTTGTTTTGAAGTTTCAATCAAGATTTCGCACTGCTTGATATTGTCAAGTGTTCTTTCATTTTGCTCTTTTGCGATAGAAATTTTTTCATTATAAAGTTTAATTTCACCGTTTTGTTTTTCTAGTGCAACTGTCAAATTCAAAAGCTCGTCACGGAGCGAGTTGATTGTTTCATCAAGACTTGCAATTTGCTCTTGTGAAAAGTCATATTTTTTAACAGCTTCTTCAAATTCAGATTGTCTTAAAGCAATTTCTTCTTCAATTGACTTGATTGAGTCGTAAATTTTTTGTTTTTCTAAATTTGAATTGTCGCTTTCATAAACATAAATGTTAAGTTCAAGCTCTTTAAGTCTATTTGATAAACTCAAAAAAGTTTTAGCATTTTCAGCCTGGTGTTTAAGTGGTCCAAGTTGCTTTTCAAGTTCCAAAATAATATCGTTTATACGAGCAAGATTGTCGTTTACTTTTTCAAGTTTACTTACTGAACCAGCCTTTTCTTCTTTAAATTTTGAAATTCCTGCAGCTTCTTCGAAAATATTTCTTCTATCTTCAGGCTTTGCAGACAAAATGCTGTCAATTTTACCTTGACCGATTACACAATAACTTTCTTTTCCTAAACCAATGTCACGAAAAGCATCAATAATATCACGACGCCTGCAAGTATTTTTATTGATTAAGTATTCACTTTCGCCACTTTTATAAAGTTTTCTCGTTAAAATAACTTCGTCATAGTCAAGATTAAAAATCTTTTCTTTGTTATTGAAATATAACGAAACTTCACAATATGATTGTGGTTTTCTCTTTTCAGTTCCATTAAAGATAACATCTTGCATGCTTGAGCCACGCATGGATTTTGCACTTGATTCACCCATAACAAAACGAATAGAATCGGCAACATTACTTTTTCCGCAACCATTTGGACCAACAATTGCAGTTATGCCCGATTCAAACTTGATTTCTACCTTGTCAGCAAAAGACTTGAAACCATATATGTCTAACTTTTCAAAATTCATATTTTTATCCTATACTTGTTTGAGATTATTTATTGCATCGTTTGCAGCCATTTCTTCAGACGAGCGTCTGGTTGTGCCTGTACCCTTGCCCATTTTCACATCATTTATGAACACATTTGTTTTGAATGTTGGCTGATGATCAAGCCCACTCTTTGTTGTTTGATAAACAATTTTTGCTTGTTTTAAAAGCTCTTGAAGCTTGGTTTTTGGGTCATCAACAAAACCATTTAGTTTTATATTCATAATTTTATCGCCAATGGCATTATTGAAAAATGCCTTAACATTTTCAATGCCACCGTCAAGATAAATTGCGCCAGCGATTGCTTCAAACATATCACATTTAACGGCTTTTGAGCTAACTGTGTTTTTGCTTTCACCAATACCTTTCAAAAGGTATTTTTCAAGACCAAGCTCATCTATTGCTTCAGCAAGCGGTTTTTCGCTGACAAGCATTGCTCTGATTTTTGACAAATCGCCTTCTTTTTCTTTAAACTCAAGATAAAGTCTTTCAGTGATTATAAATTCGATTACTGCGTCGCCAAGAAACTCAAGCCTTTCATTTGACTCAACCTTATGTTCGTTTGAAAAACTTGAATGTGTCAGCGCTTTTAAAAGCAGTTTTTGATTTTTAAACTTATAACCAATAATCTCTTCGACTTTTTTGATATTCTCTTGATTTTTCACTAATTTTCACCAACCATACTTGATTTTTTTATGCCTTCTCGCATTTTTTCAATGTAGTTTGAATTATAAATATCAATAACTTGACGAACGCAAGCATAAATTGTTTTTGCTTTGCTTGAACCATGAGATTTAATAAGGATTTTTTCAATGCCCAAGAATGGCGAACCACCAACTTCTGTGTAGTTAAGTCTTCTTTTTAAGCCTTTCAAAGCTTTTTTCATAAACAAATAGCCAAGTTTTGCGCGAAGTCCGCCACCTTTGATTTCTTGCTTTAAAATATCCATGAATGCATTTGAAGTTCCTTCAGCAGATTTGAGAGCAACATTTCCAGTGAATCCATCAGCAACAAGAACATCATAGTTGCCGGAAAACATTTCTCTTGCTTCCATATTTCCAACAAAGTTGATTTCAGGAGTATTTTTCAAAAGCTCAAATGTTTCATGAATTTGCTCATTACCCTTGTGGTCTTCAACACCATTCGAAATAAGTGCAACTCTTGGATTTTCAATACCAAGCATTGATTTAACATAAATTGAACCCATGATTGCGAATTGTTTTAAATATTCAGGCTTGCAATCTACATTCGCACCGCAATCAATCAAAAGTGTCTGTCCACCTTTGACTGTTGGCAAAAATGGTGCTAGAGCTGGACGCTTTACACCTTCCATTCTTCCAATGGTGAAAAGCCCACCTGCAAGAACAGCTCCGGTGCTTCCTGCACTAATCATACCAATTACTTCTGGATCATTTTTCAAAATATTTAAACCTGCAACCAAAGAGCTTGTTGTTTTTCTGCGAATAGCCATTGTTGGTGACTCATTGCAGGAAATAACTTCTGGACTATCAACGATAGAAAGTTTGTTTCCTTTATAACCAATCTCATCAATAACTTTTTGAATTTCATCTTGTTTTCCGGTTAAGATTATTTCCAAATCATCAATCAAATTGACTGATGTAATTGCACCTTTGACAAGTTCATCTGGTGAGTAGTCAGCACCATAACAATCAATAACTATTTTCATACACAATTCTCCTATTGTAACAATTATTATTATAAATGATTTTATCAACAATTTCAATCAAAATTATAAAAAACACACCAAAGCATGAAGAATTTATGTCAAAACAGCTAATTTTCACTATCCGAATTCTTTAAAAGACAAACAAACAATTTTTCTGCAACAAAAAAGAGCTCAACAATTGAGCTCTTTTATTTTTAAAATTAGTTTTTCTTGTCAGCTTTAACTGCAACTTTTTTCTCGCCATCATAGTAACCACAGTTGTCGCAAACGGCATGAGCGCGTTTGAGTTCATGACATTGTGGACATTCTACAAGAGTTGGGGCTGTTGCTTTCCAGTTAGCGATTCTGCTTCTACCTTTAGCTTTTGAGACCTTTTTCTTTGGAACTGCCATTATTGAACCCTCCTATTATCCTAAATCTGTTTCACAGATTGCAATTTGAATTTTGACCAAGTGCAAACAATCACACTTATATCAATATAGCATAAATATAATACAACATGTTTTTTGATTTGTCAATTATATTATCAAAATTAGTTTACTATTATTTTGCAAGTCTTTCAGTGTCTTTTGCAATCATTAACTCTTCATCGGTTGGAATAACATAAATCTTAACTTTTGAATCGTCTGCAGAAATTACGCTAACTTCTCCGCGTTTGAAGTTTGTGTTTTTATCTTTATCAATAACAATACCCATGCCTTGAAGACCGTCAAGCACTGCTTCACGATATTCTGAACCATTTTCACCAACGCCTGCTGTGAAACAAATAGCATCAACAGTTCCAAGTGCTGCATAGAACGCACCAATATATTTTTTAACTCTGTATGCGTGCATTTTAAGTGAAAGTCTGCAATCTTCTGCTCTTTCGCTTTGTTCATCAGAGTATGCAATTTGTTCAACATCACGCATATCGCCTGAGATTCCAGAAATTCCAAGAAGACCGCTCTTTTTGTTGAGATAGTTGATTGCGTCATGAATGTTCATGCCGGTATTGTTCATAATTGTTTCCAAAACTGAAGGATCAACATCACCGCTTCTTGTGCCCATCATAACACCTTCAAGTGGAGTGTAGCCCATGGTTGTGTCAATACATTTACCATTAGATACAGCTGAAAGAGATGCACCATTTCCAATATGGCAAATAATGAAATTGCCTTTCTTGCCTTCAAGTTTTTCAAGCTCACCAGCAATATATTTGTGGCTGGTTCCGTGGAAACCATATTTTCTAATTTTCCATTTTGTGTAAACTTCTTTTGGAAGAGCATACATATATGCATAATCTGGCATTGTTGCATGGAATGTTGTATCAAAAACTGCAACTTGTGGAACGCCTGGCAAGAGTTCTTGACAACCTTTAATACCTGCAATGTTTGCTGGCTGATGAAGTGGGCCAAGTGGAACAAGTGATTCGATTTTTGCTAAACTTTCTTCAGTGATTAGTGTTGAATCGTTAAACAATTCACCAGCGTGCAAAACTCTGTGGCCAACTGCATCAATATCTTTCAAAGAATTGATTTCAGGAACTCTGTCGCTAAGCAAACAGTTAATAACAACCTTAAGTGCTTCTGTGTGGTTTGGCATAGCAACTTCTTCAACATATTTGTTTCCATTTGTTTTGTTTGTGTGTCTGCCGTCAATGCCGATTCTTTCGCAAAGACCTTTTGTGATAACTCTGTCGCTGTCCATATCCATCAATTGATATTTAAGTGATGAACTTCCAGCATTTATAACTAAAACTTTCATAATTTTCTTCCCTTATTTTATTTGTTTTATGATTTGATTTTTGATTTTCTATTATAAAGATTGCAAAATTGTAACAGCCATATCCAAAACGATTTCGTCAGAGCTTGTTCCACGAGACAAATCATTTACTGGTTGATTCAAGCCTTGAAGAACTGGTCCAATAGCTTTTACGCCAGCCAAGCGCTGAACAAGTTTATATGCAATGTTGCCTGCGTTAAGGTCTGGGAAAATCAAAACATTTGCCCTTCCTTCAACTGGGGAACCTGGAGCTTTTTGATCTGCAACAGATTTAACAAGTGCAGCATCAGCTTGAAGCTCGCCATCAACAACAAGTTCAGGAGCTCTTTCTTTAACCATTTTAAGTGCTCTTTTAACTTTGCAAACACTTTCATCAGACATTTCATCACCTGATTTTGATGAATATGTAAGCATTGCAACTCTTGGAGTGATTCCACAAATCTTTTTAGCTGTTTCACTTGCAAGAATTGTGATTTCAGCCAAGTCTTCATCTGTTGGGTTTGGATTTACGCCACAGTCAGAAAAAACAAGGAATCCATTTTCGCCATATTTTTCAGCATCTGGCGATCCCATAATGAATACTGATGAAACTTTCTTGACGCCAGGTTTTGTTTTTACAATTTGGAAAGCAGGACGAAGAACATCAGCTGTGTGTGTGATTGCACCTGAAACAACGCCGTCAGCATCGCCCAAACGAAGCATTAACATTGCATAAACAAGCTTGTTGTTTACTTGAGCTTTGGCTTGTTCTTCAGTCATGCCTTTTGCTTTTCTAAGTTCAAAAAGTGTGTCTGCATAAACATCTTTTTTAAGGTTATTTTCAGAAACATCAACAAATTCAATATTTTTAAGCATTTCTGGTGTGTAGTTTGATGCAAGTTCACTTTCTTTTCCAAGAAGAATAACTTTGCATAGTCCAATGCTTGCAGCCTTTCCAGCAGCTTCCAAAACTCTTGAATCTTCAGTTTCGGTTAAAACAATTCTTTTTTGCGTTTGTTTTGCACGCTCGATCAATTTGTCAAAAACATTTGTCATTTTCTTTTCTCCGATATTATTGATTATAAACCAATTTTGTTTATAATAGACAATATACACCAATCGTGGTTGTTTATCAAGCGAATAAGGAGCAAATTATGCAATTTTGTGGAATAATATGCGAGTTTAACCCGTTTCATAATGGTCATAAATATCTAATCAGCGAAGTAAAAAAACAAACAAATATGCCAGTTGTTTGTCTGATGAGCGGTGATTTTGTTCAACGCGGAATGCCCGCAATTCAAGATAAATTTACAAGAGCAAAAAATGCAGTTGTGAGTGGTGCAGGTGCGGTGATTGAACTTCCAACAGTTTTCGCCTGCTCAAATGCTGAAAATTTTGCGTTTGGCGCTGTCAGAATTTTTGATAAGCTCGGCGCAACCACCCTAGCCTTTGGAATTGAAAATTGCAGTCTTGAAACACTTGATAAAATTGCCGAAATCAAGCTCACAAACTCAGTTTCTTTTCAAAACGCTTTTAAAAATGAAATTGAAAATGGAATAAACTACAACACCGCATTAAAACGTGCAATTTCAAAAGAAATTGGCGATGAAAATATTTTTGGAGTGCTTTCAAAACCAAATAATATTTTGGCAATTGAATACTTAACCGCCATCAAGAAATTAAAATCTAAAATCCAACCACTTGCAATAAACAGAATTGACAACGGCTACAATTCCACACAAGAAAATGCCGAGTTTTTGTCGGCAAGCGGAATACGCGAAAGAATTTTAAATGGCGAAGATGTTTCAAAATTCATGCCATCAAATTGTGAAATTCAAAATCATTTTGAAATGATAAGTTTTGAGCGATACTCGGCGCTAGTAATAAACAAACTTCGCGAATCTAAACCTACCGACCTTAAAAAATGCTATGATTATAATGAAGGCATTGAATATCGCATCAAAAAATTTGCAGACTCTCTTTCAAACCTTGACGAACTCGAAGAAAACATCTCTTCACCAAGATACAGAAAGCCAAGAGTAAAAAAACTCATTTTATACCCTTGTTTAAAAATCACAAAAACCTTGGTTCAAAACGCGCAAACCACCAAGCCTGTCGTAAAAGTGCTGGCGATTTTAAAAAATTTCAAAAGTTTCTTATCAACAGCACCTAAAAATAAGATTAGTTTGGTCGTGACAAACAAAGACTATGAAAACCTTTCAAAAAAGCAAAAAGATATTATAAATGTCGACTTAACCGCAAGTAATCTTTACTCACTTGCTACAAAAGTTCAAAACAATACAGACAAAAAAACGGGTGTCCTATTTTTATAGACATCCGTTTTTATTATCTTTATTCTTTTGTGTAAACTTTATTTCATTAAGCTTTTTTAATTGTTTTAAATTTTGTTTTGTTTTTTGTATGCTTTTAGTTTTTGTTTTATAACGATTTCGTCTTCTTTTTCCTGATATTTTTTACAAATCTGCATATATTCATTTTCATAAGTGCTTTTCTGCATAATGTTTGTTGCAACATCAAACACAAGATAAGACAAATATAAAACTGCAACTACAACCAGGTCAAAATTCTGATATTCAACAGCACCAACAATCCATAAAATAATGCTTAAAATCAAAGCAACAGACCTATAGTAATAATAGTCGTTATATCTTTCATTTCGAAGAATTGCCGAGAAAACCAAACAGCTTGCGCTGGCGGCATCAAGAAGCGAAAATCTGCCACAAAGACCAATGTTAAGCATGTAAAACATTACCGCCAAAAACACCGAGAGTATAATCATAATAATTTGGTCTTTATCTTCCATTTTCTTTCTAATTTGCACAAAACTGCCACCATAATAGGTTTTTGTTAGCGCAAACAATTGGAATGGTATATAAAAACCCATATAAACAACCGCATTAGCATAAAATCTGAAATTGCATGCAATAACAAAATATATTGCAGAAACAAACACACAAAATACAACAGAAATTTTGTTGTCGAGTTTAACATAAAAATTCCAAATCATGCCCAGCTCTAACAGCAAAAATAGTGCAGGATTGCAAAAACCTGCAAGCCAACAAAAAAGACCAAAAAGCGACACTACCGATGTCAAAATCAGCTTAAACAGCTTAAATTTTTCAGGTTCTTCTTTAATGATTTGCCCATCAAAAAAATCGCAAAAAAATTTCTTTTGAACAGCCATAATATTCTCCTAATTTATACAAACATTTTAGCATATATTTTATTATGACAAAAACAAATTCACCTAAAAAACAAAATTTTTTTATTTTTAGTTTAAAACAAAACTTCTCCAGTTTGTTTTTCTCACTCTCAATATTTTTAATAATGATACTCATAATCTTAAACCCAGCTGCTTTCTCAAAGTCAACCATTGCCGGAATAAAACTATTTTTCTATTCTGTTTTGCCAGGGCTTTTCCCTTTTATGTTTTTGACTAAAATGCTAACCGAAATAGGCTCCGTCTTTAAAATTTCAAAACGCTTTCAAAAAGTTTCAAATAAGCTTTTTGGAACTCCAGGTGTTTCGCTCTATTGCTTTTTTATGAGCATTTTATCAGGCTATCCAATCGGTGCAAAAATTATCAGCGACCTTTACAACAAAAATCTAATCACTGAAGAAGATGCAAAGCGCATGTCAATTTTCTGCACAACGTCAGGCCCAATTTTTGTTATTGGCGCGGTTGGAGTGGGCATGCTTTCAAGTTTTAAGATTGGTCTTGTTATATACATCGCACATATATTGTCTGGTGTAATCTGCGGACTTATTTATAACATAATTTTCAAAAATAAAAACCAAACACAAATAAAAATAGTTCTCGCATCAAACAAAACAGAAAACATTTTTTCGCTTTGCTTAAATGAAACAATAAACTCTTTGTTTTTGGTTGGCGGATACATCACAATCTTTTACCTTTTAACCGAAATTTTAGATGTTTTGCAAATCATAAGTTTTATCACATCATTGCTTTCGCCAATACTATTAAAACTCAAAATCAATCCTGCCGAAATTTCAGGCATAATTTATGGAATTGTTGAAGTCACACATGGCGCAAAAGCATTATCTTTGCTCCCAAACCCAAACATTCAAGCCATAACCGCTTTAATCTCGTTTAGCGGAATTTCAATAATCATGCAATCTCTAGCTTTTCTAAAAACAGCCAAAATAAAAGCACACACCTTCATTTTATCAAAGTGTGTGCAAGCAATAATTTCATTTTTTATATGTAAACTTTTACTCTTCTTCATTTTCTAAAGAAGCAGAATCGCTATTTTTGAGATTGTTGATGGCGGTGTCAAGCTCATCACGGTTACGCTTAACAACATCCAAGTTTTGATCCAGATAAAGTTCAACGGATTTCAAAAGCTTGTCAACATTATCTTTTGTAACAGCAAACAGTTGATCGCATTTTCTTGTTGCTCTCTGAACTGTTTCATCAGCAATTCTCTCACTGCGCTTTTTTATTTCAGATGAACTAACAAGTTGTTCAGCTCTATATTCAGCTTCGGCTACAATGTGTTTTGCTTCCGCTTGAGCATTATTCAAAATCTGGTCTTTTTTAGACAAAACATAACTTGCTTCTTGAATAGCTTGTGGCAAATTCGCCCTGATTTCAGCTATAAGTGAAGCACATTTGTCCATATTGACAAGAGTTTTTTTGCTCCATAAAAAATTTTTGGAGTTAGCAAATTCTCTTTCTAACGCATCAATAATTTGATTTATATCCATAAAATTTCCTTACTCATTATACACAAGTATATCAACGTAGGCAATGCCATACTTTTTCGACTTCTCTATTATATAACAACTTGGGAGATTTTGCAAGTCATTTGCAAACTTATGTTCAACAACCACACAAGCACCATTATTTAAAAGTTTTTTATCTTGCAAAGCTTTAAGTGACTTTAAAGAAAAGTCGCTATCATAAGGCGGATCTAAATAGACCAAATCAAATTTCAAGTTTCGTCTTTCAAAATTTGAAAGCGCTTCCAAAAAACCTGATTTGATGATTTCAAATTTTTCAGTCATTTTCAAAGTGTTTTGTTTAATTGTTTTTATAGCCTTTTCTTCGTGGTCAACAAAATAAACTTCACTTGCACCGCGACTGATACATTCTGCACCAAACGCACCGCTTCCAGCAAAAAGGTCAAGCACCACTTTGTTTTCAACTCTGCCTTGAATCAAATTAAAAACCGATTCTTTTACCCTTGCAAGAGTTGGTCTTGTTCCACTGCTGTCAACTGCAACGAGTTTTCTTGCACGATACTTTCCTGTTATAATTTGCATTAGATTTTCCTCCGATGTACAATCGCTTTATGCGTTTTGATAAGCTAGTCATTATCTCATATTCTATTGTATCACACCAAGCAGCAATATCACAAATAAAAATTTGTTTGTCACCACTTTTGCCAATCAAAACAACTTTGTCGCCAATTTTTACTTCCACGCTTGACACATCAACAATAATTGAATCCATGCAAACAGATAAAATTTTGCAAAAATTTCCGCCAATCAAAACAAAACCTTTTGCTGCGATATTTCTAAAAATTCCATCGGCATAACCAATTGAAACCACCGCAACTCGCATCGATTTTTCAGCCAAAAATCTATAACCATAGCCAACCGTTTCGCCAGATTTTATTTTTTGAATTTCAATTATTTTCGATTCCAGCGAAAAACAAGAATAGTTTTGATTTAAAAACAAACCTAGTCCAACTCTGCACATGTCAAATTCTTTTCCAAACTCAAAACCAGAAGTGTTTGCAATATGAAAAATAACATTTGAAACATCAAATTTTTTAGACAAAGAATATTTAGCATTCAAAAATTTTTCAACTTGAATTTTTGCAAAATTTTCTATGTTTCCGCAATAAAAATGTGAAAATACGCCCAAAATAGAAACATTTTGCGTTTTTTGCACAACTTCAAAAACTTTAACCAAATCCGATTCATTCAAAAAACCAAATCTGTTCATTCCGGTGTTGACCGCCAAATGAATTTGATATTGCACATCTCTATTTCGTTTTGCAAGCCTTAAAATCCTTTCCAAACAATCAAAATTTGAAACACAAAACTGACAATATTTTTTAGCTAACTTTGTTATATTTTCATAAATTGGGTCGAGAATTAAAATTGGCTTATTAACCAAGCCATTTATCTCTAAAAATTCTCTTTCACACGACACCGCAAAAAAATCAACCAAACTGTTTATTTCTTTGCAAATCACTTTTGCGCCCAGACCATAAGCATCAGCTTTTACAACCGCGCAAATTTTTTTTGAATCACCTAATCTTTTTCTCAACACTGAAATATTATTTCTAATAAATTTCAAATCAACAATCAATTCAGAAATAAAAATCACCCCTGAATTATTTTATGAAAGTAAAAAAGACATTGTGCACCTAGCCTTCAAGACCAGGAAAAAACAATGTCTTTAAAATTATTATTTTGTTATGATTAAATAATTAAATTATTTCTTTTCTTCATTGAGTTTTGCCAGTTCCGCAAACTCTTTTTCAGCATCAATTCTTGGGAACAAAATTCCAAGTTCTTCAACTGTATCTCCATTTTCAAGAGCATAAAATTCTTTCGCATCAGCAAATTTTCTGTTTTCAACATGAAGCGCAGAGAGAACTTTTTCTGAACATTCTGGCAAGAAAGCTGAAAGCAAAATCGTTCCAATTCTAATTGATTCAAGAAGATTTCTCAAAACAGTGTCGAGACGGTTTTTCTTTTCTTCATCTTTAGCCAAACGATATGGCTCGGTTACTTCAATATATTTGTTGGCTTTTGAGAAAATATCAAAAATAGATGCAAGCGCTTTTGAAACATCAAAATTATTTTCAATATATTTTCTTGTTTCACTAACCGCATTGTGAATTGTTACAAACAAATCTTTGTCAATTTCTTCATCACTTTCATAGTAGTTTGGAACAATACTATTTCTGTATTTTTTAAGCATTGAAAATGTTCTCGAAATAAGATTGCCATAGTTATTTGCAAGATCAGAATTTATTGTGCTAAAAAATAATTCTGTTGAATAGTTTCCATCACTTCCAAATGGAATTTCACGAAGCAAGATATATCTAACACTATCTGCGGTATATCTTGGAACAAGGATTCTTGGATCAACACATTCTGTGCTTGCAACAGACTTGCTCTTTGACAATTTATCACCACCAAACAGCAGCCAACCATGACCAAAAATTCTCTTTGGCAATGGCAAGTCAAGAGCCATCAAAAGTGCTGGCCAAATAATTGCATGGAATCGCACAATTTCTTTTCCAATAACATGAACATCTGCTGGCCAATATTTTTTGTAAAGCGAATCATCTGCGCTTTCATATCCAAGACCAGTAATATAGTTTGTAAGTGCATCAATCCAAACATAAACCGTGTGTTTTGGATCAAAATCAACAGGAATACCCCACTTTACACTGGTTCTTGAAACGCACAAATCAGATAGCCCTGGCTTAATGAAATTATTAACCATTTCATTTACACGAGATTGTGGTTGCAAAAACTCTGGATTGTTTTTGTAAAGTTCCAAAAGTCTGTCACCAAACTCTGAAAGCTTGAAAAAGTATGCTTCTTCTTCTTGGTCAATAACTTCTCTGTGACAATCTGGGCACTTTCCGTCAACAAGTTGAGATTCTGTCCAGAAAGATTCACAAGGCACACAATATTTTCCTTTGTATGCAGACTTATAAATGTAACCTTTATCATATAATTTTTTAAAGATTTTTTGAACAGCTGAAACATGGTAGTCGTCTGTGGTTCTAATGAATTTATCATACTGAATATCTAAAAGTTTCCAAAGATTTTTAGCATCATCAATAATTTCATCAAGATATTCCATTTCTGTCTTGCCAGCAAGTTTTGCAGCTTGAGCAATCTTTTGTCCATGCTCATCTGTGCCGGTCATAAAAAATACATCTTTATCCAAAAGTTTATTGAATCTTGCGAGCGCATCGCAGATAACAGTTGTGTAACAATTTCCAAGAGTAAATTTTCTGCTTGGATAATAAATTGGTGTGGTAATATAAAATTTTTCTTTTTCCATAATAAAACTCCTAAAGGTAAAATTTGCGTAAAAACAGATTTAACGCATCACACCTTTAGCCGAAACATAATTTTTGCTTAAAATTTCGCTATTTATAAACATGAGATTATTATAGCAAAAAAAAATATCACTATCAAGTAAAAAGCCAAAAATAAAGATTAAAAATAAAATTGATAAAAGTTTTTAAAAATAATTGAT
This sequence comes from uncultured Clostridia bacterium, assembly GCA_934746515.1. Taxonomy (GTDB): domain Bacteria; phylum Bacillota; class Clostridia; order Christensenellales; family UBA1242; genus RGIG1681. Next base: position 24,359 of record CAKVFH010000014.1, read on the forward strand.
TTTTTTTTATTATATGTTATAATAGTTATGTTCTTTAGAAAATCTCGGCTTTGATAAAAAAAATTCATAATGATTTATTCTCCATTAAAACACCTCCTTTTGTTTTATCTTTTTCATCACTTATGAGAATCAAAGCGCGAGTGTCTAAAACATGGATCATTAGCTCAGTTGGCGTGACGCGTTAAGCAAACCCGCCAGTGGCTGGTTTGTAGCCAGCAAACTTGTTTGCGACAAACGGGAGCAAATTTATAATTTGCGACGGGAAGAGCCTGCTCTACCAACTGTTTTAAGTGGTTTATTGGAACAAAAATTTAATATTTGGATCATTAGCTCAGTTGGCGTGACGCGTTAAGCAAACCCGCCAGTGGCTGGTTTGTAGCCAGCAAACTTGTTTGCGACAAACGGGAGCAAATTTGTAATTTGCGACGGGAAGAGCTTGCTCTACCAACTGTTTCAAGTGATTTATTAGAACAATAACTTAATATTTGGATCATTAGCTCAGTTGGTAGAGCAGATGACTCTTAATCATAAGGTCCGGGGTTCGAGTCCCCGATGATCCACCAAATAAAAATGCCATTGCGTCAGCAATGGTTTTTTATTTTTATCAGAATATATTTCAATTAACAATAAATAATTTTAGTGATATTAAAAACAAAATTCATTTAAAACTTGATTTTATATTAAAAATTACATATAACAAACATACAAGTTCTTCAAACACTTACAATTTTAATTGTATGCTGTATGGTTTAAATCCAAGCGGGAAAACTTGTTTTTTTAATTTACATTTCTTTTTCCATTATTTAACTAATAGTTTTCTTTTTAAAACAATTCATAATCAGATATATTCCAATTAAAACTGAAAATAAACCTAACCCCAAACCGGTCAAAGCATTGAAAAAATTATTTGTTGAACATGTCGCGGATAGAAGCGCAACTTGCGTTAAAACAATAGCAAACAAACTTGACGCCAACGAACAACCCCTAAATGACTGGAGTAAAATATCGCTTGTCTTTTTTGATTTCACAAATTCAGTTATCGATAAACCAAGTTCAAAGAATGAAAATGCTGCAATTGTTATAGACACAATAAGTCCATAACTCGCCTGTTCATCTATAAAAAACAATCTCGTCATGTAAAATGTAAAAAGCACACTGCTAATAATTAACAGTATCCCAATCGTTAAACTTTTTCCTATTTTTTCGTCATTATCATCAGATTTATAATTTTTAAGATAAACATGTTTTATTAAACCCAAAAGAAGCGAACTCGCACCACTCACGCTAAAAAAGTAACCTTTAGTTAGCACACCAAAAACAATTTTAAATATCGACCAAACATAACTATAAATAATAGAAACAAGCAAAACAAGATTTTTTTGTTTCGCTTGTCTCTTTAATTCAATAAATTTTTCCTTAAAATTCATATTATCTCAATTTTGATGCTTGCTCACAAATATCAGCAAGTTTATCATATTCGCTTTCTAAAATTGGTTGAATATTTGAAGATTGTTTTTTGTTAATCTTTTTAAAAAGTGGATAAGCAAGCGCGCAAACACCTGCACCGACAATTCCAAGAGCAATGCCGCCGAGCATAAAACCAACACCATTTAAAAGCATGCAAGTGCTCATGCCACCACCAAAAATCAAAGTTCCAATGGCACCAGTTGAAATTGAAGCACCGAGACCTGCTGACTTTTTCTTTCTTTGTAAATTTTCAATTGAAGCAATAACGCTGTCAGCTCTCTCTTGAAGTTTTAAAAGTTCAACTTTATTTCCAACTTTTCTATCCCTTTTGAAAGATAAATTGATATAAAACAATGAACCTTCACTTGAACTTGTGTTTGTTAATTCCCAACCTAAATTTTCATAGGTGTCGCAAACAAGTACTTCAATCTCCCTTTTTACTTTTAAAGTTTTGTAATCATAACTTACTACATTTTCCATAATTTTCTCCTAAATTTATTATTCCAACATTTGTCCTATTTATAGATTTGTGATATAATCAAGTTATCGTTTCATGTTGTTAGCTTTATTATAAAACGAAAAAATGATAACAAGTCCAACACTAAAAATAAATTTGTCGGGATAAAGAAATTATGAATATCAATTTTAATCAAAGATACTGGTCTACTGAAGAAAAAATCCAAAGAGCACTTTTTTCACTTTTAAAATTCAAAAAATATAACGACATCGCCATAAAAGAAATTTGCTATGAAGCCGGAATCAATAGAAGTTCATTCTATGCGCACTATCAAGACATTAACGACCTTATGATTAAAACTGAAATGCGTCTCTCAAAAAACATTGAAAAAATCTTTGATCCGCATTCAACTTGGACTGAAGCAGTATTCGTGAAACTATTTGAATTTTTATATCAAAATCGTGATTTTTATAAAGCTTATCTCAACACAAATGAACAAACATTCATGGAAAAAAACGACTTCGTAAATTATATAAAGCTGATTTCTTCAAGCACACAAGCCGATAAATTTTTATTTAGTGAGCGAGTTTATCACATGGCATTTTTCGCTGGTGGACTTAAAGCTCTTTCAAAGGCATGGATAAAAAATGATTGCAAAGAAACGCCAGAACAAATGGCAAAAATTCTAACAAACGAGTACAAAATCAATTCAAATTATTTCACCAATCAATAAATTTTCATAAGTATAAAAATCTTATTTATTTAATTTTTTGTTATTATAATATAAATTTAATATTTTTAATAAAGTTATTAAATTATATCAATATAGCAATTTTTCAAGTTGAATTCATTTCAAAAATTTTTAAATCATCATATCATAAATAAACTTTAATAAACTAACAATATTTTTAATGTTGGTTTATTTTA
>CAKVFH010000015.1 GCA_934746515.1 uncultured Clostridia bacterium
GGGTGTCCAAACTGACAAAACTGCAGGTACGATTAAAGTTAAAAATATCAAAAAAATCAAAAATGGTTTCACTTTTGATAATTTATAAAAAGCGCGAATTGTTTTGAAATTTTTAAACAAAGATACTCCTATTTGTTGAAAATTATTGTAAAAACAAAATTATTGTTATATAATTTAATTATTAACAAATATATATTTTTTATAAGGATAATTTTATGGAAGAAAAACTTACAGTCGACAAGCAAAAAAAATGGGATGAACGCTTCATGCAAATCGCAAAACTTGTTGGAACTTGGTGCACTTGTCATAGACGCAATGTTGGTGCGGTTATTGTTAAAGACAAGCGTATTATTGCAACAGGTTACAATGGTGCGCCTGCTGGCATTGAAACTTGTTTAGAAAGGGGTTATTGTTTGAGAAACAAACTTCAAATTCCAAGTGGCACACAAGCAGAAATTTGCTATTCAGTTCATGCGGAACAAAACGCGATTATTCAAGCATCGAAACTTGGAATCGCCGTTGATGGTTCAACACTTTATGTAACGCATCAGCCTTGCACAATCTGCACAAAACTTATCATAAATGCTGGGATAAAGAGAATTGTTTATGGAATTGAATATCCTGATGAATTTTCTTTAAAACTTTTAAATGAAGCTGGAATTGAGTTAGTTTATTTGCCTTATAAGGAGGAAAGATAATGAATAATATCATGACTATTGTTTCGCTAGCACTCGGTGGACTATTGTTGATTGGCTTTTTAATTGGATTTATAAGAAGCTGGAGAAAATCACTTGTTAGATTTGGTTTACTTATTGTTTGCTTTTTGGGAGCATTGATACTTTCATCAAAAATCGCAGAAATTTTGATGAATAAATATGTTAATGGTTTGGTGCTTTCAATATTTGGTCAAACTATTGACTTTGAAGCAATTGTGGGCGATATGGCTGGAGATCTTCTCGGTGAAGGTGCAGCGCTCACAAATTTCGCAACAGCACTTCTTAATATCGCAGTTAAACTTATTGCATTTTTAATCATATTTATTTCACTTATGATTGTTACACTTTTGATTTATTATGTAATTGCAGGAATCATGTCTTCAAAACAAAAAAAGAAAGCTGTTGGCAAAGTTAAGGCAAAAGGCTGGGAAAGACTTATCGGTGGTGTTGTTGGTATTGTTGGTTCGCTAATTGTTTGCTTGGCACTCTTCACTCCAGTGTTTGGAGTTATGAATGTGTGCGATAAGTTCCTTGAAGACGGAAATAGTCAGGCGCAAGCTGTTGCCTACACCGATAAGAATTTGGTTTGTGGAAAGTTCTACACCGAAGACGAAAACATCGGAAAAGTTGAAACTTATCTTGAAAAATATGACAAGATAAGAACCGAATATAACAAATCATTTGCTGGTTTTGTATTTAGATTTACTGGTGTTGATGCACTAGGAAAATCCACATTCAACAACTTGTCAACTGTAAAACAAAATGGTCTTAAGGTTAATTTTACTAAAGAATGTGTAAACATGGTTAATGTGTATAACATTTACAAAGAAAATTTTGTTGAAACCAAGTTTGACATCACCACAGAAAATGGTACTAATGCACTTGAAAAAATTTACGGCATTGCAAAAAAATCTGAAGTTATGAGAAGTGTTCTTTTGGATATCGTTCCAAAAATGGCTTCAAAATGGACAAATGGTGAAAAGTTCTTGGGCATGGAAATTCCAGTTTCTGGAGATATGAAAGAAATTGTTATTGAAATGCTGGGTGCGTTTAACACGACAGATTTTGACACATTAGACAAAAACATTGGTGTAACTTTTGAAGCAATTAAAATTGCAAACAGAAATGATGTAATTAGCACTATTAACAATGGTGGCGATGTTATGGATGTTCTTGGAAATGGAACTTTCGTTGAAGATGAAATCAAAAATTTGGCTACATCACCAGAATTTAAAAGAGCACTTCCAAACATCATGACAACAACAATCAAGATTGCTTACAAATCAGCAATCAGCGATCCTGGAACAAAACTTGATCAAGAATTCACTCAAGATCAGCTCGCAGAAATTGTTTGGAACAACGAAGCAGAAAAAACACAAGTTATTGTTTCAAGACTCACAAGCATTTTTGAAGCAAATGACATTCTTGATTCACTTGGAAATTTTGGTGTTGTTCTTGATGCTTCAAGGAACTCAAAAGTTTTAACAAAACCAGTTCACATATTGATGAAAGATTACATTGAACTTAAGGTTGACGGACTTGGCACAGCAAAAGAAGTTATCTTGAATGCGTTTAGTGATGAAAACTGGAACTCTGCAACATTCAGCTATACCGATTTATTCGCAACCGTTCAAACAACAGCAAAAGTTGCCAAAGATATTGAAAATGCAGATTTATCTGATATTCAAGGCTCAATTGAAAGCATTATCAAAAATGACACAGATGGCAAAGTTAAGGAAACAATCAAAAATGCAATCAAAGATGGTGGACTTAATGATCTCATCGGCGATGAAACCAAAGCAGGTGTTTTTGAAGATTTAATTACAATGGTGCTTGATAACACAACAGCCGAAACTATCGACAAAGATATTTTGGCAGGACAGGTTATTGTTGATATTATTGCAAATCCAAAAACAGCAGAAGGTTCAATCCTTGACGGATATGGCAATGAAGGTGTTTCAGATGCAGAAAAAGCAGATGTTTTGATTGAAACTCTTGCTGAATCTGACACAGTCATGAAGGTTATGAAAGCTGAAGCAAATAAAGGAAATTCATCAGCTGTTAAAAATTATATTGATAATTTGAGCGACAGCGACAAAGAGCTTCTTAAATCATCAATTAGCAATAACAGCACAATTGATAGTGCAAATAAAGAAACACTTTCAAAATTGTTTGGTATAACTGCATAAAACAATAAAAAAGTATGAAAAATGTTTATTTTTTCATACCTTTTTTATTAAAAAGGTATACAAATTTTGATTTTTTATGATATATTATTTTATATAAGGAGAAATCATGGCTAAAAATCAAAAGAGAATCCCACTTATTATAAATTGCGACACTGGCATTGACGATGCAGTTGCACTTATGTTGGTTGTTAAATCAGACAAATTTGATATAAAATTGATAACTACTGATCTTGGAAATGCAGGTCCAAAACAATCTGCAATTAACTGTAACAACATTTTGGAACTTATTGGCGGACCTGATGTTAAGATTTGCGCAGGCGACGGAAAGTGTTTGGTTAGAGAAAGAATGCGTGTTGCTGTTCATGGCAAAACAGGAATGGGAACTTATGTTTTTGAGCCACACTCAAGGGTTATTTCAAATGATGATGCAATTGATGCAATGTATGAAACAATCATGAACTCTCCAGAAAAAGTTACAATTTTGTGCATGTCTCCAACAAGCAATCTTGCAAAGCTTCAAATCAAGCATAAAGATTGCTGGAATTCTGACAAAATTGAAAGAGTTGTAATCATGGCTGGATCTATTGAAAAACTTAAAGAAGGTGAAATTCCTTATGCAGAGTTCAACGTTAGTTGTGATCCAGAATCAGCAGAATATGTTTTCACAAAAGACCCAAAAGTTAAAGTTGATGTTGTGCCTATGGAAATGGGACACACAGCTTATCTTGACTGGGAAGATGTTTTCAAAACAAAAAACACAAATTCAGTTGGTGCAGTTTTTGAATATATGTTCAGGAGCTACAAAGACAGACATGTTAAAAACGGCATCGCTACTCATGACGGATGCGCGGTTGCATACATGATTGATCCAACTATTTTTGAAATGGAAGAAGATTTTGCAGAAGTTAAATATTTTGACTCAATCGATTCAGGTATTCTTGTAATCACAAGAAATGAAGATCTTAAGGGAACAAAACCAAATGTTACGGTTTGTTCAAAGGTGAATGTAAAGAAATTTAAGAAATTATATTTCAAACTATTAAAAAAATGTAAGTAAGGAAGTTTGTTATGGTTAAAAGTCGATTTTTAGAGTTTGTTCATGACTATATTTTAAAAATGTTCACAGGTTCAGAAATTATTGGAGAAGAAGAATCTTCAACTCGTGACAATATTATTGCGCAAGGTGACGGCGGAGCAATAAAAGTTAAGTTTAATAGAAACGATAATTACAGAATTATTGTGAAGCGTGCGCAGCCATTCAAGAGTTTGGAAATCAACCTGATTAAGTCTATCATTGAAGAATCTCAAAGAATTGAAGACCTTAACATCAAGGAAGATTACAAAAAAGGTTTAAAAAACCTTATCATTGAGAAAGCTATTTGTAGGTCACTTTCAAATTCATGCGCAAAAACACTTGCAATCATTTTAAGTGAAATGAACTATTGGAGCCAAAGAACCTATGAAGGTAAAAGAACAACACTTGGCTGTATTGTAAACAATAAAAAAATTGGAAGCAAAACCAATCAAAATTTGCACGTATCAAAACTTTTTGAAAAAGATTTCACAGCGCTTTTGTCTGACGGAAGAAATTCGTTTATTGAAATTTCAGCCGATGGTTTTTTTGTGGACCATATTTATTATTCAAAAGTTATTGATTATTCACTCTATGCTCCTTATGAAAACTTGGAGCTTGCGAACCTTGCTTCTGGTTCAAAAATTGGAATTTGCTTGAATAGTGAAGGCGAAGTTTTGATTTTCAAAAACAAGAGCTTGGTGTTTGCAAAAAAGAGCGGTGTTTGGATCTGTTTCTCGCATGAAGAAATTGTTGGAAAACTTGCAGAGCATGCGGGCGAATATGAAGATGTTAGAAAAGCTATTTATTTGTCAGCGCTTGACACAAGTTTCAATCGTTGTGGCGGTTGCATTGTCCATGTCAACTCTGGCGATTCAAAAAATGTTTTGAAACACATTGACATTGCCGATGTTTTGGTTAAAGATTGTTTTGATTATCTGCAACAAGAAAAAATCAATCAATCATTCTTTGTTAAAGTTGATGATAACAATTCACCAATAAAACAATTTGACGACTTTTTGTTTGAAGAAAGAAGTGCAAAATCAGCGGCTTTAATCAAACTTATTCGTGGAAGAAAATTCCAAGAACTTGACAGAAAGTTTAGACAAGAAATCATTGCTATTGACGGCGCAACGGTTATCGACTATGACGGCACAATTATTGCTGCCGGCGCAATCATCAAAATTGAAGCAGGTAGTTCCGGTGGTGGAAGACTTGCTGCGGCAAAAACCTTGTCAAACTATGGCATTTCTATCAAAATTTCAAACGATGGTTCAATGCAAGGCTTTAAAATTGATAAAAACAAATTGAGAGCAAGACCAATATTTGTTATTGGTTAAAAAAGGGGAATTTATGGTAACACTTTGTATTTTAGATGGTTTCGGCGTAACTGAAAAAAAACTAGGAAACGCTGTGCTTGCGCAAGGCACACCAAATCTTGATAAACTTCGCGCTGAATATTCAAATACACTTATTGAAGCAAGTGGTGAAGCTGTTGGTCTTCCAGCAGGTCAAATGGGCAACAGTGAAGTTGGACACCTTACAATTGGTGCCGGAAGAATTATTGAACAAGATCTTTTGCATATTGACAATGAAATAAAAAGGGGTGATTTTTTCAAAAATCCAGCACTTTTGAAAGCAATGAAATATGCTGAAGAAAATGGCACAGACCTTCATTTGATTGGTCTTGCTTCAGACGGCGGAATCCACTCAAAGCTTTCTCACATGTTTGCAATTTTAGATGCTGCTAAAAACTATAAGATTAGACACATTTACATTCATGTTATCACTGACGGCCGAGACAGACCAGTTACAAGCGGCGTTGACTATATTGCGCAAATTGAAGAAAAGATTGCTGGCACAAACGCAAGCATCGCTGATATTTGCGGAAGAGTTTATGCTATGGACAGAGAAAAACGCTATGACAGACTTGAGAAAGCGTATGACTTGATTGTTCGTGGCAAGGGCGAAAAATTTGCAACAGCAAAAGAAGCAATTGAAACAAGCTATGCAAGAAATATCACTGACGAATTTGTTGAGCCAATGGTTATTGATGAAAATGGCACAATCAAAAACGGCGACTCTTTGATTTTCTATAACTATAGAAGCGACAGAGCAAGAGAAATCACTTTTGCCTTGACTGATCCAAATTTTGCAGAATTTAAAACAGAAAAAATGGACAAACTTTTGGTTACTCCAATGCAAGAGTATTCTGATGAGCTTAAACACTTGAACACAATGTATCCACCAAAAATTGTCACAGATAACTTGTCATGTTTGATTTCTGAAGCTGGCAAAACTCAATACCATATTTCAGAAACCACTAAATATGCGCATGTAACATTCTTCTTTAATGGTGGAATTGAAGAGCCATATAAAGGCGAAACTAGAAAACTTATTGATAGTTATAACGATAAGAACTTCGCAGTTCATCCACAAATGCGCGCTCCAGAAATCACCGAGAGTTTAATGGAAGCCATTGATAGCAAAAAATATGATTTTGTTTTAGTAAACTTCTCAAACCCAGACATGATTGGTCACACTGGCGACTTTGAAGCGGCAAAACAAGCTGTTAAAATTTGCGACGAATGTGCATATAAAGTTGCAATGGAAACCGTAAAAATGGGTGGCGAGTGCATTATCATTGCAGATCACGGAAATGTTGAAGAAATGTTCGACGAACAAGGAACAATTCTCACAAAACACACAACAAACAAAGTTCCATTTATTTTGGTTAGCGACAAGAATAAAGATGTAAAACTTAAACAAGACGGAAGCCTTGCAAATGTTGCTCCAACAATTCTCGAGCTTATGGGCATTGCAAAACCAAACACCATGATAGATTCAATGATTGTTAAATAATTAAATTTAATCAATAAAAAACCTAACAAACAGTTTCAACTGAATGTTAGGTTTTTTTTTGCAATTTATTTTTTAGTTTATTTGTTATTATTTTTTTAAAGCGGGGAGAGTTGGTGAAAATTATGCAACCGGTTCAGAAACAAGTTCTTCAAACTGTGCGCTAACAACAATTGGCTCGTTGTTTCTCGAAAAGGCTAACTCAATTGAATATCCGCTTGTTAAGAGAATAATATAATCATCTAAATCAAAATCTCTTGTTACTACTTTTGAGATTTCTTCTGTGCCATTTTTGATTTTGAAAGAAATCAGTTTATCGCCAGCGATGAGACGATCTTTAAAAACACAATTTTCACTGATGCTTGAAATTGTTAGTGTCTGCATGATTTCAGATAGCCCAGTCTCGACATTTTCCTGCCAGTTTGAAGTGCTTGAAAATTCAAGACCAAGATTGCAAACTGAAATTTTTGAAGTCTCTTTGCCAAAACAAGTTGCTATGATGTTTTGTGCAGTGGTGTAAACAATGCTGGCTGGGATTGCAAGCTTGACTGAAGAATTGTCGACAGTTGATGTTGATTTGAGCCCGCCATTTGTGATTCCAATCAGTTCACCATTTGCGTTAAAAAGTCCGCCACCGCTGTTTCCGTTGGTGATGAATGCGGTGTGGCTAAGAAGCCTATGTTGCATTGTTGAGCCAGCAACTGTCACTGAATAGTTTTCTGAATCTTTGCTAATGCAACCGCGGGTTACATTGATTCCTTCAAGATTGGTGTTTCCAACAGAAATGCAGGTTGAGCCAACTTTTGGAGTGTTTAAATTAAAAATAGCGGCCTTTGCATTGTTGGTTTTCAAAACATTGCTGGTTTCTGCATAAAGCACAGCGATGTCGTAGGTTGAAGACCCGCCCACAAAACTTGCGCCAAATGTTTCGTCGGAGCCATAAAGCTTGACTGTGAAGTTTGTGTGACCATAAGCCACATGATAGTTTGTGATAATGAATGCGTTAAAATCGGAATCTATGCTAAAAATCACACCAGAGCCACCAGATGAAACAGCGGATTTGATTTCGACAACGCTAGAGAGTGCTTGGTTTGTTGCAGTGGTGCAATCTTCAGAACCAACGAAATATTTTTCCAAGAACTCGAGATAAGTTCCAGAAAATTCGCCGCTTTGTTTTGCATTTTGCCACATTTCATAAGAGCTTTCATTTGCCGCGTCTTTTCCATTCTTTCCGTTCGTGCCATTTTTTCCGTCAGCGCCTTTTAGTGAATTAAGCCAATCGTCAAGAGTTCCTTCAAAGCCTTGCTCTACAGCCAATTCATAGGCGCTCTTTCCGCCAGAACATGCCGAGAAAACAAACATGCATGGAATGACTAAAACCAGCACAAATAAATTTTTTAGAATATTTTTAAAAGATTTTTTCATGATTTTTCCTTAAAATAATATAAGTTTATTATAAATATTTTTGTGCAAATAGTCTACAAAATAAAAAGATACAAATTTAGTATTTGTATCTTTTATTAAAAACTTTCTTATTTCAAGTTTTCGATTACATAATCAAAGCGTGCATTGATTTCATCTTCGCCCAAAAGCTTCATAATTTCATAAAGGTCTGGTGTTGTTGTTTTGCCAGTTAGCGCAATTCTTACAATGTTGCTTGCGTCCGCAACATTGCCAATGTATGCGTTAGGATTTGCTTTGTAGGTTTTCATATCAACAAATCCGCAGTTTCCAGCACTGGTTTTGAGTTTGTCAAACCAGGTTTGTTTGTCGTCTGAAAGCGAATAGATTTTTTTGTATGATTGAAGCAAGTTTTTGATGTCTGTTGGATGAAATTTTGAATCAAAGTTAAGTGAGCTTGATCTGTCAAAATATTCATTAAACATATAGCTGTAGAATGATTTAACTTCGCTATAGTGTCCGATATCTTTTCTTGGTCTGTCGTTTTCACGGTCAATTTTGAAGAAGTTTTCTACCATTTCTTGATGATTTAAAAGCACCTTTGCAAACTCTTCATCATATTCGTTTGCCCAGTCAATGAGTTCTCTTGTGAGTTCTTTTGCAGGCTTTCTTGAAATAATGTTTTTTGCAATGTCGTTGATTTTTACAAGGTCAAAAATTGGATTGCTTGAAGAAATAATCTTTTTGATTGAGAATGGAAATTCTGTCCATGCAAGGTCTGGGTTAGCTTTTCTCCAGTTTTCAAAATCACTGTTTAAAAGGTTTAGCAAATATTCATTGATTGCAATGGTTGGATAGCCTTCACTGATTAGATATCTTGAATCAGCTTCAGGGTCAAGGCGTTTGCTTAATTTTCTTTTATTTCCAGTGGCTTCATCAAGTTTGCAAACAACAGGGTGATGCGCAAACTTTGGTGGGGTGATGCCAAGAGCTTTAAAAATTTCAAGATGTGCATTTAGCGATGGCCACCATTCTTCACCACGCACAACTGTTGTTGTGTGCATCAAAGTGTCGTCAACAACATGCGCAAAAGCATAAGGTGGAATTCCGTTGCTTTTTACAAGCACAATATCTTTTGCATTTTCATGAATTTCTCTTTTGCCTTTAATAAGGTCTGTAAATTCAAAAGTTTTGTCTGGATCGCCTTGTGATAAGAGTTTAAGCGCCCAAGGTTTACCCATTTTAATGTTAAGTTCAATTGTTGCGAAATCGAGATTTCTGCAAGGGTCTTTGTCTTCAAGTTCGCCAGTTTCTTCAAGTTCTTTAGCTCGTTTTTCTTTAACATCTTCCTTGCCTTCAGTCATTTGACAGAAACATGGAAAAGCTCTGCCAAGCTCAACCATTCTTTTTGCAAAAGCATGATAGATTTCCAAACGCTCTGATTGAACATAGCTGCCATAGTCACCAACTTGTGGAACTCCTTCACCCATAAACCCTTCATCAGGCTTCAAATTGAAAGCACAAAGCGCTCTATAAGCAATGTCTGCGGCACCAGCAACTTGTCTTTTTTTATCGGTATCTTCAATTCTCAAATAAAACACGCCGTTAGTTTTATCTGCCAAAAGTTTATCAATGGTTGCGCCAAAAAGTCCGCCAGTGTGATAAAAGCCTGTTGGGCTTGGTGCTGTTCTTGTAACTTCCGCACCAGGCGCAAGCTTTCTTGCAGGAAACTTGTCGTAATAATATTCTGGTGTGGTATGAACATTTTTATAAAGTAAATTTGCTAATTTTTGATAATCCATAAATTCTCCTAATTTGATTGTGTTAGCTTGGTCTGGTTTCATCCAAATATGTTGCCATAATGTCGGCAATATGTGTTAAAACACAGATAGGGTATTTGTAGTAAGATGCAGACATTTCATTTCCGCCGGCTTGAGTGCGTTTGTCAAAACCACCCATGTGCCAGTTGATTGCAAGCGCTTCTTCTCTGGTTAATCTCAAGTAACCATTTATCATATAAACGCTTTTTTCGCCATGGCCATAAGGCAATTGGTCGTCAACGACATAATATGGTTTTTGCACCCATTCGCCATTTTCTTTAACATTGCGCATTTCTTGTTTGTAGAAACAACACTTGCAAACATCGTGAAACAGTGAAATGATTGTGATTGATTCGAGATTTATATTTTCTTCACCAAATTCATCTTTGGCAAGCTTAAGTAAGCGGTTGTAAACATTCAACGAATGAAAACAAAGCCCGCCAGGTTCGGCTGAATGAAACTTTGCACTTGCTGGGGATGTGAAGAAATCAGTTGTTTCAAGCCATGACAAAAATTCATTTATCCCGTCACGCTTGATGTTTGTTTTTGCTATTTCCAAAAATTTTTGTTTGTTTAATTCTATATCCTTATTTTCCATAGCATTATATTATCACAAAATTAAAATTTTGTAAATCTCTTTAAGAAACTATGAAAATTTTTAGGCAATAGAAATTTTCTTAAAAAGTTTTATTCAAAAGCCAAAACTAGCAAATAGAAATTAAAATTTCAAGTAGAACATTTATGAAAAACACAAAAAGTTGCTCGAAGCGGGCAAAATAAAAAAACGCAAATTTAATTGCGTTTTAACGATAAAATGTATAAAAACTATTTATTTTGAAAGAAATTTACAATTCCTTTATAAATTGAGTCAATAATTTTTTCTTGATAGCTTTCAGTTAGCAAAAGTTTTTCTTCTTCAACATTTGATAAAAAACCGCACTCAACAATAACCGATGGGGCAGAAGAACACTTGAGCATAAAATAGTCACCTGGGCTTGGAGCTTTGATGCTTTTGTCAAGATTTAGTTTAAATTGTTCTTGAATAGACTCTGCAATTTTTTTGCTAATTTCACTTTTTTTGTCATAAAACACTTGCGCGCCACGAAGAGAGTGATTTGTATAGGAGTTTTGATGAAGTGAAATAACCATGTTTGGTCTTGTTTTTTTGATGAGTTCGCGTCTGGCTTCCATGTCTTTGCGTTTCCATTTTTTGCCCGCGCCTTCAACCATAGCATTGTTGTCTTCTCTGGTCATCACAACATTTATGCCAGCTTTTTCGAGCTTTGTTTTTAATAGTTTTGATAGTTTTAAATTGAGTTCATCTTCATGCACTTTTGTTTTGTAGCCAATTGATCCTGGGTCTGTTCCGCCATGACCTGCATCAATGACAACGGTGTAGTTTCGACTCGGAACGGTGTCGGAATTTGTTTGTGTGGTTTGTTCATCAAGCCAAGATGACGGAATGTCTTCACGAAAGAAATGTTCAATGTTGTCGTTGTTGTTGCCATCAACTGCGACGGCGGGTTGTATACTTTTAAAATTAAAAAACGCAAAAATGCCAAATAAATACCCCAAAAATACTGCAAAAATTAAAAAATTCAATCTATTTTTCATAATCTTATTGTGTGGAGCGGGTCGATTTTTTATTCATATAATTTTTATTTATAATTTTAACCAACAAAATACCTAATATGATAAATATGTTGTGGAAATAAAGAAAAAATGCTATAATGAAATTGCTTATGGAAAAAGAAAAAATTAAACAAATGCAACCTTTGGTTTTGGCTATGATTGGTGATAGCGTGCAGACATTGTTTGTTCGAAAACACATTGCATTAACTTATGGTGTTAAGGTGAACAAAATGAACAAAATGGTGTCGTCGGTGGTCTCTGCTGGCTCGCAGTTTTTGTCTTTTAAAAAAATTGAAAGTGAACTCACCGAAGATGAAATGGATATTGCGAGAAGAGCCAGAAACACACACATCCACACCAAAGCAAAAAACTTCAGCTTTAATGAATATATTTATGCAACGGCACTTGAAGCGGTGTTTGGATATTTATATCTTGCTGGCGAAAACGAAAGGCTTGAGCATTTTTTAGGCGAAACATTGACAGAATTAAAGGTTGATATTTAGGAGATATTATGAAAATTGAAGGTAAAAATCCGGTTAGAGAACTTCTCAAAACCGATGAAACTATTGAAAAATTGATGATTGTTGACGGAACAACAGATCCTGAACTTCGCGAATTTCAAAAAAGAGCACGCGAAAAAGGCATCAAAGTTGAGTTTGCTGACAGACGCGCTTTGGATAAATTAAGCGAGACTGGTCATCATCAAGGGGTTATCGCATTCCACACCGATTTTAAGTATGCAGATTTAAATGACACTATCAAAAAGGCAAGAAATGAAGGCAAAGATATTTTGTTTGTGATTTTGGACGAAGTTCTTGACCCACACAATCTTGGTTCTGTAATCAGGGTTGCAGAGTGTGCAGGTGCCACAGGTGTTATTATTCCAAACAGAAGAAGTGCAACCGTAAATGAAACAGTTGTTAGAACTTCTGCGGGAGCCACAGCTTATGTTCCTGTTATTAAGGTCAACAACCTTAATCAAGCAATTGAGAAACTAAAGCAAGAAAATGTTTGGGTTTATGCTTGCGATATGGACGGCGAACAAATGTATAAAACCAATCTTAAGGGCGACATTGCGTTGGTTGTTGGTGGCGAAGGAACTGGTGTTCGCGAACTCACAAAAAAACTTTGCGACGGGGTTGTTTCGATTCCAATGTTCGGAAAAGTAAACTCACTCAATGCTAGTGTGAGCGCCGGCATCGTGCTTTACGAAGCCGTTAGACAAAGAATTTAACAACGGTTTGATTGCTAGTCACTACATTGTTTCATGATTTTGAGAAGACTTAAAATTAAAGACAAATGCGAAATCATGAAAGTCTTAAATTAAATTTTATCGAAAGAAATAAACTAAAAAAAGGAAAACTATGAATAATATTGATACCGGCGATGTTGTTAAGATTGTGCAAAACTACAGCGGATACATTAAAAATCTCTGCCGTAAGTTTTATATTGTTGGCGGAACAACAGAAGATCTTTATCAAGAAGGTATAATTGGTCTTTTGGAAGCCTGTCAAAATTATAATGGCGAAAACTTGTTTGATTCTGGTTTTGACGGATTTGCAAAAATTTGCATCAAACGACAGATATTGGATGCTATCAGAAAAACCCAAAGCAAGAAAAGTAAGGCTCTAAACGAGTCGGTTTCACTTGTTGGTATGAGCGAAAACGGCGAAGAACTTTCAAAACTTGATGTTATTGCAGACCGCACAACAATTTCTGATCCGCTTGAAATGTTTATTGATAAAGAAAAATTTGACGAGAAAATGGCTAGATGCAACCAACAATTAAGCGTGTTTGAAAAGCAGGTTTTAAATCATTATCTTTCTGGTGAAAAACAGGCAGAGATTGCAAAATCATTAAACAAAAGTGTCAAGTCGATTGACAACACACTTCAAAGAATAAAGAGCAAACTTAAATAAGGAGAAAATTATGTATTTAGCGCTTTACAGAAAATATCGTCCACAGACTTTTGATGAAGTTGTTGGGCAAGACCACATTGTTAAAACTCTTGTCAATCAAATCAAATACGACAAGATTTCACACGCATATTTGTTCACTGGCAGTCGTGGAACCGGAAAAACCAGTATTGCTAAAATTTTTGCAAGAGCAATCAATTGCACAAATCTGAAAAATGGCTCGCCATGCGGTGAATGTGAAGTTTGCAAATCGCTTGAAGGCACAAATATTGATGTTTTGGAAATCGATGCAGCTTCAAACAATGGCGTTGATGAAATCAGAGATTTGCGTGAAAAAGTCAAGTATCCGCCAGTCGTTGGAAGATATAAAGTTTACATTATTGACGAAGTCCACATGCTTTCAATCAGTGCGTTTAATGCTCTTTTGAAAACACTTGAAGAGCCACCAGCTCAAACAGTTTTCATTTTGGCAACAACAGAAGTTCACAAACTTCCAGCAACAATTTTGTCAAGATGTTTGCGTTTCGACTTTAAACTTGTTTCACTTGAAGATTTAACCAATCATTTGAAGAATATATTGACAAAAGAAGGCGTAAAATTTGAAGACAGTGCAGTGAATGTTATTGCACGAGCAGGAGAAGGCAGTGTGCGTGACACGCTTTCAATTGCCGATCGCTGTGTTTCGTTTGCGGGTGACAACCTAACATATCAAAAAGTTATTGATGTTTTGGGAATCTCTGAAAGAGAAACGCTCATCAGCATGACAAATGCAATTTTGTCGCGTGATGTTGGTTCAGCTTTAACACAGCTCGACAGCGTCTTGTCTAGTGGAAAAAGCCCTTTGGTTTTTTCAAATGATTTAATTTCTTATTTTAGAGATTTGCTTTTGATTTATTCACTTAAAGACAAAGCAAGAGAAATTGTTGTTGTTAAAGATGATATATATCAAAAAATGCAGGAGCAAGCCAAGGCTGAAAACTATGTTGAAATTTTGAAATCAATTGAAGTTTTGAGTGGGGTTGAGCAAGAGCTGCGTTACAGTGCGCAACCAAGAATTGTTCTTGAAACCGCAGTGATTAAAATTATAAATGAAAGCTCACTTGAGCGCAGAATTGAAAAACTTGAGCAGGAAATAAAAAACTTTCCCAGCTAAAAGCTCAAATCTGAAAAGTTCTGAAAGCTTAAAACAGATGGCGGAAAATTTGCAAAACGAAGCAAAAGAAACCGAAAAAGACAAAAAACAGACAGTGAAGAACTCGTTTTTGTCGGAGATAGAAAAAATCAAAGCGGAACAAACATCGCTGGGCGCTAACGAACCAATTGCAAATGATTTATCAAAAACAACTGGTGTTACACAAGAAATCAGGTTTGATGAAAGTCAAAATAAAGATAGCGGCGAAAATGTTTTGGGTGATTTGCTGGGGTTTTTAAGAACCAACCGCTTGATGTCAACGCTGATGATTTGCAGGCAAATTGAGAGAATAGATATTCAAAACGGGGTTGCAAATTTGTTTTCTGAAACGGCTGACTTAAGCGAGCTTGTGCAAAACGATAAGCATAAATCAGAACTGGACAAATTTTTTAAGAGTAAGGGTTTGAGCTTTAAACTCTTGGAAAAAAAGAAAGATAAAAATCCAATCGACGAATTGCGCGAGTTTTTTGGCGACAAGTTGATTGTTCAATAAATTGTTTTGAAAATTACAAAAAATTATTATAATAAATTCAAGGAGATAAATTATGGGTAACAAATTTGGTGGTTTTGGCGGATTTGGTGGCGGCAATATGCAAGCTATGATGCGTCAAGCACAAAAAATGCAACAAGATGCAATGAAGGCAAAGGAAGAACTTAACAACACAATTTTTGAAGGCACTGCAAGTGGCGGAATGGTTAAAATTGAAATCAATGGTGCTTTTGAAATGCAAAGCGTAAAAATCAATCCAGCAGTTGTTGATAGCGATGATGTTGAAATGCTCGAAGACTTGATTGTTGCAGCATATAACGATGCTAAAAGCAAAGCAGAAAGTGCTAAATCTGAAAAAATGGGCGCTCTTGGGGGTCTCGTTTAGTGGATATAAATCAAATTGAACCAATCGCAAGACTGGTCAATGAGTTTTCAAAACTGCCAAGTGTTGGCAAGAAAACTGCTGAAAGATATGCTTATTCAATCATAAAAGCAAGCGACGAACAAGCCAAAGATTTCGCCGATGCCATTTTAAATATAAAAGCAAAGATTAAATTTTGCGAAGTGTGTGGAAACTACACAGAAACAAGTCCTTGCAAAATTTGCAGAGAGAGATCAGCAAAAGTTATTTGTGTGGTGAAAGAGCCAAAGGACGCAATGGCAATTGAAAAAACCGGCTCATTTAAAGGTCAATACCATATTTTGCATGGCACAATCAATCCGCTTGCAGGCGTCGGCCCAAACGACATTAGAATAAAAGAGCTTTTGTCGAGAGTTAGCAACGGTCAAACAAGCGAAGTTATCATTGCCACAAACCCAGATGTTGAAGGCGAAGCAACCGCAATGTATATTTCAAAACTTTTAAAGCCGCTCGACATCAAGGTTTCAAGAATTGCTCAAGGTATTTCAATGGGAAGTGAACTTGAATATGCAGATGAAGTCACGCTGTCAAAAGCGTTGTCGGACAGAAAAGAAATGTAAACCACATTTCTTTTTTAATAGAATTTTATTTTCAAGGGGAAATTATGGATTTTAAATATAACATGACACTTAAAGAGCTTAAAAAACGAACATCAAAAAGGCATTATAAACCTGTGAAATTTTTAAGCAGAGATGACAAAGAAATCAAAGAATTATCAAAAGACGATTTAATGGTTTTGTGCCATTTGACAAGAGCGGCTTTCTTGATTGAAAAAGTGCAATTTCAGCTTGAAAATGTAAAAAATCCGCAAATTTTAGCCTTTTTAAACAAAGAAATTGAAAACGGCAGTGAAAAAGCAAAGCTTGCAAAAAGAATGTTTATGTCACAAAAAAGCAATTTTTCGCCAGACCTTGAAGGAAATCAAACAACGATTTTTAAAAATGTTAATGAGCCTTTGGGACAAGGATATTTTCCTGAAGACATCACCGCTGGTGAGTTTCATGAAATCTTAAACAAAATGATTGACTCTGGCAAAACACGAGAAGTTCAAGAGATTTTAAATCAGCGCTCGGTTGTAAAAAGAGACGGGCAAGAACTTAAGGCAATAGATTTTATTGTTGCATTTCCAGAGTTTAAAGAAGTTGCAAAAGAACTTGAGCTTGCCAAACAATTCTCTCATGATGAAAAGTTTAACAAATTTTTGGAGCTTCAAGTCAAGGCACTTGAAAAAGCAGATCCAATGCTTGATGCGTATGCTGACAAGGCTTGGTCTGAACTTGATGAAAAAACAAAGTTTGAATTCACAATCACAAGAGAGTGTTATGATGAGCGCTTGACAAAAACCATTTCAGATAATGATGAGTTATCAAAAAAGCTTGCCGACAACAACATTACGGTTTATGCAAAAGATAGTCTTGGTGCGAGAGTTGGACTTGTTAATATTGAAGGCACAAAACTTTTAAACAAACTTAAAACACTTGTTAATATTTCTGAAAAGTTTATGCCATACAAAGAAGAATATGAACACAAAAAATCTGGAACCCTAAAGCAGATTGCCGTTGATGTTGATTTGATTGCTCTGACTGGTGAAGAAGGCGCATATCAAGCCGGCATTGTCACAGCGCAAAATCTTCCAAATAGTGATAAACTTGCATTCGCCGTTGGTGGTGGAAACAGAAATGTTTATCACAGACAAGTTAGAAACAGTGGAAACAATAGCAAAAACTACAAAAAACTTATCGCTAAAGAATTTTGGAAATATTATAATCCTGAAGCAGATCACTGGGCTGTTATCTGTCACGAAAACACCCATTCGCTTGGCCCAAAATCGAAAGAACTCGGAAAATTCTCTTCTATTCTTGAAGAATATAAGGCAGATATGGGAATGTATGCGTTTCTTGATGAGTTTAAATCAGAAAAATGTTTTTCTGATTTTGAAACAAAACAAATCATGGTTACAGGGTTGCTTCGTGGGTTTATGAAAGGCAAGCCAACGCTTGAGCAGGCTCACAAAACAAGGTCTCTCATGATTTGCAATCGTATGCTTTCAGAAAAAGCGCTAACTCTTGATGAAGAACAAAAACTACATTTCAATTTTGAAAAAATCAAAGCTTTAACAAAAACTATGCTTGCTGAAGTTATCAGAATTCAGATTGATGGCGACATCAAAAAAGCAGAAGAGTATGTTTCAAAATGGGCTGTTTGGACTGATGAAATTGAAAAGGTTGCAGAGATTATTAGAAGTTACAACAAAAAACTTAATGGTTATGTTGAAGATAGTCTTGCTCAAGAATTTTTAAACCCAGATTTTGAAGCAAGTTTGAAAGATTAAGCCACGATAAAACCAACACAACAAAAGCTGCGTTGGTTTTTTGTTTAGTGAAAGATTAAAACTGATTTTATTTCGAATGCTTTGATTTTATAAAGTCTTTTAAGTTTTTTTCAATATCTTTTGTTTCTGATGAATATAATTTATTATGAGCGCTGACAGAAGCGCTCGTTGAAATATTGTTTTCCATAATTTTAGTGTTTGCAGAACAATAAATTATATGCAAAATCGTTCCTTTCAAAATTCGTTAGAAAATAAATTGTTATGAAAAAGAAATTTCTGTCGAATAAAATTGACAAATCAAAATTATTTTTGTATAGTAAAATCAAGGAGATAGAAAAATGGTAGATAATGGTAAAGAAGTAAGAAAACAAATTTTAGACTGCATTGGTTGTATTGCCGCAGTTATAACAATCTTGACATATCTTGTTTTGTGCATCCACTCAACTTGGGCTTTCATTGATGAAACAACAGTTCTTTTTAAAGTTCTTTTAATCATCAAAACATGGGCTCCACTTATTGTTGTTGGAATTGTTGGTTGGGAATTTGTTGCAGACAAAGGCTTGATTTGGAGAATTTTGTTCTACGTTTCAGTAGGTTTGGTTGTAATATTCATGTTCTTCCCAAACACTTGGAACCAATTTGTTGGTCTTGTTAATAACAAATAAGATTTTTAAATAAGGCTTTGAAGTTTCTGCTTCTAGCCTTATTTTTTTATGCAAATTATTTGTTTATCGCTGGCGGTTGTGATAGAATTACAAGCGTAAGTAAATATTAACAAAAAATTGTAACATTTTTATTTTGGGCGATTTAGCTAAAAAAACTTATTGTTTCAATTTAAAGGAAAAGAGAATGAAAAAAAATAAAAATTTGATTTTATCTATTGTGTTTTTTAGCTTGTTTGTTGTCTTTATGATTTTGGTGGCAGTTGTAGACAGACAGGCTATTGGCCCAAACAATTCAATTGTTGGTTTTGCCACATTTAACAAATGGTTCGCAGATTTGGTGGGCGTTCACATGTTTCTTTACACAATCACAGACTGGGCAAGCATTTTGCCAACCGCAACAGCGCTTGTGTTTGCAGTGATTGGTGCTATTCAGCTTATCAAAAGAAAAAAACTAACAAAGGTTGATTCAAGCATTTTGATTTTGGCGGGATTTTATTTTGTTGATCTCATCATTTATTTGTTCTTCAACAAAGTTGTAATCAACTATCGTCCAGTTTTGATTGATGGATTTTTGGAACCAAGTTTTCCTTCATCAACAACACTTTTAAGTTTAACATTTATGATGTTTAGCATTTATCAAACCGACAGACTCATCAAAAACAAACCAGCAAGAATTTCAGTTAAAATCGCTTCAATTGCACTTATGCTTTTCTTGGTTGTAGGAAGAGTAATTGCCGGTGTCCACTGGATTACTGATATCATTGCTTCATTGTCTTTATCATTGGGTTTGATTTTCTTGTATTACTATTTGTGTGAAATCTGCGCAGCGAAAGCAACCCAAAAAGCTACTGAAACTGAAGAACTTAACAAAAAAAATGAAGAAGAGTGTTTTGATGAAAAATCAGCGGAAACAACAGAAAATAAATCTCAAAAATCAGCCAAATAACATAGCAAAAATTCAAATCATTTTTCAAAAAAACAGAAATATGAAATAAAAATTTAAGCATAAAAAAGACAACAGTAGGTGCCGAAAGGATAAAACTGTTGCCTTTTTGTTAGTAAAATTATTTATTCAAAAGTTGTTTCATGTAGCTTTTGTATTGTTCAACGCCTGGTTGATTGAAAGGATTAACACCTAACAAGTAGCCACTTGTTGCGCACGCGAATTCAAAGAAATAAACCATGTAGCCGAAATTGAATTCATTGATTTCATCAATATCAAACACAACGATTGGCACGCCTGCATCTTTGTGTGCTTGAATTGTTCCGTTTAAAGCAGCGTTGTTAATTTCGCTCATTGATTTGCCTTCCAAAAATTTGATAGGTGAGTCAAGAGCAAGGTTTGAAAGTGTGGTGTCTTTTGCTGGAGTGTTCACTTTTATAAATGTTTCACTGATGATTGGAGTGCCTTGTTGAATAAATTGTCCAACAGAGTGTAAATCGGTTGAATAGGTGAGTGAGCCTACAAAAATACCTTTGCCGTCTTTGCCTTCGCTTTCATCAAAAAGTTGTTGAAGCCAAGCACCAAACGAAGATAGCTTTGAATTGAATGATGCGAAAAGTTCGACCTTTTTTCCAAGTTTTTTGTTTAGTAAATGACGATAGATTGCATACTGGAAAGCTTGATTTTCTGCAACAGAATCATTTGATAAATCATGGAAAGCTTGAAGTGCACCTTCCATGATTTTCTTGATATTGATTCCAGCGCAAGCAAATGGAAGCATACCAACAGAAGAAAGAACTGAATATCTTCCGCCCATAGAATCAGGAACGGTGAGAGTTTCAATGCCGTCTTGAGTTGCTCTTTGTCTCAAATACCCTTTGTTTTTGTCGGTTGTGAAGATTAAGCGCTTTTTATAATCGTTTTTATATTTATTTTTTAAAAATCTTTCAACAATATTCAGTGTTGATAAAATTTCAACTGTTGTGCCAGATTTTGAAACAATGTTTACCGTTACATCTTTGTCTTTAAGATAGTCGAGTTTTTGCGAAAGGTCGCTATAATCAAAGTTGATGCCTGCAAAAATAACTTCAACTTTAGATTTGCTGTTTGCAAGCATGTCCATACCAGCCTTTGCACCAAGATAAGATCCGCCAATTCCAACAACAAGCAAAGCATCAGAATTTTCGTTTACCAGCTTTGCAAGTTTTTGAAGCTTTGCGAATTCTTTTTTGTCGTAATTCACTGGCCAATCAACCCAAGTTGTACCTTCACTATGGTCAGGATTGTGAAGTCTGTTTGAAATTTCTCTGACCCTTTTTTGATAATCTTTTGCAAAGATATCGCCTTGCTTAACTCTGCAATTTTCTAAATTGATATTCATAATAACTCCTTCAGTTAAAAATAAATTTTTTTGTGTTTTACTCAAACATACATCTTGCACCAAGTATTCCTGCATCGTTTAAAAATGTTGCTGGAACAACCTTAACTTTGGCATTCACATTCTTTAAGAACATGTTTTGATTTATATATTCTTCAAGTGGTTTTGTGAGTTTTTTGCCTTGCTTTGAAATTCCGCCGCCAATTATGATGAGTTCAGGCGGAAAAATGTTGCAAAGGTTCACAAGGTTCATGCCAAGGTCTTTTATGTAGTCGCTCAAAACATTCTTGATTGTTTCGTCGGTGTCGGCGAACTCAAAAACTGCCTTTCCGTCAACATTTTCAAGATTGTATTTTGTCCAAATTTTTGATTGTTTGTTTTCTTGCATGGCAAGTTTGGTTCTGTTTATAAGCGCTCTTGTGCTAACCAAAAAGTCCAAGCAGTCTTTGCAGGAATTGTCCATAAAATTGTGTCCGAATTCACAGGCGTAAGGCAAAGTGTCACGCAAAGGTTTTCCTTCAACGACAATCCCACAGCCAACTCCAGTTCCTAGTGTTATTAGTATGAAATTGTCATGGTTTTTGCCAGCTCCCAAGCGCCATTCAGCAAGCGTTGCGAGCGCCGCATCGTTGCCAATTTTGATTGGAACAGCAATTGATTTTTTAAGTTTTTTTACTATATCATATTCCGTTATGCCCATATTTGGGAGCATTTTTATCACTCCGGTTTTGCTGTTTACAAGCCCTGGCAAACCAATTCCAACGCCGCTTGATTCATTTAGTTTTAAGCCAGACTTTTCTTCCATGTTCTTAAAAAGAGCAATAAGAAGTTCCGCAAGATTGCCGTCTTGTTTGACCGAAACTGACGAGATTGAATCAGAGCAGAGCAGTTTGTATTTTTTATCAACAATTCCGCCTTTGATGACAGTGCCGCCAACATCAGCACAAAAATAATAATTATTCATAAATTTTTTTTCCATAGATATAGAATAGCACAACAATAAAAAAAAGACTAATTTTATTTAGTCTTTTGATGATAAAAATTCAATAAATTTTTTAGGTGCAAATGCCAGCGTGTCAATAATGTATCCAGAGTAAATATCAAGTTTTGGTGGAGCGAAAAGCACATTGAGTTTTTTGAGAGTGCCGGATTCAAGTTCGTCTTTGATATATTCTTCTTGGCAATATCCAACGCCATTTCCTTCCTTGACAAGTTTAATCATAGATTCAGTTGTCCAAGCTTCTATAACAGGGTTAATTTTAAGCCCAACAACAGAATTTTTCAAAAGCTTGATTTCTTCTGAACTCTGTGACGAAATGATTAGTGGAAGGTTGTTTATGTTTTCAATTCCGAAAGGTTTGTCGCTGTAAAATTTATCAGTGGTGAAAAAACAATGTGAATAAGATTTTAAATATTTGATGCTCATTGTTGATTTTTCAGTTATAATTGGCTGACTGTCAATAACAATGTCAATGTTTTGTGTTTGAAGCATTGTGATTAAGTCTGCAACAGGTTTGCTGACAATTTCAATTTTAACATTTGGATATTTGCTTCTGAAATCTGTGATGATATCTGACAAAAACAAAACTGTTAAATATGAAGGAATTCCAATTTTAACGACGCCGGTTTTAAGCCCTGCCATATCTGAAATTGTGAGCTCACCTTTCCAAATTGAATTGAATGCACTCGAAATATATTTGTATAAGATGTCGGCTTCGCTTGTTGTGCTCATGCCATTAGACTTTTTGTAAAACAACTGAATGTTTAATTGTTTTTCAAGTTCTTTTATGTTGTGGCTGACTGCTGGTTGTGAAATATAAAGTATATCTGCAGCTCGTGAAATATTTTTTGTTTCATATACTACCAAGAAACTTTTGTAAAGATTGTAATTGATGTTTGAAAACTGCATAACATTTCTCCTTGTAAAATAAACATTGTTATTATAAATAAAAATAATGAGAAAGTCAATAGCTATAAAAGAAATTTATTTTTTCAACAAAAAAACGGCATTTTCATGCCATTTTTTGATAATTTTTTATTATTTTTGCGTTTTTATTTGCTCAAGTTTTCAATAGCTTCAGCAGTTTGCGACAAAAGTGATGCAATTGTCATTGGTCCAACGCCGCCAGGAACAGGTGTGTAATAGGAAGCCTTTTCATAAGCGGTGTGTTCAACATCACCAACATTGCCTTCGTTGTAGCCAGCATCAACGATGATTTGACCTTCGGTGAACCAATCAGATTTAACAAGCTCTGCTTTTCCAATTGCAACGATAACGATTTTATAGTTTTTAACCATATCTTGCAGATTTTTTGTTCTTGAATGAGCAACTGTGACCGTCGCACCTGCCTTCATAAGCATAACAGAAAGTGGAAGCCCAACGATTTGGCTTTTGCCAATCATCAAAACTTCTTCGCCAACAAGATTGATATTGTATTCTTCGAAAAGTTTCATAATTCCAAGCGCAGTTGCTGGAACAAATATTGGTCTGCTCTGTGCGATAAGTCCGAACGATGTTGCAGAAAGCCCATCGACATCTTTTTCTGGTGGAATAAGATTAAAGCATCTTTGTTCATCTATATTTTTTGGAAGTGGGTGTTGAATCATTATGCCGGCGTAAGTGTCGTCATTTGCAAGCTCTTTAACTTTTGACTCAACTTCTTCTTGAGAAACAGTATCTTCAAAATGAAATACGTCGCAACCGACATGAATATACTCTGATTTTTTGCGCTTCATGTTGCAGTAAACTGCTGAACCATAATCATCGCCAACTGAAATAATTGCAAGTTTTTTATTTGTTGGGTTTTCTTCAAATTTTTTCTTCAAATTTTCTATGATTTTTTTGGATGTTTGTTTTCCATCAAGAATGATATTTTCCATAAATTACTCCATTTCATCAAACAATTTTTTCATTTCTTGTTGTTTTCCGCAACACATTCTGCCTTCTGGGCAATAGCCGAAAGTGTAACAGCTTGAGCCGAAACCAGCAAACATTTCCTTGTCAACATGCTTTAGTTGTTTGAGCATATCTGTGACAAGGTCGCGGATAACCCATTGCGCTCTTGTGCAGGTTCTCAAATTACATAGATGAAGAAGTTCTCTTGCATTCATTGTTGTAACAAGGTCAATTGCGGCTGCATGTGGTGTTACATACAGCAAAAGATGTGGGTCAACCTGCGAGAGTAAAGTGTTATATAGCTCGCGATTTTCTTTTATGCAGGCTTTGAAATCTGCAGTTAGTTCTGCATTTTCCTGAATGGTTTTTGGAATGATAAATTTGTTTGCGTCAACCACTTTAACAAGTGGGGCAGTTGCAAGAGATTGCATTCTGTGGCGAGACAAGTGTTTTAAAATAATGAAAGCGAAGTTTTCAACTTTAAATGTATAATTGAAATGTTCAAGGAGTTTTGCTTGTTTGTCATCTTTTAGTGCGGTTTTGAAATCAAATTTTTCATAGCCAGTAAATTTTGCAAAGTCGTTCAATGTTTTTGTTGCGTTTGTTGGGTGTGAAATGAGTTTTACGGTTTGATAAACATATTTAATATCGTTTACAGGCTTTGGTGAAATGTTTAAAACTTCATCAAGATTATCAGTGTAGAGCATTTTGCTGTTTTCAATGATACCAGGATATCTTTTATCAAACTGTTCTTTGAGTTGGAGACCAAGCTTATAGATTTCTTCATAGTGTTTGCCTCTGCCATAAATCATTGTGCAAATCACATGCACAAGTTCTCTGGCATTCACACTCATGTAGATGTTTGTTTTAAGACCATAAGGCAAAATAAATCTTGCGTCTTCAACAGGTATTCCGCAAGAGACAAATTTGTCGTAAAAACCAAACATTTTTTTGTAGTGATTTTTAATCATTTTCTTTTGCTCTTCAGTGAATGAATCTGGAAGATTGAAACCTGCGTTTGAAAAGTTTACATATCTTCCTGACTTGATGGTGAATGCTGCAAGCCTAAACTCTATCAAGAATTGTTCAACAAAGATTGAAACATTGTTGAAAGCTAAATTGAAATAGTGATGTTCGAGAACGGTTTTGTGTCCAGACGAAACAACTTTTGAAACAAGTTTTAAATTTTTTTCTTTGTCTGTAGCTTTTTTATAGAGTTCAATGGCTGTTCCAGGTTTTGTTGAAATTCTTCCACCGCATGAAACAATCCTTTCACCGTTTTTTGTTTCGCTTAAGATGAAAGCGCCAAATTCATTTTTTTTCATTTGAAAATCTCCTTAAACTTACTAGATATATTTTAATGTATATTGGTGATAATAGCAAATTATAAATCACACAATTTGAACAAAAATATCAAAGCATTTTTGGTGTTTCAGTTTAAAAAATAATATTGGTTTAAATATTAAAAATTTATAAAATTGTTTAAAAATTTAAAATAAAACACATGGAAATTCAGAAATAAAAAGCGCAAAATGTATAAAAAATATTCAAAAAATAAGCAAAATATAAACAAATATCGCAAAAAATGTTAAAATAGTGCAAAAAACAGAAGAAAAGCACGCCAAATTAGCGTGCTTTGAATAAAAATGAATTGTTTTTTAAAATTATTTTTCAAAGAATGATACTGCGATTGTTCCCGGTCCAATGTGAGTTCCAATTGTGCTGCCAAGCATTTTTTTAGGAATGGTGTTTGTGTTTTCCCCCCAGATTTTCTCACTGTTTTGCAGATATTTATCAAGCGCTTCAGTGTCGAAATCAGAATATGCAGTCACAAAAGGCATGTCAAAATCAATTCCGTTGGTTTCGGTGATTAGCGTGTTCAAAAATTGAATACCTTTTTTGGTGCCAATGGCTTTTCCAACAAGTTTTAGTTCGCCGTCAATAACGGCCAAAAGTGGTTTTATGTTCAGCATTGTTCCAGCAAAAGCTGTGAATGATGAAATTCTTCCGCCTTTCTTTAAATATTTGAGAGTTCCAAGAAGAGCAAAAACTCTTATGTTTTTCTTTTTGTTGTTTAAAAGGGAAACGATTTCTTCAACAGACTTATTTTCATTAACCAAGCGGATTGCATATTCCGTCAAAAGACGCTCGCCGGCGCATGCATTCAAACTGTCAATAACATAAACATTCTTGAAATCTTTGCTTGCGTTTACTGCTTGAGTGTAGGTTCCTGAAAGTTTTGACGACAAGCAAATCACAATAACGCTGTCACCATTTTTTGTCATTTCTGCAAATTTTTCATTATATCTATATTCTGTGATTTGGCTGGTTCTAGGAAAGTCCTGACACTCGCCAAGCTTTTTGAAAAATTCAACATGTGATAAATTGACACCGTCAAGATATGTTACACCATCAATCAATATTTCAATCGGAATAAGCTCAATACCAAGGTCTTTGGCTTCTTCAAGATCAATGTCGCTTGCAGAGTCTACTAATATTTTAATCATCTTCACCACCATAATTTTCTGAAACATGCTTCAAATTTTCATATATTTTGTTAAAAGTCTGATAAAATTCTGATAGTTCTTGCTCTGAAATAAAGTTTTTATCATACTTCAAAATTCTTTCAATCGTGTTTAAAATTTGTTTTGCAACTTTTCTGCCACTTTCTGTGAGTGTGAGCAAAGTGTTGTATTTTTTCTTATTGCTGTCGTTTTCACACACGATAAACCCTTTGTTTTCAAGGTCTTTTAGTGCTCTTGAAATTGCAGCCTTATCTTCTTGGCAAAGCGCGCAAATATCCTTTGCAGTCATGTCGCCATCACTGCCATACAAATAAAACAAACAGCTCACCTGGGTGCCTTTCAACCCATATTTTTTCATTTCAAAATTTTTTATTTTATTTATTGTTCTTACAACATTAGAAGTAAGAAGTGTAAATTCTCTAAACCTATTCTGCATAATGTTCTCCAAATTTATAAATAAATAATCAAGAAAAACTTGTTGATTTGTCAACAAGTTAGATTATATACACAACTTGTTGATTTGTCAACAAGTTTTTAGAATTTTCGTTATTTTCATTTTGATTTTTTGGCGTATAATTTA
>CAKVFH010000016.1 GCA_934746515.1 uncultured Clostridia bacterium
CTAATAATTTTTACTTGATTTTGGGAGAGTGTTTTGCTTTTGATTTGTTTGATTTTTGCGATGAAAATCACATCAAAATCTTGACAAAAATTTAATGAGCTAATTTTTTAAAAGACTTGAATTTGTTTTACAATATTCTTTATTTTTGGTAATATTATACATGTAATATTATAAACGAGGTTTATTGTGGGACTGATAGGTTTTAGGGGATTGTATCCTTTTACGAAAAAAAATACCATTGGCGAAGATATAAAGCAACTTAAGCTTGCTGGTTTTTATAATGTGCCTTTGAAATATGAAAATATTATTGAGTCGGAGCCGGCGGTGAGAATTGGGGATACTGTTAAGCAGGGTTCACTTATTGGCAAGCCTTCTGGAAAGCTTGGGGTTAATATTTTTTCACCAGTTTCAGGCAAAGTTTTGAATATTCTTGACAAGATGACTCCATGGGGAGAATATTGCAAGCATGTTTTGATTATGACTGATGACAAAAATGAAGTTGCAGATTTGCCAGAACTTGAATCAATTAGTGATGTCAACTTGATTGCGCGTCTTAAAGATGCTGGTATTCTTGACACAATTTCAAACATGCCATCATTTTTGAAATATGCCTACACGGGTTCAAGGTCTTACAAAAATCTTTTGGTTTTGATGGATTCGACTGATCCAAACAGCACTGTCAATCAAACTATTTCAGAATTTAGAATGGAAGAAGTTGTGAACGGTGCAAAATATTTTATGAATATGACAAGCGCACAAGTTATAACTTTTGTTTTTAACGAATCAAATTATCGCTTGGCTAGCAAACTTAAAAAACATATTTTAGAGTCAAAGAAGAATTACGATTTCAAAATTAGGTTTATTCCAAATAAATATCCATTTGACAATCCTTACATTTTGTCGAGCTTGGTTATGAAGAAAAAAATAACAGGTAAGCGTTCATTTTTGCAGGAAGGTATTGCGATTGAAACTTCAGAAGCTTGTTATAATCTTTGTCGTGCTGTTGAATTTAACAAGCCAGTTACCGGAAAAGTTGTTACCGTTGATGGAACAAACATTTTGCGTCCAGGTAACTATATTGTTCCAAACGGCTATTCTTACAAAAATTTGCTTGATGAAGTTGGTATTGAATCGCTTGACGATAAGTCGCAGCTAATTGACGGAAATATTTTGTCAGGCACTGCGCTTTATGATACCGATGCTTCAATTTCGCTTTTAACGGATACAGTTCTACTTGAAAAATTTAACATTCTAGAGAAAATTAAAGAAAGCCCATGCATTTCGTGCGGAAAATGTATTTCGGTTTGCCCTGTGTTTATCAATCCAAGACTTTTGGATGAAGCTTATATCAATGAAGATTTTGACGAGCTTGAAAAAAACAATGTATTTTCGTGTATTGAATGTGGGTGCTGCTCTTATGTTTGTCCGTCAAAGAGATTTTTGACACAGAGAATTGTTGCTGGAAAATTTTACGATAAGCAGAGAAAGAATAGGGGGTAGAATATGGATAAGTTTGTGGTGTCGTATTCACCATTTGCGAGAAGTTCAAATGACATTAACAAAATGTTCATTTATACAGCAATAATGCTTTTGTTGCCAATTGTTTTTGGTTGCGCATTTTTTGGATATCAATCAATTTTTGTTGTTTTGACGGCAGTTGCAGTTTCGTTTTTGTCTGAATGTTTGTTCAATGCAATTACTGTTCATGTGTTTAAAGTTTCAGATTTATCATTTTTGGTAACTGGCTTAATTTTGGGTGTTACACTTCCAGTAAAAATGCCATTATATATTGTTGCAGTTAGTGCTTTTGTTGCCGTGTTTGTTGCAAAAATGGTTTTTGGGGGACTTGGAAAAAATAAATTCAATCCTGCACTTGTTGGAAGACTTATTGCTGGAATTTTTGCTTCGACACTATCGATAAATTTATACGCGCTCACCATGAATGGTGAAGAATATATTTCACTTTCTGCTGGTGGTGAAAATACAATAGTTAATCTATTGACAGGTAATGCTGTTGGTGGAATTGGAACGACTTGTATAATTATTATTGCGATTGCTTATGTGTTTTTGGTGTACATGAGTGTTATTGACTGGAAAATTCCTTTGTTTTCAGCTGTGGCTTACTTTGTTGTTTCGTTTGCAATCGGTGGAGTTGAAAATGCAGTTTTAAATATTTTGTCAGGATCGTTCTTGTTTGTTGCAGTGTTTATGATGACAGATCCAAACACTTCACCAAACACATTTTTAGGTAAACTTTTATATTCAATTTTATTTGGTGGTCTTTCTGCTCTTGTGTGGAACATGGGCAAGCTTGGTGAAGATACTGTTTTTGCTGTTGCACTTTTTGTCGATATGCTTGTTCCATTTATGGATAAATATTTGGTGGTTAAGCAAAAACCATTAGGAGGCTATAGAAATGCACATTAAAACTAACATTGAACACAGCCCTGTTCAAATTATAGTTCTGGCAATTTGTCCGCTGCTTTTAGTTGTTTCAAGTGTCAATGAGGCGGTGTTTTTCGTTTGCGGAACGATTATTTGTTTGCTTATTTCTCAATTATTTTTGATGATGTTTAATAAGTATTTAAATAATAATGTTAAAGCAATGCTAACTGCGATAATTTCGGCATTTCTCGTTATTGTTTCAACAATTCTTGTGAAAGATTTTACACAGTATCAGATGCCTGAAAATGCATATTTTATCATCTTTTCAACGACAGTAATTAGTGCGGAATTTATTTATTTTAGAAATAAAGCGGTCACAAAACACTACCTTTTGTATATTTTTAAAATTATTTTCATCTTTGCGCTCTTGACTTTTGTTTATGCACTGATTAAAGAATTTTTAGCGTTTGGCACGATTTATAAAAAGCAATTGTTTAAGTTTGCTGGTGTAAAGTTTTGTAAGTCTATGATTTTTAATTTGTTGTTACTTGCAACACTTTGTGCTTTGTTTGACTATGTTGTTCGCTCATTTGACAAGAAAGTTGAAACTAAAAACATGGTTTATCAGAAATACATCAAAATTATTCGTAATGAAAAAGCTTTTCAATATGACAGACTTCGTCGTGAAAAATTGCTCACAAACGATATTGAAGTTAACAGAGTGAACAAAGAAGATGCTGAAAAGATTGCTCAAAAAGAATCTGAAAATGAAGCAATTGAATCGGTGAAAGAAGTTATTTCTGAAGAAAGCGAGATTTCTGAACCACAGGAACCAAAAGAAGAAAAGATTGAAAACCCTGAAATTTCTGTTGATTCAAATGTTGATGAAGATAACAAAAAGTCAAAGAAAAAGAAGAAAAAGGGGGGTAAAAAATAATGGTTAATTTATTTTTAGCTGACCTTGTAACTTATGGTTTAAGTTCAAATATTGTGGTAAATTCTGGTGTTGGGGCATTGCTTTTTGGTAGAGAAAAGAAATACAGATCATTTAGATATATCAACACTTTGTTTTTGATGCTGGGCATTGCAATTTGCGCGATAGGTTCTTACTTTTTGAATATGTTTGTGTATTCAAAATTTGATCTTTATGAGATTAAAGTGGGTGTGGCAGTTGTTATTGCTTGTCTTTACAATTTGCTGATTGCAGCCCTTTGGAAAAAGATGTCACTCTTCGGACACTATCTTTATGAAGGTTCGTGCTCGTATGTTTTTGACACTGTATTTATGGTTTTTGTTGCGATGACACTTGACTTTTCACTTGGAATTGTCCCATTTATTTTGAGTGTTGTGGCTGTTATGATTGTTGTTTTTGTGATGAATTTCTTTATTGGGTTTTATGTTGAAGGGATCAACAAATCAAGCCTGAAAATTTGCTTTAGAAATATATCAGCAAGACTGTATTTGCTTGCAATCTTTGCTATTATTTTATACTATGCAAATATGTTAGTCTAAGGAGAAAAATATGATTAAACTTACGCTTATTGTGATTGGTTTTGTTGTTGTGATTTTGGGCACGGTTATCATTTCAATTTTGACAAGCAAGAATAAAAAACTTAACAAAAATGCTGAAATCATAAGGGAATTGCTGCCTGGATTAAATTGCGGAAAATGTGGCAGAAAGAATTGCTCGAAATTTGCTTTGGATATTTCAAAAGGAAACACAAGTGTCAATGAATGCCCATTTGTTATAGGTTCAAAAAATTATTTGAGAATTAGACAGCTTGTGAAAAGGGAAAGAAAAGTTCATTTTGACACTGTTGCTGTTGTGAAGTGCAAGGGCGGAGAAGATTGTCAAAATAAGTTTATTTATAATGGCGACAAGACCTGTGCTTGCAAAGATTTGTTGCATAGTGGTGAAAAGGCTTGTCCGTTTGCTTGTCTTGGTTGTGGCGATTGCATAAAGTCTTGTGTTTATGGCGCGATATCAATTTCTAAAAAGGGTTGCGCAGTGATTGATCCATACAAATGTGTTGGATGCGGTGAGTGTGTTTATGCTTGTCCAAACAAGTTAATTTCACTTGTTCCTAGCGAAAAATATGTTGAAGTAATTTGCAAAAATTCATCAAACGATTCAGCAATTACGAGAAATTGCAAGGTTTCATGCACGCATTGTGAAGCATGTGTTGTTGCCTGTCCTTATGGTGCAATTCAAATGGTTGGTGGACTTCCAAATATTGATCCTGCAAAAT
This sequence comes from uncultured Clostridia bacterium, assembly GCA_934746515.1. Classification (GTDB taxonomy): domain Bacteria; phylum Bacillota; class Clostridia; order Christensenellales; family UBA1242; genus RGIG1681. The sequence goes on from CAKVFH010000016.1 coordinate 4,635, forward strand.
GCAGAAGATGCGGAAAATGCGTTGCTGCATGTCCAAATCATGTTATTTCAAGAATTTAAAAAATTTGTCAACTGAATTTCGAAAATAATTGAGATATAATTTTTTAATATAACCATCGAAATATTTGAAATTATCTTTATATTCGTATACTTTTGGTTTTGTTTATGTTATAATTTAACTATCGAAAAAGGTTAGAAAAGGAGCTGTTATTTATGGATAAAATTGCCGTTGTTGTGGTTGAAACTTATTCTGCAAAACTTATCATTGCAAACACAAATCAAGATAATTTCTTTTCGATTTGCGATGCAGAATATGAGTTGATTCCAACAGGACTTGAAATGGATGATGATCACTTTTTAAAGAAAAATCAAATCGCTTCAATTATCAATATTTTAAAGAACTTCAGAAAAATTTGTGATATGTATGCAGTAACAAAAACAATTGCTATTGCTAGCTTTGTTAAAGATTCAAAGCCAATGAATATTTACAGCTTCTTTGATGAAGTTTTTGTTACATGTGGTTTTAGATTTTCATTGTTTTCAGCAGAAGAGCAAAACAATGCAATTTATACCGGAATTTTGAATAGTTACGATATCCCAAAGGGTGTGATTGTTAATGTTGGTGCTGACAACATTCATATTATTCACTACAACAGAAGAAATATTTTAAACCAAGCATATATTCCAATCGGCCCAAAGAACTTGATTTCAATGTATCCAATTGATAAACTTGGAAAAGATGAAGCATTTGACAAAGTTGACAAGTATATAAGACAACAACTTTCTGACTTTGACTGGCTTGAAAATATTGATCCAGAATACACTTTTGTTGGTAATGGTTTATATTTTGAAGATCTCTCTAACATGGATAGAATTTACAGAAAATATCCACTTGATAAAGATGATGGTTATGTGTTTGATACAGCTGATATCAATTACATTTTAAATCAAATTAAAGCGCTTGAACTTAACGAAACAAAGAGACTTAAAAATTTGAATGAAACTAGAGCAGATGTGTTCGCTTATGGTGTTCAAATTATCAAAGCAATTTCTGATACAATTAAAAAGGAAAGCGTTACAATCACAACAAGATCTATGGTTGAAGGTGTGCTATTTAACACCGTTACACCAACAACTCTTGAAAAACCAAACTCTGATATTGTTGGATTTTCAGTTATGGCTCAAACTTCACAATTTGAAGCAGAGTCAACAAAACATAACGAGCAAGTTTACAATCTTTCAATGCTTTTGTTTAAACAACTTCGAGTTCTTCATAAACTTCCAAGGGGTTATGTGAGAGTTTTGAGAGTTGCATCATACATGCATGATGTTGGTAAAAGAATTAGCTATAAGCACCACGCAGCGCACTCATTCGAAGTTATTTTGAATAGTGAAATTTATGGTTTAACTCACAGAGAGTTGATTCTTGCAAGCTTTGTTGCTTCACTTCATTCTGGTGGTGAAATCAAGATGAGCGACTGGGCAAAATATAATGGCATTTTGACAGTTGAAGATATTGATGCTGTTAAAAAACTAGGAATTATTTTGAGACTTGCTGAATGTTTTGATAGAACAAAAAATAGCGTTATTGTTGATGTAAATTGCGATATTTTGGGTGATTCTGTTATTATGAAAACAATCACAATTGCTGATGCATCATTTGAAATTCAGCGTGGAATGGAAGTTGGTCGTGACTTCGAAAAAATCTTCCACAAAAAGATTGAAATCTTATAATTTAGAAAAAATGAAAACCTTGCATTTGCAAGGTTTTTTCTTTTTAATATAATAGATTATGTAAAATTTGATCGCTGAACTAATTGCAAGCTGGTGTTTTTTTCTATTTTTGATATGTAAAGAAAATTTATTAAACAGAGTTGTGATATTTGAAATGTTTGTGTATTAAATTGTTTTTAAACGATTCGATGACTATTTTGTTGAATATTTTAGAGAATTAAAAACAATAAAATGATATATGGGAAATAAAAAATCACCAGTTTGACTGGTGATTTTGTGTTATGAAAATTTTAACCGATTTGGCTGTAAGCATAGGTTACATAAAGGTAGTTGCCTGAAACATTGTCATAAACATATTTTTCACGAATGTATATGGTTGTGCTTTCTTGATCAATATTATTCACAAGCCAGTAACCAGTGTTTGAAATTTCAGAAACGATAGAGTAGTTTCTATTATCAATTTCAATTGAGCCGTCTTTGTCTAAAACATAAACATAAGATTTGTTTAGGTTGCCATAAAAAATTCCATTTTCAACCTTGCGATTGTTTTTGGTTTTTACATATTTTCCACTTACTAGGGTGATTATTTCATTTTTTGAATCATTTACCTTTTTGTTGTAAAGATAATATATAAAAGAATTTTTGTCGGAAGAACCAGAAATTGAACCATAAATCAATTTTTCATTTTCATAGGAAATTTTTCTATCAAAAGAAACATCGACAATTGATTTAAAAGTGTAGTTACCATTATATTCTTGGCAAACCTTTTTATTTAAAACATCAATATTGATTTCATTTTCAATAACTTCTGTTTGACTTACATTTGATGCGTCTGGAGCGGTTGGTTTGTTATCTTTTTTATTATTTGTGATAAGAAAAACACAGATTGCACTAACAATCAAAACCAAAATAACAACAGGAATTATAATTTTTTTTGAAAAGATTTTTTTCTTATCCATTTTTCTTCCTAAATATAAACTCTCAAACATAAAAATTTTATCACTTTTGGGGTGATTTGTCAATATGCAACTTTTATAGTTTTTTGATGATTTTATGAAGAAGTTGTGGGTATTTTATAAGTTCGCCGGTCCCAATCATATTTGAATTTGGACTGTTTACAAGATCGATTTTGAATGATGTGTTTTTCTGGAAAAATTTATCAAGACCAATCATTGATGATGCTTCGCCAAAGAAATGAATTCCTGTTTCGGTTATGTCTGCGATAACTTGTGGGTCGCTGTCCTTTATTACAGAATTGATTATAGTTGCGATTTTGCCATAATAGTGTTCAATGATAGGGTATAGTTCAGATGATGTTATGGTTATGCTTTCTTTTGTGTTGGTTGTGTAATTAAATCCGTCAACATCAATTGATGCATAATAATTTTCAATTAGAGAGCAAACTTCAATTTTTATTTGTTCGGCTTGTTCATTGCTGATAATGATTTTGTAGGTTTCATTTATATATTTAATGATAGCAGAGTTGATGATAGCGCCACCAATTGAAATGCTGTATGCACTAATGATATTGTAGTTTGAAATTATTGCAATGTCGGTTATGTTTCCGCCTATGTCAACAATCATGTTTGCTTTTTCACTTTGAATGTCTATTCCTGTGCCAATTGCTAAACAGAAAACCTCGGGAACGAGATATACATCAGCGATGCCGGCTTTGTAGCAAGTTAGCTCCAAAGTTTTCTTTTCTTCAGGTGAAAGACCAACTGGTGTGCAAACAATTGCTTTGATATTTTGTCCAAAGGATTTGTTTGGGAACACCTTTTTAATGAAACTGCGGAGCATTAAAAGTGCAAGGTCTTCATATTGAATAACTCCATTTGTGATAGGTGAATAAACCATAATGTTTTGTGGGAGTCTGTCTCTGATTTTTTTTGCGTTTTCGCCAACGGCATAAACTTCTTTGTTTTTTGGATTGGTTGGCATGGCAATCAAGCTTGCTTCTTTTAAAACTAAACCATTGCCGGCTTTAAAAATAGAAGTGTTAGTTGATCCCATTTTTAAACCGATGAATTGTGTTGACATAATCATTACCTCAATTTTATTATATAACATTTTTTTGTTTAAAACAAACATTTCTTGAAATTATTTTTCTCTTGCAGTTTAGAGATATTTTATTTATAAGTTAAAAAACGCAAATCTGTGACAAAAATATTAAAAATCAATAAATTTGTATTGATTTGCTTGAAAAACTTGTTCTTATGGCTGTTTTTAATTTTTTGACCAATAAAAACATATATTTTAATATGAAAAAGATAACATTATGGTTCAAGAGATTTTTTTCATTTGTTAAGGTTGATTATTCGTTTTTATGCTTGATGGTTTTAGCTTTTTTGCTTGAAAGCGTGAAGATGTATTTTTACTATGTTGTGTTTATAATTTTACATGAGCTAATGCATTTGTTTGTAGCAAAAAAATTAGGTTATTTTCCAAAGAAATTGAAACTAACTGTGTTTGGTGCATCACTTGAAGGTTTTGATGATTTTTTGATTTGGGATGAAATTAAAATTGTTCTTGCGGGACCTATGCTTAATTTGTTTGTTGTTGTGGGTTGTTATTTGTCTTTTTGGTTTTATCCGGAAAGTTTTGAATTTTTGGCTGATATTTTGGCTGTAAATAAAGCGATACTTTTGTTTAATATCTTGCCGATTTTTCCGCTTGATGCAGGAAGGCTTTTGCTCTGTTTATTTTCTGTAAAAAAGGGAAGGCGCGAAGCACTTAAAATTATGAAACATATTTCGCTTGCTTTGGTTTGTGTTATGTTTTGTATTTCTATTTTTTCATTTGCGTTTGTGTTTGATTTTACACTTGGATTTGTATCTCTCAATCTTTGTATTTTGCTTTTTGAATCAAGCAAAGGAACATCGTTTAAAAGAGAAGTGGTGCTGCATAAAAAGTTGGAGCGACTTGGCAAGGGAATTGAACAAAAAGTTATTTTTATTCGCGTAGGATACTCAAAAAAATTTTTGCTTAAATTTATTGATGGTGAACATTATTTTAAGTTTGTTTTTGTTGATGAAAAATTTAGCAAGCTGAGTGAAATTGATGAATATGAATTGCTGAAATCTTTGGGCTTTATATAATATATAAATAAAATAAAATGCTTGACAAAATAGGCGATTGATGATATTATACTCTCGTGCCACTTACAAAAGGTTTTTTAAGACAATTTTTATTGCACCTTCGTAGTGAGACTGGAGAGAGGAGGAAATATTATGTACGCTATTGTTGAAGTTGGTGGAAAACAATATAAAGTTGAACCAAACACTTACTTTAAAACAGAAAAAATTGACGCTCATGTTGGTGACAAAGTTGGACTTCCATGTTTGCTTGTTGCTGATGGTGATAAAGTTTCAATTGCTTCTGGAGACAAAAAGGCTAAAGCCGTATGCGAAGTTCTTGAATTCGGCAAAGAATCAAAAGTTGTTGTTTACAAATACAAAGCTAAAAAGAATGTTCGTAAAAAACAAGGTCATCGTCAACCATACACAAAATTGAAAGTTGTTTCAATTGGTTAATTGTAGGTGACAAAATGACAAAAGTAGTTATTTTGAGAAAGAACAATAAAATTTTCGAAGTTGAGTGTGATGGTCACACAAATTACGGAGAAAAAGGTGAAGATATAGTTTGTGCGTCACTTTCAAGCATTGTTCAAACTGCAGTTCTTGGACTATTGATGGTTGCTGAACTTGAAGTTGACATGAAAAGAGATGATGACAAAGGCTATTTGAGATTCACATTACCAGAAAAATTATCTGAAAAACAAGAAATTCAGGCTGGTGCGATTTTGGATACCATGCTTTGTGGAATTTCTGATTTATATGAAAGTTTTTCTGACTTTATAGAATTGGAGGTTAAAAACTTATGACAATGTTTATGAATATCCAGTTATTTGCTCACCACAAAGGTGGTGGTTCTGTTAAAAACGGCCGTGATTCAAATGCGCAAAGATTAGGCGTTAAAAAATATTCAGGCGAAACAGTTAAAGGTGGAAATATTATCGTTCGTCAAAGAGGAACAAATGTTCACCCAGGTGAAAATGTTGGTATCGGCGATGATGACACACTTTATGCAAAAATTGATGGTGTTGTTAAATTTGAAAAATTTGGCAAAGACAAGAAAAGAGTTTCTGTTGTTGCTAATGAAAAATAGTTAAAAGAGCTTTTTGAAGCTCTTTTTTTGTGCCTTTTTGGCTTGACAAAAATCATTATTGGAATATAATGAAACTATAAAGGAAAACAAAGTTATGAAAAATTTAGTTATTTTGTGGCATCGCGATAGAAGAATTTAACATTCACGGAACAAAAATATATGTTTTGTGAATGATTTTTTGCGTCACAAAACATATTTCGAATAACTAAAAACAAACTCGTTATATGTTTTGAAAACATTTAGCGAGTTTTTATTTTGTAGGCTCGTTAGGTGGGAAACTAGCGAGTTTTATTTTGAACTCGTTGGGTTAAAACTGACGAGTTTTTATTTTATGAAAATACTTGATTTGTTTTTCTTAATAAATCCAAATTTATATGGGGAGAAAGAGTATGAAAATTTTATTTGCAACATGGCATAGACGATAATTAGCACTTGCAAAATTCTGTGTTTTGTGAGTGTCATTTTAGCATGCCACAAAACATATTTTTTAGAGTATTTTTATCGGCTCGTTGTATGTTTTGGGTGATTTTAAACGGGCCATAAGGAGAATATTATGAACAGTATAGATTATTTAAAAAAGCTAATTTCTATTAAAAGTTATGATACAGATGAAAATAAAGAAATTATTGATTACTTAAAAGGTGAATTTTCAAAGCAAGTAGAAGAGATTATTGAGATAAAAAATGACAATAATGAGAAAAGCAACTTGCTTGTTGGAGTGAATACAAAACTAAAAAATATTGACGATGCAATTGTGCTTTCAGGGCACATTGACACTGTTGTTGCTGATGAGAAAAATTATAAAACAAACCCTTATATTGCTTCAGAGATTGGTGGGAAAATTTATGGGCTAGGAAGCATTGATATGAAAAGCTTTTTCGCAAATATTTTGGGCAATATTGAAAACTTGAAAAAAATCAAGAAACCAGTTGTGATTGCAATCACTGGTGATGAAGAAACTAATTTTGAAGGTGTGAAAAAGGTTACTCAAAAAATGAATGAACTAAACATTAAACCGATGTTTTCAATAATAGGAGAGCCGACAAACTCTGAAATTTGTTCGGCTAGCAAAAGTTGTTGTCTTTATTCAATTCAGGTGTTTGGTAAGAGCTGTCACAGTTCAATGCCGTTTAATGGTGTGAATGCAAATTATATTTTGGCAAATCTGGTGCTTGAAATTGAAAAGCTATGCTACAAATTTAAAGATACAACTGCGACTTGCAATTTGATTTCAGGCGGAGAAAAAGACAATATCATTTCTGGCAGTGCGAAGATGTATTTTGATATTAGAACGCTCGCAGTTTCAAATATTCAAAAGATTTTAAAATGTATTGATAAGAAAATAGCGATGCTTAAAAAGAAATATCCAGGGGCAGTTATAAATGTGAAAAATGAGCTTGAAATTTTGCCACTAGAAAACAAACAACCAAAGTTAATAAAAGAGCTTTGCGACAAGTTTGGTTTTTGTGAAACAACATTTACTGGTGGCTGTGAAGCGGGTTATTTTCAGAAACTCGGCGGAGATGCAATTGTGTTTGGTGTTGGAAATTTGAATCTTGCGCACAAGCCAAATGAGTATGCTAAAATTTCAGAGTTTGAGGCCTATAACAAAAAGTTAGAAGACATTATTTGTTATGTGATTTCAAAGAAAAATAGATAAATTATTTTAAAATATTTCAAATTTGTTTGTTAAATTATTTATTTAGTGTTATCCTATAATCGAGAGGTAATTATGAATAGAATTGTTAATATTTTAAATCAATCAAAGATTTTCTTTTTTGCAACAACAGAAGGAAATCAACCAAGAGTAAGACCATATAATGCTTCGGTTGAGTTTGAAGATAAGGTTTACTTTTATACAAATAATCACACACATGCATTTCGTCAAATTGCAGACAATCCATTTGTTGAACTTTGCGCAATGATTAGCGAAGACAGATGGCTTCGTGTAAGCGGAAAGGTTGTTTACGACTATAGACCAGAAGTTAAACAAGCAATGATTGACGCTCATCCAGAATTAAAAACTATGTATTCTGCCGATGATAAAATCTTTGAAGTATTTTATTTGTCAAATATGTCTGCAACAATCCATTCAAATCACATGGAACCAGAAGTTATCTGCTAATCAGTTGTATGTCTTTTGTGCAGAAAAACTAATTTTTTAATTATGAATAAAAAGAAACCTTACCGAAAAGTAAAGTTTCTTTTTGTTTGCTGAAATTTTATAAAAGCGGGTGATAGCTGTTTGCTAAATTTTTGGATTGTTGCGTTCATAATAAAACAAATATTGTTGTGCAATTCCTGAGTATTCGCCGAATTCTTTTTCAAAGTATTCTTGAATTTGTGGGCGAGTTCTTTTAACAGTTGAGAAGTGGTTGTAATAAACTTGTTCGAGCCAAGTGTCGACTGGGAACTTTTCAGTTCTTCCAAAACCAAAGAGTAGAATACAACTTGCAACTTTTGGGCCAACACCTTTTAAATCTATCAAGAATTTGTAAATTTCGTCTGTTGAAAGATTTTTAACTTCATTTAGATTCACATCTTTTAGTGAAATTGAAAGCTCTTTTAAAAAACTTGCTCTATAGCCGGCGCCCAAACTGTTATAAAATTCAATGGGTTGATTATAAAGTTCATCAATGGTTGGGAATGCTTTGAAATCGTCGCAGGTTTTGCTAATTTCGCAAAGCCTTGAAATGATTTGCATAATTCTTTTTATGTTATTGTTTTGTGAGATTGTAAATGAAAAAATCATTTCAAGTGGGTCGGCTTTTAAAATTCTGATTCCATAGCCATAATCAATCATTGGTGAAAGAATTTTGTTTGTTTTAAGTTTGTTTTTGATGATGTTATAGTCGGTGTTGAGATCAAAATAATTGATGAAATACTCTGGATTTTTTGATATAATTTCATAACAATCATTCTTCTCAATAATTGTTGCCTTGTTATCTTTTGATATTACGAAATAATTTTCATTTTCGTCTTTGCCAAATCTGAAAACTTGACCACATTCCAAGATATGTTTTGGATTAAATTGGCTTTTATCTAACACTTTTATTGTGTTTCCGTTTACTGTATAAATCATGACTTAATTATACATAACTTTTTGCACAATGGCAAATATTCTTGTTTTAATTTTTAGATTATGATAATATAGGTGCAGGTGAAACTATGTGGTTTTTGTATTCAAAATTTAAAGCACGAAAATGGTTGAAGTATTCTTATGAAAAGCGCTTCAAAATTTTTGTTGAGCTTGAAAAAAGAATTGCAAAAAAATTGAAGATTGAGCCAATTAAACTTGAAATTAAATATGAAGATTGGAATTGTTTTGGTGCATTTTCGGTTGACGCTTTAAGCAAAAAAATCGTTATAAATTCAATTTTGCTTGAGCAACCAAAATATCGTTTTCATGGCATGGAAACTTTGGCGCATGAAACAAGACATGCGTATCAGTTTTCAGTTATCTCCAGAAAACTTAAGTGGTATGAATTTAATGCAAAACGCTGGAAAGAAAACTGGGTAGGTTATTTTTCGTCAAGTACAGACAATTTGATGTATAACAACCAAGCGGTTGAACGCGATGCTCAAAAGTATTCTATAAAGTTTTTGAAAAAACACAAATATTCTGGCGACCCAGATTATGAAAGAACATTGAATGTTGTTATTGATAGGTATGAAACTGCCGATGAAGAAGCTAGAAAAAAATACGGATTTTTCTATAAGCATAAGATAAATAAAAATGTTAGAAACAACTCGAGATATTAGTTTTGAGTTGTTTTTTTGGTGTGTTTAATATATAAATGATTAGTGCTGTTTATTTGATTTGTTATTTTTTGTTAGATGGCTGTTTTGAAAAGTTTCTAATTTGTTTATATTAGATTAAATGCTTGTATTTGTAGTTCGTTTTTTTTGAGAAGGTAAGTTGTGAAAGAGTGGATATGTTAAAAATGGTGTCAAAGTAATTATGAAATGTTATTTGGAAAATTTATAAAATTTTACAAAAATATACACTGGTAGAAAATTAAAAAACTATAATAAAAAAGTCTCCTTAAATTAAAGAGACTTTTTATTGACTTGAAGATTTTTTATCTGTTTTCTGGTTCGCTTTCTATAGAAGATAAGAAAGACATTCTATCAGCTACTTGCTTTCTTTCATCATCTGTGATTTTGCTTGAATCGAGACTATCTTCAAAAACAGAATAGCTTACTAAATATGGCAAAACTTTTCTCATTTCATCGCTAGGGAGTTCGCGGGATTCAATAAAGTAATCAAAATTATATTCGTCATTAGGCATGAGAGTGATTCTTTCAACTCTTGCAAGATTTTCTGCTGGATCGATAGGAAGTGCTCTATAAAGCTTGATTATTGAATCAACAGTTTCTTTTTTGTTAATATCAAAACCCATGTTTACGAAATATTCAACTTCATTTGCAATTGCTTGTTCGCCATCTTTTACAAATTTTTCGTAAGCTTTACTATTAAGATATTTTTCCATTTTTATTAACCCCCATTAGTATTGATATTATAACATAACAACATTAAAAAAGCAATAGGATAATAAAAAATAATGTTAAATGCAAATGATTTGGATGGTTTATTTGATAAAAACCTTTAAAATTCAACAAATTTTGTTATATTTTTATAAATTTATTTAACGGCTATTGATTTTTGAAATTGATTATGATATAATAAGTTTGTATTTAGGAGGACCAAAAATGTTTTTTATTTGTGGTTTTACTTTAAGTGTTGGATGGATTGTAGGTTTGTCGATTGCGGGCTTGATTTTGCTTGCACTAATAATAACAATGCTTATTCTTGTTCCATTTAAGCTATGGTTCAGGGCGATGGTTTCATCTGCACATATTTCAATGATTAAACTTATCGGTATGAAACTTCGTAAAGTTGATTGTCAACTTATTACGCTAAATTATATTACAGCGAAAAAGGCGGGGCTTAAGATTTCTGTTGACGAACTTGAAACTCACTATATGGCGGGTGGTAATGTTGAAAATGTTGTAAAAGCGCTCGTCGCTGCATATTCTGCAAATATTGACCTTACAGTTTCGAAAGCGAAAGCGATTGACCTTGCAGGTCGTGATGTTTATGAAGCGGTTAGAAATACCGTTGTTCCAAAGATTATTGAAACACCAGAGATTTCTGCTGTTGCAAAAGATGGTATTGAACTTATTGTTAAAGCAAAAGTTACTGTTATTTCAAATATGTTAATGCAGATTTCTGGTGCTGGTGAAGATACAATCATTGCTCGTGTTGGTGAAGGTATCGTTACAACTGTTGGTTCAACAACATCGCATAAAATGATTCTTGAAAGTCCAGAACTGATTTCTTCAACAGTTCTTGAAAAAGGGCTTGATCGTGGAACAGCATATTATATTTCTTCACTTGATATTGCTGACATTGATGTTGGAAGAAATATTGATGCTGAACTTAACATTGCAAAGGCTGAAGCCGAAAAAAGAATTGCTCAAGCAAAAGCCGAAGAGAGAAAGAGTATGGCTATTGCTGCTGAAAATGAAATGAAAGCTAGGGTTCAGGAAATGAGAGCTGAAGTTATTAAAGCTGAAGCTGAAGTTCCAAAAGCTCTTGCAAAAGCTCTTTCAATGGGTAAGATTTCCGTTAATGATTATTATGAAATGCAAAACATTCAAGCAGACACAGCAATGAGAAAATCATTGAGCAATGCAGAAGATGAAAAAACTGAAAAACTTGCTTCTAAAAAAGACAATCAATCAAACTCAAGACCACCAATCACTCCAAGTTCAGGTTTTGGCGGATTTTCACAAATGGCACCAGGTGCTTCAACTCAACCAATGAATCCACTTGCTGCTAGATTTGCTTCACTTGCTGCAGCTCAAAGAAGAAATAATAGCACTGATTCTGACACAAATAAGTAGGTGTAATAATGTTAGGTTTTATTTATAACAATCAATCATTATTTATAATATTGTGTGTGATAGCGTTTTTGGTTGTCTTATATTTTATTGTAAAAGCAACTCCGGCTAAAGCTTCTAAAAAATCTAAAAAGGTTGAAGCAAAATCAACTGATAAAGATTCTGAAAATATTGAAAAAAAATCTGATGAGACAGGCGATTCAGATAAAATAAAAAGCGAAACTGAAGAATCTGAAAAAACGCAAAAGAAAGAAGAAAAAAACAAAAAAGAAGATAAAAAACCTAAAATAGTTCAAATTTACAAAAGAGAACAGAAGGATACAAGCGATAAAAATTCTGACAAGCAGGCGATAGATCCAATTTATGACAGGAATGTTGAGTTTGTGAATACTTCAAAAAATATTGCAAAATTTAAGTCTTTTGCTGAAGAGAAAAAAGAAGAACCACAGGCTGAAGAAAATGACGAATTTGGATTCGTTACAGATTCTAAAGAAGATTGCGAGTTTTGTGAAGATCATGTAAAGCATTTTGACCATTCAAGAAGATTAAAATCAATAATGAATGATGAAGAAAATTCTAATATGTTCGGTTCGCATATCTCTGAAAAGTATATGAACATCAATTCTGATAGACACTTGAACTTAAATGAAAAATTCAATCAAAACTTGTTTGCTATGACAGAACGAATGATGAATAATAGTGAAAATAAAGTTAGAGTTGAATCTGATTCTGATTGTGGTTGTGAGCATCCATGTTGCAATGAAGATGCAGAAGATGATGAAGTTAAAATCAATATGAAAACTGCGCTCATTGCAGACACATATTTTCATAGAAAGAAAAAGAAATAATAATGGCTATAAAGTTTTGCTCTAGCAAATATTTGTATAGCTTTTGAGCATGGTTGACTTATTGCTTTGTCGGTGTTATACTTTTATAGTCGAGGTGAGATATATGAATATTTGGAAAGATTTTAATAAAGAAAGAATTAAGAAAGATGACTTTGTTTGTTTCATTGAAATTGAACAGGGTGGAAAAAATAAATATGAACTTGATAAAGAAACATCACTAATCATTCTTGATAGAGTTTTGTTTACTGCAACTTATTATCCAATGAGTTATGGATTTATTCCAAGAACTTTGAGTCCAGATAATGATCCATTGGATGTGTTTGTTATGTGTAGTCAGCCAATTGAAAAAATGAGTCTTGTTAGATGTTATCCAATTGGTGTAATTAAAATGATTGATGGTAATGAACTTGATCAAAAAATTATTGCTATTCCTTTTGGTGATCCACAAAACAATTGCTATACTGATATTTCAGAATTGCCAAAACATATTTTTGATGAACTAATTCACTTCTTGACTGTTTATAAACAGCTTGAAAATAAACCTGTAAAAATAGAAAGTATCAGTGGTAGAAAAGATGCTGTTTTAACTGTTGAAGAATGTGTGAAAGCTTTTGAAGATGCATTTGAAAATAATAACTAAATTAGTTACAGTGAATACTGTAACTTTTTTTGTTGTAAAAAATATTTGATAAGATATTGCAGGAATGAAAGATGACTGATTTGTTAGTCATCTTTTTTTTATATTGAAACTTGCGAGTTTAAACTTTGTTTATAGATTAAATATTTTAAAAATGCTACTTTATGGAGTGTTTATTTTTTTCATGAATAAAAAATATTTAATTGCAAATGCTAATAGCAGAGGATTATATGAAAAGAATATTAGTTGTTTTAGTTGGTGTTTTTCTATCGCTAGTTTTCATTTCATGTTCAAACATGAACACAAAGAAAGCAATTGAACTTATGGGTGCAGGAGATAGAATTCATGACACATTTACTTTTGCAAACACCGGAGTTAAGTTGGAAGAGAAGCAAAAAAATAATTACAGAATTTATGGCTCGGTTGAAAAACTGGAAGATGAAAATGTAAAGAAAGAATTTAAGATTGAAGATGATGTGACGCATGTTGTTGCAATTAAACTTTCAGCCAATGGCAAAAAGGTTTATAGGGAAAAAGTTACTGTTAAAGTTGATGGACTTCGATCGTATGATGCGGAACATTTGAATGGTTCAGATTACACATTTATAATTTTGGAAGCGCAAAAAGGAAAGACTGTTTCAATTGTTGTTTCATGGGATGGAGTGTCTGAACAGAGTTATGTTTTGATGTTTGATGAAAATTTAATATTAAAATAAAAAACGCAAAATATGATAAAAATATGTAAAAATCAATAAAAGTACAAGGAAATATAAGAAAATATGAAAAGAATAGTTAAAACAATTTTTAGTTTATTTATGATGATTTTATGTGTGGGATTTGTTGCTTGTGGGCAAAGCAAAACGGCAACAGCAGAAAAAATAAGTCTTGACAAAACCGTTTTTGGTGAAGTTGAATTTCAAAATTCAGACAAAGTGAAGCTTAAACAAACTGGCGACACTTGTGTTATTTCTGGTGAGATTGAAGCAATGTCAAAACCGCAGGCAAGTGTTTATGGTGTTCCTGATGTTACGCATGTCGTTGTTGTGAAGTTTATGTTTGATAAAGAAAGAACAATTGATAGTTTTGAGATTAAGGGTGAAGTTACAAAGGTATATTCTACTGATAAAAATGCTGAAAACTATGTTGGTTCGATTTCAAGTTTATTAGATAATGAATCAAGTGAAGATGCGTTTTGTTGTTTAATTTTATCTGCAAATACGAAAGAGTATACCTTGACTTCTACTTATACTGATAGTACTACATCAGTTATTACTGTTAAAATTGATGCAACCTTGGTTACTGCTAAAAGTGAATAATAATTTGAAGGGTTGTGTGGCGTTAAATTTGAATCCTTTAAAATAAAAGTGAAAAGTTTAAGTAGTGTTATTTATTTGTTGATGTAAATTTAGTTTTTCTTAATAAAATAAAAAGGGAATTTTAACCCTTTTTATTTTTTATTTTTAACAAATAATGGTATACTTAATGTAGGAGAAATTATTATGTCTGATAAGCTTGTTATTATTGATGGAAATAGTATTATGTATCGCTCATTTTATGCACTTCCATTGCTTTCTAATTCTGAAGGAAAGTTTTCAAATGCGATTTATGGTTTTGCTATGCAAATTATAAACATTATTAACAATATAAATCCGAGATATATGGTGGTTGCATTTGATGCTTCAAAACATACATTTAGAAATGATATGTTTGATGGTTATAAGGCGACTAGAAAACCTATGCCAGATGAACTTCGCGAACAAATTATTCCACTTAAAGAAATGCTGAAGCTTATGAATATTACTGTGGTTGAGAAAGAAGGGATTGAAGGTGATGATGTTATTGGTATTGTATCTAAAAAGTTTTTGGATACAGAAACAATCATTGTTACTGGGGATAGAGATTCATTTCAATTGGTTGACAATGTGACTTCTGTTTACTTTACAAAAAAAGGAACAAGTGATGTTAAAATCATGAACGAAAAAGAATTGAAAAACGAATATGGTGTAACTCCAAAACAGTTTATTGATTTGAAGGCTTTGCAGGGTGATGCTTCTGATAATATTCCAGGTGTTGCAGGCATTGGCCCAAAGACTGCTACAGAACTAATTCAAAAATATTCTTCAATTGAAAACTTGTATGATCATATTGATGAATTAACTGGGAAACTAAAAGAGAAACTTGTTGAAAATAAAGATATGGCTTTTTTATCAAAAAAGCTTGCAACAATTTTGACAAGTGGTGATATAGATTTGAAGCTGGTTGATTGCGGTTTTGATTTTCCGTTTTCAAGTGCAGTTTATGATTGTTTTAAGAAATATGAGTTTAAATCATTATTGAAAAACACCAAAATATTTGATCTTTCAAAAGGTGAAAAACAGGAATTTGATTTTAATGTTATTGATGTAAAAAACGCAAATTTAATCAAAAATATTAAAAATATAGCCAAAAATCGCAAAATTATGTCGTTTTTTATTGATATTCATCAAATTGAATTATGTTTCGGAGATGACATTTTTAGAGTGGAATTGTATAGCGATTTACTTTCAAATGGCATTGAAGAGTTTTCATTTTATGAACAAATGAAAGAGATTTTTGAAGATGAAACAATTCTAAAAATTTCGTTTGATTCAAAAAAAGATATGTATAATTTGAAAAAATATGGCATCAAACTTGAAAATTATTTTGATGTTAGCATTGCAAAATATTTGGTTGATGGGGTGCCTGTTGACTCACTTAATGATGTGTTTTTTGAAGAAAAACCTGAAGGAATTTCTTTAAGGCTTATATCATTTCATAAAGAATATGAGCAAAAAATTGAACAAGAAAATTTACATTATTTATTCTATGATGTTGAAAATAAACTTTCAAGTGTTCTGTTTTCAATGGAAGAAAATGGATTTAAGATCGATGAAAAAGTTTTAAATGAACTCAAGGTTAAATATGAAACTGAATTAAAAGAACTTACTCAAAAAATTTATGATTTAGCTGGAACTGAATTCAATATAAATTCACCAAAACAGCTAGCAGATATTTTGTATGTTAAGCTTGGTTTGTCACATAAAAAGAAGCAGTCAACAAGTGCGGAAAATTTGGCTGAAATTGAAAGCGAGCATGAAATTGTAAAGTTTATTTTAAGATATAGAAAAGTGTCAAAATTTTTGGGAACATATATTTTAGGAATTTATCCGCACATTGATTCAAATCATTTTGTGCATACTTATTTCAAGCAGACATTCACAACAACTGGTAGGTTGTCTTCGACTGAACCTAATCTTCAAAATATTCCAATTAGGTCAGACGAAAGCAGAGAAATTAGAAGTATGTTTGTGGCATCAAATGAAGATTCGGTTTTGATTGATGCAGACT
This sequence comes from uncultured Clostridia bacterium, assembly GCA_934746515.1. Lineage (GTDB taxonomy): Bacteria > Bacillota > Clostridia > Christensenellales > UBA1242 > RGIG1681. The sequence goes on from CAKVFH010000016.1 coordinate 21,293, forward strand.
ATTCACAAATTGAACTTCGAATTTTGGCGCAAATGTCTAAAGATCCAATTTTTGTGAATGCATTTAAAAATGGTGATGATATTCACACTCAAACAGCATGCTCAATTTTTGGAGTTACACCTGAGTTGGTAACAAAAGATATGCGAAGAGTTGCCAAGGTCGTAAATTTTGGAATTATTTATGGCATTAGCGAGTATGGTTTGGCAGATGATTTGCACATCAAAGCTAAAGAAGCGAAAGAAATTATTTCAAATTATTATTTAAAGCATAAGCCTGTTGAAGAGCTTATGAATAGGTTAGTTCAAACTGCAAGGGATACTGGCAAGGCGACGACTCTTTTTGGAAGAACTCGAAAAATGTTTGATATCAATGCGTCAAATTATATGGTGAGGACCAGGGCTGAACGCGCGAGCCAAAATATGCCACTTCAAGGAACTGCGGCAGACATTATTAAAATTGCAATGGTGAATATTTTTGAATCATTAAAGGAAAAAGGATACAAAGCAAAACTGATTATGCAGGTGCATGACGAACTTATTATTGATTGTCCGAAATCAGAAGAAGAACAGGTTAAAGAACTGCTAGCTTATGAAATGAAAAATGCTTGCAAGTTTGATGTGCCTTTGGATGTTGATGTGGTTTCAAGTTATAGGTGGAGCGATGGACACTAATTTTTGATATAAATTTATTTAGTTGTTTTATTAAATAAAAAAAGAATGACATATACTAAATGTATGAAGAGAAAAATTTTAACAATCTTTTGCATTAGTCTCGTTATTCTTTTTCTTTTCGCGTTTTTTGTGAATGTGATTGTTTTTCCAAAAAAATACAAAAGTTTTGTGTCAAGTTTGGCGGATGAATATGGGCTTGAGATTGCACTTGTTTATGCTGTTATTAAGGCTGAAAGTGATTTCGATAAAAATGCTGTTTCAAAAAGCGGTGCGCTGGGGCTTATGCAGATTTTGCCAAGCACTGCAAAGTGGATTGCGAGTGAGCTTAAAGAAGACTTTAACAAAGAAAATTTATTCGAGCCACAGACAAACATTAAGTACGGTTGTTTTTATTTGAAATATCTTTTCGATAAATTTGGCGATAGAGAAGTGGTTATTTGCGCGTACAACGCTGGCGAGAAAAAAGTGCTTGATTGGCTCGATGATGGAAAACTTAATAAAGATAAAATTGATTATGCGGAAACCAAAATTTATTTGAAGCGAGTGAATAAGTTTTATAGAGTTTATTGTAACAAATTTATTATTTTGTAGAGATGTTATATCGATTTCTTGACTTTGTTTTGGTTTTCGGATATAATTAACACATAAAATTTATGTTGGTGAAATATGAAAGATATTTATAGAATTGAATTAGATAACGATGCTTTTGAAAGAGTTGTTGCAGGTAAAAAAACTGTTCAACTTGAAATAAATGACAACAAACACAAAGTTTTGGCTGTTGGCAACCAACTTACTTTTGTTTGTGTTTCTGACGAAGAAACAAGGGAAGTTAAGGCTGTTATTGAAAATCTTTTGTATTTCGGAAATGTAAAAGAAGCTGTTGAAACTTTGGGAAAAGAACCTTGTGGATTTAAGCCAAGTGCTACTTATGAGAAAGCTTCAGATGTTTTCTTGACAGGAGAGTCTTACGAAAATATTGAAAAGTTCGGAATTGTGGCAGTTGTGTTTAAAATAGTTGAGTAATTTTTAAATTTTTTTAAAAAAACACTAGACAGAACGAGTTTTTATAGTTATACTAATAAGCGTAATTTGAAAAAATTACAACTCCCTTTTTATGCGAGGATGGCGGAACTGGCAGACGCGATCGTTTAAGGGGCGGTTCCCGTAAGGGCTGAGGGTTCGACCCCCTTTCCTCGCACCAATAATAAAAAAGACTAGG
>CAKVFH010000017.1 GCA_934746515.1 uncultured Clostridia bacterium
TATATGAATTTATGAAGATGCAAGGGCTTACAATTGCTGATATTTGCAAGCTTTCAGGGGTTTCAAAAAGACAAATGAATAAGATTTTGAGCGGTAAACTCGATTTTCAATTCTTGTCGCTTGTGAAACTGGCGAATTTTCTTGAAATTCCTGTCGACTGGTTGATAATTCCAAGGGAAATGCCTGAAGTTAATAGATTTTATGTATAAAATTTTCTTTCCAAAGCTATTTTTGTGTGCTATACTTATTTTAAGGAGCGAAAATTATGATTAAAAAGATTACTGGTAATGAATACAATAATTTAAGAACTTTGGTTAAAGATACTTTTAATGAGTTCGTTGCACCTGATTTTTCTGAAGAAGGCAGGCTTGAGTTTTTAAGATTTATTGAAAATGATGAAAATTTGAATAGCCTTGATATTTTCGGCTATTATATTGAAGATATTTTGATTGGCGTTATTGGAATGAGAGATAATTTGTCGCATATTTCGCTATTCTTTGTGGGCAAAATGTTCCAAAGACACAGTTTTGGCAAAAAACTTTTGGAGACCGTTATTGAAAAAACAACAGCTGATGTTATCACTGTTCATTCTGCGCCAAACTCTGTAAATGCTTATAAATACATGGGTTTCAAGCAGGTTGGTGATGAAATAATTGAAAACGGAATCAAGTTTGTTCCAATGGAATACAAAATAAATCGTCAAAACAAAAAAGATGAAGATTACACCATGGCTGAACTTTTGGAACTTGAAAATGCTAAAATTAAGAAAGAAAAAGAAGAGCAAGAAAGACTTGCCATTGAACATCAAGAGATTTTGAAGCTTGACAGCCAAAGAAAACACCAAGCATATATTGAGATGAAAGAAAAGAAACATCAAGAGTATTTGGAAATGAAAGAGAAAAAGCATCAAGAATACATTGAAATGAAAGAGAAAAAACATCTTGAATGGCTTGCAGAAAAAGAACGCAGAGCAAACACCTTTGAAGACAAAACATTGACTTGCAAAAAATGCGGAAAAGAATTTGTTTGGTCGGCAAGTGAACAAAAATTCTTTAAAGAAAAAGGATTTTTCAGACCATCAATGTGCAAAGAGTGCAGAGCAAGCATAAAAACTATCAACAATTTTCATAAATAGTCATAAAATTCTATACAACGCGTATAGAATTTTTATTTTTGACAAAATTAGACGGATTTAAAAATAATCAAACAAAATTTGATATCATTAGAACCTTGCATTTTTTGATAAAAATCTTGTTTTTGTGCTAATATTTATTTGCTCGAAAAAAATCAAAAAATAATTTAAAAGGAAGTTTTTATGAAAAATTGCAGAAAAATTTTGATTGCGAATGAAAATGCTGACGAATCACAGCGAATTTTAGAAAAACTTACTACTGACAAAAATTTATTTGAGATAAAAACAACAGGAGATGGAAAAGGCGCGGTTGAACTTTTGAAAAATGAAGAATTTGATCTTTTGATTGTTGACCTTGTTTTGCCTGAAATTGACGGTTTTGAAGTTATTGAAACTGCAAAAGAAATCAACAAAAGCATGAAAATTATTGTTATTTCAGCACTTGCAAGCGATGTGTTCATCAAAAAAGCAACTGCTCTCGGAACAAGTTATTTTATGCTTAAGCCAATCAGCTTGGATGTTCTTGCAAAACGCGTTGGTGACATTTTTGAAGAATCAAGAATGGTTGAAAGCAAACTTGGAATTGACAAAGAAATTGAAGAGAAAATCACAAACATATTTATTACGGTGGGAATTCCTGCACACATCAAGGGTTATCAATTTTTAAGAGAAGCAATCAAGCTTTCAATGGAAAATCCTGACATTATCAATTCAATCACAAAGAAATTGTATCCATCAATTGCTGAAAAATTTGATACTTCTGCTTCAAAGGTTGAAAGGGCAATCAGACACGCAATTGAAGTTGCTTGGAACAGGGGTAAAATTGAAAATATAAACAGTGTTTTCGGGCTGACTGTTTATTCTAACAATGAAAAACCTACAAACGGCGAGTTTATCGCACTTGTTGCCGATAAAATGCTTTTGGATGTTTAACAATAAATTGTAATATAGCCAAGTGATAGATAATTTGTGCTGAAACGAGAAAGTTTCAATACAATTTGCTTGTTATTTGGTGAAAAAAAGACTTGGACATGGTTGTTCAAGTTTTTTTTTGATTAAAAATCATCAAAAGTTTGCTCTAAATCAGTGATTTTTAATATTTTTTATGGTTAAATTGACCGAAAAATAAAAATATTTCAATCGAAATTACGATAAAAAGTGGGTGCATTTGTTTGGAATTTGACAATATTGGTTTTTTAAATATGCCGAAATAATGGTGTTTTACAAAAAATGGGCTTGAAAAGTGGTCGTCATTTTTTGATTTTTTGCTAGTGTATTAAAATTTTGTGCAAAAGGCTGTGAAATGCGAAATTTTCGGAACTTGTTGACAAAAAATGCTTGCCGAATATAATAGAGTATACCAAAAACAAGGGAAAAAGTGATAAAAATGATTGAAAAAAATGAAAAAACAGGCACCACTTTTGGTGCATATATTGAAGAAAGTGCTGTGATTGGTAAAAATGTTAAAATTTATCCTAATGTATATATATTAGGAAACACAAAGATTGGTGACGGCACAGTGATTTATCCAAACACAACAATCGAAAATTCGGTTATTGGTGAAAATTGTGTGATAAAGAGCAGTTATATTGAAGAAAGTGAAGTTAAAAACAATGTTCAGATTGGGCCTTTTGCGCACCTTCGACCAAACTCTTTTGTTGATGATGATTGCAAGGTTGGAAACTTTGTTGAAATTAAAAATGCTAGGCTTGGCAAAAATACAAAGGCGTCTCATTTGGCTTATGTTGGCGATGCAGATGTTGGAAGCAATGTCAACATTGGTTGCGGGGCGATTTTTGTTAATTATGACGGAGTGAACAAACACAGAAGTGTTGTTGAAGATGATAGCTTTATTGGAAGCAACTGCAATGTTATTGCTCCTGTTCATATTGGCAAAGGCAGTTTCGTTTGCGCTGGCACAACAATCACTGTTGACACAAAAGCTGATGATTTTGTTATTGGCAGATGCAGAGAAACTATAAAAAATAATAGAGCACATATCTATTTAGGAAAAAAATAATGGGTGTATTTTTTGGTACTGATGGGCTTCGCGGAAAGGTTAATGACGACCTTTCGAGAGAGATAGCCTATAAATGTGGAAACGCTCTTGGCGGAAAATATCCAAATTCAAAGATAATTATTGGCAGAGACACAAGAAGCACTGGCTCGCTTATTTCGCTTTCGTTTGCGACTGGTGCGATGAATGCTGGATGCAATCTTGTTGATGTGGGAGTTTGTCCAACGGCTGGAATAAGTTATCTTACATCGCACTTGGAGTTTGATTTTGGTGTGGTGATTAGTGCGTCACACAACTCGGCAGAGTATAATGGCATCAAGATTTTTGATAAAAACGGCAGAAAGATTGGAGATAAAATTGAAGAAGAACTTGAAAAACTTTTCTTAAAAGAAATCGTTATGCCTTTTGACAAAGTGGGAACTCTTGAGTTTAATCCACGACTTGTTTTAAAGTATGAAAACTTTTTGAGCGAAAGCATTTCAAATTCGCTTAAAGGCAAAACAATTGTGCTGGACTGTGCAAATGGCTCAAGTTTCAAAATTGCGCCTGCAGTTTTCAGAGACAATAAGGCGAAAATTATTGCGACATATTGCAAGCCAGATGGTCTTAACATCAACAAAGGCTGTGGGGCGCTTAATATTTCAAGGTTGCAGAAGTATGTTTTGAAATATAAGGCTGACATGGGTTTTGCGTTTGATGGCGACAGCGACAGAGTTATTGCTGTTGATGAAAATGGCGAAGTTGTTGACGGCGACAAAGTTTTATATTTGCTGGCAACGGAATATCTTGCAAGTGCAAAACTTAATCCGCCAGTTGTTGTTGGAACGAGACACACAAACATGGGTGTTGAAAATGCTTTGAATGAAAAGGGCATAAAGCTTGTGCGTGCGGATATCGGCGACAAGTATGTGTCTGCAAAAATGGTTGAAAATAACTATGTTTTGGGCGGTGAACAATCTGGACATGTGATTATGGCAGACAAGCTTTCGACAGGTGACGGAGTTTTGAGTGCGCTTCAAATTGCGTCTATATGTGTGGCACGAAACAAAAAACTTTCAGAGTTGTTTGGCTTTGAAATGTATAAACAGAAAAACATCAATGTGCCAGTTTATGACAAAATCAGAATGGTGAACAGCGCAAGACTTGCGGAAGTTACGGAACTTGAAGAAAAGAAACTTGAAAATCATGGCAGAATTATGATTCATGTTTCTGGTACTGAACCATACATCAGGGTTATGGTTGAAACAAAAGATATGAATCTTTCAACAGAAGTTGCTGAAAGAATTGCAAGTGTTATAAAAGAAATTAACAAGGAGAATGAAAAATGTGCGGAATAGTTGGCTATTTAGGCAAAAAGCAAAATAGTAAAAAAATTATTGAAAAACTCAAAAAACTTGAATATCGTGGTTATGATTCAGCTGGTATTGCTGTTATGGAAAACGGAAAAGTGGATTGCTTTAAGCAGGTTGGTTGCATTGACAATTTGGAAAAGGAAGTTCCAGATGATTTGGAAACAACTTGCGCCATTGCTCACACCAGATGGGCAACTCATGGAAAGGCAACAACAAACAATGCGCACCCACACAGCTCAAATGGTGGACAATGGACAATTGTGCATAATGGTATTATTGAGAATTATCTTGAGCTTAAACAAGGTTTAAAACAAAAAATTGACAGCGACACAGACACTGCTGTTGTTGCTGAACTTTTGGAAGAAAAGAACGCGGAGACAATTGAAGATTTTATCAATGTGTTTTCACTTTTAGACGGAAGTTATTCGATTGTTGCGATGAATAAGAACAAGCCAAACGAATTGTTTTTGGCTAAAAACAAAAGTCCACTTTATGTTGCTGAAACTGATGGCGGATTCTTGGTTGCTTCTGACCCAATCTGCTTTGTTGGGGTAGCAAAAGATTATTATGAATTTGTTGACCATGATTTTGCTCATATTGACGCAAATGGAATTACATTCTTTGCTGGTGAAAACAAAATCACAAAACAAAAAACAGCGTTAGATGATAGTTTTGAAAACTTTTCAAACAACGGTTTCGAGCACTTTATGCTTAAAGAAATTTATGAAGAACCTGAAGCTCTTGAAAGACAAGTTAAGTTTTATAAAGAGCATAGAGTTTTTGATAAGTTTGACAAGAATTTTATGTCTAAATTTAGAGAAGTTGTGTTTGTTGGTTGCGGAACTGCTTATCATGCTGCACTTTTCGGTGCAAACTATTTCAGAAAACAACTAAATATCAAGGCTTCTGCAGAAGTAGCAAGCGAATTCATTTATTCAAAGCCAATCTTTGCTAGTTCTGACATGCTTTTTGTGCTTGTTAGCCAAAGCGGTGAAACGGCAGATACTCTTATGGCTGCAAAAATTGCTAGTGAAAATGGCGCAACAACAATTGCTCTCACAAATGTTTTGTATTCAAGTTTAGCAAAAAGAACAGACTATATTTTGCCTGTTTGTGCTGGACCTGAAATTGCGGTTGCATCAACAAAAGCTTATGTTTGTCAACTTTCTGCACTTTATATGTTCTCATCATTTTTAAAGAATTTTACTGGGGCAAATATTGATTATTTTGGCGATATTTTAAGCGTAAGCAAAAAAGCTCTTGCGTTTGATATGAAGAAAATTGATAAAATTGCTGTTGAAATCAAAAACGAAACAACTCCAATTTTTATCGGAAAAGACCTTGATTATATCACTGCAATGGAGTCTTCATTGAAACTAAAAGAAGTAAGTTATATCAATGCGACAAATTATTCTTCTGGTGAACTTAAACACGGATTCTTGGCTCTTGTTGAAGAAGGCACACCATTGTTTGTTTTCTGCACGCAAGCCGAAATTTGTTCAAAATCAATCAATGCTGCAAACGAAGCTATGGCAAGGGGAGCAAGACGCTATTTGGTTACAAATATCAAGCAAGAATCTGACAAAGATGTGATTTTTATTGATGAAACAAACGAACTTACTGCTTCAATTTTGGCAGTTATTCCTATGCAATACTTGGCTTATAAGGTCAGCATTTCAAAAGGTATTAACCCAGACAAACCTAGAAACCTTGCAAAAAGCGTTACTGTTGAATAAATTTTAGCGAAAATTTTTGAAAGGGAATTATAGAGAAAAATATTAAATAAAAAATTCACCATGGCATTATGCTTATGGTGATTTTTTATTGTTTTTTATTTATATTTTTAATTATTTTTTGATTAAATTATTCTTCATTTGAAGCCTTTTGGGTTGCAGCGATTGCTTCGTTTATTTTTTCAAGCTCTTGTGTTTTTTCAAGCCAGTCGCTGGCAAGTTTGTCAATTTGAATTTGTGTAGTTTCCATTTCTGCTTGAATTTCCATAAGTTTGACAAAATCACTTGCGATTTCTGGGTCGACAAAATCTTGATTGAGTTTTTTGAGTTTTTCTTCGGCTTCGGCTGACTTGGTTTCAAGCTTTTTGACAAGGTTTTCTGTCTTGTTCTTTTCTTTTGAAAGGTCATAATAAGACATGCTTAAATAAATATTGTCTGGTTTAATGTCGTCAAAGTCAACAGGGTATTCAATTTTTTCTGGTTTTGGTTTTTTCTCAATTTCGGTTGTCACTTTTTGCACAATCTTTGTGTTTGGGTGCATAAATTCATTGTAGGTTCCGTCAAAGATGTTTGCTTGTCCGTTTTCAAAAACCAAAAGTTTGGTTGCGATTTTGTTTGTGAAATATCTGTCATGAGAAACGAAAATAACAGTTCCAGTATAGCCTAAAATAAGGCTTTCGAGCGTTTCTTTGCTGGTTATGTCCATGTGGTTGGTTGGCTCGTCGAGAATGAGCAGGTTTGGCTTGGTTTGAAAAATCTTGCAAAGCTCAAATCTAACGATTTCGCCACCAGAAAGTTCGCTGAGCTTTTTGTTGACATCGTTGCCAGAAAACAGAAAAGCTCCGAGACTTGAGCGGACTTCGCGGTCGTTTAGTTTTGGGAAAATGTCGCTAAACTCTTGATAGATTGTTTTTGAACTGGTCTTTTTGCTTTCAAGCTGCGCAAAATAACCATATTGAACATTATATCCAAGTTTAAAGTAGCCAGAAATCACTGGAATTTTTTCGGTGATTGTTTGCAAAAATGTTGATTTTCCAGTTCCGTTGCTTCCGATAATTCCAAGCCTTTCGCCACGCATGACTTTTAAGTTTATTGTTGCAAGGGGATGTTCTTTGTCATAGCCGATTTTAAGGTTTGTGCAAGATAGGACTTCGCTGCCACTTTCAATTTCTGGTTTGGTTCTAGTGCGGAAAGCGGAGTTATCACTTTTTTGTGGCATCGGGATGATTTTCATTTTTTCAAGCTGTTTGATTCGCGATTGAACGGCGTTTGCTTTGGTTGCTTTGTATCTGAACCTTTCAATAAATGCGTTTATGTCGGCGATTTCGCGTTGTTGCGCTTCATAGTGCTTTAAATCAGATTCATATTTTTCTTGCTTTGTTTTTAAAAATTTTGAATAGTTGCCGATATATTTAGTGAGTTTTTTATGCTCAATTTCGTAAACGATATTGACTGTGTTGTCAAGAAACGCGCGGTCGTGCGACACGATTACAACTGCTTTTTTATAGTTTGAAATGTATTCTTCAAGCCAATTGATTGCTTTTATATCTAGGTGGTTGGTTGGCTCGTCAAGAACAAGCAAGTCTGGCTTTGAGAGAATTAACTTTATGAAAGCAATCTTTGTTTTTTGTCCGCCAGAGAATTCAGAAAGCTTTTTTTGTTTGTCTGATTCAGAAAACCCAAAAGAAGAAAGAATGCTTGCCATTTCGCTTTTGTAGGTGTAGCCGCCAAGAATTTCGTATTCGTCATTGAGCCTTGAGAATTTTTCGACGAGTTTGTGGTCGTCTGAATTTTCAAGTTGCAATTGGATTGACTTTAGTTTTTGTTCAAGGTCGGTGATTTTTTTATAAGACGACAACACTTCGTCATAAAGAGTGATATTTTCGTTATCAAAAGTCATTTGGTTTAGCGCAGAAATGGTTGGTTTGTCGGTCTTTACAAAAACAGGTGGAGCATTGTCTGGCTGATGAAGTTCAATTTCGCCAAGCAAAATCTTTAGCAGGGTTGTTTTTCCGCTGCCATTTTTGCCAATTATTGCAATTTTGTCGCCGTTGTTAACTTCAAATGAAAAATCTTCCAAAAGATTTTCGCCATTATATCCAAATGAAGCATTGTTTATTTTTACTTGCATGATTTCACCTTTAACAAAGACATTTTAAATCAAATCAACACTTTTTGCAAGAAGTATTTATTCCAAATAAAATTTAACTTGAAAATGGACACGAAATTGGTTATAATGAATTTTATTAGAGATGTTTGAAACTGAACTGGTTTCAAAGAATAAAGGGTAATTTATGACAACTATTGATTTACATATCCATTCAACGAAGTCTGACGGTTCGCTCACACCATTTGAAATTTTGGATGAAGCGAATAGAAATGGCGTTAAATTTTTGGCAATTTCTGACCATGACACCATTGCAGCTTACAATGACGAACTTTTCGAGTATGCAGATAAACTGGGGATAAAACTCATTCCTGGCGTTGAAGTTTCCACAAGATACAATCGCAAAGGCTTTCATGTTTTGGGCTATAACTTTGACACGAAAAACAAAGATTTTTGTAATTTTTTGGAGAAGGTTAGAAGTTCTCGAAAAAAATATTTGATTGAAGTCAATGAAAAATTAAACGAACTTGGTTTTGTTTTGAATTTTGAAAAGCTTTCAAAAGTGGAATCTGTCACAAAAGCAAACATTGCGCTAGACATTGTGACAAACCCTGCAAACAAGCAAAGGCTTGAGGAAATCTTTGGCGAAGTTCCAACTCGTGGTGTGTTTATTGAATCAATTTTGATTGAAGGCTGTCCGGCTTATGTTAGAAAGGAATCTATTTTGCCAGAAGAAGCAGGTGAAGCAATTAGAAAAGCTGGCGGAAAGGTTGTTCTGGCGCATCCAGTTGTTTATGATAGAAAAGATAATGTTCCAGTTCAAATGATTGAAGAGGTTGTTTCAAATCTTAAGCCAGACGGCATTGAAGCAAATTATTTGTATTTTGACAAACTTAACAATATGTTTGACGATATTGCTTTTTGGAGAGATTTTGCAGATAAACATGGATTGTTTGCAACAATTGGTTCAGATTTTCACTTGGATGACGGTGTAAGAGCAAAAATTGGCTTTGCAAATCAAAATTTGAGTTTGAATGAAGAAGAAACTAAAAATATTCTTAATTGTCTTGGAATAAGTCAAAAAGCTGTTTTTGAAAATGGTGACTAAAGCGATAAATCGTTTGAGTAATTTTTTTAAAGTAAATTTGGCTACGGAAAGGGTAGTTTTGAAAGTTAAAATATTTTTACAAAATAAAAACCAACTTTGTTTTAAAGTTGGTTTTTTGATTGTTTAAATTTTGTTTGTGGGGTTTAGATTTTTTTGCCGTCATTAAAATAGAGAATGCCCAAAACATGTTCGCCACAGTGAGAGGTGATTGTTCCACCAGCAATGGTTTCATAAATATTTTCAAAGCCTGCATTCTGCAAAGCGATTTTTGCTTTTTCAACCATTTCAGGAGTTGCAGATGTGTGTGTTACAAAAACCATGCTTTTGTCAGGTGTGTTAAACTCTTCAAGAGTGTCTTCACAATATTTTTCAATAACCGCTTCCATTTTTCCGCGGAATTTTTTTCCAGGAATCATCAAGCCGTCGCGAAGAACGATTTGTGGACGCAAACGCAATAAGTTTGCACCAAACAATGCCAAACGGTTGCATCTGCCACCTTTGTAAAGATAGTCAAGTCTTTCAACAACAAAACTTGCTTGGATATATGGAACTCTTGCTTCAACTTTGTTTGCGATCACTTCAGGTGTTTCGCCAGCATCAGCAAGGCTTCTTGCATAAATTGCGAGAAGGGCAAGACCAGAAGAAAGTGATTTTGAATCGATGATGTAAACATTTTTCATGTTTTCAGCGACTTTAACAGCATTTGAGTTTGCTGAAGAAATGCCACTTGAAAGTGTGATGTGCACAATTGCGTCATATTTTTTGAGCAAGCCTTCAAAATAATTTTTATAGGTTTCTTCGTTAATTGCGCTGGTTTTTGGAAGAACCTTTGTTCTTTCAACAAATTCATAGATCTTGGCTGGAACGGTTTCGTCATCTTCAACAACTTCGTCGCCAAGAATAACTGAAAATGGAACAGTGTGGATGTCAAACTTATTTTTTAATTCTTTTGATAAATCAGAAGTAGATTCTGTTGATATTGCTATTTTCATTTTTTTCTCCTAACGATAATATTATACAAAACTAATTATATTTGTCAAAATAATTTTGCCAATGTGTTTATTATAATTTTTTGACAAAAAGCTACAAAATTTTACTAAATTTTTATAATCATAACTATATTGATTATTTAATGGTTATACAATAAAAATTATTCAAAACTGTAACTTTTTTAAAAATGGGTATTGACAAAGCGGGAAACTTGGGATAATATATGGGCTATAAGGGGGAAAGTTTAATATGAGTAAAGCAGATTTGCGAGGGTCTTTAGTTGCTACTTTACGCTATTTGCTTGTGTCTAAAGGCAATATTGAACTTCAGCTTGAAGAGGCTAGGGATAAAATTTCTAGTGCCATGAACCAAACAGACAAGGAAGGTATGGCGCCGATTTCTATTGGCGAGGATACCGTGTGGTATGAATATTTATCCAGCACTTTTAATAAGGTTAAAAATGACATTGACCTAGTTAGAAGCGCGTTGTCTCAACTTGGGGTCTCGAACCTTGAGTTTTTGGTGTCGGAAATTGAAACAGAAAAGAAAATGAATGAAAGTCAGGGTGAAGAGAGTAACCTTGACTTTTTTGCTTCAAGAGAAAGATAACCAAAGAAAAGCTGAAAAATTAAAAAGAAAATAAAACTGAATAAAATTTTTGTCGCTTTTGGTGAAGTGACCAGTTTAAATGCTAATCAAAAATTAGCATCTATTTTCTCACCCTAAAATTTATGGAAAAATTGATTGACTTATGCCAGCGCAATAAAAAGTGAATTTGCAGTAGAATGAAAACAAAATGCAATGACTTTATTTGTTTAAAGGGAAGTAAACAATTGCGAAAAACAGCTGTGGGCTTTTCAAAATCAATATTTAATAAAAAACAATTGTAAGCTTCTTATTCAAAAAACGGCTACAAACTTCTTAAAATAAATTTAATAGACAAAGAAAAAATCAAGGTTTTCACCTTGATTTTTATTTTTTAAAAAAGCTAGGCACACATTTTGTCGAATGGCACCGAAGCGTAAGCCAAATAGCCAGCTACTTCAAAGCTACCTTAAAGCACACAAAAGGTTCCACTTAGTGCTGCTGCGGTCAGGCTCTGACACGGTTCATGGATTTTTGTTGTTCAAGACCTTGTTATCAACACCGCTTGTTTGACGCAGACCTTCCATACCACGCGCCTAGATGTGCGTTCGATCCTGCTATAGTAGATCTCAGGTTACAGGGCACTACTAGCTCCCCATCTAGCCTAGCAACCCTTATTATAATGAATTTTACTAATTAGTCAAGAGAAAAATTTGGCGAAAACTATTTAATTATTTAGATTTTATGCTATAATAAAGACTAGGTAATTTATGGATAAAACTAAAAAACTAAAAGATAATGAAATATTGATTTTTACTGATTTTAATAATACTTTGGTGGACTATGCCAATGAATTTGATTTCCGTAGCGAAATTTATGAAGATTTTGACGGGTTTATCAGAAGTATCAAGAATGGTGTAACTAAAGCTTTGAACGAATTTGAAGCCCAAACAGGACTTACTCCTGTTGTTTGCATTGTCACAAATGCTTCGCTTGGAATCGTTGATAATAATGGCTATAATGGTGTTTGCTATGATTTAAAAATGACATTTTTTAATCACAGAACACAGACAAAAAGTGCCATTGATTTTGAAATGGAACATTCTTGCGAAAGGTTTATAAAATATGTTATTCACAAAGAAAATGACGGATATTTGGAGATAAATCCGTATGGAGTTACAATGGATGACACTTTTATAAAGCACCGCTTTAATGAAAATGCTTTAAATATAAATCACAAATCTGTTAAGCGTGAAAGTGTTGAAAGAATGATTACAGAACTGGGGGCAATGAAGTCGAAATATGTAATTTTTGCTGGCGACTCAATTATGGATGATTATCCAATGAAATATGCAGTTACTAAAGAAGGTGTGCACAAAATTTTTATTCGTCCTGGAAAAGTTACAAAAATGAAGCCTTCAGTGAAACAACAATTTTGTGCGGCAAAGGGCATTGAGTTTGAATGTGTGAATCCAAAAAACAACAAGAAAATAAAGATTTTGGATGATAGTTCGATTAAATTTTTGACAGAAAGCCAGAGAGCGCAGCTTGAAAATTATGACGACGGCGACACCATAATTTTGACAAGTCCAAACTCTAGGGGATTTGTTGAAGGAATTTATAAAAGCATTGATGTTATCAAAAACTCCGCTATAAGTGCTAAAGAAAGAGACAAAGACATATAAATTTTTTGACTAAATAAAAATTATTTGTTATCATATCAGTGGAGAAAGATTTATGGAAGAAAAAAATATTAACGCAACGAGATTTATTTCGGCTTACAATAGGCTTGATCAAGGTCTTCGTGATATTTATTCAATAAAAAGGACGCTTAATTTTGCTGATATGATCAGAAAGGTTGCAAGTGTAAACACTGTTGTTGCCAAGTTTGAAGAAGATTTGATAGATTATGGCAGACTTCGAAATGCAATTGTTCATAAATCTGGTGATGAAATTATTGCAGAGCCAAACATTGAAGTGGTTGAAAAACTTGAAAAAATCGCAAGAATCATCAACACTCCACCAAGAGTTATTGATTGCATAAAGCCTAGAAAGGTTTTCACAGCTTGTGGTGACACTCCGCTAAAAGATGTTATTCGCGAAATGGAAAAAGACGGTTATTCAATTGTGCCTGTTTATATCGCGCAAACACTCGTGGGTGTAATCAATAGAAAAATGGTTGTTGAAGGCATTGGCAAGTTTATTGAAGAAAATAAGGATATTGATGAAGCAATCAAAGAACCGGTTGCACAATGTTTGGATATTTTTAATGAAACAAATCATTATGAAGTTGCTCCAACTTCGATAACAATTGAAAATTTGTTGTATATGTTTCAACAAAACAGGAAATTATCAAGTGTAATTCTAACTGAAAATGGCAATTTTAACGAACCTGCAAGAGCAGTGCTTGTTAGCGCCGATTTGATTGATTTAAACACAATTCTTGATAATTATTAAAGGAAAATATGAGAGTAGCAAAAGATTGGAAAGATTATAAAGTTTTGGCGACTGGCGATGGTGAGAAACTTGAAAACTGGAATGGCGTTGTGTTACTTCGTCCAGATCCACAAGTTATTTGGCACGCAAAAAGCAGACTTTCAAAGTATAAAGGCTTAAATGCGTGGTATCACAGAAGTGAAACTGGTGGCGGGGCTTGGCAGTTTTTGAAAGATACTCCAGATGAGTGGATAGTGAGCTATAAAAACTTGAAGTTTTCGCTGAAAACGATGGGATTTAAGCACACCGGATTGTTCCCAGAACAGGCATATAACTGGGACAGAATGATTGACTTAATCAAAGGCGCAAAAAGAGAAATCAATGTGCTGAACTTGTTTGGTTATACGGGTGGTGCAACAGTCGCGTGTGCATCAGCTGGAGCTTCGGTTTGTCATGTTGATGCCGCAAAAAACATGGTTGACAGATGCAAAGAAAATGTTAAACTTTCTGGGCTTGAAAACGCACATGTGAGATATATTGTTGATGACTGCACAAAATTTGTTCAACGCGAAATTAAACGCGGACACAAATATGATGCAATTATCATGGATCCACCAAGCTATGGCAGGGGTTCAAATGGTGAAGTTTGGAAGCTTGAAGACAATTTGTTTGATTTTGTGGCGCTTTGCACACAAGTTTTGTCAGAAAAACCGCTATTTGTGCTGATTAACAGCTACACAACAGGACTTGGTGCAACTGTGCTTGAAAATATTTTAAAACTTAACATGCAAAAATTTAAAGGTAATGTTGAAGCTTATGAACTTTGTTTGCCAACAGAAGAAGATATCAATCTTCCTTGCGGAACAAGCGGAATATTTATTGGAGAAGAATAATGGAAATACTTTATGAAGATAATCATATTATTGTTGTGAGCAAACCACAAGGTGTTGCAAGCCAACCAGATGAAACTGGTGACAAAGATATGCTTACACAAGTTAAAGAGTATATAAAAGAGAAATATAACAAACCAGGTGAAGCTTTTGTTGGCCTTGTTCACAGACTTGATCGTCCAACTGGCGGTGCAATGGTGTTTGCAAAAACAAGCAAAGCTGCATCAAGACTTTCTGAACAAATGAAAAATGGCGAGTTTGACAAAACTTACATGGCAGTTGTTTGCGGAAAGCCAAGAGAATCAAAAGGAAAGATTGTAAGTTATCTTAAAAAAGATGAAAAAACTAACACTGCACAAATTGTGCCACAAACGACAACTGGCGCAAAAAGGGCAGAACTTGATTATGAAGTTTTGGAATATAATTCAGAAACAAACCATGCGCTTGTAAAAGTAAAACTTTATTCAGGCAGGGGACATCAAATTAGAGTGCAAATGAAGAGCATAAAGTGTCCAATTTATGGCGACCAAAAATATGGCGGTGAAAACATGCCAAAAGTTATGCTTAACTTGTTTGCAACAGAACTTGCTTTTTTGCATCCAGTAACAAAGCAAAAATTAGTTTTTAGAGTTTATCCACCAGAAAATGCTAGTGCTTGGAACGAATTTAATATTGATAAATTTTTGTCAATGAAATCAAATGTTGATGACTAAAGATTTAAAAAATCGTTGTAAACACTGAAAATATAAGGTGTTATGTGTGACATAACATGGGAGAAAGGATGCTTTTACCATCTATAGTTCAAGAAAAAGTAAACAGACTTTTTGCTGGAATGAATAAAGAAAGTTTGGTTGCTGGGAGAGAAGAATTAACACGCAAATACAAAACAAATCAGGCGATAAACAGAAGTGTTTTTGAATCAAAAAATGATAGTGCGGTTTATGCAATATCTAGAATGCCAGCAACTTTTTCTGTTATTTATTCGCTTCTTGACTGTTTAACAGATCAGAAAAAAATTGAAAATATCTCGTCGGTTATTGATATTGGTTCAGGAACTGGTGCGGGATTTTTTGCTTGCAGAGAGTTTTTTGGTGATGTAAAAATTTCGCTCTTTGAACGCGACAAAAACATGATTGAAGTGTTTAATGAGCTTGAAACGGGCGAAAGTGTTACAAAATTTGACATTTTGACTGACATGATTGGTGAAAAAGCGGATTTGGTTATGTCAAGCTATGTTTTTTCTGAACTTAATGATGCAGGGAGAAAGACTGCTCTTGAAAAAATGCTTGATTGCTCAAATCGATTTGTGCTGATTGTTGATACGGGGACGCCAAGAACTTATGAAAATTTTATGAGAGTTAAGCAGATGGTGTATGAAATGGGCTATGCTGTGACTGCACCTTGCGAAAGCGAAAAATGTGGACTAAAAAATGATTATTGTCAGTTTTATACAAGAGTTGAAAGATCGGGACTTCTGAAATTATCCAAAAATGGCGAGCTTCCTTATGAAGATGAAAAATATTTTTATTTGCTGATAGACAAGCAGGCAAAGATGTCTGAAATTTTTAAAGAGAGAAGAGTTATTCGCAGACCGGTTTTGAAAACAAATTTCGTTGAGCTTAAGCTTTGCACAAAAGACGGTGTGAAGCTTGAAAATATCACAAAAAAGGATAAGGAAACTTATCAAAAAGCACGAAAAATTAAGGTTAATGAAACAATATAGGGTGTTATATGAAATTTGAAATTCACGAAAGAGAAAACAAAAATTATGCAATGGTTGATTTAAGCAAAGACTGTTTGAAGAAAATCAAGGCGAATTTAAAGAATATTGAAGCCTTTGAAATTGATGAAAACGCACTTAATTTGGGCGTGAAACTTTATGGAGAAAATAAGGCAGAAAGCATTAAAATTCAAAAGGAAAATTGCGATAAACTGCTTGAACTTTACAAGGTTTGTGTTAAGTTAATTAAGCTCCTAAAACACGAAAAATTCAGTTTTGATGGTGTTTTTTACACAAAAAATTTATCTAAAAAGAAAAACAATAACGACTTTATGCTTTGTGCCATGTTTGATGTTAAATTTAATGTTAAACCATTCAAAAGATTGTCTGCAAGTTACACTTATGCAGCAGACTTTTTGGATATGGAGAACTCGCTTAACAAAATGTGTGATTTTCATGACAACAAATGCACAAAACATAGAGAACTTGATGACGACAAAACAACTGGATGTTGTTCAAAGACAATTTGTAGGTTCACTTGCAATGCTCCTTGTCCAACATGGAACTTGGCTTGTAAAATCATTATGTGCGATTATTTGATTGAGAAAAAAGGGTACTATTTCACTCCACACACCATTCCAATCATGAGAAAGCATTTTTCATATTTTGAACGCGCGTTTTCAATTGGTCAGCTTTGCAGAACAAAGAAAAAATCAATATTTGAGCTTTGGTTGATGAGAGTGTTTGGTGCACTTGTTGGTTTGTTTGCAATTGCTTCAGTTGTTTTGTTTTGTGTGTAAAA
>CAKVFH010000018.1 GCA_934746515.1 uncultured Clostridia bacterium
GTCAGCAAGGTTGACAAGATTAAATATCCAGATGTAAAGCAAGAATATCGTTTTGAACCAGCAAACATTGAAAGTGTGAAAAAATAACTCATTCAAAAAGCCTTAACAAATTGTTAAGGCTTTTATTTTTCCGTCAATTTATTTTGCACTATTTTTAATTATCAGTTGATGTTTTGAAATCAATATTGTCACTACCATACTTATAATTGCAAAGATGAGCTTCGTTATTTTCGTCAATAGTAAATGCAATTTGCTTAATTCCACCATCGACTGTATATTGAATATAATATCCTTGAGCATCTTTGTTAAATTTAAGTTCAACTGTTCTATCTTGATTGAAGCAGCCGATCCAAGCACCTTGATCTATTGTTGAAAGGAATTCAATTGAACTATTGATAATTTCTCTTGCTTTGTTGTATGTTGTAGAACCAGTGGTTTGATTGTATTCTGAATTGTTTTCAAGTTCAAGTTTTAAATCGGTTAAAATTGATTTGATTTTGTCTAATTCTTTGATTGTGCGAATGGTTATCTTTCCGCCGTTTGGATCCATATTGTCAATTACTTGTGTTGAATAATAATACATGTAATAGTATAATTTATTGCCCATATCAATTGCATTGGTTGTGTCTAAAGCTGGCTTTGTGTGCATGTCATTTTTAACAGCATTGTAAACTTCGTCATATCTATCACAGAATGTTTGGTCGATTTCAACGCTATCTTCGGTATTTGTTCCATAGCTTTCGTAAACATAATAATCATCGGCATTTGCGTTTAAACCAATTTTTTCAAAAAGATATGCTTTGATGCCTGATTCGGTGATGAAGTTTTCGCTATCATAAGAATTATTGTCAAGTTTGTTTGTGATTGCTTCACCATAATCTTCAAACATGCCACTAAATCTTAACATATAAACAACATTTGCGGTGTAGTCAACCTTTCCAATTATGATGCCCATTTCTTTTGACTCAACACCATTTTGTTTATTTTTTGAGATTTGCTTGATGATAAGATTCATTGAAAGTGGCTTTTGATTTTCATAATCATAATTACATTCAAAATATTTTTGAAATGTTGTTACCATGCCGTTTAGACCTGTTGGGTCAGAATAAGAAACATTTATTTCATTTTGGAAAGCAACGCCATTTGAGATTTGCCAAGCAGAATAATATTGATCAAAAACCATTGCATTTTCTTGAAGAAGTGTTGATTGATCGCCATAAGCTGTGCGATAAACCTTGCCGGTTTCAAAGTCAGCTGCATAGCCATTTTCGATTGTTGCGTAGTTTACAAAATATTTTGCTTCATACTGGCACTCAAAAATATCATATAATTTTAAAATTGCTTGAGCTTTGTTTGTGTATTTATTTGCAAAAGGTTTACCAATAACGGCTGACTCTGCGCCAAAATTTTCAACAGAGCTTGAATAAGAAACATTTTCTGCACCCGTCAAATCACTCATTGATGATTCAAGTTTGTCAAGACTTTGATTGATGACATCTTTTGTGCTAACACTAACGGTTTCAGGTGAACCGCCGCCATTGCCACTGCCACCACCATTGCCGTTTTGAGAGTCTCCGCCATTGCCACCGTTGCCATTTTTTCCACAGCCGACAAGCCCTGCTGCAAAAACAAACATAAAGCAGAATGAAAGAATAATTGATATAATTTTATTTTTTGATTTCATAATTTCGCCTTCTATAACTTAACTTTAATTGGAAACATTTTGGATTTTATAAAATACTGATTTTTGATCACCACTGAGCACCGCAAGTGGAACATAGGTGATTTTGCCGTTATGGAAAATCTCTATAAAACATTTTGAGAAAACCACTTTGTTGATTCTTTCAGTAAACTTACCCAGCACTTCGCTCTTTTTTATTTTCACATAATATGTCACTGTCCAATATTTTTCATATCCTTCAAAAGTAAGCTTAACCTTGTCCGTTATCCCTTTGTGAATATTGCTATTCATTGAAAAAATCGGTACAACCACAATAAAAAACACCGAAACAATCATCATTGCATAGCCGCAAACCTTTTGAAAGACTCCAACACCTTTCATGAAAATTGCAAAGTATATACCGACACACAAAAAAACAAGACCAACACCCAGCACTGACATCAAGTTTGTGAGCCTTAAGTTCCTTAAATCTTTTTCATAGCCTTTGTATTTTGTATCAAATTCTAACTCTAATTTTTCCATAATTTTATTATAATCAAATTCAAAACAAAGTGAAATGAATTTGCCTAAATTTTTGCAATAAAAAAACCTAACAAATGTTAGGCTTTTTTTGTTTAAACTATTTTGCTCTGTACATTGCTTTAACGCCAGGTCCCATTGTACTTGCAAATGCAACTGACTTGATGTAAGTTCCTTTTGCAGCTTGTGGTTTAGCTTTAACGATAGCATCAATGAATGTATCATAGTTTTCAGCAAGTTTTTCAACGCCGAAACTCTTTTTGCCAATTGCGGCATGAACGATACCAAACTTATCAACTCTGTATTCAACTTTACCAGCTTTAACTTCTTTGATAGCTTTAGCAACATCCATAGTAACTGTTCCTGATTTTGGGTTTGGCATCAAGCCACGAGGTCCAAGAACACGAGCACAACGACCAACAAGACCCATCATATCTGGGGTTGTGATACATGTGTCGAAATCAAGCCAGTTTTCTTTCATGATTTTATCAATAATTTCTTCAGCACCAACGATGTCTGCGCCTGCTGCTTTTGCTTGGTCAGCTTTGTCACCTTTAGCGATAACAAGAACTTTCTTTGTTTTACCAGTTCCATTTGGAAGAACAACACTTCCACGAACTTGTTGATCAGCAGAACGAGGATCAACGCCCAAACGAATGTGACATTCAACTGTTTCGTCAAATTTTGCTGTTGCAGTGTCAATAACAAGAGCTAAAGCATCGTTAACTTCATAAAGTTTGCCAGCTTCAATTTTCTTTGAAGCATTTTCATAATTCTTTCCGTGTTTCATCAGCTTTATCCTCCTATTCTTCTACTGTGATGCCCATTGAACGAGCTGTACCCTTAACCATGCTCATTGCAGATTCAAGTGATGTTGTGTTCAAATCAGGTAATTTGATTTTTGCAATTTTTTCAACTTGAGCTTTGGTAAGTTTTCCGACTTTGTTTTTGTTTGGAACGCCACTAGCTTTGTCAAGACCGAGTTCTTTCAAAATAAGAACTGCTGCTGGTGGAGTTTTTGTGATGAATTCAAAACTTCTATCTTCATAGATTGTCATAACAACAGGGATAATCAAACCCTCTTGTCCTGCAGTTTTTGCGTTAAAATCCTTAACAAATTGACCAATGTTAATACCATGAGGTCCAAGGCTTGAGCCGATTGGAGGACCTGCAGTTGCTTTTGCAGCTGGGATTTGGATTTTTACGACTGCTTTAATTTTCTTTTTTGCTGCCATAATTTCTCCTTTATTTGTGACTTACACAAATAATTGTGGTTTTTTAGAGACATGAAAAATTTATCTCTCCCACTTTATATAAACGGACGGCTATCCGATTATAACAAATATAGTTTGGTTTACTCAATAACTTCGATTTGAGAAAGCTCAACATCAACAGGTGTTGGTCTGCCAAACATTTCAACTTCAACTTTGCACTTGCTTGCATTTGAGTCTACTGACAAAACTGTTCCAATAAAGCCATCTAAGGCGCCACCAGAAAGTTTAACTTTGTTGCCTGCTTCAACTTTGATGTCAACAACGATTGGTTCAAGGTGCATCTTTTTAACTTCTTCTTCAGTGAGTGGAAGTGGACGGCCTTGAGGACCAACGAAACCAGTAACACCACGAGAGTTGACAATTGTGTGCCAAAGGCTGTCTGTGTATCTCATTTTAATCAAGATGTAGCATGGGAAAAGCTTTCTTTCAACAGCTTTCTTTTTGCCGTTCTTGTCTTCTTCAATAACAGTTTCCATAGGAACTTTAACTTCCATGATATAGTCTTGGAGATTGTTTTTGATTATACACTTATTAAGGTTGTCAACAGCCATATTTTCGTAACCAGTGAAGGTGTGAAGAACATACCATCTTGGTTCATCTAATTTTGATGTATCTATCATAATAACTATCCTTTACAAACATTTTTTTGTTTTAAACTAAATTTTTGTGATAAGGCTCAAAATCCAAGCAACCAATGAGTCAATGCCTAAAACAGCGAGCATAAAAACACCCACAACAACAAGAACAGTTCCTGTTTGCTTGCAAGCATTTTTGAATGATGGCCAGTTTACTTTTTTAAGTTCAGAAACAACTTCCTTACCATAATTTCTTTTTGGCTTGTCATTTTTCTTTTTCTTTGCCTTCATTTTTTTCTTGTCAGCTTTTGTAGAGATTTCACCAGAGTCAAGGTTTTTGTTTTTCTTTGTCTTAACTTCTGACAAAACTTCATCAGACTTATCCATTTCTATGGTTTCTTTTGTAGGCTTATTTTTGTTTTTTGCCATAAGACTCCCTCACTATTTAGATTCTTTGTGAACAGTGTGCTTTTTGCAAGTTGGACAATACTTTGTAAAGCTCAATCTATCTGGATCGTTCTTTTTGTTCTTGTAGCTGTCATAGTTACGATTCTTGCATTCAGTGCATTCTAAAGTAATTCTATTTCTCATAATTTTTCTCCTCAAAAAATTAACACCTAGCCACAGGCTTTGGTGCTTTTAAATAATAACACAACAAAAACCTGCTGTCAATAGAAAAACCAGACATTTACTCTAAAATGTCAAAATTTTTCATAGTATTAAATTCCATTATATTTTAATAAATACATTTTTTAAAGTCAATAGCTTTTTTCAATTTTTTTATTGAAGGCAAAATATCCATAATTTTTTGCACTATTTTAGACAAATTTCGTGCATTTCATATCGTTTTATTTGCTTTCAATAAGTTTTCTTGCCATGTAAACACCCATTGCTGAAGCCATCATCAAGCCACGAGTCCAGCCTGAAGCATCGCCAAGACAGTGAAGATGTTTAACATTGGTGTTGAGATTTTTGTCCATTTTTACACGATTGCTGTAAAACTTGAGCTCTGGAGCATACAAAAGCGTTTCGTCACTTGCAAAGCCTGGCACAACTTTATCCATTTGTTCAATAAAGTTCAAAATGTTTGTGAGAGTTCTGTATGGAAGCGCTGCAGTGATGTCGCCAGCAACTGCATCGGCAAGTGTTGGTTTAAGGTTGGTTCTTGAAAGTTCGTTTTGCCAAGTTCTCTTTCCTGCCTTGATGTCGCCGAGACGCTGAACAAGAATTTTTCCGTCGCCCAGCATATTCATAAGTTCACCAACTTTTTGAGCATAGGCAATTGGATCATCAAATGGAACTGTGAAATGGTGCGAACACAAAATTGCAAGGTTTGTGTTGTCAGATTTCAAATCTTTAAAAGAATGTCCGTTTACAACAGCCAAGTTGTTGTCATAATTTTCTTGTGCAACAAAACCACCTGGGTTTTGGCAGAAAGTTCTAACCTTGTTGCAGAATGGCTTTGGATAGCCAATAAGCTTTGATTCATACAATGCTTGGTTTACTTTTTCCATGATTTCGTTTCTAACTTCAACACGCACACCAATATCAACAACGCCTGGTTCTCTTCCAATTGAATGGAGTCTGCACATTTCATCAAGCCAGTCAGCACCTTTTCTTCCAGTTGCAACAACAATTTCATCAGCGTAAATTGTTTCGCCATCAACAACCGCGCCTTTGCATTCATCGCCTTCAATAATAATGTCTGTGCAATTTTTGTTTGCCAAGATTTTAACGCCTCGGTCAAGCAAATATTGTTCAATGTCAAAATAAAGTTTGTGTGCTTTTTCTGTTCCCAAATGTCTAATTGGGCAATCAACAAGTTTTAAGCCTGCAATTGTCGCCTTTTTTCTGATTTCTTTAATTTCATCAGCTTTGTCAATGCCTTCAATGTGCTTGTCTGCCCCAAATTCAAGATAAATTGTGTCGGTGTAATCAATGAGTTCTTGTGCAAAATTTTCACCAACCAAAATTGGAAAATCTCCGCCAACTTCATGGTTTAAAGATAACTTTCCGTCAGAAAACGCACCCGCACCACTGAACCCAGATGTGATATTGCAATAAGGTTTGCAATGAACACATTCTTTTGTTTTGGTTTTTGGGCAAACACGATTTTCAACAAGCCTGCCTTGTTCAATAATTGTAATCTCATCATCAGAACCTTTTTTAACAAGCTCAAGTGCTGTGAAGATTCCTGCAGGGCCTGCGCCAATAATTAAAACTTTTCTCATAATTTTTTCTCCTTATAGTGCAATAGTGCTGGTTGGCACCAAAATTTTAGGGTCGACAATTGATTTTTTATTTATATAGTTATAATAACCTGCTGAAGCGATCATTGCGGCATTGTCTGTGCAAAGTTTGATTGGTGGATAGTAAACTTTCGCACCAATTTTTTCAGCTTCTTTGTCCATAGTTTGTCTTAAAAGTTCATTGGCAGAAACACCGCCAGCAAGCACAATTTTATCAAAACCAAAATGCTTTAATGCATAGATTGATTTTGAAACAACCTGTTCAACTGCTTCTTCTTGGAATGAAGCGCAGATGTTTGGAACATTAAGTTCATGTCCGCGCTGTTTTTCATTGTGAATATAGTTTATAACAGCAGTTTTTAAACCAGAATATGAAAAGTTAAAATCTTTAATTTTTTCTTTCCACATATTAGTAAATTTCATATCAGCCTTTCCGAGACTTGCATGCTTTTGAATGTTTGGACCCCCTGGATATTCAAGTCCGCACTCTCTAGCAACCTTATCAAAAGACTCACCAATTGCGTCGTCGGTTGTGGTTCCGATAAGTTTTCTATCGGTGTAACCCTTCATTTCAACAAGCGCTGTGTGTCCGCCAGAAACAATCAGGCAAACAAATGGTGGCTCCAAATCTTTATGCGCAATATAGTTTGCAGCAATATGTCCTTCAATGTGATTTACAGCAATAAGTGGTTTGCCAGTTGCATAAGCAAGAGCTTTTGCAAAATTCACACCAACAATCAAAGCTCCCAAAAGCCCAGCGCCATAAGTCACCGCAATTGCATCAATATCGTCAATTGTCACATTTGCCTGACTCAAAGCTTCTTTGTAAACAGTGTCAATATTCATAACATGGTTTCGTGATGCAATTTCCGGAACAACACCACCATAAAGTTTGTGAATGTCAATTTGAGTGTTTGTAACCATTGACAAAATTTCTCTGCCGTTTTTAACAACAGCAACACTTGTTTCGTCACAACTTGACTCAATCCCTAAAATCAAAATATCTTTTTTCATTCTCCAGTCCCCGCTTTTTAGCTTTTTTAATTTTGTTTATCCAATTTAAGTTTTTCAATAATAAACTGCTTTATGTCGCCGTCCAAAACGCCAGCAGTGTCGCCAGTTTCATAGTTAGTTCTGTGATCTTTAACCATGTTGTATGGGCACAAAACATAAGAACGAATTTGGCTTCCCCATTCAATTTTTCGCTGAAGACCAAGCTGCTTGAGCCTTTCATCTTCTTTTTCTTTCTCGGCTTTTTCTGCAAGCTTTGCATAAAGCATTTTCATGGCAAACTCTTTGTTTTGGGTTTGACTGCGTTCATTTTGACAAGCAACAATTATGCCTGTTGGAATATGCGTAATTCGCACAGCAGATTCTGTTTTATTGATATGCTGACCGCCAGCCCCACCGCTTCTGTAGGTGTCAATTTTGATGTCTTCTGGCCTAACTTCAATTTTTGTGGTGTCATTTATAACCGGCGAAACCTCAACACTTGCAAATGATGTGTGCCTGCGTTTGTTTGCATCAAAAGGTGAAATTCTAACAAGTCGATGAACACCCCTTTCGCACTTCAAATTGCCATAAGCATGCTCGCCTTCAAACAGCATTGTAACGCTTTTGTATCCCGCGCCGTCACCATAAAGATAATCAAGCACCTTGACTTCCAAACCGTTTTTTTCAGCAAATCCAACATACATTCGTCTGAGCATATCAGTCCAGTCTTGAGCTTCTTCACCGCCAGCGCCTGAATGGAGTTCAACCAGTGCTGGTTCATTGTCGTTTTCGCCAGAGTAAAGCGTTTCTTCATAAAGATTTTCAACATCATTTTTTGCAACCAAAAACTCTTTGTCAAAATCTTTCCAATCATCATCAGAAGTGCTTTCGCTTGAAATCAAGTCATACAAATCAGACAAATCCTTAACCTGTTTTGTTGTTGAATTGATTTTGTCAAGAACAGATTTCACGCTCTTTTTTTCTGTTCCTAAAGTCTTAATTTTTTCAAAGTCCGAAAAGTTTGCAGGGTTTTGTTCTTCCGCTTCAATCTCCGATAACTTTTTTGTCAAACTATCCTTGTCAAAGACAGTGGACTGCTAATTTTTGCTTTTCGTCAAGTTTTTTTAGTTCTTCAAAATTAAACATATTTTCTCCCATAAATTATTATAGACTGGAAACCCGCAAAATCAAGATTGTCAGTCGATTTTATAGCCAGTTTTCTCGGTTTTCC
This sequence comes from uncultured Clostridia bacterium, assembly GCA_934746515.1. Lineage (GTDB taxonomy): Bacteria > Bacillota > Clostridia > Christensenellales > UBA1242 > RGIG1681. The sequence continues at coordinate 8,523 of CAKVFH010000018.1, forward strand.
CAACCTTATAAACAATAGTTTCATCAGTTTCTTTGATGCTTTCTGCATTAAATTTTGGATATTCAATATCATTTTCGCTAATCGTCATATTGTCGCTAGTTTCATTCTTTTCATCGCCAAAAATTGATTGCGAAATTGACTTTATAATTTTTGCGTCGCTGTTTCCAAGACCAGTGCTAGACTCGATAAGTTTGAGTTTTAGGTTCACAAGCGTTGGAATACACTCGCTGTTTTCAAGCACAGAGTTTTGTGAAAGTTTTGTCGTTTTCTTTTTTTCATCAAAAAACAAATCTTTTTCATCTGAAACAATATCAGGGTTGTAAAAATGTGACAAATAATTAGACTTAACACGCTTTAGAGCATCAACTGAATAGCCGTTTGAAAAATTCAAGTCTCCTAAATTTTTGAAATACTTTGTCTTCATGAAATCTGAAAGCGGAATTGAAATAAGTTTATCATTTTTAGATGCAGAAAACGCAACAATTTCTCTTGAAAGGTCTTTTATATTCACATCAAACGGATCAATTTTTTGCCCATTCATTTCAAGTTTCCACACATGAGTTTTTTCCGAAAAATCAGCAAACTTTTTGATAAAATGAAATCTAATTTCACTATTATAAAACAACCAATCTTGATTTTTTATTTCACTATAAAGATTTGCAAAATCTTCTTTTGAATCACCAGACATAACAACATTTTCAATATCCAAAACAAGACCATCAATTTCTCTTTGCTGGCTTTTAAAAAGCCTGTTTATGTCATAAACAATATTGTATGACAAAAGTTTGTATTCTTTCGCTTTTGACAAAATTTCATCAATTTCAAGAACATTTCCAAACTTTGAAAGAATGTGCGAAAAACACATTTCATATTCATACTTTTCGCTGTAAATTCTGTAATATTTTGCCTGCATATCGTCAAGTTCTGTTTTTTCGCTGTCAAGATTTTTCTTTAACGATTGAACATGAAACGATAAATCTTGCGATAAGTTCAGCATCTTTTTGCTTGAAAATTTAAGCGCAAGCGTAATCAAAAATCCGACCACAACCCCTGCAACTGAAAGTGCAAACTCGACTGAAGAAACCGAATAGTTATTAACTACAATTATTGGAAGCGTGATTGAAACAATCGAAAATGCCAAAAACACAACTGCTAAAACCAAATTGATTTTTGACCATTTTGCGAGTGACTGAACTTTGGTTTGTTTCAAATTAACTTCTTTGTTCTTTTGCTCAACCAGTTGTTTTTTTGCGTCAAGTTCTTTCTTCTTTTCATCGCTATAATTCAAGCTAGCATTTCTATATTCATCAAACTCGGCAACAATTTTTTCCGAGTCAACAAAGCCGTCTTCATCAGCAAAACTTGCGCATGTATAGTAAAGAATTTTCAAATAGTCAAGAGTAAGTTTCATGGTTTCAAATTTAAACTCTGTAGCATACATTTTCATAAGCAAGCAAACACCTTCCAAACACAACTCGCCTTCTGGCAAAAAACAAAAGTTTGGAAGTTTGTCTTTGTTTTGTGTAATTTTGCTATAAGCTTCAGCAAAAGATAGCATATCCTTGTAAAGAACTGCATTTTTAGCGAAATTTGAATTATTCAAAACATTTTTATCGTTTGTTTTTATGAGTTTGAACATACTATACCTCAATACTAATATAGCACAAACGATTTTTTTTATAAAATGATTTAATATAATTTAGTAATATATTTATATAAATAATCAGCCAGCAAATATGTCCACCTACAAGAAGCTGGTGATAAAATTTTTTTATTTCAAAAACAAACTAATTTTTAAATTACTTCAATTTTACCTACTTTTAAGTTAAAAATAATCTCATTTTGCATTAAACAAAGAAATAAAACAGAAACACCAGCAGCATTTAATTTAAAAAGCGCAAAACCAAAAAATCACAAATTATCGTCAAAAATAATATAAAATAAAACAAAAACAGCCTTTCGGCTGTCTTTTATCTTTTGTTAAAATCTTTAGTGTATCAATAACTTTTCTTTTGTATGGCTATATACTAGCATACATATTTTGGTTTGTAAATGTTTTTCCTAAAGAAACCCAAAAAAATTTATAAAATTATTATTTTCGACAAAAAATTACACCAAACTAGCCTTTTTTGATTGAAAAAAAATCAATTTTACCTTAAAATTAAAGTATGGAATTAGGAATAGATATTGAACAAAATGAGAGATTTAGAGACATCTCCCCAGCATTTTTAAAAAGAGCTTTTACGCAATCCGAGATTGAATATGCCGAAAAAAGCGTGAATAAACATCAAATTTATTGTTCTTTTTGGTGCGTGAAAGAAGCCACTGTTAAGGCTTTTTCAAACCGCGCACTGAATTTTCAAGAAATTAACATCACAGCCACACCTGAAGGCAGACCTTACATTGTTAAAAATGAGACTATTCAGAACGAGCTAAAAAAACTCGGCATGAGCGAAATTAAAATCTCAATTTCCAACGCGAAAGACTACTCAACAGCGGTCTGTTTGATTTATTAAGCACAATAATAAATTTGCGTTAAAAATTATACCACATTTCAATCAAAGCTCAAACCGGTAAAAAATTTGATGCAATGAATTTCACACACAAACTCAAAAGTGTATTTTTTGCATGATAAAACCATTTTAATATAGCAAAAATCACTCCAAATTTGGAGTGATTTTTATTTTTTATTGATTTTTTAGTAAATTTTTAAATATTTTTGCGTTTTTATTTTTGTTTATAAACAACCGACAAAGCACACTTAACGGAATTTATGAATTCATCCGTTCTTGTGTAGTAGCCATGAGTTAAAACACCATTGGTTCCAACCAGACTAATTTCTTCATCAGTGCTGCCAAAATAATCTGCAACAATTTTTGATAGTCTCTCATTTTTGTTGAGTTTGCAAGCAATTTCTTCCGGAATTTGTATTTTTGCACTGCAACCGGAATTGTACTTTCCGCTTGCTTTATCAAAAATCATTGTCCAACCGCAAAGGTATGTTCCAAATGAATTCTGATTTAAAATTCCTTCCATGGCAATATAAATATCAGCATTAGGAACTTGCAATATCGCGTCACTTAATCTGTTTTTGCAACCTGCAAGCCCTTCTTCATCACCAACAGGAGTTTCCGACACACCAGAATTTGTTTGCAACGATACTATTTCAAAATCATCAAAGAAGTCCGACAAAGCATTTTTTACCGCATCATTCTTCGCCTTATTTTTTGAACACACAACAATTTTTCTTTTCATTTTTCACCAACCAAAATTAAAAGCGCACAAAAAGCGCGCTTTCTTATTTATTAAATGTTACATGTCTTGAGAAATTTGGGTTTGAAGGGGTCATCCATTTTTTAAATGCTTCAACAGCTCTTGCTCTGTGAGAAACGGAATCTTTTTCTTCTTTTGTTGCTTCGCCAAAAGTTTTTTGCAAATCATCAGAATAGAAAATACAGTCATAACCAAAATCTGTTTTTCCAAGTTCTTCGGTTGTGATTTCACCAAAACATCTACCCATAAAAATTCTCATATCACTGCCATACATATAGCAAAGCACACATTCAAAGTATGCAGTTCTATCAAGTCTTTCGCCAAGTTTATCAAGAACTTTTTTTCTGTTTGCTGCATCGTTGTGGTCGCCAGCATATCTTGCAGACATAACTCCTGGTTCACCACCAAGCGCATTTACAAACAAACCTGAATCGTCTGATAAAACTGGATAGTCAATGTTGTTTTCTTTCATAAAATCAAAAACTGCTTGAGCTTTGATTTTTGCATTTTCGGTGCTAGTTGCACCAGTTTCTTCAACTTCTCTTCCAAAACCAATTTCATCCAAAGAGATAAGTTTGAAGTCAGAACCCAAAAGTGCATTATACTCTTTAATTTTGTTCTGATTTTTCGTTGCTAATACTATTTTTTTCATTTTTATTCCCCCGTTTTGAATTAAATAATTTTACACCATAATTTGTCAAGAAATGTAAACCAATCGCAATCACTGCGCCTAACATCCAGCCAACTAACACATCAGTCGGATAATGCACACAAAGTCCGATCCTTGAAAGCCCAATTAACACTGAAACAATAATTGCAACAATACCCCACTTTTTTGAGAAGAAAATTATTGCAATCGCCACAGCCATTGATGTCACCGAGTGACCTGAAGCCATTGAGTACTCATCTGGAAGATCAATGCCAGCAAGTTCACACATATTTGCAAGTTCCGGATGCGATATAAATGGTCTATCGCGTTTAACAATATTTTTTATCAAACAATTATTGATAAACACCGCAATTCCGCCTGCAATCATAACATAAAACCCGACCTTTCGAGTTTTTTTGAAGCACAGCAGCAAAACCACAAAGCCGATTACAAAATATTTGTCGCCAATAAATGATAAAATACTTGAAAGAACAGCGAAAAATTTTGAACTGCCAAATGTTTTGCTCACCCATGACAGGATCTCATAGTCCATAATGTTATCCTTTGTTAAATTTAAAGGTCAATGATTTTTGATAGGTCATTCATCTTTACCAACTTATCATAACCATTTTGTTTCAATTTGTCAGCAAAATTGTTGAAGTTTTTTGGAAAAACAAAAGCAGATACTTCATAGCCTTTGTTCATTAACTCGATTTTTGCATTCAAAACATCACCATAATTTGCGTTTTTATCGAAAATTAACGCGAGTTTGTTTGTTGGAATTTTCATTTTTCGTTCATTCATAAGCATTACAACTGAATACAAGCCAATGCTTGCACCAACTGCAGGAATTGGAACGCCAGCAAACTTTTCAATCATTTTATCATATCTTCCGCCGCCGCCAATTGCTCTTCCAAACTCATCATCAAAAACTTCAAAAACAGTGCCAGTGTAATATCCTTGACCACGAATTACACATGCATCATAATCTGTCACGAAGCCATCAAACTTAAATGTTGACGCAGTGTTTATTATAACTGCAAGCGAATTTACAACATCTTCAGAAACACCAAATTTTTTAAGCAATTCAAATTTTTCGGCATTGTCTTTTATGTTTTTGAGCTGTTTGAATTTTTCAATTAAGTTCTGCGCTTTCACTGCTTCATAGCCATTACTCAAAAGTTCTTGCAGTACACCGTCAAAGCCAATTTTATCGAATTTATCAATGCTTATGCAAATGTCTTGAACCTTTGAACTATCAAAACCAGTGTTCACAATGATTTCATTCAGCGCTCTTCTATCATTGATTTTGAATGTCAATTTTTTAAACCCAAGCGCTCTATATGAACACATATAAGCATACAATAATTCGATTTCAGCCATTGGAGTTGCGTCACCCAAAATGTCAATATCACATTGAGTGAACTGTCTAACTCTTCCGCGCTGTGGTCTTTCAGCTCTGAATGCTTCATCAATTTGAATTGCCTTGAATGGTGTTGGCAATTTTTCGCGATTATTTATAAAGAAACGAACTAGCGGAACTGTTAAGTCGTAGCGCAAGCCTTCTTCAACAATGTCATTTTCTGTTAGATTTGGTTTTGTCAAATCAAGTTTGTCACCGCGTTTTACTGTTTTGAACATCAATTTTTGATTGTCACCAGAATCACCGCTTGTGAGCAAATTCAAACTTTCCAAAATTGGAGTCTTGATTTGCAAAAAACCATTTTGTTTATATGTTTTTAAGATTATTTGTTCAGCATAATTTCTAACATCCATTTCAGCTGGCAAATAATCAACTGTTCCACGAACAGGATTTGTATCAAATTTCATAATTTACCTACCTTCTTAATTATAGCAACTTTTTAAAAATTAACAAATCAATTTATACAAATCAAAATATAAAATATTTTATTTCAACCTTTCATTGTCACTTTGTTTCTAATTTTTATTTTTTCTATTGTCTTTTAGTTTCTATATTTCCTTCTTAATCTTTGCTAAAATCCAATTAAACAAATAACAAAAATCAACACTAATTTTAATTGTCCTAATTTTTAGTTAAAATTAGCATTGTTTTTTTCATTTTTTAAAAAATTGCTGACAAGCTCTTCGGCTTTTTCAATCAAATTGTCATTGCCGTCAAGCCAAATTATATTTTTCTCTTTTCTATACCATGTCATTTGACGTTTAGCAAAATGTCGCTCTTCGGTGAACAAAAGTTCAAAAAATTCATCATAACTTTTAAACTCACCGTCCAAATACCTAATAATGAATTTTGCTTCAAGCCCAAGTGACATCAAAAACTCTTTGCTTTTGCCACTTGCAAGCAACCCTTTTATCTCTTCAATCATCATCGGCATTCTATATTCAAGTCTTTCTTTGATTCTCGCATGGATTTCATCTTTTGACCAAAGAATGCCAATCTGCAAAACATCATATCTTGGTTGATTTTCTTTTTTAGGGTTTCTCTTTTTTTCAATCAAACGAATAAGTCTTCTTGAAGTAATTTCTTCAGGAAGCTCTATTTGTTCTTCATTACAAATGTTGATTAGCTCTGATTTATCAAGTTTTTCAAGTTCAGCACGAAGCTCCAAATTTGGTTTATCTTCGGTTAAATTGAAACCTTCAACAACACTTCTTGAATAAAGTCCTGTTCCGCCAACCAAAAATGGAACTTTCCCGCGTGAAATAATATCATCAATCGCATCATAAGCCATTTTTTGAAAATCAAAAAGAGTGAATTGCTCGCCAAGTTCCGCAACATCAATCAAGTGATGTCGAACAGTCATCTGCTCATCGTGTGTAACTTTTCCAGAACACCAATCAAGCCCTTTATAAACTTGTCTTGAATCACTTGAAACAATTTCACCATTAAATTTTTGAGCAAGTTTGATTCCAAGTCCGCTTTTCCCAGACGAAGTCAAACCCACTATCGAAACTAATTTTTCCATATTTCTACCAATCCACAATTTTTTGACACCCCGACTTGATGTCATCGTAAAAATCAAAATATTTGCTATTTTTGCTTAATTTTTTTGATTTTTTCTTGTTTTTTGCGCTTTTTTTAGTTGTATTTTGCGTTTTTTCTTCTTGTAATTTATCTTTATTTTCTTCTAATTTTTCCATAGTTTTCTCTTATTTTAAAAACATCCTAAAATATGAGCGATAATTCTCAAACCCATTTCTTTTATAAAATTCAACTGCGCCGTTGTTAAAATTCCACGCATCCAAACGAATTTCATCAAAATGCTTTTCTTTTGCAAAATTTATAACAAACTCCAGCAATTGCTTTCCAATTCCTTTACTTCTATAGTCTTCCAAAACACCAAACTCGCAAATATTCACAAATTTTTGTTCATAGCTATAAACCGTCTCTGATTTTACAATAAAATCAAGCATAACATAACCCACAATTTGTTTTTCTATTTCGCACACAATCGCAACTTTTTCATCAGAACCAAAATATTCAAGCAAATAATCTCTAAATTCATTTGAAAAATCATTTTTAAATATTTTATCTTCATTATC
>CAKVFH010000019.1 GCA_934746515.1 uncultured Clostridia bacterium
ATCTAATCCTGTTTGCTCCCCACGCTTTCGTGTTTCAGTGTCAGTAATGTTCCAGTAAGTCGCCTTCGCCACTGGTGTTCTTCCTAATATCTACGCATTCCACCGCTACACTAGGAATTCCACTTACCTCTCCCACACTCAAGCCAACCAGTATTAAAAGCAGTTCTGGAGTTAAGCCCCAGGCTTTCACTTTTAACTTAATAAGCCACCTACACACCCTTTACACCCAGTAATTCCGGACAACGCTTGCACCCTACGTATTACCGCGGCTGCTGGCACGTAGTTTGCCGGTGCTTACTTATAAAGTACCGTCATTTTATTCTTCCTTTATAACAGAAGTTTACAATCCGAAGACCTTCATCCTTCACGCGGTATTGCTGGGTCAGAGTTTCCTCCATTGCCCAATATTCCCGACTGCTGCCTCCCGTAGGAGTCTGGGCCGTTCTCAGTCCCAATGTGGCCGATCACCCTCTCAGGTCGGCTACTGATCGTCGCCTTGGTAGGCCGTTACCCTGCCAACTAGCTAATCAGACGCGAGCCCATCTCTTTCCAGTAAACCCTTTCACCTCTGCATCATGCGATGCTGTGGTCATATCCGGTATTAGCAATCGTTTCCAATTGGTATCCCGATGAAAGAGGCAGGTTGCTCACGCGTTACTCACCCGTCCGCCACTCGCTTTGAATTGTATTGCTACAACTCATCGCTCGTTCGACTTGCATGTCTTAAGCATACCGCCAGCGTTCGTCCTGAGCCAGAATCAAACTCTTGTGTTTTAATTCTTGCTCTAATAGACATAAATACTGACTATTAAAGTTTGTATTTTAGTATGTTTTTCTTTTCTCAAGAAATTAACAAGAATCATTTAAATTCAATTTAAAAAACCTTGTACATTTCAATATATTAATTTGTCAATTTGCGTTTGTTCCGTAAGGAACGAATTTATAATACCAAATTTAAAATTATTTGTCAACACCTTTTTTAAAAAATTTTAAAAATTTTTTTGACGATATTAAATTTGGATTGCTATCAAAACCATTAAATTTTGACAGCTCCTATAAGATACTCTTTTGCAAGTGCCTTGTCAATAGTTTTTTTACAAAAAATTAAAATAATTACAAAATAAAAGCTTTGCCATCTGATAATTTAAAAAATCATCGTTTTTAGCAAAGCTTTTCTATATTTATTAAAGTTTATGTTTTTCAATTATTAAAATAATTCACAGTTTTTTTGAGTGTTATTCACTTTTTGTAATTAAAATTGTTTTATTTAGCGCGAAAGGTCGCCGAGATATTTTTTAAAAAACATTGATTTATTCCGCGCCAAGTTCTGAAGGAGCAGACTCTTCTGCCTTTTTCATACTCTTATATTTTTCCATCCTTGAATTGAATCGATCAATAGCTGAAACTTTTGGAGTACCCGCGCTAATTTCTTCAATTTTATTTTCTTTAAGTTCTTTGGCTTCTTGCTCTTTGATTGATTGTTTTAATCTTTTTTCGAATTTTTCTGGAATTTCACAAGAAAATCTTTGATTGTCGTTCACAAAAGAAAGATGTCCATTGTAATAAACTATGCCAAGATCGTTATTTTTACCATACATTTGATAGTAAAGGCACATAAAGAATGGATCAGCTTTTCTAGTTCCATATCTAATTGTATTTTGTTTGAAAAATTCATCAAGCAGTTCTCGTCTATTGACTCTATTTGAAAATACAATTTTTGAACCAACAAATCTTGGAGCATAGGCTCTTTCCAAAACATAATAATCTTTATATTGATGCGAGAGTTTGTAACCTTGTTTGTGAGCATTCTTAAAATACTTCTGTCTTGCAGGATCATAATCATTACTCATGTCGTTTATAACTCGTCTTTCCAAGATTTCCTGACTTCTTTTGATTGTATAGTTCTTTAAATATGGATCATGATCGTTGATTGATTCAATAAAGAATCTCTCAAAATCAGTAATTTGAAATGAATCAAGCACAGCGTCTTTTTTGTCGCGCTTAACTCGTGCTTTAGTTTTTGCCAAAGCAACAGCCGTTTCTCTATCGCGACACTTGCAAGTAAATATGATTGGAATAAAAAATTCGTCACCACAATGCCCACATTTTAAAATTACAGCATAGCACTTATCATCTGGAGAATGAATATCATCACTAACAACATTTCCTTCCAAATTGATTATCTTACCATTATTATTTATATACTTACTTGGCATAAAACTCTCCAACACTTTTTTCCGTTTGTTTCGGTGATTAGGATTCTGACCATATTTAACCTAATCAATAACGCCAATTGCTTTTCTAACACGTTCAAGCGTTTCTTGTGCTACTATTCTAACCTTTTCTTCACTTTTTGTCAATATGCGCTCAACTTCGTCGTAGTGCTCCATGTAGTAGTTATACTTATCACGCATTGGCTTAAGAAAGTTGTTCATAGCATTAAAAAGTTCTGTTTTTGCTTCAGCCCATGAAATGCCTTCGGCAAATCTTTTTTCCATTTTTTCGAGTTCTTCTGGGGTTGCAACAAGTTTATAATAATGAAATACAGTGCAATCAGTGCTCTTTGGTTCTGTTGGAAGAGAACTATCAGTTTTTATTGACATGATAAGTTTCTTTAAAGTTGCTTCATCACAGAATAATGGAATTTGGTTTCCATAACTCTTGCTCATTTTTCTGCCATCAAGTCCTTCAAGTGTCGCAACAGATTCTGTAATTCTTTCCTGTGGAATAACCAAGCTATAGCCATATTTTTTATTAAAATATTTTGCCATATCGCGAGCCATTTCAACATGTTGTTTTTGATCGGCACCAACTGGCACAAATTTTGCATTACAAAGCAAGATGTCGGCAGCCATCAAAATTGGATAGTTATAAAGCCCCATATTGATACCATCATCTGGATCTTTGTTTGCAGCAAGGTTTGCTTCCACGCAAGCTTTGTATGCATGCGCTCTATCCATAAGACCCTTTGGAGTCACATTCATCAAAATCCAGCAAAGTTCTGTGGTTTCATGAATTTGGCTTTGGCGGTAAAAATAAACATTTTGTTTATCAAGGCCGCAAGCAAGCCATGCACATGCAAGCTGTTTTGTGTAGTCTTTCATTTCGTCTTTTGTTTTTAGTTTATTCAATGCATGATAATCTGCAATAAAATAGTAGTTATCATAATCGCCATCGTTATTCATCTCAATTGCAGGCTTAATTGCCCCAAAATAGTTTCCAAGATGAAGAATTCCCGTTGGCTTAATGCCTGTTAAAGAAATTTGTTTCATATTTTCACCTATATTATATAATAGTATATTTATATTATATAATATCCTTATTAAATATCAAGTTTAACCCCGTCGCGTTTGACGGCTTTAATTTTTCCGCCGCCCAAACATCTAATTTTTCCATTTTCATTATTATAAAGCACAGCAAATTGTCCAGGGGTCACTGACCTTTGCTTTGACTCGCAAACAAGTTCGACATCATCGTTAGCAAAATTAACTTTCACCTTTTGAAAGTCTTGACGATATCTGAATTTTGCTAAACATTCATAACCATTTTGTGGTTTTTCTATAATCCAATTAAAATCTGACACAACAATGCAGTCTGAAAACAAAGCATCACCGCTGCCTTGCTGAACAAAAAGAGTGTTCGTTTTTAAATCTTTTTTAGCAACAAACCAAGCTTCAAGTGTTTTTCCAGCACCGCCACCAATTCCAAGACCTTTGCGTTGACCTAAAGTATATTTGCTTAAGCCTTGATGTTTTCCAACAATCTTGCCTGTTTCAATATCAACAATATTACCCTGTTTTTCAGGAATAAACTTTGCAATATAGTCTTTGAATTTTTCCGAGCCCAAGAAACACACATCATAACTATCTTTTCTGTGTGCATTATCAAAGCCGATTTCTTCGGCAAGTTTTCTAACTTCAGGCTTGCTGAATTTTCCAAGCGGAAACAACACCTTTGAAAGTTGTTCTTTTGAAAGTTGATTTAAAAAATATGATTGGTCTTTTGATAAATCTTCAGCGCAATACAAAATGTGCTCGTCACCATTATGCTCAATTTGGGCATAGTGACCAGTTGCATAAAAGTCTGCACCGATTTCTTTTGCAAACTCTATAAATGGTTTAAACTTTACAAGTTTATTGCAAAGCACGCAAGGATTTGGGGTCTTGCCATTTCTATATTCATCAATGAAATAATCTTTCACCAATTGCATCTCATCTTTATAGTCAATAACAACCAGTTTTATTCCCAGATTGTCACAGATGCTTCTGGCGTTTTTTTCGTCGTCACTTGATGTTTTGTCATTTGAAGATTTCATGTGAAGCCCAACCACTTCGTAGCCTTGTTGTTTCAAAATATAAGCAGTTACGGAAGAATCCACGCCACCACTCATTCCAACAACAACTTTCTTTCCATTACTTATATTTTCCATAAATTTTACTTCTTTTTTGTTTTATTATTTGATTGTTTGCTTTTGTTTGTTTTTACAGTTACTTTTGCTTGTTTTTGCTTTCTTTGAACTTTTGGTTCATTTGTTTCAGTTTCCAAATTTTCATTTTCTGAAGATTTGTTCTCGGCTGAAACTTTTGTTTTTTGTTTTTCTTTAGCTTCAGACTCTACTTTTTGCTGTTTTTCAAGCTTTATTTTTTCAAGTTCTTTTGCTTCAAACTCTGCAACTTCACTGTCAATTTTGTCTTTTTCTTCTTGCTTTGCAAGTTTGGCCTTTTCTTTTTCAATCATTCTTTGACGCCTATCGTGGCGCCATTCTTCATAATTTCTCTTTTTCTTTTGACACCAAACTTTAAAACGAACATACCAAGGTTTGTGCAAAAGCTCAAGGTCAATATATTTTTCGCCAAGCTTTGCACGTGTTTCAATGTTAAGCTCTGAAATAAATTTATCTTTTTGAATTCTATATTCAAATCTATTGAAAATAATATTCACAATATCACTAATCCAAATAACCAGCACAACAAAGCCCGTAAAACCAATCATCCAAAGTTCAATCGCTTTGAAAAATGGCACATCGTTGAGCATCAAGCCTAAAATAGAAACCAGCAAGAACCCAAGAGTAACAAAACCTTTTTTCTTGTTCTTTGCATAAAAGTTGTGCGCACCGCACCAGCCAAAAAGAATAGCCAAAATCAAAAGCTTTGTTTTGCTGACGAAATCTGGCTTAACTTTTGCAGCCTTTGAAACTTCTTTCTTGATTTTTCTTCTAGCAAATGATCTATCAGCAAGCTTATAAATTTCCCACCACTTTACTTTTGGTGGTCTATAATCTCCCCTAGCTTTTTTGATTGAATATGTTTGTTGTTCGCGCTTTTCTTCATAAATTTTCGAAGCTTCTTCACCAATGATTTCAACGTCTTTTGTGTCAATGTTTATCTCACCATTTTCATCAATTTCAAATTGAAACTCATCGTTTTTATTTTTGCTTTTTTTTGCAACAATCTGCTCGCTTTCAGAATTCTCTGAATTTTTTGCAAAGTTTTTAAAATCAGTGTTACTTACAGACTCCGCCTGTTTTTTCTGACGCTTTGCTTCCTTTTTTGCAAGCTTTGCTAGACGCTTTTTCTCTTTCTTTTGCGCACGATTAAGTTTGGAAGAATTTGCCTGATTTTCGAGATCTTCAGCAAGGGAATCTTCAGCCTGCCCCATTTTATCAACAGGCAAACCACATCTTGGACAAACTTTATCTAAATTATTAAGTTCTGAAGCACATCTAGGACATTGTCTCATAATTTCCACCAAACCTTTATTTTAATTCATTTTCAATATAACACACTTTTAATCAAAAGTCCATTGATTTTGTAAATACTAAATCAAAACAGACTCAAAAAAAAAGCATTGCTAAAAAACAATGCCTTTTTATTATTCACCAAAATATTTTGTATTTTTCCTTTTCATTTCCATGCTGTCGTAACCCAAATAAATCAGCTTGTTATAAACTCCAAAATAATTCAATGGATCAAGTTCTTTCAAGTCGCACTCTTTAAGTAGTTCAAAGTCTGCTGACAAAAATTTATAATTAGACAAATCATCTTCGCTCAAATAAATCATATCGTCAATAACTCTTTCATGAGAACTTTCTCTTTTGTAGCCCAAACTCTCCAAATAATTGTCTTTGGTGGTTTTGCCATATCTTTTAGATAACAACCCAAGTTCCAAATAAAGATTGTAATGCTCACTAATAAAATCTTTTCCAATTATGCCGTTTGGATAAAGTTTTTTAAGTTCTTCTACAAACTTATCTTGACGAATTCGAAGATCAGCATCTGTTATAGACTTTCTTCCGTCGCCTGCGTTATCTCCATTTATGCCAAGAAAATCGACAAGCGAAACCATTGAATACTGACCGGTTAGTTTTTGAGCAACCTCAATTTTGTTTCGAAGATATGGATCTTGATCTGTAATTTTTTTCGTTGTGCCATTTTTTGCTTTATAGGCCAATATCATCTGTTTTACAGCCGGAATTGTTTCAGCTGAATAGCATTTTGAATAAGAAAGCCCTGTGTATGTTTTCAAAAATTCATCAACTGTCATGTTTGCTCTTGCCAAAAGTCTAGCCACAGAAATAAATTCTTCTTGGTTTGCCATATTAAAACATTCATTTATCTTGCCATTTTCTGCATGCTTGCGAAAATATTTAGCAATAGATTTAATGTCTTCATCAGAGAGTTGAAATCTTGATTGTGGCAAAACACTAAAATCTTTTTCAACAACATTTATTCCTGCTAGTTCTGGCAAATAAACTGAAATAATGGTTTCAATTTTATCTTTTAATGAAACACCACCGCTCAAACTTCTGCAATTTCGTTTTGACTCTGCACTCATTGCGTTGATTGGAAAAACTCCATACTTTTTATAATATTTTTTATAAATTGCTTGAATTTCAAGAATGAGACCAACTACACCTTTTGCTTCAATTGCAGACCTACTAACATATCTGCTGTTTTCAACAGACTTTGAAATCGCATCATCAAAAGATACATTGTTCTTTTTGGTGTAATACTTGATTGTCTCAATGTCGGTTTTGTCAATTTGATTTCTTTGATATTCACCCACTAGACTTTGAATTTTCACAAGATTATCTGCAACCTTTTCAAGCTCTTTTGGACAAGTTGGCTTTCTTGATGCCACAACTTCGCCCTGCTCAATCCATTCAATTTGCTGAATAACCTTTGGAGTGAGTTCAACAAGATGAGTTTGCCAAGCTTTCAACTCTTCTGTTTTATTTGCAAAATATTTTCCCATAATTTCATTCCTTATTATTTGCACAATTATAGCACTTTAAAATAAAAATTTCAATACCAATAAAATTATGCGACGAACCAACCACTTAACTTAAATTTTGTTAATTGTTAGCTTTGTTTGATTCCTTGATTGTAGAGAAAAGCTTGATAATTAAATCTTTATCTTTAACAATTTCAATTGAATACTCTTCGCTATTCAAATCTACAATTTCTTTTGCAAACTTATAGGCGAGATTCTTATCAATATTCTGAATGTATCCTTCTGGTGAATTTATTAAAAGCAAATATGGCTCATTTCCAAACTCAAAAGTATCTAAAACAATATATTTTTTATCATTTTCAAGCGTTAAGGTGTCACCCTTTCTTGCTACATAATTCATAAAACTCTCCACTAAATTATTTTTGTGATAACCACTCTTCAAGTTCTTCTTCATTTAATTTCTCATCAACAGGTTCTTCTTTATCAGACTCTTCATGATCTTCTAAATCAAATGAATTTTGATTTTCATTTTTAGATGTTATTTTTTCATCAACATCATCAGTTTTATTTTGCCCTTCTGCAGTATTCTCTTCTTGATTGTCTTTTTCTTTTAAATCAATGTTTAAGAATTCTTGTTTAAGCTCATCTGAAAGTGAAAAATCTAAACCTAATGATTTAATTTTTGGCGCAAGTGTTTTAAACAAATACTCATCTAATGCCTTTTCAAAATCTTTTTTCTTATTTTCTCTAAACATTGCAATAAGTGATTCTTTATCTTCCATAACCATTTCATTTAACTGGCTAAGTTTTTTACAGGTTTCATTCCAACTTTCAACAGCAGACTTCATTTTTTCAATGGAATCAGCAGTTAAACCAACATTGGCCTTTTTTGAAAAATTCTTATTGATAATAAATGATGCAGCACCAGTTAAAACAGTTACACCAACACTAACAAGTGGACCAATAATCGGTGGAGCAAAAAATCCTGTCATAAATCCAACAGCAGAAGCTGGTGACAAACATTGCAAAATTCCAGTCATTACTGAACTTTCGACAGCACCCTCTTTAACTAAAGTTGAAACCGCAGCACTTGTGCTTGTTCCAAACATATTCCAAAGATTAACCTTACCCATTTTTTTGCTATGTTTTGCTGATTCTTCAGTGCCCAAAGCGCCTTTAGCATTTTTTATTTTATCTAAACTTTCATTTGTAATTTGTTCATGCTCTTGAATTTTTTCAGAAAATTCATTTATAGTTTTTTGCGATTCAATAATATCTTCTTGATAGTTGGCAAAGATTTTAGTCATAAGTTTATCACGAATTTTTGCAAAATCTTTATCATCTTTTTTAGCTTGCTTTTCAGCGTAAGCTTGAGCTTTTAATTCTCTTTTTTCTTCTTTTTTGTTCTCTTTTTCAGCTAGATATTCTTGATATTTTAATATTGCTTCTTCAATATAATTTGGAGTGATTTCTTTAACTTTTAAAATCTGACCTTGAACCATAAAACTCTCCCCTTTCTTTCATTGTTGATATAAATATAAAATAAAAACTGTCAAAAATCAATCTTATTTAAAAAATTACACAAAAAAGAGTGGCTTTCACCACTCTTTTTAAGATTTTTTCTAGTTTTATTTTTTAAGTTCAGCAAAATATTTAATGGTTCTAACCATTTGTGATGTGTATGAGTTTTCGTTGTCATACCAAGCAACAACTTGAACTTGATACAAACCATCAGCAATTTTTGTAACCATTGTTTGAGTTGCATCGAAAATTGAACCATAGGTGCTTCCGATAATATCGCAAGAAACGATTGGATCAGTGTTGTAACCGAATGATTCAGATTCTTTAGCTTTCATGGCTGCATTGATTGAATCAACAGTGATGTCTTTGCCAGCAACAACAGCAACAAGAATTGTTGTTGAACCTGTTGGAACAGGAACTCTTTGAGCAGAACCAATAAGTTTGCCATCAAGTTCTGGAATAACAAGACCGATTGCTTTTGCAGCGCCTGTTGAGTTTGGAACGATATTAACAGCAGCAGCTCTTGCACGACGAAGGTCACCTTTTCTGTGTGGACCATCAAGAATCATTTGATCACCTGTGTAAGCATGAACAGTTGTCATGATACCTGACAAAATTGGGAATCTGTCATTCAAAGCTTTAGCCATTGGAGCCAAGCAGTTTGTTGTGCAGCTTGCAGCTGAAATAATTGTGTCTTCTTTTTTCAATGTTTTTTCGTTTACTGAATAAACAATTGTTGGCAAATCTTTGCCAGCTGGAGCAGAAATGATAACTTTTTTAGCACCAGCATTGATGTGTGCCATTGCCTTTTCTTTTGAACAATAGAAACCTGTGCATTCCAAAACAACATCAACATCCAAAGCTTTCCATGGACAGTTGTTAGCATCCTTTTCAGCATAAATTCTGATTTTGTGACCATCAACAGCGATCCAACCCTCTGTTTCGCCTTCTTCTGATGATGTAACTTTGCTTGCTAAAGCATAAGGTCTTTGGGCTGAATCGTATTTAAGTAAGTGAGCAAGCATTTTTGGGCTTGTAAGATCGTTGATAGCAACGATTTCATATCCTTTTGCACCAAACATTTGTCTGAATGCAAGTCTACCTATTCTTCCGAATCCGTTAATTGCAACTTTAATATTTGCCATAAATAAAAATCTCCTTCTATAATTTTTGACAATTTGATTGTATACTAATCATAAAAATAAAGCAATTGAATGATTATTAGTTTACAAAAATTCGTATAAATTCTATAATAACAATAGTTTATTAAAAGGAAGGTATTTTATGTCACTTGTAAACTCAAAAGAAATGTTTAAAAAAGCCTTAAAAGAAGGCTATGCTATACCAGCATTCAATGTCTGCAATATGGAATCAGCTCAAGCTGTTGCAGAAGTTGCCGGAGAAAAGAATTTACCTGTAATCATTGCAGTTTCTGAAGGCGCTGGAAAATATGCCGGCTATGATTACATAAAAGCAATCGTTGAAACAGCCAGCAAGCACTATCCAAACGAGATTGTTTTGCACCTTGACCACGGCAAATCATTTGAAGCTTGCAAACAAGCAATTGATGCAGGATTCACAAGCGTTATGATTGACGGAAGCGCTTTGCCTTATGAAGAAAATATTGCAGTAACAAAGCAAGTTGTAGATTACGCTCACCAAAGAAATGTAACAGTTGAAGCCGAACTTGGAAAAATTATTGGAACTGAAGACATGATTCATAGCGACACCGAAAGTTTTACAGATCCTGAAGAAGCAAAAGATTTCGTAACAAAAACTGAAGTTGACAGCCTTGCAATTTCAATCGGAACAGCTCACGGCGTAAACAAATCAATCTCAACCCCTGTTATTCAATATGGAGTTATTGAAAATGTGCACAAAGCCATTCCAGATATGCCACTCGTTGCACATGGTTCTTCAACAGTTCCTGCAAAATGGGTTGAACTAATCCTGAAATATGGCGGCGTAATCAAAAAGAGCCAAGGCATAAGCGAAGCCGACATCAAAAAAATGAGCAAAACAGCTATCTGCAAAATCAATATGGACACTGATTTAAGACTTGCTCACACCGCAGGTGTTCGTGAAGATATGGTTCTCCACCCAGAACATTTCGACCAAAGAGAATATAACAAAGCCGGCAAAACCTATGTTAAAGAACAAGTTGCCCACGCTTTTGAACTCGTCGAAGGCAAATAAAATATTAAGAAAACAAAAAAAAGGTTACAGAAAATTCTGTAACCTTTTTTTTATAAACTTTAAAACAAATACAAAAAATTATTCTCCCCTTTGAGCTGGCTCGCCAAAATAAGCGGAAACATATTCGTAATTCACATTTGCGTTTTTTCCAAAACCTTTTTTAAAAGCATTGATGGCGTCGTCTCTATAAATTGAATAAAACAACATTCCGTAGTTGTTTGCAACATCTTCAATGCTGTTGATTGAACTATAGGATTCCAAATAGTTAAGTTCTGCAAGTTTTTCTTCTTCCTTGCAAAGTTTGTCAAGTGCATCGCAAGTGTTTGTCAAACTTAAATAAATGCTTGAAGGGTCGCGATCAATCATAGTCTTCACAAGATCATACATGCTGCGTTTTTGGAAGCCATCAAAATTTTCATCAATAGTTTGATTCCATAATTCCAAACAATACTGCTTGATTATTAAGCGCAAATCGTCTTCCATTTTCATGATTATAACATGAATATCTGGATCTTTCATACCTTTGCAATAATCAACTGTAAACTCAGGAAAAATTTGCTCGAAAATAAAACCACAATCAGAGCAAGCTTGTATAAGTGTCGCTCTAATTCTAGCATATTTATCTAACATTGATTCTTTTCCTATTTCTTGTTTTTTCGCTTTACCTTTCATAATATTACCCTATTCAATTTATCATACCCTTGTTGGTTTGTCAATATTGCCTTTATTAAATTATATGTCTCTTCTTTGTGTTTTTTGCATTATTTCGCCAAAATTTCAACACCTGTTTCAGTCATCAAAAGAGTGCATTCCCATTGTGCGGACAAACTATCATCCCATGTATAAATTGTCCAGCCGTCGCTATCATCAATACAAACTCCAGCTTTGCCAGCATTTATCATAGGCTCAATTGTAAAAACCATTCCTGGAACAAGAAGCATTCCAGTTCCTGCTTTTGCGGTGTGGTCAACAAATGGATCTTCATGCATTTCAAGTCCAACGCCATGCCCACCGAGTTCTTTAACAACAGAAAAACCATTGGCTCTTGCGTGCTTTGAAACAATCGCACCGATGTCACCCACATGGCAAAATGGTTTGATTTCACTAACCGCTTTGTCGAGACACTCTTTTGTTACAGTGACAAGTTTGTGAGCTTTTTCGCTAACCTTGCCAATCTCAAACATTCTTGAACTATCACCAAAATATCCATTTACAATGGTTGTGCAATCAACATTGACAATGTCGCCTTCTTTAAGCTTAACTTTGTCACTTGGAATGCCATGGCAAACAACATTATTAACAGATGTGCAAACCGACTTTGGAAATCCTTCAAATCCCAAGCATGCTGGAGTTCCACCAAGCCTGATTGTTTCGTCATAAACAATTTTATCAATATCGTTTGTTGTCATACCCGCTTTGATTTCTGATTGAACTTTATCAAGAATCAAGGTGTTAATTTTACTTGCTTCCCTTATTCCTTCAATTTGCTTTTCATTCTTTATTAGTGAGTGTGGTGGCAGAATGCAGCCTTTCTTTCTCAAAAGTTCTGCTTTTTCATCATACGCTTTGTGGCAATCTGCATAATTTTTGCCACTTTTACACCAACATTTATCTAAATCTTTCATATATTTCACCCACTAAAAGTTTATAACAAACTTGAAATTTTAGCAACTTTAATTTAATGCCAAATTTTTCCATAAAAAATGGGTAACACACAGTTACCCATTAGCTTCACACTTTCTCAATACTCTAAAATTATTTAAGAACTGCTTTAGCGCCAGCTTCAGCAAATTTCTTAACCATTTCTTCAGCTGCTTCTTTAGCAACGCCTTCTTTAACTACAGCGTTTGGTGTTTCAGCCATAGCTTTTGATTCAGCAAGGCCAAGACCTGTGATTTCTCTAACAACTTTGATAACTGCAATTTTATTTGCACCTACTTCTGCAAGAACGACATTGAATTCGCTCTTTTCTTCTTCTGCAGCAGCACCAGCGCCTGCAGCTGGAGCAGCAACTGCCATTGCAGCTGCGCTAACTCCAAATTCTTCTTCAATAGCTTTAACAAGGTCGTTAAGTTCAACGACTGTCATAGATTTAACTTCTTCAACGATTTTTTTAATATCTGCCATAATTTTTCTCCTTATAAATTTAATTATGTTTAATTTTTTTAAGCGACTAACGCTTTAATTATGCGTTTTTCTTTGCAACTTCGCTGATAGCGACTGCAAGAGAACGCATTGGGTTTGTAAGCAAACCAAGAAGTTGAGCAACCAAAACTTCTCTTGATGGGATGTTTGCGAAAGCAGTAATTTCTTCTGTGTTGTAGTATTTACCACTAACGAATCCTGATTTTAATTTTAATGCATTATTAAATTTCTTTGAGCCATCAAGTGCGATTTTAGCAGGAGCAACTTCGTCAGTTGCATGGAATAATACAGCTGTTGTGCCTTCATAATCAGATGCAGGGAAAGTGATTCCAAGATTTTCAAAAGCAATTTTCATAAGTCTGTTTTTGTAAACCTTGTAAACACCGCCAGCAGCACGAACAGTGTTTCTAAGTTCGTTTGCTTGAGCAACTGTAAGACCGCGGTAATCAACAAGAACAATTGATTTTGCTTCTTTTGCGTGATTTTCGATTTCGCTTACAACAACTTTTTTGTTTTCAAAATTTGCTGACATTGTCTATCCTCCTATAATAGTGTGAAGATTAAAAAACCTTATGCTTCTTTTTGAGAAACATAAGGCATAAATTCTATATTATACAAAATGTTCCTCGGCAAGATTTACAGAAAATCCAACTTGCTGTCTTTGGCATTGATTTTTCAACAAAAATTATTATAACCATTATAAGTTTTTTGTCAAGAGTTTATGCAAATTTTTTAAAATTGGGTCTTGAAAACGCAATATTTATGCGATATAATATTCTTGCGATTGCAAAAAAAGATTGTTTAAGTCAATTCAAATAATTGATTTTAATATAATAAAATATAAAAAAATAATCAATTTAATATAAAAAGCACAATTACTTCTCAAAATTATTCAAATAAATTTTCAGTTTGGTATTGAAATTGCTTTTTCTGTGTGTTATAATCTTCACGCATCCAAAAAGGAGGAAATTATGGCAGTTGAATCTGTATCATTAGACGAAATTAAAAAAGCTCGCTCTGTAAATGCCGTTACAACAGAAAAGAAAACCCAACAAATTGCAGCAAAAAAACCTGCTGAATTTTTTGTTGACAAATTTTCCGACAAAAAAATTGCTGAATTCTTTGCTCCTTATGGTTATTTTACTCATCAAAAAGATAATGATGGAATTGTTGAAGTTATCTGCAATGATTGTATTATTGTTTTTAATGATTTTTCAGCTTATGCAGACTCAACAAACTGGTATAATGCTGATGAAAAAGAACAACAATTTAATTTTCACAGATTCTATGAACTTTGTGCTAAACACAACACAACTCCAAGCAAGGCAATTGCCGATCGTTTGGAAGTTGAAGTGTTTAATAAAATGCCATACTATGTTGAACGCAAGCAAAAATATACTGAAAGCTTGCTTAATGAAGTTGAACATGACAAGGCTTACGGAAAGCTCTTGTCTGCTTCAGTTGAAAAAGAAAGACTCAGAGAAAGTTTTTCACCACTCAACAAAAATTTCGGTTCAACAAATCCAGAAAAAATTGCAAATGTTCTTTCAACACTTGCACCAAAAGACTAATAAAAAAGACAGATTTGCTTCTGTCTTTTTTGTTTAAAAAAATCAAACAGCCCCACAATAATAACAATTTTTCATTATAACAATCAAACTTTTCATCATCGCAATAAAACTCACCCACCCCGTTTTAATTTAGAAGCTTAATTAAAAACGCACGAATAATTTGACAATTTAATCATAAAAATTTATATTGAATGTGCTTAGAAACAACACATGCTCCATTAGCTCAACTGGATAGAGTGCCCGGCTTCGAACCGGTAGGTTATGGGTTCAAATCCTATATGGAGCACCAATTTTATTATTATACGCGACGGTTCTAGTCAATTCATTCACCCATAACCTTAACAATTTTTCTCTAAAAAATTGTTTGGTTATTCGTGACGCTCGTTTCCGCAAACCTTGTTTGCTTCTCTCGCTATTCCGTCGCTCCGCTCCTTACAAATCCTATATGGAGCACCAATTTTTATTATTTTACGCGACGGTTCTTATCATTTCTATTACCCATAACCTTAACAATTTTTCTCTAAAAAATTGTTTGGTTATTCGTGACGCTCGTTTTCGCAAACTTTGTTTGCTTCTCTCGCTATTCCGTCGCTCCGCTCCTTACAAATCCTGTATGGAGCACCAATTTTATTATTTTAAGGAGTGAATTTATGGAATTTAAAACAAACTGCATTTACAAACATTTTAAGGGTGACTTATATTTTGTTGAAGATGTTGTCACCCACAGCGAAACTGGCGAAAAACTTGTGCTTTATCGAGCTCTTTATGGCGACTGCAAAAGATATGTTAGACCTTACGATATGTTCGTCAGCAAGGTTGACAAGATTAAATATCCAGATGTAAAGCAAGAATATCGTTTTGAACCAGCAAACATTGAAAGTGT
>CAKVFH010000020.1 GCA_934746515.1 uncultured Clostridia bacterium
GCAGTTGGCAGCTCGTTGGGCTCATAACCCAAAGGTCGCAGGTTCGAGTCCTGCCCCCGCAACCAATAAAATGGGAAGCCGATGGGCTTTCCATTTTTTGTTATTGGAAATTATTTTTTGAAAAGCTAAAAATGCAACAGTGAAAAAGTGAATGGTTGAAGGATAAATTTGCGAAATGGGTTAAAAGCGGTTGCGTGGGGGGCGGGGGCGGTGATATAATTTTTGCTATATGAAAAAGAAAATGAATAAGGGTTTGAAAATATCTTTGATTTCGCTTACAAGTGTATTGGCGGCGGTTTTTGTGTTTTTTGTGTTCTTGGCGCAGGCGAGTTTTTCGTTTATTAAAACCAAAAATCCGAATGTTACAAATGCAAATTATTTTCGCGAGATCGTTGAGAAAAATCCAATTCTTAAGGATATGCCGATAACGAAAATTGCGATTATGGGTGCGCATGACAGTTTGTCGTATGACATAAACTACAAGTCAAAACCAAATTCAAGTCAGGACACATATTCGAATAATCCGGTGCTTTACAACACTTGCAGGGGATTTATTGCGAGATACAGCAAGACTCAAATGGATGATGTTTACACGCAACTTGAGTGTGGTGTGAGATACATTGACGCAAGGGTGACATACATTGATGGTGTTTATTACACATCGCACGGGCTTGTTAGCGGAACACTTG
The DNA here is from genome assembly GCA_934746515.1 of uncultured Clostridia bacterium. Taxonomy (GTDB): domain Bacteria; phylum Bacillota; class Clostridia; order Christensenellales; family UBA1242; genus RGIG1681. Next base: position 690 of record CAKVFH010000020.1, read on the forward strand.
AGAAATCGCTTTTGCAGATTTTAAAATTCTTGGATGAAAATCCAGGAGAATACATCTTTTTCCACATAGTTTATTATTATCCTGGCAGTTCGTCGTGGAGTGATTTGGATAGCTATATTTCAACAATAAAGTACAATGAAAAATCGCTTTATGACTATGTAAACTATGATACTGAAAACAAAGCAACGATTGGGCAAGTGACATACAACGATATGACCGCTGGCGGAACAAAAGCGGGTGTTATGATTTTTGGTTCACATAATGAAACAAGTTCTGAAAATTACAAATATTTCAGGCTTACAAAATTTGTGGTTAGTTGCTGGCAAAACAAGGCAGACTCCAAAAGAATGGTGCCTGCAATTGTGGATAGATGCAAGGCGAATGAAGGGCATAGCGATGACTATTTATTTATAATTCAGACACAGCTCACGCCAAGTTTTAAATATTGGTTTGAGACTGCTTGCGGTTGGTCGGTGAGTGATATGAATGCAAAAAACAATGCTAAAATAATTAAAAATGAGAATTTTACAGAGTGGATTTCGGTTATGCCAGTTTATTTGTGCGACTACTCGACGACTAATTATAAAAATTTCAACAAAACTGCAATGGAAAAGCTTAAAGAGTATAATCTCTCGCTAAAATAAACAATATTAAAAAGACATATCAGTTAAGATATGTCTTTTTGATTGTATTGAGTTGGTTTATGCCATTTCCAAAACGACTTCGTTTGATTTGAGTGTTTCAGGAACATTGATGATTCTTTGGTTTGAAGAACCGCGGAATTTGAGCATTAAGTTTTTAAGGTCTTCGATGAATTCGCCATCTACGAGAGTGTCGATGTTTTTGAGCATTTCGTCGGTGTATTCGCATCTTGCACGGCTTGGTTTCAAAAGGTCGGTTTCAAGAGTGTAGCCTGTGTAGCACCAGATGTTTTTTGTTTTACCGAATGTTTCGCGCACGCGTTTCAAAAGCGGAAGAAGGGCAGCTTGGTTTTGTGGTTCCATTGGTTCGCCACCAAGAAGTGTTAAACCGCTGATATAGCTTGGTTTAAGGGCTTCGATGATTTCGTCTTCGGTTTCTTTTGTAAAAGGTTTGCCATAGCAAAAATTCCAGGTTTCTTGATTGAAACAATTTTTGCAGTGGTGGGTGCAACCTGAAACAAACAATGTTACTCTGACACCTTCGCCATTTGCAACATCGGTTTTCTTTAATGCTCCGTAATACATATTTCTCCTTATAAGTGAAGGACTCTATCTCTGATTTCTTGAGTTCTGCCTTGGTTCCAGAATTGTGAACCAATATAGCCGCATGTCCTTCTAGCGACATTCATTTTTGTTTGGTCTGTGTTGCCACAGTTTGGACATTTCCAAATAAGTTTTTTGTCTTCTGTTTCTTCGATTACGATTTCGCCATCGAATCCGCAAACTTGACAATAGTCTGATTTTGTGTTGAGTTCAGCATACATAATGTTGTTGTAAATGAATTCCATAACTTCCAAAACTGCCTTGATGTTGTTTTGCATATTTGGAACTTCAACATAAGAAATTGCGCCGCCTGGGCTGAGTTTTTGGAACTCGCTTTCAAGCTTGAGTTTATCGAATGCTGAAATAGGTTCGGTTACATGAACATGATAGCTGTTTGTGATATAGTTTTTGTCGGTTACACCTGGGATAATGCCAAATCTCTTTTGCAAACATTTTGCAAATTTGTAGGTTGTTGATTCAAGTGGTGTGCCGTAAAGTGAATAGTCAATGTTTTCGGCTGTTTTCCATTTTGCAGTGTATTCATTGAGTTTTTCCATGATTTTAAGTCCGAGCTCTTTGCCTTCTTCTTCGGTGAGTTTTTTGCCGATTAACGCATAAACTGTTTCCCAAAGACCAGCATATCCAAGAGAAATTGTTGAATAGCCACCATGAAGGAGCTTGTCAATTTTTTCGCCTGGGGCAAGTCTTGCAAGTGCGCCATGTTGCCAAAGAATTGGTGCTGCGTCTGAAAGAGTGCCTGTGAGTCTTTCGTGACGGCATTGAAGACCTTTGTGGCAAAGTTCCATTCTTTCGTCAAAAATTTTCCAGAACTTGTCCATATCTTTGTCTGCTGAAAGGGCAATATCAACAAGGTTGACAGTTACAACGCCTTGGTTGAATCTGCCGTAATATTTTGGTTTGCCATTTTCGTCAATGAATGGAGTTAAGAAACTTCTGCAACCCATGCATGTGTAGCAATGTCCTTCGCCATTTTTGTCAACTTTAAGCTCAAGCATTTTCTTTTCTGAAATATAATCAGGAACGAGACGTTTTGCTGTGCATTTTGCTGCAAGTTCTGTTAAATAGAAATAAGGTGAATCTTTGTGAATGTTTTGTTCTTCCAAAACATAAATAAGTTTTGGGAATGCTGGGGTGATATATACACCAGCTTGGTTCTTTACGCCCAAGATTCTTTGCTTTAATGTTTCTTCAATCATCATTGCAAGGTCATGCTTTTCTTGCTCGTTTCTAGCTTCGCCAAGATACATGAAAACTGTGATGAATGGTGCTTGACCATTTGTGGTCATGAGAGTTACAACTTGATATTGAATTGTTTGGATACCTTTGTTGATTTCGTCTTTAACTTTGTTTTCAACAATTTCAGTTAGTTGTGCGTCTGAAACATGAATGCCAAGTTCTTTGAATTCTGCTTCAATCTTTTTTCTGATTTTCTTTCTTGAAATATCAACAAATGGTGCAAGGTGGGTGAGTGTGATGCTTTGTCCACCATATTGGTTTGATGCAACTTGTGCAATGATTTGTGTTGCAATGTTGCATGCTGTCGAGAATGAATGTGGTTTTTCAATCATTGTGCCTGAAATAACAGTTCCGTTTTGGAGCATGTCTTCAAGATTTACAAGGTCACAGTTGTGCATTTTTTGTGCAAAATAGTCTGCATCGTGGAAGTGAATCAAGCCTTCTTTGTGAGCTGTCCAAACATCTTGTGGAACCAAAAATCTTTCGCAGAGATCTTTTGAAACTTCGCCAGCCATGTAGTCTCTTTGAACTGAATTGATTGTTGGGTTCTTGTTTGAGTTTTCTTGCTTAACTTCTTCGTTGTTGCATTCGATAAGGGAAAGGATTTGTTTATCAGTTGTGTTGCTCTTGCGAACAAGTGCTCTCTGATAGCGATATGTGATATAGTTTCTAGCGAGTTCGAAGGCACCAATTTTCATAATTTCATTTTCAACCATGTCTTGAACTTCTTCAACATTTTCGATACGTTTTGTTTTTTTGCAAGCAGCTTCAACATTGTGAGCGATTGTATCAATTTGCTCTTCAGTTATTTTTGATTTTTCATCAACCGATAGATTAGCTTTAGAAATAGCATTGATAATCTTATTCACATCAAATGTCTGCTCCTCGCCACTTCTTTTAATAATTTTCATTTTTCCTTGTCTCCTTTGTGATAAATTGCATAAAATTCTTGTGCTTTATTCCATCGCAATAATACTATATATTGTGTTCAAAATAAAAGTGGAACAATACATTTTGTGTTTTTTTGGTTATTTTGCATAAAAATAAATTTTTTTCAAAAAACTATTGAAATTTTTTGTGGATTGTACACTATTAGAAAAAATAAGCATTTAGAAACGATGTTTGTTTGCATTATATAACAACTTCTAGTAGTGCTATAAAAATTGCTACAAATACAGCAGTCTTTAATTAAATTTGTTTATACCTACGCAAAACACAAGATGTTGTGGTTTGAAATTTATATTGCACAAATAAAAAAACAGAAGGCATGTTTGCCTTCCATTAGTATTTGTGTTTTTTTAAAATTTATGATTATTCATAATCTTTCCCTGGTTCAGGGTCAGATTTGTCTTCTAGCATAGTTAAGTCTTTTTCGGTTATCGACAAAATGTCATCGATTTCTGAATCAGAAAGGGTTTCAATGTCTGGCTCTATGCATGCTTTTCCACCTTCAAGTTGACTCATGATAGATTTGCTCAAAATGTTATATTTGCTGCGAACTTTCAAAAAGTTTGTTGAATAAATTTGATTGATGTTTGTGTCGTAAACAATTGCATAAGTCATTTCATTTATAATGTCATCTTTATTTTTAACAAAAATTAAGAACGCGTGTTTATCTTTGTTTTCAATTTCTGATAATGTTGAGTAAAAAATTCTTGAAGTAAAATCTTTTTCTGTTGGAAGTTCAGGCTTTAAGATTGTTCTCAAATATCTTTTTAGGTATGTTGCTTGTTCAACAATTTCAAAATCCTTGCTAAATTGTGGGAGATATCCACATTCTCTTGATGTTTCCACTTCAAAGTCTTTTGTAAGCAAGCTTATAATTTTATTAAAAAGGAAAGTGTTTGACGCGTCTTTATTGTTTGTGTATTCAGCGATAACTTCAGGTGGAACGAAAAATTTAGCGAGTCTTTTGATTCCTTGTTGATACCTGAAAAACAGATTTTCTTTTTCTTTTGATGATAATTTTGAAATATTAGATTTGTCTGGAAAGGCTTCAATTATTGAAATGAGAGACAGCGCGGTGCTCATAGTGATAAAGGAATGAGTTTGATTGTTTTCCAGAAGTGCCTTGTTTTTGTCATTTAAGTTCGTTGCAATCAAATTTTTTATTGTTGTTTGAAGCTTGCCAACATCAAGTGAAGGTTGGCTTAAAATTTCAGGGATTTCTGTTTTAATGATTTTGTTATCTTCAGAAATATTCATGTTTTTTCTGATTAACTCAACACTTCTAGTTATTATATATTTTTCCAAAATTCGTTTTTGACTTGGAGTAAGTTCAGAAAAATTTGTAATGTGTTCACCATTTGGTTTTCTGAATGTTTCAAAAAGATGATTGAATTTGTTTAAGAAACCATTATCGAGATTTTCGATGTTATCCATTAAATAGTCGTCAGTTGAATTGCGTTGTTTGCCATAAACTGTAAAGTTTGGATTGTCGTTGGCATAAACAAAATTTTCTTTTTGTGGCGAAATGTCAACGACTTGTGATAAATATCCAATTTTTTTATCAATTTTAAAAATTTCTGAGTCAGAGAGTGTTGAATATTTAACTTCGTCACCGCTATAGGTTTGTTTTCCGTCATGAAAATATGGTACATCATTTGCAAAATGTTCTGTTTTAAAGCCAAATTTTAAATTCACAAGGTCGCTGTTTGGTGACAAAAAATATTTTTTATCATCATCGCCGGTGCAAAATAAGTATGAGTGTAAAATATTTAATGTTTCGCCATTCATGTTATATGGTCTTGCAGTTGCTGATTGCAAGATTGTTGATTCAATGCCAATAGCAGTGAATATCCTTTTAAGCATTTTTGCTGAAACATAGCATGTAACTTCATAGCTTTGATCTGCAAGATGAATTTTTTTCATTTCTTCAACAGAAAGTCCGCAATCACCATATTTTTGTTCAAGGGAAAAGAAAAAGCGAGTGCTTTTTGAAAGCTTTTTCCCGAGTGTAACATAAGCATATCTTATCGCATCGTTTTTTGACCATTCGCCCGAAGACATGTGCTGTTTGCAGGTGTTTATAATATTTTGTAAGTATTGTTCAATATCCATAATATCCTTACCATTTTACATTAAAACAGGTTTTTCAGATTTGTCATGTTTTTCGTTATCTTTATTTTTTTGTGCTTGCGCTTTTTCAGTTTTTTCAAAATAATCTTGAATGCTAGAGGAAAGAATATTATATAGTTTCATTGTGCGTGGATCGCATTTATCAACAGCCAAAACATGCACATTTGGTGAACCGCAAAGTTCAACTATGTTATCTATTTGTGAAATTTTGAGAATTTGTGGTTTTCCTATGCTTAAACTAGAATGTGAATATTGTAAGCCAAAATAAATATAGCCACCGTCTTCTGAACCGACTGCAGCAATAAGGAATCTATTACCTGGAGATTTTCTCACAATGTAGAATTCAATATCTGAATTTTTGTTAAAATCATCAACTTTTTCCATACTATTATTATAACATAATTATTTTTTAATGTCTATACTTTTAAAAATATATTTGCTAGCCGAGAGACTATGGTGTTTTGTATAGTTTAAGGTTAAGTAAGTTTAAATTTTAGGCGGTGAAAAATTTTAGTTTGGCGGGGGATTTTTTGGAAAATTTGCAAATAAAAATCACCAACACATTGTCAGGCTGGTGATTTTGCTATTTATTGATTTGGTTGAGATTGTTTGGTTGTTGCATTTTGCAATTTTTGCAATAGTTTTTGATTTGCTAGCTCCCTTGCTTCAATTTTTTTCTTGATTTGGTTGATATGTTCAATTGCAGTTTCAGGAATTGCCATATTGTCGTATTCTTTTTCGCCACGCCATGCACCAGTGCCAAAATAGTGAAAATTGTATGTTCCAAGAGATGACTCGTCGATTTTGTTGTCCTTGCCAAATCTTGACTCTCCGCCTTTTCCTGGTGCGATGCCTGGATTAACTCTGCCACCTTGGTTTGAATAATATTCATGTGTGTCTGAACCCATTGTTGCAAGCAATCCGTAAAACTGGCAATATTTATAAATAAATTCGATTTCGTCTGGTTCGTTAAAACCATGAAATGCTTCAATACCTTTAACTCCCAATTTTCGTAAATTTTCCATGAGTTCAAATGGTGAGTATTTGATACCGCCATAGCCGAATGGGTGAGCCAAAACAGAAATGCCATCGGCTTTTTCGGCAAAGTCTATAACTTGTTCGGCAGTTGGCCAATATTTTGCATCGTCAACATAAAGCTCGCCTTCTGGGTTGGTCAAAACAAGTCTTTGGAAAGTTCCAAAGTCGAGTGCTTTTTCGGCATTTGTTTTTTCTTCAATTGATTTTAAGAAAATTTTTCCGTTTTCACTATTGTTAATATAAGAAAATAGTTTGCTATTGAAAAAGTCAAAATTGATTTTGTATTCTTGACCGTTAATATTTACATATTCTGGAATTTGGTTTCCCGGAGTATAAATTTTGTTAAAATCAAGACCTGCATTCAAAAAGGTTTGTTTTTTTGGATTTTCTTTATTCTTTTCGAGTTCAATGCTCACAAAATGATTGATTGTGAGTGGCTTGTCTGTTAGGTTCATTTCGTTGACTTTGTCAATTCGTCTCTGCAGTAAAGTTAAGATTCTCTTTATCTTGAATGAGCGGTCTAGGTATGGAAACTCATGAGAGTTAATCAGTTGTTTTGCTTTGTTGTAGTCAAAGTTATAGACCAAGATTTCAATTTGCTGACCGTTTAGCCTGCAGGTTACTTCAACGCCATTAAATCCGTTGTCTGTTCCAATGCTATCGTGGTCGGAACTACCAATCAATGCTCGTGATTTCTCGTTTGCGCCATGCCTGAAATCATGTTTCTGTTGAGATGTTTTGTCATATAGCCTTGCGGAATTTTCTGCTTGCTCGTGATAAAAGAAGGAAGATCTTTTTCCGTCAGAGTAGGTTGTGTGTCCATGAGTATCGACAATAACATCGTTTTTGCCGACAGGTTCTTCAAACAAAACTTCAAATGGTTCAACCTTTGAACCGATGTTTGCATGAACTTCATCGTACCATTTTTTCAAATAACTATAATTCATCACAATTCTCCTTACTTACTATTTTTATTATAACAAAATCTGGAGCTTATGTCAATAAAGGCGCAATTTGCAGTTTTATTACAATATTTGAATTAACAGTTAATATATTTGTGCATTATGGGTATATTTTTTAATTGACCGAGTTTTCATTTCTCCGTATAATAATTTTGATATTAACGTGTTTCAACAAGGAGGTTTAATTTAATGCAAGACATTATTGATTCACAAGAAAAACTAGAAGAACTTATTGGCATTGTTCGTGAAGCGCAAAAAAAATATGCGTCATTTTCGCAAGAACAAGTTGATAAAATTTTCTTTGAAGCAGCAAAGGCTGCAAATATGGCAAGGATTCCACTTGCAAAATTTGCCGTTGAAGAAACTGGCATGGGTGTTGTTGAAGATAAGGTTATAAAAAACCATTTCGCTTCAGAATATATTTACAATAAATATAAAGACGCTCAAACGGTTGGTGTTGTTGAAGACAACAAAGTTTATGGCACAAAAAAAATACTTGAACCAATTGGTGTTATCTGCGGTATAATCCCAACAACAAACCCAACATCAACAGCAATCTTTAAAACACTTATTGCACTTAAAACTAGAAATGCAATAATCATCAGCCCACACCCAAGAGCTAAAAAGAGCACAATTGAAGCTGTTAAAATCGTTTTGGAAGCTGCCGAAAAAGCAGGAGCTCCAAAAAACATTTTGGGCTGGATTGACGAGCCTACTCTTGACTTAACAAGCACTCTTATGAAAGAGTCAGATATCATTCTTGCAACTGGTGGCCCGGGACTTGTTAAAGCGGCTTATTCAAGCTCAACTCCAGCGCTCGGTGTTGGTGCAGGAAACACACCAGCGGTTATTGATAGCTCAGCAGACATCAAACTTGCAGTAAACTCAATCATTCACAGCAAAACTTTTGATAATGGTATGATTTGTGCAAGTGAACAATCAGTTATTGTGTGCGCTGATGTTTATGATGCAGTAAAGCAAGAGTTCGAAAATCGCGGATGCTATTTTTTGAAAGGCGATGAAACCGACAAGGTTAGAAACACAATCATTATCAATGGTGCATTAAACTCAAAAATTGTTGGTCAAAGTGCATATAAAATCGCAGAGCTTGCCGGTGTGAGCGTTCCAGAAAATACAAAAATATTGATTGGTGAAGTTGAAAGTGTTGAACTTTCAGAGCCATTTGCTCATGAAAAACTCAGCCCTGTTTTAGGCTTCTATAAGGCAGAAAATTTTGATGAAGCAATCAAAAAAGCAGAAAGACTCATTGAAGATGGTGGTTTTGGACACACTTCTTCAGTTTATTTAAACACAATAACCGAACAAGACAAACTCAAAAAATTCTACAGCAAAATGAAGACCTGCAGAATCTTGGTGAACACTCCATCATCGCAAGGTGGCATTGGTGATTTGTATAATTTCAATTTGACACCATCACTCACTCTTGGTTGCGGATCTTGGGGCGGTAATAGTGTTAGTGAAAATGTTGGAATAAAACATTTGTTAAATGTAAAAATAGTTGCGGAAAGGAGAGAAAATATGTTGTGGTTCAGAACACCTCAAAAGGTTTACATCAAAAAAGGTTGCTTGCCTGTTGCACTTGAAGAGCTTAAAACTGTGCTTAACAAGAAACGTGTGTTTATTGTAACAGACTCATTCTTGTTTAACAATGGCTACACAAAGCCAATCACTGACAAACTTGACGAACTTGGAATTTTTTATAGTGTATTTTCAAATGTTGCACCAGACCCAACACTTGCTTGCGCAAAAGAAGGTGCAGAGCAGATTAGAGCCTTTAAGCCTGATGCAATCATTGCTATTGGTGGCGGTTCTGCAATGGACGCTGGCAAAATCATGTGGGTTATGTATGAACATCCAGAAGTTGATTTTGCAGACCTTGCAATGAGATTTATGGATATTAGAAAGAGAGTTTACACATTCCCAAAGATGGGTGAAAAAGCATACTTTATTGCTATTCCAACAAGCGCTGGAACTGGCAGTGAAGTTACACCTTTTGCGGTTATCACCGATGAACAAACAGGTGTTAAATATCCACTTGCTGACTATGAACTTTTGCCAAACATGGCAATTGTTGATGCCGACATGATGATGAATGCTCCAAAGGGTTTGACTTCGGCTTCTGGAATTGATGCGGTTTCACATTGTTTGGAAGCCTATGCTTCAATGATGGCGACAGAGTTCACTGATGGTTTGGCACTTGAAAGTTTGAAAATGATCTTTGAATTTCTTCCAAGAGCTTACGAAAATGGCGCTAGTGACCCAGAAGCTAGAGAAAAAATGGCAAATGCTGCAACAATGGCTGGTATGGCTTTTGCAAATGCATTTTTAGGTGTATGTCACTCAATGGCACACAAACTTGGTGCATTCCACCACATTGCACATGGTATTGCTAATGCTCTGATGCTTGATGAAGTTTTGAGATATAATGCAAGTGAAGTTCCTGCAAAAATGGGAACCTTCCCACAATATGAATATCCACACACCTTAAGGCGTTATGCAGAAGTTGCTGAAGCTTTGAATTTGGGTGGCAACACTGACCAAGAAAAACTTGAAAACTTGATTAAAGCTATTGATGAGCTTAAAGATAAAATTGGAATCAAAAAGACAATCAGAGATTATGGTGTTGAAGAAGGCAAGTTCCTTGCAACACTTGATGAAATGAGTGAACAGGCATTTGATGATCAATGCACTGGCGCAAATCCAAGATATCCAAAAATTTCAGAAATTAAAGAAATGTACTTAAAAGCTTATTACGGAAAATAAAAGGGGGAAGAAAAATGAAGTTAGAACAAGTTGTAGCGGTTAGAAAAAATAAAACAATCTACCAAGATGAAAACAAATTGATAAAATTATTTGATGAAACTTATTCAGTTGCAAATGTATTGAATGAAGCATTGAACCAAGCAAGGATTTACGAGACAGGTCTCAATATTCCTGCGCTTCAAGAAGTTACAAAAATTGATGGCAAGTGGGTAATTTCAATGGATTTTATTGAAGGAAAAACACTTGAACAGCTCATTGATGAAAACCCTTCAAAAGTTGACAGCTATTTAAAACTTTTTGTTGAAACTCAAATTGAGATGCACTCAAAAAGATCAACACTTCTCAGAAAACTTCATGATAAAATGGCTGACAAAATCGACGAAACCGAACTTTCTGATTCAAAGAAATTTGATTTAAAATCAAGACTTGCTGGTTTTGAAAAACACAACAAGGTTTTGCATGGCGACTACCAATTTAGCAATGTTATCATTGACAAAAACGGCAAAGTTTACATTGTTGACTGGTCACATGCCACACAAGGCAATGCTTCAGCTGATGTAGCTATGAGTTATCTATTGATGAAAATGGACAAAAAAGACGAACTTGCTGAAAAATATCTTGATTTGTTCTGCAAGAAAACAAACACAGACAAACATTATGTTCAAACTTGGGTTCCAATTGTTGCGGCTGCACATCTCAACAAATGCAAGCCAGAAAACAAGGCTATGCTTGAAAGTTTTATTGATGTTGTTGAATACTAAAAGTAATGGTGATAAATTAAGTAATGCTTAAAAGGCGGCTTAATTTATCACTGTTTTTTTTCTGAAATTCTTGCTAAAATCTCTTTATATGTTATAATGTTACCTATGATAGTTTATAGATATGCAAGTGCTGGCGAATTGTCTTCAATATTAAAAGGACAAATTAAAAATAATGGGTCTTATTTTGATGAGAGTTTTAGCAATACTCATAAATATAAGTCTGGGGTTAGATATACACACTTTTTTAAAAAATTAAAAGATTTACCGGATCTTCAAAAGACCTTTGGATGTCATGAAGGAATGTTTATTTGTAAATATAATATTCCGCTAAGGTTGTTGATTTCGACTTCAGGAAAAGGTTTTTATGATTCAAGAACTTCGGGTTATGAAGAACTATATGATACTATCAAAGAGTTTGCTGTCGAATCATCAAAACTAAAGTCAGAGTATCTTGAAGATTTTATTTTTGATGAAAATTGCGATTTATGTCCAGAAGAAATAAAAGCAATTTTCAAGGAAAGGGAAGATGAGAATTTGCAAATTTCGGGTGATTAGGTTTGTGTGTGATAGCGAGACACTTGACAAATTTTTTCGTAGGTAATAAAAAAACATATAAAAAATCTATGCGATGTTAAGGTATTCTTTTAAAGAAATACTTCAGCTAGCATAGATTTTTTATTATTTTACACTTCTTGTTTAACAACTTTGTAATTTGTTGAACTTCCATCAACTAAGATTGATTCATAACCTTCTGCAACGAAATTTTCAACAGGACTTTCAGATTCAGATTTTGCTGGGTTGTAGTTTTCAAATGTTCCACCTTTAACAATGATTTTTGCTGTTTTAACGTCATAGTCTTTTTTATTTAATGTCCATTTTGGTGTGTGACATTTAAATGTTCCATCTAATATTGTGACTTGAGCAGATCCTTCTAAATAAATTAAATCATATTGGTCATCTGTTCCGGTTATTTCTTGTGTAAAAGTTCCACTTTCAATAGTAACTTTAGAATTTATAATTGCATGAACAGCCATTGCATATCGATCAGAACTTTCTTTTGCAATAATTGTTCCGTTTCCAGTAATTGTTACATCGGCACCAATTCCTGCCAAAATAACACCATTAGAACCATCGCCTTTTAATGTTTTGCCATTAAGATCAAGAGTTATTTTTCTTATAAATACGAAATTCTCATCTGTTTCAATATCTGAAAGTAAAACGATTTCCGCATCGTCAACTTGAGCTGCAGAAACAAGTTCGGCAGCTGAAACAACACCAAATTTAAAATTGACATCTTCGTTAAAGTTTATGGTTGTTTTTTCAGAATTAAATTTAAGTGATTCTTCGCTACCAATAAGTGTTCCATTTTCAAACATAACATTAAGACCGTCTTCAACCGACAAAGGATATTTTGAAGGAACAGTTAATGTGTAACCATTTAGGTTAAATTCATAATTAAGATAAATGTTTTCATAAACAGGTTGTCCTTCATTTTCTGAAACTTGAACTTTTTTCATAACACCAACATCAGTTGCTTTTAATGTTGCTGTTTCACTAACTTCAATATCATTTAGAAGAGCAAAGTTAGTAACACCGTTTTTAAGAAGATATGAAATTTCTTCACTTGTTCTTACATCATATTGTCTACCAAATTGAGCACCATTATTAACTTCAAACACATCGAAATGTGGATTTTCTGATGTTGAATCTGTATAGGTGTAGGTTGTTGTTGTAACTAAACCCCACCTGTCAGTTTTTGATTCAATTTTAGCAATACCAATGCCGTCGTCGCCTTTGTCTCCCTTTTCACCATCTTGACCATTTATGCCGTCTTTACCGTCCTTGCCATTTACACCGTCTTTACCGTTTTGACCATTCACACCATTTTGACCATTTCTACCATTTGTTACGGTGAAAGTTTCTGAATAACCATTTGAAAGGGTGATTGTGTAGGTGTCAACCAAGCCGTTTGAACTTGTTTTTGTAATACTTGTAACACTAACGCCGTCTTTACCATTTGCACCGTCGTTTCCTTTTTCACCTTTTTCACCGGTTACTTTTCCAGCGTCAACTATGCTGCCGTCGCTGAGAGTAACTTTTAAGTGACCGTTTGAATCAGTTTCGACTTTTGTGATGCCGGCAAGTGTTGCTAAAAATTCTTCAAATGTTCCGGTAAATCCTTCTGCTTTGGCTTGGGTGTATGCATTGTCTGCAGTCCAAATTATTGCTGGAACTTCTGGATCTTTGTTGCTACTTTTGTCCTTTCCGCAAGCGGAAAGCGAACAAGCCATAGCAAGCGACAAGCCTGCAATTGCGATAGGTTTTAAGATTTTTCCTCCCTTTGTTTTATTTTGTTTTTCTTTTTCTTTCATAGTATCCTCCTACTAAAAAATTTTATTGGTATTAGTTTGAAATGTATAAAATCTCGCAATAAATGTTCCAAACAATCATACTCTTAATAAAAATATAGCATTATATGTGATATTTTGCAACAAATATCGCAATAAATGTGATATTTTTACAAAATTTTACATATTTTGACAAGTTGTATATGATTAGTTCTTTTACTTTTGCATATAAAATATATATATGCAATTGAGGTGAAAATGGATAAATTAGAGATTATAAAAAGAATTAGTCAAATTAGAATTGAAGCACATTTGTCAGCAAGGGCATTATCACAAAAAATTGGTATGAATGATGGCTACATCAACAGATTAGAGTCAAAAAAAGATTTTTTGCCAAGGCTTGAAACACTTTTGGATATTTTGGAAGTTTGCGGAGTTTCAATCGAACACTTTTTTTATTATGATTATTTTGAATATGATAAAGATAAACAAATATTGGATAATCTTAAAAAAATTGATTCTGAAAAGAAATTGATACTCCTAGAACT
>CAKVFH010000021.1 GCA_934746515.1 uncultured Clostridia bacterium
TCAGAACCAAAATATTCAAGCAAATAATCTCTAAATTCATTTGAAAAATCATTTTTAAATATTTTATCTTCATTATCACTATGAATTTTTGATACTTGTTTTCTTATAATATTGATTTGTTCAAAATCCGAATTATTCGCAATTCTAATCATATTTCACTCCTTTTTTAATGAAATTTTACATATTTTTTTTAAATTTTTGTGCTATTTTGCGCTTTTAATTCTTAAACTCACGAGGGTTTCGACATTTGCGGTTTCTTACTTTTTTATATTTGCAATATATGTTCCACTCGCCGTGGGGCGAAACTTCGCAAATTGTTCTCACTTCTCGCTTTGTTTAATTCTTAAACTCACGAGGGTTTCGACATTTGCGGTTTCTTACTTTTTTATATTTTCAATATATGTTCCACTCGCCGTGGGGGCGAAACTTCGCAAATTGTTCTCACTTCTCGTTTTGTTTAATTCTTAAACTCACGAGGGTTTCGACATTTGCGGTTTCTGGAAACATATCATAAGGTTGGAGGAAATCGATATCGTATTTCGCGGTTAAAAACGATAAGTCACGAGCCAGCGTTGCGGGATTGCAAGACAAATACACAATTTGTTTTGGTTCTGCACTTAAAAAACTATCAACAACCTTTTTATCCAATCCTTTTCTTGGTGGGTCAACAACAACTGCAAAGTCACCTTTAAACTCTTCTGCAAGTTTTGGTATGACGACTGCACAATCACCATTTATGTTAGTTAAATTGTATAAATTGTTTTTATTTTTTAAATTATTTGCATTTTCAGTTGCTTCTTTTACAATTTCAACCCCCACAACATTTCGCGAATGCTTTGCAAGAATTGATGACAAAAGACCCGCTCCACTATATGCATCAATAATATTGTTTTGATCTCCAATCGTTTCAATAATTTTTTTGTAGATTAGATTTTTAATATAATCATTCACCTGCAAAAAACTTCTGTTATTTATTTCATATTTTATGTCAAAATCTTCAAGTTCTAGATTTGTTAATCCATAAATATTTTCATCAAAATTGCCAAAAATTACATTATTTTGCAATTTATTTACATTTTTAACTATTCCAAATGATGAAAATTGCGTTTTTAGTTTTTCAATTAACGGCTCAAAATTATTAAATTTTTCACTTGTCACCACAACAGTCATGATAAATTCACCGCCGTGCTCACGAACAACAATATGCTTAATGATTCCTTTATGCGTTTCTTCATTATAAGCTGAAATTTTATTTTCAAGCATATATTCTTTGAATAATTTTAGGATCACTTTCACTTTTTCAGTCTGAAGCAAACAATCATCAATCTCTATGATATTATGGCTGTTTTTTTGATACATGCCAATTTTTATCTCGCCATTTTTCTCCTGAACAGGAAATGCAAATTTATTTCTATATCTAAACCACTTGTCGCTTGGAATGACATCACAGATTTCCGTTTCAATTTTTCCATATTTTTTGAGTGAATTTTTCACCATTTCTTTTTTAAATTTCAATTGTTCATCTTTACTAAAATGTTGAATATCGCAACCACCGCATTTAAAAAAGTATGGGCATGGTGGAATGGTTTCATTTTTATCGCTAGATATTTTTTCAATAATTTTTGCAATTAAAAATGATTTTTTATCATTTATCACATGAACTTTAACAGTGTCGCCGACTTTCGCAAAAGGCACAAAGACAACTATGCCGTTATAAACCGCAATACCTTCCCCAGAATCACCATATCTATCAATGGTAACAACAAATTCATCATTTTTCTTGATTTTTTCCATAATAATTATACTTGCGATTATATCATAGAC
Source organism: uncultured Clostridia bacterium (assembly GCA_934746515.1). Lineage (GTDB taxonomy): Bacteria > Bacillota > Clostridia > Christensenellales > UBA1242 > RGIG1681. The sequence goes on from CAKVFH010000021.1 coordinate 1,825, forward strand.
AAACGAAATTTGCAACTGCTGACAAAAACATAGAATAAAATACATTTGACAAAGATTATAATTGTCCTATAATTAACATTATGGAAAATTTATGTAATATTTGCCCAAGAAAATGTAATGTAAATCGCGAGAAAAGTGTTGGATTTTGCAAGGCTGGTGTTAAGCCAAAAATAAACAAAGTTATGCTGCACTATTTTGAAGAACCACCAATCTCCGACAAAAACGGAAGCGGTGCTATATTTTTCTCAAGCTGCACATTGAAATGTATTTATTGTCAAAATTATGAAATTTCAACAGAATGCGAAGGCAAAGAAGTTTCGATTGATACACTTGTTTCACTTTTCAAACAACTTGAAAATGCTGGCGCAAACAACATAAATCTTGTCACACCAACCCACTACACCGAGCAAATCATCAATGCTCTTGATATTTACAGACCAAAAATTCCTATCGTTTGGAACACTTCTGGTTATGAGACAGTTGAAACAATAAAAAAACTAAAAAACTATGTTGATATTTATCTAACCGATTTTAAATATTATTCAAGTGATTTATCAGCAAGACTTTCACTTGCACCAAACTATTTTGAAGAATGTTCAAAGGCAACCCTTGAAATGCGCAAAAATCAGCCAGAAGATATTTTTGAAAATGGCTTGATGAAAAAAGGTATGATTATTAGACATTTGTGTTTGCCAAATCAAACAAAAGATAGCGAAAAAATTATTGACTGGATTTATGAAAATCTTGGCAATAAAACTTATTTAAGTTTGATGTCGCAATATGTTCCAATGGCAAAGGCAAAATCCGACCCGGAACTAAACCGCAAGATTAAACCACTGGAATACAAAATATTAGTAAACAAACTTGAAAAGCTCGGATTTGAAAATGTGTTTTTGCAAGATTTTTCAAGTGCAAGCACAGAGTACACCCCTGACTTTTCCGTTCAAGAATCCACTTTTAAATTTTAAAAAAAAACGCAATTTTATATGAATTTTTATTAAATTTTTAATAATTTTTGATATTTTATTATATTTTTTGCAAATTTTAACTTATAACATTAAAAGCTATTTTAACCTTTAAGTTTATGCTTTTGTTATAAGTCTTTTTTTATTTTTTAAATATTTTTTATGAATAATTTGTATATATTTGCTATATTTTTTCTTTTTTGGTAAACTAATTATAGAGGATAAAATATGGAAAAGATTAAACCAGTTTTTACGGACAATTATGTGCCAATTTGCTTTTCAGCAAATGACAAATATGTTCCACTTTTGAGTGTCGAGCTTGAGTCAATAATTGACCACTCTTCAGCAAAAAACAACTATGATATTGTGATTCTAACAACAGGAATTTCAGACGAAAATCAGTTTAGACTTTTATCTCAAATTAAGCACTATCCAAACTTTTCAATCAGATTTGTGAATGTTGGTCCTGCAATTTATGGTTATAATTTTTATCTAGAAACGAGGCTAACAAACACAAAATATTCAAGTGAAATTTATTTCAGAATTCTTGCACCAACTGTTATGGAAGATTATGATTATGTGATTTTTTGTGACGCAGACTTGGTTGTTTTGGATGATATTGCAAAACTGCTGCAATTTGATTGTAGCAACAATCTTATTGGCGCAGTTCGCGACTATGAAGGAATTGCAAATTGCTATAACAACAACTATGAACGCACAAAATATAGAATCACAGAACTTGGCATAAAACAGTTCGATAACTATTTTGTTTCAGGCGTTTTGATTTTTAATGTTAAAAAATTCAATAGTCAATACTCTGAAAAACAACTACTTGACTTGGCTGTTTCAAAAAAGTGGACACAGTATGACCAAGATCTTTTAAACTACATTTGTAAAGATGATGTTAAAATTATCGGTGCTGAATTTGACTTTGTTGAAGACATTGACAACATTTTTCATTCGTTGCCAACACATCTTTTAACAGAATATGAAACAAGTGAAAAAGACCCAAAAATCATACACTATTCAGGTGGCAGAAAACCATGGATAAACATCTCTTCAAAATATAATAAATATTTTTGGAACTATGCAGAAAGATGCCCATTTGCCACAACATTAAAAAGTTATAATAAAAACAAATTTTAAATTAAAAATGTAAATTTTTGCAATATAAAAACATTTTCATACAATTAAACAAAAGAAAAATCGCAAACTTTTAAGTTTAAAAATCATTAAACTAAATTGGATTGCGATTTTTTATGCATAATTTTTTGACTAATTTTTTGCTATTTTGAAAGTCTTAAATCATCACCATCAATCAAGAACAAACTTGCATATCTTTTATTACAAAGTCTTGAACAAATTCTTTCATCATAGCGGTTATTGAGTTCATCAAGCATCAAGTTGGTCGTGATGACAACTGGTCTATTAAACCTTTCGCGTTCTGACAGAACAAGGTACAAATAGTTTTTTGTAACATTTTTTAAAATTGGTTCAGTGCCAAGATCATCAATAAATAAAACATCTGCTTCAATAAACGGCTCAAGCCATGACGATTTTGTTGCATCAAATGATGTGTGATATTTTAAAAACGATTCATTCAAATCAAAAGCCGAAATAAAACAAACAGTTTTGTCTTTTGCGAGCATTTTATTTGCCAAGCATGAAGACAAATATGTTTTGCCCACACCTGTTTTTCCGCAAATTATAATGTTATTTTTTTGATTATTTGGATAATTTTCTGCCCATTTTTCAAGAATTTTTGCCAATTTTTGCAAAGTTTCTGCTTGTTTTGCGTTTTTACAAATCTTGGTGTCAAATTTATCAAACGAACAATTTGTGTCGGCTGAAAGCCCAAACGCTTTTATAAGCTCTGCATTTTTTCTTTTTTTGTAACACTCGCAAGGCTTGCCAGCAATAAATCCAGAATCCATGCAACGCAAACAATGATACTTTGGTTTAAGGTCACTTGCCTTAAGACCGAGTTTGTTTAAAACTTTTGTTTTTTCTTGTCTAACGGTTTCAAGGTTTTGCTTTAGGTTTTTGTAGGTTTCATTTTTAGTTTTACATTTTGAAATTTGCAAAACCATTTGCCTTTCCAGTTTGTCGAGTTCAAAGTAAACAGGACTTGAATTTGCACGCGCCAAATTTTCTGATGCCTGTTTTTCAACCTTCACTTTTTGGTTTGCAAACTCAATTTGCAAATCTTTGTCAATTTGACGAAAATCCATTCATGTTCTCCTTTTTAAATTTCAATATCATCAAGTGAGTCAAACAAAGCATTCATTTGTTCTGATGAATACTCTCTTGTTGCGAAGTCTGGCTTATCAACTTTAGATTTATCAACAACAACACCTTTTAGATATTTTTCAATGTCTTTGTCAGACTTGATATTGCTTTCATTTAAAGTTGCCAAAATTTTGTTTAAGTATGAAACTGGATTTGACTTGCCCTTTGCGGCGTCAGACACTTTTAAAATCTGTTCATCGGAAAAACCCCAGTTGTTTGTCCAAGTTTTGTAAAAATCTCTATCATAGCTTGAAACGGAACGAATAAGACCAACATTATCAAGAATAAGTTTGATTTGCTCATCAAGCTTCAAAACTGATGAAATGTATTGTTCAATTGACTGTGATGAAATCAAACCAAGTTTGTAGAATTTTTGGACAACTGTGTTCATTGCATCAAGTGAACGAAGACTTTGTTTGAAACAATATTGCGAAATCAAAATCAGAGTTTCGCTGTCGTAGCCTTTGTTTGTCCAGTCGGAAATATAAGTATCAACAACATTTTCAAGGTTTTGATAATATAGTCCAAGATTTTTTGAAACGGTTTTGGCAATTTCAAACATTTGTTCTTGTCTCGTTGAAAATTCAGAAATTTCGTCAATTGTAAACAACTTTTGCTCTGAATATTTTGTGAGCAACATATCAAGTTTTGCAAACCCACCGCGTTTTTTCAATGTTTTTGCAACTTCAACAATAGTGCCGTTTGTGAAGCCAAAACTATTGTTCCATTTAAGATAAAGATTTCTTTCTTCAATATCAGCTTCTCTCTTTAGACCAAGTGCATCCAAAACGCGTTTGATTTCGTCAGAGTTTTGTTCATATTCAATGAATTTTTGTTCAACCGCTTCGGTTGTTTTTAAACCTTCTTCTGCATAGTTTCTTGCAACCGCCAAAATGTATGGATAGCCAATTGAATTTGATTTTTTTACCGTGCAATACTTTGCAATCATAACGAGTGCTTCTGGCTCAAAATGGTAAGTTTCAATAAGTGAATAATATTCGTTATATTCAGTTGGAGTTATCATTCTTCCAGAGATAACAGCTTGAATTTGACTGTTAAAATCGGTATATTTTTCTTTGTTTCTAAGTTTTGAGCTTCCGCTTCTGGTTCTAACTGGCAAAAATCTGATTTCTAGTGGATTTGCAGAAACAACTTGAACCAAACCCATTTCTTGCCAATAAGAAAATGACTTCAAAATTTCATCTTCGGTCAAGCACAAAACTTTGCTCATGGTGTCAAGACAATTGTCATCAGTGTTTGGATTTGCACACAAATTTAAGCCATACAAATAAACCTTAACATCTTCGCCAGTTGCCTGTGGCAAAAATTCATTTAAGAAAGTGTTATCAATAACGGTGTAACCATCCATTGCAAGCTTGCTTGAATAAGAACAAAGTGCCAAAATCGCAACCCTCCTAGAATTTATTTGATTTATTTACTAAACACGATTATAATAACACTATCAGAGTAAAAATTCAACCACTTAATTTTAATTTGGAATTTTTTAGGAGAAATCTATGAAATTTTTGCATACTAGCGACTGGCATTTGGGTGCTAAAACCAACGGCAGAGATAGACTTATTGAGCAGAAAAGAACGCTTGAAGAAATTGAATCTATTGCTAATTTTGAAAATATTGACTGCGTTATTATTGCCGGAGATGTTTTCAACACCGCAAGCCCATCAGCTGAAGCTGAAGAATTGTTTTTTGATGCGATTCAAAAACTATCAAACAATGGCGAAAGATTTATTTTTGTGTTGGCTGGCAACCACGATGATCCAACAAGACTTTCGGCAGGTTTGCCACTTGCGAGCAAGCATAACATTGCACTTGCAAGTTCTCTTGAAAAACTAAAAGAGTCTGCTTTCACAAAAAACACTGAAATAAGAGTTGTGGAAACAGGAAAAGGACACATTAAAATCAAGAAAAACGAAGAAATTGCAACCATTGCATATCTTCCTTATCCAACAGAAGCACGAATTTCGGAAAAAGTTGACAGCGAACTTTCTTATGCAGAAAAAGTTAAAGAATGGGCAGACATCAGCACCAGTGCTTTTGATGACGACAATTTTAATATTTTCGTTTCGCACCTATTTATGGTTGGTTCTCAAACCAATGACGGAGTCGTTAAAGTTGGCGACCTTATGGCAATGCCAAAGTCGCTTATGCCAAAGGCTGATTACACCGCACTTGGACACATTCATTCAGCGCAAGACCTTGGCGATAATATTTACTATTCTGGTGCAATAACAAAGCTCAACATTAAAAATAAAGATTTGAGCGTGAATATTATTGAAAGTGAAAACGGCAAACTTGTTGATGTTAAAACTATTGCACTTAAAAATCCTGCAAGATATGAAAAAGTGGTTGTTTCATCAATTGATGAAGCAAATGACAAACTTTTAAACTATGATAATCTTGATATTGTGGAGCTGGAAATTGTGCAAAGCGAGCCACTTTCCGCATCGAGTTTAAAAGCACTCAAAAAAGACTTCCCTTGCATTTCTAACATTTCACTTTCAAGACCAGCCGGAAGCATACAATCAAAAACTAACACAAAACGAATCAAACTTAATGATGTTGACTTATTCTCGGAATTTTATAAAACAGTTCGTGGCGTTGAGCCAAGCAGTGATTTAGTTCAAATGTTTATGGATTGTAAAGGAGAAGAAAATGAAGCCAATTAAATTGACCATTGAAGGTTTGAATAGTTTTGAAACCAAACAAGAACTTGATTTTGAAAGCCTAACTGGCGGAGTTTTCGGAATTTTTGGAAAAACCGGCAGCGGAAAATCAACCATTCTTGATGCAATCACTCTCTCGCTTTACGGCAAAGTTGAACGCACCAAACAAAACATAGATTTCATAAACACAAAATGCTCAAAAGCAACCGTTTCTTTCACATTTTCAATGCTCGTTTCTGGGAAAAATAAAACTTTTGAAATCACTAGAACTTTCTCAAAAAAGAAAAACGGGAAAGACATTGATTCAAGCGCAGAACTCTATGAAATTGATGGCGATGAAAGAAAACTTATTGAAGAAGGCACAAACCGCGTTAATGACAAGATTTTTCAAATTGTGGGGCTAGGCGTAAACGAATTTGCAAAATGTATTGCACTTCCACAAGGCGAATTTGCTGCGTTTTTGCAAGCAAAACCAAGCGAAAGAACCGAAATCATGAGCAATATTTTCAACCTTTCGCAATATGGCGAAGAACTCATGGCAAAGGTTAAGTCAAGAATAAATGAATTTGACAAACAGGTTTCGTCACTTTCCGCAAGCAAAACCATGGTTGATTATGCAACCGATGAAAAGCTTGATGAAACAACCAAAGAACTTTCAAATAAGCGCAAAGAATATGAAGAGAAATCAAAAGAATTGCAAACTCTTTCAAATTCTTGGAGCGAACAGAAACAGATTTTAGACAAACTAAAAACACTCAAAGAAATCAATGTTAAACTTGATGAACTGGGTGTGAAAAAAGATGAAATTGCAGCTCTTCAAAACGAAATCGACAAAAGCCAATCTGCAAACCAACTAAAGTCTGATTTTGAAAAACTCAAAAAAGATGAAAGCGACACCAAAGAACTTACAGTCAAAATTTCAGAACTCGGTGAACTTAAACTCAAAAAACAAAGCATGGTTCATGAGTCGGAAAACGAGTTTAATGATTTAAAGAATTCATTTGATACAAAAATTATTGAGCTTAACAGCAAGCTTTCAAAACTTCAAGAACTTGTCAAATTTGAAGACGATATCAAAACCGCTGAAAAGAAAAAACAAGAAGCTACTAGTTCAATTGCCGAGAAGCAAAAAGATATTGAATCAGAAAGCCAAAACAATGAATATTTGGAAAGCAATATCACAAAGATTCAGGAACAAATTGACGAGATTGATGAGTTTATAAACACCAACAAAGCCGATGTTGAACTTACCTACGCTTTGGAGCAAACCAAGGGCGTTGAAAGTGAAATCATTTTGATTGACGAAATGATTGTTTCTCTTGGAAAACTTATTGATCAGACAAACGCAGACATAAAACAAGCGCACGAAGAATATAACGACTCAATTATGGAAGAGAAAAAGCTTAAGCAAAATCAGGAGAAAATTGAAGACTCTATCGGTGTTGCGTTTGAAGATGTTGACTCGACAAACTTTGCAAAAGTTCGCAGTTGCGATAAACAACTTGAGGGTATGCGTGAAGTTAAAATTGAGCTTGAGAATATAGACAAGCTTATTGCACGACTTTCAGAAGACAGCGAACTGCGCGCGCAAACAATTGAGCAGATTAACAACAGCGTTATAACTGAACAAAACAATCTTTCAAACATTGAAGATGTTATCGCAAAAAAAGAAGTAGAGCTTGCATCAAATCAAACCACAAGAGAAGAACTTTTGGGCGAAAATGTAATTTCAATGATTGCAGGCCATTTGCAAGTTGGTGACACCTGCCCTGTTTGCTCATCAAGTGTGCCAACAAAAATATATTCAGAAAAAACCGATTTCACTCCAATTGAAAGTGAGATTGAAAGCAATAAAATTCGCTTGAAAAATTTGCGTTATGAACGCGATAAAATTTTGGCAAGTCTTGTTTCTTTCAAGTCAAGAATTGAGTTTGAAAAAAATCAGATTGAGAAAAATAATGCCGAAATTGATGCACTTTATGAAGGCAAAGGCTCTCTATATTTGAGATTTGTTGACGATAATAACGAAAGCGCAGAAAACTTTGAAAAACTTTATAATCTTTTGTCGGACACTGTTTCAAGTCTTGAAAACCTTATTGATCTTCAAGACTCGGTTCGTGAAGACGAAAGACAGGCTTTAATCAAAAAGACTCAAGCCGGCACAAGAATCACAGTTTATGAGTCATACCTTGAAAACTTGATTGAAACACTCTATTCTCTTCAAAAGAAAAAGGCGGAGCGCGAATTTGTAATTTTCAATGTCAATGAAAAATACAAAAATCTGTCGGAATACAAAAAACAAATTGCCGAAGGCAAGAGCATTGAGCTTGTGATTGACGACAAGAAAGAAGAGCGCGCAAAACTAAAAGATAAACAATTTGAACTGGCAACCGAAAAGTCAAAATCCGATCTTAAAATTGCCAGCATGAACAGCGAAATTAAACTAAATGAAGAGCGCATTGAAACCAACGAAAAAACCATTGCGGAACTTGGCAGAAAAATTCTCACAAGTGGCGTGCCAGAAGGTGTTTCGGTTGAAACAGAAAAACAAGAAACTGAAAATGCAATCAAAAAACTCAAGGTTGAATATGCCGAAAAACAATCTGCATTTGAAACCAACAAGGAAGCATTGTCAAGAATTGAAAATGACTATCAAGTTAGCGAATCAATATTAAAATCAAAAAACGATGAAATTGAAGAGCTTAATGCAAAAATCACCGCATCGCTTGAAAATAATGGTTTCAAAGATTTTAGCGACCTTGAAAACTGTTTTGCTGATGCAAGTGCACTTAAACTTAAGCAAGAAAAAGTTAATGATTTTAACAACAATCTTAAACTTCTTGAGCTCCAGAAAAAATCACTGGAATCAGAAAACTTGAAAGAAGTTGATGCAGAAGAAGTTGCAAAAACCGAAAAAGAAATCGGCGAGCTAAATGAAGTTGTAAAATCTTTGACCGAATCAATCGGAAAGCTCGGTTCAGAACTTGAAAGACTGACAGTGGACAACACAAAACTCAAGGAACTTGACAAAAATTTAACCGACTTCACACACAAACTGGATCTTGCAAAAGAGCTTGGCTCGGTGCTTCGCGGAAAGGCACTTGCCGAATATGTTTGCGAAGAATATTTGCAAGAAATCACCGAAAGTGCAAACCAAAAACTCGAAATCTTAATGGACGGAAGATACACTTTGAAGTTTGAAAATAAAGAATTCTTTGTTGAAGACAACTTTAACGACGGCAAAGTCAGACCAGCAAGCACCCTCTCGGGCGGTGAAACATTCGTTGTTAGTTTGAGTTTGGCACTTTCAATCTCTGATGCAATATCTTTACTCTCATCAAGAAGCATGGATTTCTTCTTTTTAGACGAAGGTTTTGGAACTCTCGACAGCGAGCTTTGCTCGGTTGTTATAAATTCACTTTACAAACTTGAAAGCCAAAATCTCAAAATCGGTTTGATTTCACATGTCACCGAGCTTGAAGAATCAATCAAAAATAAAGTTATAGTCACCAAAGATAGCAACGGCACAAAACTTAAACTTGAACATAGTTTGTGATAAAATAAAGCACAAAAAAAACCACCAAATTGGTGGTCTTTTTTTATTATTTTTTCGTACTTTTTTATTTAATTCGCTCTAATAAAATTTATCTCTGTTTTCATTTTCACAACCAGCTTTAAACCACAAAACATAACTGCAATTTAAAATTGGCTTTTTAACACTTTAAGACTGAAATAAATTTTGAATTTAGAATTTTAAACTATTCTCTTGTAAGTCTTTGAACCATATCAGCTTTTTGCTCTTCGGTTAAGTTGATCATAAGATTTCCAAATTCTTTTTTATTTGAATCATTAAGCCCAAGCACAACTTTTGAAAAGTTTTTGCGAGCTTTTTCATATTCTTCTGTAGGAAGTTCAGTTATGATTGTTTTTTCCTGTGGCATTTCGCTTGTTTCTTCATTCATTGCCATACCCATTGCAAGGTCAAGTGCCATAAGTTTTTTAAAGAACTCTGGGTCTTTTTCAGCTGAAGCACAGATTGCTTCAAAGCCCTTTGCATTATCCATAGGAACTTTTTTCATGTATTCTTCACTAATAAATTTTTCAACATCTTCTGGCAATAACTTTGATGTTTCGCTCATTGAAAGCGCGCCTTCAAGCATATCAATTTCTTCTTCCGATAAACCATCATCAAGAAATTCTTTTCTTTGTGCATCTGTAAAAATTGTTTCCATAACTTCCCCTTATCCATTATAAAGTTTTTAAATAGTATTTTGTACTTGACTGCCAACGATTTTGTCAAGACCATCTGAAAGAGCATTTGCATTTTTAACATTTGTTTGAACTTTATCTTTCAAATGCTTGAGTGCTGGAATAATTTTTAAAGCAGCAAAACCAGCGCCAGCAACTAGAACTATTGGAGAAAATCCCCAAAGAGCAGTTAAACCACCAGAGATTGCAGAAAATGCTCCAGGAAGGTTTGCAATTCCAAGTTTTGCCAAGCCAAACAAACCAGTTGATGCTTCCATGATGCCTTGTTTAACAAGCATGCCGGTCACACCCTTTGCCAAAAGTTCACCGATAGCAACACCAATACAAGCATAGCACAAACCATTTGCCAAGCCCTTGCCATCAAGAATGTCTTTAAAAGCATGTTTTGCTCTATCAACAAAGTCAACTTTAATGCCAACTTCATTTGTTCTTGTGTCTAATTTAGCATTATCAGGGTCTACGATATCACTCTCTGATTCTTCTAACTTTGTTTCAATAAAATCAAGTGAAACAATATTTTTGTTAGCTTCAACATATTTTGCGTAAAAAGTTGTTTTGCCACTTGGTGCACTTGGATCGTTAATTTCTATATTTTTTGTTTTTTCAATCGCAGCATCAAGTTTTGATTGTGCAGATTTAAGTTCCTTGCGCATTCTATCATATTTATCAAATCTAACCGGGTCTTTATCTTTTGAAAATTTTTGGCATTGCTGATTGCAAAGCTTAATCGCATTATCAAAATTTTGTTTTTGTAAAAATCTAGGATCAAATGTTTCCATTTCTTTTCCCCCCTTGTTTGTGGCTATAGCATAACACCAAACGGGGCTATTGTCAATGAGTTTTAACAAATTTCTGCCGTTTAAAAACTATTACAAAGTCCAAAATTAAGCGAAACTATGCTAGAAATGGCGCTTTTAATATAGTTTTTTTATTAAAACAATTTACATTCAATCAAAAGTGTGGTATAGTAAAGCAAACAAAATAAACATTAGGAGAATAAATTATGGCATTAGATTATGTTTCAGGTTCAACCAAAGTTGGTGAGATTGAAAACGCCATTAACATTTTGGATAAGCTTAAAAAAGGAGCAAGAACTCCTGAAGAAAGAGACTATGCTACAAAACGCATACAACGCTTTCAAACTGCAAGAAATAAACTATTGACAGTTGCAAAAAGTGCAGTTGGCAAAGTGAACAGCGAAAACCAAAAAATCAAACTCGCAAAACTTTTGAAAACACCTAAAGAAATTTCACTTGACCAAATCAATCAAATTTTGTCAGAGAGTGGTCAAATGATTACAAATCCATGGGAACTAGAACAAAATGAAGAAAGCTTGGGAATGAAAATTCTTGAAGGCACAACAGGTGTTGACTACATGACTATTGTAAAAACAACAATTGCAACTTCAGGTGTTGCTCTGCTTGCGCAATATGGAGCTTTCAGCGCAATGGGCACAGGGCTTTCTGCACTTTTTGCATTTAACCCAGTTATTGGTGTTTGCGCAGTAGTTTTGGGAAGTGCAACTCTTATTAAATATGCCCGCCAGCTTTTTGCACCAGAAATTAAAAAGATTATTGCTAAAAACAAAATTGAATCAAAATTCCAACAAGCTGATTTTGACTCAGAATACAGCCAAGAAAATATTGATAAGTTCGTAAACGAGTATGCTGATAAAGAACCTACACCAGAACCACAGCCACAACCACAGCCACAACCACAACCTACTCCAAAGCCAGGCCCACAACCTACTCCTCAACCTGCACCAAAGCCAGGTCCTCAACCTACACCTCAACCTGCACCAAAGCCAGGTCCACAACCTACTCCTCAACCTGCACCAAAGCCAGGTCCTCAACCTACTCCTCAACCTGCACCAAAGCCAGGCCCTCAACC
>CAKVFH010000022.1 GCA_934746515.1 uncultured Clostridia bacterium
ATTAGTGTGATATAATAAAACAAAAAGGGGATGTTTATGCGATTTGATAAAAAGGGTTTATTGATTGTTTTTTCTGGCCCAAGTGGAGTTGGTAAAGGAACTGTTAGGAAAAAAGTTTTCGATAAGCTTGGCGAAAAATTATATTTTTCAATTTCTATGACTACCAGGGGAATTCGTGAAGGCGAGAGACATGGTGTTGATTATACATTCATTTCAAGAGATGCGTTTTTAAAGGAACTTGATAGAGATAATCTTTTGGAATACAATGAATATGTTGGAAATTTTTATGGAACGCCAAAGGATGTTGTTTTTGAAAAAATCAATAATGGCATTGATGTTGTGTTGGAAATTGATGTTAATGGCGCAAGACAAATTAAAGAAAAAGTTCCAAATTGTGTTTCAATTTTTGTGGCTCCACCAAGTTTTGGTGCGTTAAAAGAACGCTTGATTGGGAGAAATACCGACAGCGCGGAAGTTATTGAAAAGAGACTTAAAAAAGCTGAAACTGAAATTGCACTTGCTAAAAGTTATGACTATATTGTTATAAATGATGACATTGATGAAGCTGCAAACGATGTTATGTCAATCATTGAAAGCGAACATTTGAGAGTTGATAGAGTTATGGATGATTACTATGACTTTATTGGTTTTAAAAACAACTAATTTATTAAATTTTTATTGAATTTTTAGGGGGATAAAATGGCTGAAGAAACAAAAGAAAGTGGTCCAAAAGTTTCATCTGACGGAAGGCAATTCACACATCTTTATAATAGTCCTGCACCTTGGACTGGTATGCCTGGTGGCACAGAATTTAAAAGTTATCTTTTAAAAATGCGTGATAGCGGTAAGAAGAAAGAACTCAATGAGTCTGAAAAAAAGTGTCTTGAAGATTTGGAGAAATACATTAGTGAGAATCCAGAAAAAGAAGAATCTGAAGCAACATTTGACGAAAGTGTAATTGACTGGACAAGACTTTCGTCAAACCATGCAGTTGCATTTTATTTGGTTTTTCCTGAATGGTTTTTGTCTGATGCAAACAAAAATATTCAAAGATTCGTTTTGAGCAAATATAAAGAATGTAGTGTTTCTGAAATTGTTAAATATGCAAAAGAAAAAATAAAGAAGCTTCAAGCTAGTATAAATGGCAAAAATAAAGTTGAAGGCGAAGAAAAAGATCAAAAATCAGAACAAGACGAGAACGCTAAAGGAGAAAAAGAAGGAGAAACTCCTGAAAACGAAAAAAGTTCTGAAAAAGAAAAAGGCAAAGGGAAATCGGTATTTAAAAATTTTGCTGACTTTTCCAGAAAGAACAATGAAGAATATTTTGAAGACTATGGCAAGACAAGTGGACTTGATGAAAATAGCTTAACAGAAAAAGAAATTGATAAAATCAATAAAATTGCAAATGATAATGCTAGAGAAATGTAGGTTAGGAGAAAAAATGAAAACACTAAAAAAACTGTTTTGTTTCTTGCTGATTTTTGCTTTTTGTTTTTCATTTTCTGCCTGCACTAAAGGTGGAAACACTGGTGGTGGCGGAGATAAGAACATTGAGCAAAATGACGATAACAAGAATGGTGACAACAAGCCAGAAGAATATGTGCCACTGAATTCAAGTGACATAATTTTGCTGGGTGCGAATATGTCACAAAAGTTTTTGACGGACTTTTCTTCAGATTTGACAGACTCGGATAAATTTGATGATAATATTGAAAAGCATAAAATTTTATTTTTGAATGCATCGCAAATGCTTAAAAAAATCAACGATATAAAAAATTTGTCGTTTGAAGTGAGCTTGAAAGGCGAAATGATTGAACAAGCACAAGAAAACAAACCAAATATGGTAAACAAGTTTTATATCAATTATATTCCAGAAGATGCAAATGGAAATGCTAGTGTTGAAATTAAAATTATTTTTAGTTTTAAAGATTTAAGTGTTGAGAACACTTATGATTATTACTACTTTTTGATTGAGACAAATAAAAAACAAGGCACAATTTCTTTTGAATGTGCGGTAGAAAATTCGTCATTATCTGGCTCAAATGATTCACAGGCGAGCTATAATGTGTTTAAGTTTGGCGGAGCGATTGGCGAAACTAATTTAGTTAAAAACTATGATTTTTCATATTTTGAAAGAATCACGAAAATTACAAATTATTCGACAGCGATGATAAACAATAACTTTATAAAGAATTTTGAACAATCAACTTTTTCAGATGAAACTAAAAAATATTTTGATCCAGCGGATAGTGAACAGAGTTTGAGAAATCCAAATTCAGAGCAAGTTCAATTTTTGATTAGTGAAATTGGCAAGATTGGACAGAGTTTAAATCTTCTTCAGCTTAGCGGAGCGATGAAAACTGTTAATGGTTTGTCAAATGCATTGGTGGTTTTCGCTGATGGTGAAACTAAAATAATTTAAACTTTTTCTTGACAAAGTTTTTTGTGTGGAGTATCATAAAAACATGGTAAATAAAAATATTTTCAAGCAACAACAACAATTTTAATTGTGTAGAAAATTTCTACACAAGCTTTTTGTTGCTTGTGAAAATTTGAAATCATCAAGCGACAAACTTGATGATTTTTTTTATTTAAAGGAGAAATTATGGATAATGATAAAATGAAGGAAATCCTTGAGAGAATGAGAGCAAACAGACCAGTTTTTCCAAAGCGTGCAATTGTTACTGCTGGTATGCCTTATGGTAGCAAAGATTTGCATTATGGACATGTTTGCGGAATGATGGTTTATGCTGATTTTATTGCAAGATTTTTGAAGGACAAACTGGGAAAAGATAATGTTATATTTGTTTCTGGAACTGACTGTTATGGTTCGCCAGCGCTTGAAACATATAGAAAAAAAGTTGCAAATGGCTACACTGGAACCATTGAAGACATGGTTGCAGAATATAACAATCATCACAAAGCAACAATTGCAAAATATGAGATTGGTTTTGATTGGTTTGGTGGTTCTGCTATTGGCGAATCAAAAGATATGCACAAAAAAGTGAGTGACGAGTTTTTTGAAAGACTTTACAATAATCACACACTTTCAAGAATGGCAACATTCCAGTTTTATGATGAAAAGGCTAAATGCTTCTTAAATGGCAGACAGGTTGTTGGAAAATGTCCAATTGATGGTTGCAAGAGTGAAAAAGGTTATGCTGATGAATGTGAACTTGGTCACCAATATCTGCCTGAACAACTCATTGATCCTGTTTCAACATTAACAGGAACAAAACCTGAACTTAAAAAGATTGAAAACTGGTATTTCAATTTGCAAAATTATACTGATCTTTTGAAAGAATGGGTAAACTTTTTGGAAACAAAAACACCAACTCGTGAATTTGTTACAAAAGAAATTAAAGAGTTTTTGAAAAAACCAGAAATTTACATCAAAAAAGAATTCATGGACGAGTTTAATAAAATTTCAGGAAAACTTCCTAAATTTGAGCAGTTTGAAGATAAGAGCAAGGCTAGCTTTGTTATAACTTTTGATACGCTTGAAGATAGAGAAAAGGCATGTGAAATTCTTTCTGGCAAACAGACCCCAGAGTGGGAGAAAAGTGAGATTGCTCCGGAAGATAAAGTTGAACAAGAGCAAGCCAGCGCAATAAGATATAGAACAGGAAAGACTCTTGTGCCATTTAGACTTTCTGGTAATATTTCGTGGGGTGTTCCTGTTCCTGAAAAAGAAGGTTTAAAAGATTTGACTTTCTACTGCTGGCCAGAATCACTTTGGGCACCAATTTCATTTACTAGAGCTTATCTAAAACACAATGGTTTTCCAGATGATGAATGGAAAAAGTATTGGTGCAAAAAAGATGCGAAAGTTTATCAAATTCTTGGCGAAGATAATGCTTATTTTTATGGCCCTGCACAGCACGCAATGTGGTTTGCAACACAAAAGGGTGAGCCAAAAGTTGATGCTCCAGACGGCGAGCTTCAAATGAGTCAGCTTATTGTAAATAAACATTCACTTTTCATGGGAAACAAGGCAAGTTCATCTGGTTCGGTTAAACCACCAATGGCTGATGATTTGCTAAATTATTATACCGATGAACAACTTCGTGCACACTTTTTAGCACTCTCTGTTGGAAACACATCTTCTTCATTTAATCCAAAAGTTTATGATCCAAATGCAAAACCTGAAGATGTTGATCCGGTTGTTAAAGATGGAAACCTTTTGACAAATGTTTATAACAGGTCACTGAGAACTCTTTTCTATACTTGGCAAAAAGATTTTGATGGTGTTGTTCCTTATGGTGAAATTGACGAAACTGTTTTGCTGGAATGTGAAATGTCAATTTTGAAATTTGAAAAGTGCATGATGGAAAACAAGTTCCACATGTGCATGTATGAACTTGATAGTTTCTTGAGAAACATAAACAAATATTGGACAAAAAATTTCAATCCTGATGACAAAGAATTAGAGAAAAAATGTATTGTAAACACTCTTCATTATGTTAAGGTTGCAATGGTTATGCTTCATTCAGTTGCACCAAAAGGAATAGAAAATCTTGCAGCTCAACTTAATGTTGATGAGTCAATATTTAATTGGGATAGATGCAATGAACCAATTTATAATTGGTTTGAAGATAAGCAAAATCACAAGGCAAAATTTATTGAAGCAAAATATGATTTCTTCAAAAAACATCCAAGTCAACTTGAATCAATAGAAAAATAAAAAATCGCAATTTTGCGATTTTTTTTTATGAAAAACAATTAAAATTTGGCAAAATAGCTAAAAATTTAGTAAAACTATACCTAAATTAAGATACATTGCGTAAATCAGCCAAAGGGTGTAAATGTTAAAGATTATGCCGGAAACTATGTTAGCATAAAAATATCTATACATAACAATGCAGGCGCTAGCTACAACAAAAACAAGCCAGATACACGCCCAAATTGGAAGGTTGAGCCTAAAGAAAAATAGTGGCCACAAAACATTGAAAAACATGTGAATGAAATAGAAAATCAAGTTGAGTTTTCTGTCTTTGCTTTTTATTTCTTTGTCGCGCCACATTAAAAATGTTGACACTCCAATTGCAATATAGATTATTGACCAGCAAATTGGAAATACAATTTTTGGTGCGTTTCCTGGTGGCATTTTGTAGTTTTGAAAATTGAACATTTTTCCACCGAGAAGAGTGGCAAGTCCGCCTAAAGCGATTGTTCCAACAATAAACAAAAGGGCGTCAATCCACCAATTGTGTTTAACCGTCCACCAGGGATTGTTTGATTTTTTTGCGACTAGAGGTTTTGTGTTTTGCATAATATTCTCCTTGATTGATTATTGACAGAAACTGTTTTTTTATACTTTTTATTTATTTGATTTCCATTGACAAGATTTGAATAAATCATCTATAATAAGTTTATTATAAAAGGGAAAGGGCATATCAATGATTAGTGTTAATAATGTTAGGCTTCAATTTGGCAGTCGTGTTTTGTTTGAAGATGTAAATTTGAAGTTTGAAAGCGGAAATTGTTATGGTATTATCGGTGCAAATGGTGCTGGTAAATCTACATTTTTAAAGCTTATTACAAAACAAATTGAACCAAGTTCTGGTGATATTGTTATTGAAAAAGGAAAGAGATTAAGTTTTTTGGTGCAGGATCAAAAAGCTTGGGATGATTATACAGTTTTATCAACCGTTATGCATGGCTATGAAAGACTTATGGAAATCATGGAAGAAAAAGATGCGCTCTATGCTAAACCTGATTTTTCAGAAGCTGATGGCATTCGTGCAGGTGAGCTTGAAAACGAGTTTATGGAAATTGGTGGTTGGGAAGCTGAAAGCGAAGCTCAAAACCTTTTGAACGAGCTTGGAATTAGCGAATCTTTCTTTGATGTTATGATGAGAGATTTGGATCCAAAACTAAAGGTTAAGGTTCTTTTGGCAAAAGCACTTTTTAAAAATCCTGACATTTTGATTTTGGATGAACCTACAAACAACCTTGATGCAAAAACTGTAAACTGGCTCGAAAACTTCTTGATTGATTTTGAGAACCTTGTTATTGTTGTTTCACACAACCGTTACTTTTTGAATAAAATCTGCACACATATTTGCGATATTGATTTTGGTAAAATTGAGATGTATGTCGGAAACTATGATTTCTGGTATGAATCAAGCCAACTTTTGCAGCGTCAAGCTAAAGAGCAAAACAAAAGAGCAGAGCAAAGAGCAAAAGAACTTAAAGAGTTTATTGCAAGATTTGCGGCAAATGCTTCAAAGAGCAAACAAGCAACCAGCAGAAAGAAAGAACTTGAAAAACTTGAATTTGTTGACATTAAGCCATCATCAAGAAAATATCCTTATGTTGACTTTAAACCAACAAGAGAAGTTGGAAATGAAATTTTGCGTGTAACAAACCTTACAAAAAATGGTTTCTTTGAAAATATTTCATTCACTGTTAGCAAGGGAGATAAAATTGCGTTCATTTGTCAAAATGCAAATGTTGTAACAATGCTTTACAAGATTTTGATGGGTGAAGATTCGGCTGATAGTGGTAATTTTGAGTGGGGTTCAACAGTAACAGTTGGATATCTTCCTGAAAATAATGATGCTTACTTCAAAGATTGCGGTGCGTCACTTGTTGACTGGCTTGCACAATATTCAAATGATAAAGACCAAACATTTTTGAGAAGCTGGCTTGGCAGAATGTTGTTTTCTGGCGAAGAAGCAAAGAAAAAAGCAAACTGCATTTCTGGTGGAGAAAAGGTTAGATGTATGCTTGCAAGAGTTATGCTTTCTGGCGCAAATGTTTTGGTTTTTGATGAACCAACAAACCACTTGGATTTGGAAAGTATCACAAGTTTGAACAAGGGTATGATAAATTATAAATCACCAATTTTGTTTAACAGTCAAGACCATGAGCTTTTGCAGACTGTTGCAAACCGTATTATTGAAATCGATAAAACTATCATTTATGATAAATCTACAACTTATAACAACTATCTTGGACTTGACTAGCTTTAGAGATTTTGTAAAAGGTGAGTTTTAACAACTTAATTTAAGTTAATATAGCATAAGAAATAATTTATTTCAGGGGTAGAAAAAAATTCTATCCCTGAAAAATAATTTTTTTAGATTTTTTTGTTGACAAACCTCTCAAGTTAGTGTATAGTAGTGTCGTTAGTTTGATGCAACCAACATAGCGGGGTATAGCGCAGTTTGGTAGCGCGCGCGGTTTGGGTCCGTGAGGTCGTGAGTTCGAGTCTCGCTACCCCGACCATAGTTGCAGAGAATTGATTGGGCCTTTAGCTCAGTTGGTTAGAGCGGCCGGCTCATAACCGGTTGGTCCGCGGTTCAAGTCCGTGAAGGCCCACCACAAAATTTAATAATCAAATAATTTGGCTCGGTAGCTCAGTTGGTTAGAGCGCCAGCCTGTCACGCTGGAGGTCGTGGGTTCGAGCCCCATCCGAGTCGCCAAATTGTTTTGTCTGTTTCAATCGAAAAAATAGATTTTGCCTCGGTAGCTCAGTCGGTAGAGCATGAGACTGAAAATCTCAGTGTCGGTGGTTCGATTCCGCCCCGCGGCACCAATGCTGGTGTGGCTCAATGGTAGAGCATCTGACTTGTAATCAGACGGTTGTTGGTTCAATTCCGACCACCAGCTCCAATAACTAATAATCAAGCAATTGGTTGTTAGTTTTATTTTTTGGGAGGATTGCAGAGCGGCCAAATGCAACGGACTGTAAATCCGTCGACTTTCGTCTTCAGTGGTTCGAATCCACTTCCTCCCACCAAAATTAAGCATCCGAAAGGGTGCTTTTATTTTTGCAAAAAAATTGATAGATAAAGAATTTACTTATAAGTTTTACAATTAAATGGTTATAGGCTTATTCCGCAAGCGCAATGGGATAAAATCATGGAACTAAAGGCATACTTTGAAAACAAAGCAGGAGTTCAAAGCATTTACGACATTTGCGAAAAAACTGTGAAATAAAGATTTAAGATTGTTATGTGGTGAGATTGAATTGCTTATTGTTTTTAATTTTTAGCGTAGTTAATCTTTTATTATGTTTGGTTTTTAGCAATAATTTCGTGTTATTGACTAAATAATCATGGTATGATATAATTTTGGTATGATAAAGAAAGAAGATATTAAGCTCGATGGTTTTCATAGATGTTATGTTAATGTCGGGATTATAGGTTCTTTTAGCAAGAAAATTGATGATATTGCTCGTGCTAAAAGTGTGTTTGAAAATGAAGGGTTTAATGTTTTAGCTCCAATTGACACTAAAATTTCTAGTGATAGAAGCAAAGACGGCTTTTTGATTTTAGAGAAAGATAGAGAAGATAGACCTAGAAATCTTGAAAAGAATTATGTTGTAGCACTTTCAAATTGCCAAGTTGTGTATGTTTGTGACAAAGACGGCTATATTGGAAAAAGTGGTATGTTTGAGATAGGCTATTTGATGTATGGTAGAAATGTTGATATTGTTTTTCAAGAGTTGCCAAAGGAAGAGTTGATTGTTGATATGTTAAAAGATGAGAATGGCGAGATACAAAATATTATGTCGCCTGAAAAATTATGCGAAGCAATGAAAATTTCTAATTATCTTTGTTATCAAGATTCTAAAAAATACAAGCCTGGAGAACTGCCGTTTGAAGCCAACTATCGACCTGGTGCGCCTATGGAAAATTCTGAGGGTTTGGGGTCGAATTCTTTGGGTTTAGAATAAATTTTAACTTGGGGAGATGAACAAAAATGTCAAGAAAGCAAAAGTTATTGAAAAACATTAGACGAGTTTTGTATGTCGTTTTATCGGTTGTTCTTTGGGCGCTGATGTTTGTAAATCTTGAAAGTGATTTGTGGTGTGTTGGATGCTTGCTTCTTTCGTTTGCGTCTTTGATTGTTTTTTTCGCTTCATTTATGCCAAAATATTCTTTTCCGGATAGAAAAAAGATTGACGAACTTTTGGAAAAGTCTATTTGCGATAATCCGATTAGTTTAGATGAAATTAAAAAGAAATATAAATATTTTGGGCTTGATAATGAAAATTTAAAAATAATCAAACTATTTTATAATAGAGATGAAACAAAAAGATGCATTATAAAACAGGAGAGCAATGCTGTTCATATTTATTTTGAAACGCTCTCGTTTTTGACTGATTCACAAAAGACATGGAGATATAATTTTGCTAGCTGGTCTGGTGATTATGATGAAAACTACAATTCGAGCAGTGTTTATGCTGATGCTGAAATTGCCATTCGTGAGAACAAAAAAATGCTAAAAGATTTTCACGAAGAGGATATCAATTTTAAAAGATATAAAGTTCTTCAAGTTGAAATTGAGTGGAAAAATTACAACATAAATTCAAAGGAATTGCCTTTTGGTGAAAGAGTTGTGTTTGACTTAAAAACAAAAAATGAACTAATAAAAGATGCACAAATAAAAATTACGAACTGGTTTAATTTAAAATCATGTGCGGCTTATTTATATATTGACTCAAATGTTAATTTTGATGCAAATAAAAAATGCAAGTTTTCGGTTTTGGATAATGACGAAAGTGTCGGCGTGATTTGGTATTATGGAGAAATCGTAAAGTTCGAATATTAAAATTGAAGTAATAAAATGAAAATGGCAATTATTTTTGATATAGATTCAATTTGGAGATGAAGGATGAAGGCGGTTATACAAAAAGTTAAGAAATGTGTGCTTTACAGCGACGGAAAAAAATATAGCGAAATTGGTGAAGGTGAACTTGTGATGTTTGGTGTTTCGGCTGATGACAAAGTTCAAGATGTGAAGAAATTTGCAGAAAAACTTTTGAAACTTCGCATTTTTGATGATGAAAACGGCAAGACAAACAAGTCGATATTTGATATAAATGGTGAGATTATGGTTGTTAGCAATTTCACACTTTATGCGAATTTAAAAGGAACAAACAGACCTGATTTTATTTATAGTGCAAAGGCTGAACAAGCAAAACTGATTTACGATCAATTTTGTGATGAATTAAAACAACAGATTGATATTAAAACCGGTGTATTTCAAACATACATGGAAATTGAGACGGTTTTGGATGGGCCTGGGACATATATTTTGGAAATGTAAAGATTCATTTTTTTTGTGAATCTTTATTTTTTGGCAAAAATTTATGGTTTATTTTGCTAAAAAGTATATTTTTGCGATGTTAGTTTGACTTATTGCTGTTTTTAGTTAAAATTAAAGTTAGGATAATGTTATGAATAGAATTTACTGTGCAATAGGAAAAATTGTTGAGCTTACGCAAAATATTGAGCTTGAACTTGGCGAGCTTTGTGAAAATAGCGAAATTATTAAAGAGTTTGGCAGACATAAAGTTATGACAAAATCTGATTATGAACAGATTTTGGATGATGCGGGATACATTAAAGAAAAAATGCGAACAATGACTTTTGGTGCGATGATTGGGGTTTTGTATGACTCGCAAAGCTTGAGCCGAGATGAAATAACAGAACTAAAAACACTTTTGGAAAAAAGAAATTATTTTGCGCATGAGTATTTCAAATATACAAACTTTGCAAATGCTGATGAAAAATTCATTTTGGAAGAGTTTGATGCATTGAAGGAGATTATTGCAAAACTCAAGCAGTTTTTGAGCAGGGTTGACACAATTATTTCTGGGCAAAAAGAGCGAATTGATTATTTGGTTCGTAAAAATAATTTGTAGGAGCAGGTTATGGATAAAAAAGAAATCAGCTTAATAGACCAGTTCAAAAAGATTGAAGGTCAAATTATTGACGAGCTTAAAGCAACCGAGCTTTCAGTTGATTATGAAGCAGATAATCAAGAGATTTTGACCAGTCTTAAAAATTATGTTTTGAAAGTTAAAAGCGTTGAAAAACTTTTTGATGAATATGAAGCAATTGCAAAGAAAATAGAAAAACTTACTGGTGATGAAATTAAAAAACAATCAATCACTGAAGCTGTTGTTGATATGCGTGAAGACTCTGAAGAACTTAAAGAAGAGATTGAAATTATCAATGGTGAGCCAATTGCAAAAAAGAAAAAGAAAAAAACTAACACAGCAGTTAAGGAATTGTAGCACATTTATTTGATAAAAAATTGCTGACATGATATACTTTTACTAGCGGGGATAAAAAATGGAATATACAGTTGAAGAAATTGATGGAAAACTTAATAAGCTAATATCAATTCTTTGCAATGATGAAAATATTGATATCAATAAATTTCACTTGCAGGAGCTTTCTATTGGCGACAAGAGAGTGATTTTTAGGGGGCTTTCAAACCAAAGACAGCCTATGCCACTTTCCGCTGAATTTATCCGTCTGCAAGATGAAATTCTTTCATACGAAAGAGATCACAAAATCATTGTTGATGTGAACAATCTTACATACTTGAAAAACATGTCGATATTTTTGGGTGATATAACTTGTCTTCGTGCTGATGCAATTGTGAATGCTGCAAATTCAAAAATGCTTGGAAGTTTTGAGCCATGCGATCCTTCAATTGACAATATTATAATGTCAGCTGGCGGTTTGCAAATTAGACAAGAGCTTAACTATATTATGTCTAAACAAAACAACAGGCCTGAACCAAACGGAACGGCAAAACTTACAAAAGGTTATAATTTGCCAGCAAATTACATAATTCATACAGTAGGGCCAATAATTTTTGATAAGGTTTCATACCACGACAAAATTGACCTTGCAAACTGCTATAAATCTTCGTTGGATTTGGCGCTTTCCAATGGTTTTAAAAGTATTGCTTTTTGTTGCATAGCCACGGGACAATTCAAGTTTCCAAGAGAGCTTGCTTCAAAAATTGCAGTTACAACTGTTTCAAACTGGCTTGAACAACATGGTTATCCATTAAAAGTTGTTTTTTGTGTGTATAGTGATTTTGATATGAGATTATACGAAGAACAATTTAAGGAATTAAATTTAATTTAGGAGAGAACAATGAGCGTATTTTTTACTGATACTGATTGCGAAATGTGGTTTACAGACGCTGAAAAACTAGGAATGCATGTTATTGGCATGCCATATACAATAAATGGACAAGAGTATGTTTATGATTTTGGCAAAAATACTGACTTCGAAGCATTTTATAGAGAAATGAGAAATGGAAAAATTGCAACAACTTCTGCGCTTAATGCTCAAGATTATTTGAATTATTTTGAGCCAATTTTTGCTAGCGGTGAAGATATTTTTTATGTCCATTTTTCATCAGAGCTTTCTGGAACATTTGATTCTATGAAAAACGCATTAAATATTTTGAAGGAAAAATATCCAGAAAGAAAATTTACTGAATTTGACACATTAAATATCAGCGTTGGTGCTGGCATTCAGGCAATTGAAGCATGCAAACTTCACAATCAAGGCGCAAGCGATGAAGAAGTTTTGGAATTTTTGAGAGCTTTCCGTGACAAGATTGGAATTTATTTCTATGTTGATAGTTTGCAATATTTAAGACGCGGTGGAAGAATTTCTGCTGTTTCAAGCGTTATGGGGACACTGTTAAATTTAAAACCAATCCTTTCAGTTTCACCAGATGGTAAACTTGAAAAATTAACTGTTGTAA
>CAKVFH010000023.1 GCA_934746515.1 uncultured Clostridia bacterium
TTCTAATGTTGTAGAAAGTCTTATTTGAGTAAATGTCATAATTGTATTATGCTCATCATATTTTTCTCCATTTATTCTTAAAGTATGGTGATAAAAACCTGCATAATCAGAAATTATTTTATCATCTATAACATATTCTTTATATGAAAGCAATAATGTGGATATAAACATAATTACTGCAAATGGAACAAATGCCCAACAAATAGTAGAAATATTATTTGAAGTGAAAAAATCGGTTGAAATTATTTCATAACTTGTAACCTCTCCATCATAAACTGTTTATAAAAAACTTTTAGCAGTTTTCCCTGATGAATACATATAAATATTTTTTCTGTTAACAATTTCCCGTTATTATCATAAAATGCAATATCTACATATCCACTATTTACTTCTCTATTAAAGGTTAGGGTTATATCCACATCAGCCCAATTATATGATGAATTGTATTCGCTTGTAACCGACTCATCAACTATTTTCAAATCTGGCTGTACAGCAGATGATATAATTGGGATGAAAATAAACAACAATGTGAACTTAACCAAATAATGCAATGCATTATAATTTTATTTTTTTCTTTCATTTTACACTCCATAATACTCACGAGGATTGCTTAATTTTTTTAAGGCTTCTATAAAGTAATCATCATGATTCCACTCGGCCTCGTCAACATTTTCTTTGACTATTTCTTTACAATATGACTTAAAGAATTTCCTTAATTTTTTCAACAAGTCATCAATGTAATCATCTTTAACAATTATCCAATCACCAGCGAACATGCTATTTTCATATTCTATATTTGCAGTTCCGTTTTCTTTTGAAACTACATTTTCAGGATAATACTTTTTCAAATCAAGATAAGAAGAAATGGTATTGTGTTTTAAGAAATTATTGATTTTGTGTAGCAAATTATAATCATTATATTTTTCTAACTCTCTAATCTTTATCCCTTTTCTATCTCTTGCTAGTCCATCGCTGAATTTTACAAAAGAATTAAAATTGTAATCTGTGCATTTATAACCAAGTTTGCACATTGCTATAAGCATAATTCTATCAGTTTCTATTGCAAGTTTATTGATAAATTGACAATACAATGATTGAATTACATGTATATACTTTTTTTCTCGCTTAATAGATGACATCATCGAATTAAATTCGATTTCTTCCAAATCATCAACATTAGAGGTATATGCTATTTCACTTAATCTTGTGTTTTCATAAACTTCTTTAGGTGTCTTAATCATTTTGAAAATTGGCTTATATTCCATTTCCCAATCTCTTTGGAAATCATTAAGCAAATCATTAAAAATGTTAATTACATAATCATACTTATGCTGTTTTGCTGGAATAAAATAAGGTGTTGACCTGTTAGCAAACATACCTTCTGGCATAAAATCCTTTATACCAATCATTTCACAAACTTTTGCATATCTTTTTGTATCAATATGTATTCTGCCTGACTTTGGATGCATACCCCAAAATTCATATTCTTTTAGAGAATCAGAGTCCCAAGATGGATTTGATTCGTATTTTGAGTAGTCGAATCTTTCTACTTTGTGTGTTGATTTCATAATTTTTTACTCCTTTTATATAAAATCCTTTTTATACGAGTAAAAATTGGTAGTTTATAATAATAGCACCACTCCTTCAAAAATGAACATAGGCGTAACGATTACTGTACTATCGAACCGTCGAATTTATAAACTACATTGCAAGTATATCATAACAATAAAAAAATTGCAATAAAGATTGACTACATGACAAAAATGCAAGTGTTTTATTTAATGATTAGTAAAATTTTAGTAATAGTTTTTTATACATTATTAGTTCAATCTGAACTTTGTTTGTCCCGCCATATAAAAGCACCGAATATGGTGCTTTTTTCTTTCTTTTTCTAGGATTTTGCCTTGTATATATTGTGGTTTTAGAATATTGTTTAGACTGCATTTTTCGATCGAAATATCAGCCAAAATCGTGTTAGAATTTTGTTAGAATTCTCCATTTTTGTTAGAACTCGTAAAAATTTGACGAATTTACATCTCATCTTGTTTCTTCTTTAATAATCGTGCTTTACGTTTTTCAGCAAGTTTTAGTTCAACATGGCAATTTCTTTGTCAATTTCTTCATTTGTTTGTTTTTTGTATTTAAAATCAAATTTATAAGTGCAAAATAAAAAATCATATGTTATAATCATCATAGGATTGCAAGAGCCTCTTGTTTTACTCCACTTGGCAATCAAAAAACAAAAGGAGAAATAAAAAATGGAACAAAATTTTTATTATTGTAAACACTGCGGGAATATTGTTGTAAAGGTTAACGATAGCGGAGCACCACTAGTATGCTGTGATAAGAAGATGGAGGTGCTTATACCAAACATCAACGACGGAGCAAAAGAAAAACATGTCCCTGTTTATTCTGTTAGATGTGGCAAGGTTACTGTAAATATTGGGACAATTCCACACCCGATGACACCAGAACATTATATTGAATGGGTTAAACTACAAACAAACAAAGGAAATCAGTTTAAAAGATTATCTTACAACACTGAGCCGATTGTTACATTCAATATAAACAAAGATGAAAAAATTGAAGCAGTTTTCGCATATTGCAATTTACATAGCTTATGGAAAGGCTGATAGAATAGTTAGTCTCTAGCCTTCCGTCATTAGGGAGTAATCCAAACTCGTGGGTTTAGATTGCTCTTTTTTGTTGCTTATTTTCAAGATTTAGTTGGTCTTATAAATTTTTGTGCCGACATTTCTATAGTCAATATGTAGTAATACGGATGGCTTTATGCAATTTATAAGTTAATTTTAGACTTGCCAGCAAATAATTTCAGCACTATTTTAAAAGCAAAAATAAAGAAAATTGAAAAAGTATTTTCCACTAAATAAAACTTTTGTTTATAATGATTATTAAATTTTTGTAAAATAAATTGACTGGATATGATTTACTAATGTTTTTGATAATAGTATAATTTTTCACAAGTTACAAAAAAAATGAGCAAAAACAACTTTTAAAATTCTTGCTTTTTGATAGTCTATAATCAATTATGCACATCAAATTGTTATTTAATAACAAAGCAAACAAAAAATAGATAAAAATTCTTGGCAACTATCATGTTAAAATTTGAATGTAAAAACTCAAGTGTTTAGCTTTAATGAAAATAATTTACTTACATTATTCTAGATTTCTACTTATGAAAAATTGGTGAAAATTACCGAAAAATATCGCAAGGAGAAGAGATGAAACTTTCAAGAAATGAGTCAAAACTTATTGATTTGCTGAAACAAAAAGGCTTTTTAAGAGAAAATATTGCTGAAGTTATTTCAATCTTAAAAAACGAAGAAGACATTGAATACATTATCGACTGGATCATTCAAAATCCACGAGCAAGTCAAGATGACATTAACAAAGAAATTAAAGAAAATTTTTAGTATTCTAATTTAAAAAATGACGCGTAAAGCGTCATTTTCTTATTGCAAATTTTTCTGTTTTACAAAAGCTTTGCATTAAAAAATCTAAAATTTTTTAGCGGCTGCATAATAATTGTATTTTCGTAAAAGATTTATTTGTTGCATGCAAAATTTAATTTTTGCATTGACATAAGGAGAATTATATGAACAAAATCAATCCATTTTACGAAAAAGATGCAATTAGTGTTGAAAAATTTGCAAGTGTTGACGATTACAGCCCAAAGTCTTACGACAAGCACACAACATCACCCTACACAAAAACTCGAATTATTCTTTTAAACGGAACTGAATTTGAACAATCTTGGTTTTTACACCAATTTCACAGAAACTGCAACAACAATGACTTAAGACGCGAAATTGCGCTTATTCGCAGGCATGAACAGCAACAGCAAAAAATTATTTCTGCGTTAAAACCAATTGACGAAACTGACCTTGAAACCACAATCGGTTACGAGCAGCTCGCCGTTGATTTGACCGCCATTTTAGCAAAACATGTTAAAGATGATTATGTTAAAAACGCACTAAATTTCGCGCTTCTGGAAGATTTCGATCACCTTTACAGATTTGCAAATTTACTTGAAACTGAACAAGGCATCGATGCAAACTCGCTCACTGGTGGCTACACAGAAATCACCCCTGGCAGACCAACAATTGCAGAGCCAAGACATCCTTTTGACGAAGTGAACAAGCACATAGCAAAAGAAATTTCCGACCCATTCACAAAGCTTGTGGTTAGCATCATAACCGCCGCCGAACAACAAACAATGAACTATTACATGAATATTGCTGGTTTCCATAACTCTGAAATTGGCAAGAAACTTTATTCTGAAATCGCCATGATTGAAGAACAGCATGTCACAGAATATGGCGGTTTGATGGACACAACATGTTCCTGGCTTGAGAGCTGGCTGGTTCACGAATACACCGAATGCTATCTTTACTACAGCTGTTTCGCTGACGAAACCAACCCTTATATCAAAGACATTTTCCACACACGCTATTTGGAAGAATGCGGACATCTTCAACATGTCGCTAACCTGCTTTATAAATATGAAGGAAAGCCATGGCAAGCGGTTTACACTTGTGGCGGAGATTTCCCTGATCTTTTGCATTTTGAAGGCAACATTGATTATATCCGCGGCGTGCTTGAAAAAACCATAAACTACACAAGATGCGAAGACGGATATTGTCTGGTAAACGAAATGCCTGACAATTCTAACTTCTTTGCATACCAAAAAGCGAACATCAAAAAGCCAGAGTCTTTGCCAAGCCACCAAGTTATTAAAGATCATATTAAAGAATTTGGCACTGACTATCGTTTTGAAACCAAAAAGAATCCAGTAAAAGAATTGCAAGACCGCACTGTCGACAACATCGACGTCGCCAGAAAGAAAAGTTAAAATGAAAAAAAAGCAACAAAAAAGCATTTATCTTTAACTAAAAATGAAGACTTGTCATAAGCCTTCATTTTTTTAGTTTCCATTTTCCCCAGCAAAAAAGGCTGCAAATTGCAGCCTTTTATTTTATTGTTTTTCGAATTGACCCGAACGATAAGTTTCCTTTTCTTTGAATCGTTTGTCGCGGTTGTTCTTTTCTTCTATATGTTCAATTGCTGGCTGTGAGTGATGCTTGTTGAAATTGCGATAATCTTTTGCCTTAAGTTCTGCATTTTTAACAAGTTCTTTATTTGTTCTTCCAACAACAATCATTGTTTTTCTATCAGCTTTTTCGATAATAAATTCAAGTGGTTTGCAAAGAGTTACAACAATATTTCCCCTACCATCATAAACAGCACAGCATTGTTCAGAAAGTGAGCAATCAAGTGTTGGTCTACCCAAAATTTGAGATAATGGAATCTCTGCACTAACGCCATTTTCTTCATTTTTGACAATAACAACAATCTCATCTTCATAACCCTCATCAGGTGATGTGTATCTGATTTTTGTTATTCTTCCAGTCATCTTTTCGCCAATATGTTTTTCGCAATAAATAACACTGCTGATGTCTTCAAAATCTTTTTCAGCTTGATCAACTTCAAGTTGTCTTCGGTTTGCAATTTCAACAACATCCTGAATTTTTCCTAAAGAAATAGGTTTTGTGCCATGCATTTTCGCTAAAATATTGTATTGTGTCAAATAATCCGGAATTCTTCTAATTGGTGAAGTTGTATGACTATAATGTGGAGACTGAAGTGCAAAGTGTGAAATCTGTTCACCTGACCATTCTTCGGCAACTTCATCGTGTTTTTCAGAATATAAATGGTCGCTGTAAATTGCCCTTGATTGCATCTTTATAAGGAAATTATTAACAACTTCTTCTTGTGATGAGTTTCTGATAAGATCAATAATATTTCTAGTGCCTTGAGCAGACAAATCACCATCAAAATCAATGCCAAGAATATCAAAAAACTCATTAGCCCTTTCAAGTTTTCTTGGGTTTGGTTCATCATGCACACGATAAATGTTATCAAGCTTATTATCTTTTGCAAATTTTGCTGTAGCTTCATTTGCAGTAACCATAAATGCTTCAATAACTTCATGATAAAACAAATGTGGAATGATTTTTATATCAACAACATCATCCAAATCTTCATCAAAAACAATTTCTCTTTCTTTATTACCATTAAAACGAATCATTCTGCGTTGTTCAAAACCTGTTTTAATTGCCTGGGCTGCATAATAATTCATCAAAATTTGTTCTTCAGGCAAAAGTTCTTCACCAACAAGCGCTTTATATTTTAAGTAATCTTTTGCACCATCAATATCGAGATAGTCAACAATTTGTTGAGCATCTTCATAACTATATTTATGTCTACTTTTTATAACTGCATCATAAATTTTGCTTTCTTTTGCCTTGCCAGTTGTTTTGTCAATTATAGTTTTAACAACAAACGCAAGCCTGTCTTCATCTGGATTAAGTGAACAAATTCCAGTTGATAGTTCGGTTGGCAAAATGTTATATGCCTTGTTTGGAGCATAAATTGTAAATGCCCCATTAACATATCGTCTTCCGATTTCGCTGTTCAAATCAACATATTTTGAAACATTCGCAACAGCCGTATAACAAACAAAGTCACCTTCTTCATTGATTGTGGAATAAATTGCATCATCCATATCCTTGCAAGTGGCTGGATCCACAGTCGCAAATGGAATGTTTCGAAGATCAACAACAGCATCCTTTTGCTTAAAATCAGCTTCATCTTCTGAAATAAGCGAGAGCGAATCTATGTCAACAGATGTCGGAATTTTTGCAATTTCAGACTTAACAATTGTGTCATCCCAACCCATAACAGCGCCATAACTTTCAGCAATCGCATCATATTCATGAATAGGATTACCCGCATCTCCCTTAACAGCAACAATATGCCCACCTAAAAGTGGAGTGTTGATATCTTCAAGATTCATCACGCAAATTTTATCTTGAAAAGCAGATTGCTCGCCCTTTGCGTTCAAAATTGGAATTTGTCTTGTCAAAATACTTTTTTTGTTTGGAATAAACACAAGATCATCATGGTTAAGCTTGACAACCCTGCCAAGAACAAGATTATCATTGTTTAAATGTGCAAATTGTTTAACTTCTGGCTTTGGTTTTTGTTTAGGTTCAAGTTTCTTGTTGCTCTTACCGATAACAATAACTCTTGAATCTTTGCCTGAAAACTCAACAACCAAATCAAGAACGTCACCACTTGAATATCCGGAAGCAATGCTTTTTTGAACAGGCAAATGCTTCTTTGAGTTTGGCGTGACAACAAAAGATTCATTTCCATTTTTTTGCAAAATGTCAAGTGAAATAATCTTCGAATTAACCGAAACTAACTCACCATTCATTGTGAGTTTGCCAAGCGAAAGTAGACTTTCAAAAAGTCTTGAAAATTTTTCTTTGGAAGCAATCTTTCCTTTGTTAATCATTTGTTTTCGCAAAACATTCCTGTGTACACCTGGATTTTCATACACATATCTGTATATTGCGGACATGCCTTTGATTAAATCTTCATCGAAAGCCATAATTGCCTCCTATTCATTTGTTAATTCTAGTGTAACATTGAAAATCACTGATTTCAAGATGCAATCCAAAAATTTTGACAAAAAAAATAAAATAACCATTATAGATTTTATATATACCAAGAGACTTTACAGTTCATACAATTTAATTTGCGCCACTAAATAAATAAAAAATCATACCAATTTTTGTTAGAAAATCTAGCGGATAGAAAATTTAATTAAAAAGTTTTAAAATTTTTTGTAAATTTATTGACAAAGCAAAAGCATTTTGATATTATATAGGAGCATTTTGTAATTGCAGTTTATGGGGGTATAGCTCAGTTGGCTAGAGCACTTGCCTTGCAAGCAAGGGGTCATCGGTTCGAATCCGATTATCTCCACCATATAGGACTGTAGCTCAGTTGGTTAGAGCACCACCCTGATAAGGTGGGGGTCGGTGGTCCGAGTCCACTCAGTCCTACCAA
>CAKVFH010000024.1 GCA_934746515.1 uncultured Clostridia bacterium
TTTTGGTCAACGGTATTTCTGGAATCTATCTCGACTACCTTGAAAACAAGCTTTCATACACCATTGACGAACTCGGCAAAAAATCAACCGAACTCTTGAAACACTATCTTTAAATCACAAATAATTTTTGAAAATTAAAATTTATTTATAAAAAAATACACTGGCAATTATGGGGTTTCCCACTCTGCCAGTGTATTTTTTTTATTTTGTTTCGTCTTCAATTGTTTCTTTTTTTATTTCTGAAGTTTGACTTACTTCTTTTGCGGTTTCCTTTTGTTTTGACCTTGTCAATTTTGCTTTCTTCTCTTGCTTTTTAGCTTTTGCAACTGCGTGTTGAATTTCTCTTTTTCTAACTGCTTTATTAAACATTTCAACAAAGTCTGCGGTTTCCAAATCAAAATTATTTTTATTTTTTCTCACCTTTTCGACGCGCTTTGGAAGCTCGTTTTCATCAAAAGGCATCTTTACATCATCGGTTCTATTTCTAACTTCAAATTGAGTGTAAGGCACTGAAATTTTGTTCTTTTTGAACTCATTGTAAACCTTTTCAATCACATAGTAATATACATCCCAATAATCTTCGCTATCAACCCAACAGTTTGCAAAGAAATCAATACTGCTTGAACCAAGTGTTTTCAGTCTGCAGAAAGGTTTGTTGTTTTCATTAACATAAACCTTGCCATTGCTTGTCATAACATCCAAAATGATGTTTCTAACTTTTTCCACTTCGCTTTCATAAGCCACAGAAAATGTAAAATCAACTCTTCTTGTTTTGTTTGAACCCGCATTGACAACTGATGAATTTATAATCGAGTTGTTAGGAAGAGTGATTTTTCTGTTATCTGGAGTTGTCAAAGTTACGAACAAAAAGTTTATATCAGTCACACTTCCAGCAACATCTCCAACAGTGATATAATCACCTTTTTTGAACATTTTTGTAGAAACAATAATGATTCCGTTTGTGATGTTTGAAATGTTTTCCTGAAGAGCCATACCAACAGCAAGCAAAAGTGCGCTGAGAGCTGTTACAATTCCAGAAATCTGAATTCCCACAATGCTCAATAGAGTCAAAACCAAAACAACATACAGAACAAATTTTATAATTGTTCTAATAAATTGTTGTGTGATTTTTTCCATTTTTGCTTTATTAAAAGCTCTTGTTGTAAGGTTGATAATAAGTTTTATTATAACGATACCTATAAAAAGTGTTGCGAAAAATCCAATAATTCGCCAAATATTACCTGTAAAAAATTGAACTATAGAGTTCCAAAATGCATTCCAATCCATAATTTTTCCTTTGTAAAAAATTTTACGAGAGCATTATATCACAATGCTTCAAAAATTGAAATATTTTTTTACAAATTCTTTGTTTCTGTTACATTTTTTTTGTTTTATCTTTGTTTGGTTTGTAGTTTAATGCTCTCAAACTATTCAAAATTGCAAGCACTGTTACACCAACATCCGCAATAACTGCTGAAAGCATACCGGTTACACCAAACGCACCCAAAGTTAAGAACAAGATTTTGACGAACGCAGAAAAACCAATATTTTCCCAAACAATTTTTCTTGTATATTTGCTAATTTTTATAGACTTGCTGATTTTGTTTGGATTGTCATCTGAAAGCACAATATCACTTGCTTCAACACTTGCTGGATTGCCTTCAAGACCCATGCAAAAACCGACATCAGCAATGGTTAATGATGGCGCATCGTTCAATCCGTCACCAACAAACGCAAGTGTGTCCTTTGAGCTATTTTTGGCGTCTTCAATCCACTTACTTTTTTCTTGTGGCAAAAGCTCGCTTTTAAATTCGTCAACACCAAGATTTTCAGCAATCTTTTTAACAGTTTGTTTTTTATCGCCAGACAAAAGAACAGTTTTTACGCCCATACTCTTAAGTTCTGCAATCTCTTCAGCACTTGTTACTTTGATGCTGTCATGCAAATAGATTTTACCCAAAAGTTTGTCACTTTCGAAAACTTCAACACAAGTTTGCGCCAGATTTTTGCTTCTTCTGCCAACAAAATAATGCTTTTTGTTGTAGTCAAAATAAACACCTTCGCCTGCAACTTCCTTTACATTTTTTGCTTCTGGAATTTTTGATGTGTTGCTTTCAGTGATACATTTTGCAAGTGGATGAATTGAATATTGCTCACCTATTGCAGACAAAAGCAAAATATCTTTTTCGTCGTGAGTTTTATCTTCAACTTCAATTTTTTCGATTGAAAATTTTCCAGTAGTAAGTGTTCCAGTTTTGTCAAAAACCACAGTTTTGATTTTTGCGCAAGAATCAAGATAGGTTGTTCCCTTTATCAAAATACCCTTGCTTGAAGCATTGCCAAGCCCTGAAAAATAAGATAGTGGCACAGAAATTGCAAATGCACATGGGCAAGAAATTACAAGGAAGATAAGTCCACGATAAAGTGCCGTTTTAAATGAATTTGTGACTAACAATACAACGCCAAAAGTCAAAAGTGCAAGGCAAATTACAGCCAGAGTGTACCATTTTGTAACCTTTGAAATAACAGTTTCCGCTTTAGATTTCTTCTGTTGATTGTTTTCAATCAAGTTCAAAATTTTGCTAACAGTGCTGTCTTTGTAAAGCGCAGTTGTTTTTGCTGTGATAACACCATCAAGAACGATTGAACCTGACAAAATTTTGTCACCAACACCTACAGTTTGTGGCAAGCTTTCGCCCGTCAAACTTTGAGTGTTAAGGTTTGTTTGTCCGCTTACAATTTCAGCATCAATAGGCACACATTCACCTGGACGAATGATGATAACTTCACCAAGTTTAACTTCGCTTGGGCTAACCTTTTTCTCTTCATTATCACGGATTACAACTGCATATTGTGGCTTGAAATTGGTTATTTTTTCAATTGACTTTCTTGACTTGTTTACGGCAAGACCTTCCAGTATTTTACCAATTGAATAAAGCGCAATAACCATGATTGCTTCCATGTCTTTGTTAATTGCGATAGCACCGATAACAGATATGGTTAATAGCAAGTTTTCATTGATAACACCGCGAGTAAGAAGCCTGAAAGCTTTGATGTAGATTTTCCAGCCAATGCAAAGCACAGACGCAATCAAAAGCGTGTAATGGACTGCTGCATTTTTTGTAAAAATGAGCGATAAAATACCAATCACAAGACCAATGCTTAAAAATATTACATCTTGAACAATATTGTTTAGTTTTTTGCTATGGCAATGTTTTTTTGCTTCGCAAGAGCATTCAAAATGTCTTCCATGATGATTTTCTTTTTCACCACAGCAATCATCAGTTTTATGCTCATGCTCTCCGCAACAATTATCCGTCTTATGCTCATGCTCTCCGCAGTGACAATGCTCGTGATTATGTTTTTCATGCTCACCACAACAGTCTTCGTGGTGATTTTCTTCATGTTCTTCTTCGTGAGTTTCTTCGTCAAATTCAGACTCTTCGTCTACAATTTCAGCTTCCGGCTCAACTTTTTTTGTGAGTTTGACAATGTCTCTTAATGCAGTTTTTGTGTCATCACTTTCAAACTCAAGCGATGATTTTACAAAGTTAATTTCCGCATTTTTAACATTTTTAAGCTTATTTATTTCATCTTCAAGGGTCTTTGCGCAATGTGCACAATCAAGCCCCAAAATTTTAACTTTCTTATTCATTTTCATTTTCCCTAACATGGTCTGCACTCACATCAAACACTTCCTTAACGTGTTCGTCTGCAAGTGAATACCAAATTTCTTTGCCTTCCCTTTCGGCTTTAACAAGATTCATTTCTCTTAAGTTTTTCAGCTGATGAGAAATCGCTGACTTGGTCATTCCAAGAGCTGCAGAAATGTCACAAACGCAAAGTTTGTTGTTATCCAACAAATTCACAATTTTAACCCTTGTGCTATCCGCCAAAACCTTAAAAAAATCCGCAATGCACAAAAGAGTTTCTTCATCAAGCATTTCAGACAAAGCTTTCTCAACCTTTTCTTTGTGGATGATTTCACAATCGCAAGTCTTTTCTGTCCTTTCTTTAATTATGGCATCTTGAGCTAAATAACTTTCATTCTCTACTATTTTATTTTTCATCTACCTTCCCTTTAATTATATGATATCATCAGTTGAATGTTTACTCAACTGTTCACATTATAGTTGAACACATATTCAACTGTCAAGGGATTTTTAAAACTATTTTTTAAAAAATTTTTAAGCGTTCAATTATAACTTTTTGTTTAATTCTTCACAAAATAAAAAGGCTTACGCCCTTTTACTTTTTAACCTAGTGCTACATCCAAAATCATCATTATCAAAAATCCAACAACAAAGCTTATTGTTGCAAGATTTGTATGTTCACCCGTTTGTGATTCTGGTATAAGTTCTTCAATAACCACGTAAATCATTGCGCCTGCGGCAAATGAAAGCAAATATGGTAAAATTGGGGTTACGATGCTTGTTAAAAGAATTGTGAGTGCTGCGAAAATTGGTTCCACAACACCAGAAAGCACTCCATAGCCAAAAGCTTTTGATTTTGAAAATCCTTCACTTTTTAATGGCATAGAAATAATTGCACCTTCAGGAATATTTTGAATTGCAATGCCCAGAGAAAGAACCAAGCCAGCCGTTAAAGTTATGCCAGAATTGCCAAAATAGGCTCCAGCCAAAGCAACACCAACAGCCATGCCTTCAGGAATATTGTGAAGAGTTACCGCCAAAACAAGCATTGTTGTTTTTTTGCACTTGCTTTGCACACCTTCAGGTTTTTCACTGTTGACATGCAAGTGCGGAATAATGGTATCCAAAACAAACAAAAACAAAACACCCAAAATGATACCAACAGCAGCCGGAACAAATGACCACTTACCCATACTCTCCGACTGATCAATAGCAGGAATGATAAGCGACCAAATTGAAGCCGCAATCATAACCCCACCAGCAAAACCAAGCAAAATCTTTTCGATTTTTGCATTGATTTTATCTTTCATAAAAAATACCATAAACGAACCGAGCGATGTTCCAATGAATGGCACTAGAACGCCAAGTATCAATTTAAGCATACAGCCTTCCTTTGTAATATATTAAAACAAACCCCAAGGAGCTGTTTATTATATTATATTTTTCTCACTATTGTAATTGTTACAATTTATAGCTTTATTTTAACATAATTTGTTTACAGGTCAAATAAATTTAATTGAGTTTAAGCTTTTATAATCAAAAAACAACTCAGCAAATCACGCAGAAAATTACCTTACATTATAGACAATATTCACCAATTATGTTAAAATTAAATAAAATAATAAATAAGGAGAAAGTATGAAAGGACTAAAAAATTGTTACGCAAAAGCTATCCTTTGGATTAGCAGTTTCGTAAATGTTATTGTTTTTGCTCTCACTGGCGGTTATGTTTGGTTAAAATCCGATAGCGAAGAACTTAAAAAAGAAACAAAGAAAGTTTTCATCGTTGCAGTTATATTCATTTGTATTGAAGCAGTTCTCTCTGTAATGTATGCAATTTATTCTTTAAGCTCAAACTACAACAGCGATTTTTATAAATTTTACACAACATTATCAAAGCTCGTTGTTATCGGCAAAATTGTAACCTATTTGGTTTTCACATTGATTGCACTTTTCTCAAAAGAACACAAAGACAATAATGCTGAAACACAAACAAACGCAGAATAAAAAACAGCTAGCAAATTAGTTAGTCTTAACTATTTGTTAGCCGTTTTTTATTGCAAAAAATTCTAATCCGCTCTTTTGCCTTGCAAGATCTGATCAATTTTAGAAAGCATTGCGTTTTTTGTTTCTGCATCACTATCAATTTTTGTAAACTCATCAAGAGCCTTAATTATTAGTTTGCAATCTTCATCACATGCAATCGTATCAGAAAATGCGAGCAATTTTTTAGAAATTTCAACATGTCTGTCAGCTCTGATTTCTTCTTCATATTTTTTTATGATTGAAAGGACAATAATTTTATCCGGCAAAATGTGCTCTGACGCTAAATTATATGCCTTTGATGTCGCACCAATAGCGCAAGCAACCGCGCTTTTATCCGCACAAAATTCTTTCGAGTGTCTCATGATTGCTATAACAATGTTTTCATTTTTCTCATCAAGTCCTGATGCTGAAAATAAATTTTTCAAAAACTCTACATCATTAAATAATTTTGGCTTGATTGCAAGCATTTCCTTGCCATCATCTGCAGAAGTGGCAGGCACAATATCCAAGTCAGAAACTCCAGCACGAACCATTAAAGCTTTAATTATATTGATTTCATTTAGCGCAGACTCATTGTCTTTGGAAATATATTTTATAGATTCTTCAATCGCGCGAGCTCCATGAACCTTAACATTTTGTTTGAAAATATCTTTGTCACAACGCACAATAAATGGAGTGTATTTCACACAACATTCGCCAGAATAAATCAGTTTTAAAAACAATTTCGAACTGCTGTCCAAATCAAAATCTGGCGAAACTTCCTTCACATACGCAGCAGGCAAAATGTTAAAATATTGCTCAATTGAGTAAACATTTTCCGTGTCTTCAAATGTCTTTGTTCTGTGATTAAACAAATCAGCAGCTTCCATGTAACCAATTTCATTCTTTTCAAATCTAACTAAATTGCCTCTCTTGGATTCTTTCACTTTATCCCAAGCCATCGCAACTGTTTTATGAGAAAGCCCAGAATAAGTAAAAAATTTATAAACAGCATTGAATTCACTTGTGCTATAAAGCACATCACCAGTTGAAGTGTGCCTAACAAACTTTTCAGCAGGATTCATTGTGTCAATGTCATTGCTAAAAAGCATAAGCTCTACAGGCACATTTTTTCCATCAATAAACCCAAATTCGGTATATATTTCTTTATTGGTAAGTTCAACCAAAGCACCATTTTTCCTGAGTTGATCAATTCTTGACCAAACCATTTCAACAATGATTTTTGTATAAAGTTCTTTTTTCATTGGAAAATCAAGCGATGCAAAAACTACTGGCATAACCAAATCAAAATTATCTCCAAATGCAAACCTGCAGGTTCTCAAAATTTCCTTTCTATTTTCATCAGTGTCGCTTTTTCTAAATAACTTCAAAATATCATCAGCTGAAAACCTATGGCCAAAACCTGTGCCATCAACTTTAGCTTGCTCTATTCGATTCAAAATTTGATCTTTGCAAGGTATGTTTGAAAAATTTACTTCACCGTCCATTTTCATTCTCCATAATATATATGATAAGTTTATAACACTATCAAAAACTTTGTCAAATTAAAACAAAAAGAATATCCCCGAATTTTAGTTATTATTATTTTAATTAGATACGGTAACCTATTGTAAAATAAAAGGCAATAAAAAAGAGATGTGTGAACCACATCTCTGATTTGAAAAACGGCAACGTTCTATTTTCCCGGCTCGTCT
>CAKVFH010000025.1 GCA_934746515.1 uncultured Clostridia bacterium
CTCGTTCAAATGGATGGTTTTGAAGCCAATGAAGGCGTAATTGTTATGGCGGCAACAAACAGAGTTGATATTTTGGACCCTGCATTGCTTCGTCCAGGAAGATTTGATAGAACTGTTCATATAAATATTCCTGATATTAAAGGAAGAGAAGAAATCTTGAAGGTTCATGCAAGAAATAAACCTTTAGCAAAAGATATTGATTTAAAGACTATTGCAAGAATAACTTCTGGATTTACCGGTGCTGAAATCGAAAACCTTTTAAATGAATCAGCAATTCTGACAGCAAAAGAGAATAGAAAAGTCATAACCGAAGAAGACATTCAAAGGTCAATGATGAAAGTAACTCTTGGCCCACAAAAAAGAAGCAGAGTTGTTAGCGAACAAGAAAAATTTAGCACAGCAGTTCATGAATCAGGCCACGCAATCATTCATAAGCTTGCAAAAGAACCTGCGCCTGTTCAAGAAGTTTCAATAATTCCGCGTGGTGGGGCTGGTGGTTATACAGTTTCTGCCGACGATGATAAACTATACTATTATAAAGAAGGTCTTTACTGCAAAATTCAATCACTGCTTGG
Organism: uncultured Clostridia bacterium; assembly: GCA_934746515.1. Classification (GTDB taxonomy): domain Bacteria; phylum Bacillota; class Clostridia; order Christensenellales; family UBA1242; genus RGIG1681. The sequence goes on from CAKVFH010000025.1 coordinate 576, forward strand.
TGGTATTTGTGCAGAAAAATTGATTTTAAATGATACATCAACAGGTGCTTCAAGTGATTTAAAGCGTGCAACAGGCATTGCTAAACGAATGGTTACTGAATGGGGCATGAGTGATGAGCTTGGAATGGTTTATGCAGGAAGCGACGGCGACATCTTTGTTGGTAAAAATTATCAAGAAAGAATGAGCTATAGCGAAAGTCAAGCAGCAAAAATTGATGCAGAAGTTAAAAAGATTATTGACAAATGTGAAAAAGATACTGAAAAGTTATTAAAAGATAACAAAGATAAGCTTTTGACAATGGCTAATGTTTTGGTTGAAAAAGAGACAATTTATGCTGAAGAAGTTGACCTTATTATGAGCGGTAAAACAAAGGATGAAATTGTTGAATATATTAACAAAAAAGACAAAAAAGAAGACCCTAAAACAGAAACAACAACAGATGTAAAACCTGAAAAAATCGAAGATGACAAGAAAAATGATAAAAACAAAAAGGCTGAAGAAAAATTCACATCTGTTGACGATTTAATAAAAATTGCAGAAGAAAGAGAAAAGAAAAATAAAGAAAATAATGCTGAAACATTAGAAGAAAAATCTGATAAAAAAGCTTTAGAAAAAGCAGAAGAAAAAATTCAAGAAAACAATCAAAAAGGCACAAAAGAAAGCACAGAAAAAAATCAAAATAAAACAGTAAAAAATAGCGAAAAATCTCAAAAAGAGAGTAAAGAAAAGAATTCAGATACAAAAAAATCTACAAAAAAAGAAGAAAAAATAGATGAGTAAAGTAAAAAAAATATTTATTGTTATCGCTTGTTCAATAACTGTTTTGATTAATGCATTCTTGATTGCATTAAACAATATAAAATCTAATGTTTGTATTGCAGTGGGAAGTCCTTATAGTGTGGTTGTGTTTGATCACTCAACAACAGGAAACGAAATTAAAGACGAAAAAGTGCTTGAAAAATTTTACAAACAAATGGAAAAACTGACAAATGTTTCGGTTTACGATAAACTTATAAACAGAGCATCAATTGAAAAAAAGATTTTCCAAGACTCGAATGATAAATATGCAAAATGGTCTACCGACTTATTGAATAAAAATTTGGTTATTGAAATAATTTATAATTCAATTCAAGATTTGATTGTGTATGACGGAAATAATTCAAGAGTTGTTTCATATTATTGTATATCGTTTGTTGTTCCAAAAACTGATGACTTTACTGAAATTGCGGTTTATTATTCATTGACTTCAAACTCTGAAGGAAATGAAAAGAATGAATCTTATGCAGCTTGCACACCACTTACGCTTTATGGAAATGCAAAAGAACTTATTAAATTTATTGATAAAAATGTATAAAAAAATGAGAGCAATGGGCTCTCATTTTTTGTGCAATAAATTTTTGTTTATTTTTTTGTTTTAATTATTTATTTTTTTTTGAAGATTTTGTATATATTTTCTATTACATTGTCAAAATCGCTTTTTTAAAATGAAAATGTAATAAAATTTTAAATTAAAAGATTTTTTTACATTTAAACATTGAACTTAAAGAGCATGACATCGCCGTCTTGAACAACATAATCTTTGCCTTCGCTGCGAACTTTGCCAGCTTCTTTGGCTTGGTTATAGCCACCATATTCAACTAGATTATCATAAGAAACAACATCTGCTCGGATAAAACCCTTTTCAAAATCGCTATGAATTTTGCCGGCAGCTCCTGGCGCTTTTGTGCCTTTTATAATTGTCCAAGCACGAACTTCTTTTTCGCCAGCAGTTAAATATGAAATTTGACCAAGTGTTTCGTAGCCGAGTTTGATAATTTTTTCGAGACCGCTTGAAGATAGCCCCAAATCTTCAAGGAACATTTGTTTTTCATCGTCAGCAAGTTCAGAAAGTTCTTGCTCAATTTTTGCACAAACAACCAATACTTTTGAGTTTTCTTTTGCTGCATATTCTTTAACTTTGTTTACATAAGTCAAATCTTCTTCTTTTTTAGAAAGATCATTTTCTGAAATGTTGCAAGCATAAATAACAGGTTTTGTTGTTAAAAGGAAGTATGAAGCGGCGAGTTTTCTTTCGTCATCTGTTTCAATAACTGATCTTGCTGGTTTGCCTTCATTTAAAACAGCATTCATTTTCTTTAGCAAAGTTACTTCAGCTTCATATTCTTTGTTGCCTTGTTTGTACATTTTTTCTGCTTTGTCAAGTTTTGCTTTAACTGAATCAAGATCGGCAAGCGCAAGCTCGGTGTTTATTGTTTCAATATCGCGGATTGGATCGATCGAGCCGTCAACGTGTGTGATATTTGCATCTTCAAAACAGCGAACAACATGCACAATTGCATCGCATTCGCGGATAGCTCCTAAAAATTTGTTACCTAAACCTTCGCCCCTTGATGCGCCTTTAACAAGTCCTGCAATATCAACGAATTTCAATATTGCTGGGGTGATTTTTTTTGTGTTATACATTTTGCCCAAGACTTCAAGTCTGTGATCTGGCACTGCAACAACGCCAACATTTGGCTCGATTGTGCAGAATGGATAGTTTGCAACTTCTGCGCCTACTTTTGTGATGGCATTAAACAGTGTGCTTTTTCCAACATTAGGAAGTCCAACAACTCCAAGTTCCATAAATATCTCCTATAAATTTATTTTACTTAACCATTATACAATAATTATTTTTAAAAATAAAGTGCAAAATCATAATTTAAAAATTTATCAACTATAATTAACTATGAGTATATGGATTTTGCTGATTTTGTGTGTAATTCAGGGGCTTACTGAATTTTTGCCGGTGTCTAGCAGTGGGCATTTGCTTTTATTTGAGCAGCTATTTGATGTTTCTGGAAATCTGTTGTTTTTGAATTTGTTTTTGCATGTCGCAACTCTTTTGGCTGTTGTGATTGTTTATCGAAAAAAATTGTGGGAACTTGTTAAAAAACCTTTTCAGCCATACACGCTTAAACTTTTGGTTGCGACACTTTTTACGGTCGTGTTTGCTTTTGCTTATGAGCTTGGTGGGGTTGACAGAATTGTTACAAAGATTTATCCATTTGGATTTTTGATTACCAGCATTTTGCTTTTGTTTAGTCATTTGTTTCAAAAGAAATGTGAAACAATTTCTGTGAACGAAATTTCAATGAAAAATTCGGTGCTTGTTGGTGTGGTTCAAGGTTTTGCGGTTGTGCCAGGATTGTCGAGATCTGGTTCGACAATTTCAAGTTTAATTTTGTCGGGGAATGACGAGAAAAAATCATCTGAATTTAGCTTTTTGTTAAGCATTCCAATCATTGTTGGTGGTTTCGCGCTTGAACTATTAAAAATGAATAAAAATTCAATAAATATATGTTTTTCTGATATTAAATTGTATATTTTTGCGTTTTTTCTGACATTTATTGTATCATTTTTTGCATTAAAAATCACCATTAAACTTTTAAAGAAACAAAAGTTTATAATCTTTTCAGTTTACACATTTTTGATGTTTATTTTAACATTTATTTTGAATTATTTAATATAATTTTTTCACTAAAAAATGGAGATACTAAAGAGTATCTCCAACGGTGGAAAGTATTAAAATAAAAGATTAGTGACAGTCTTTTACTTTGCTTTTGCAACATGATTTAGATTTTGCGCTGCAATCTTTTACTTTCTTGTTTGTTCTGTTTTCTTTTTTCATAGAAATCTCCTTTTTAGTTTCTATTATTATTTTCTGCAATATTCGACATTTTATTCGTTGTTTTTATCAGAAATTTTATTTTTTTCAAAATAATAAATTTTGTCGAAAATTTCCCTAAAGGTGGGTTGATGAAAAAAGCAGATGACTGTGCAATGCTTTTTGATGAAGCCCAGCATAAATTTGATTTGTTCGCGCTCTGCTTTTGACAGGTTTTCAGGAAGCATGAAAACATTTATAATTTTTGCACCAGACAAATATGCGCGCGCCAAGCCCAGCACAAACTTTTGTTTTGATGAAAACGAGTCGTCAATAACTGTGTTATATTTTTCATCAAACGAAGAGATTATGTTTGAAACTCTTAAATTTTTCATCTCTTTAAAGATTTTGTTTCGAGAAGGACAAACCAAGTAAAGATTTTCATAGATTGAAATATTAAAGAACTGTTCATTTGGAGTGACTGATGCAATAAATTTATTTATGGTTTGTGAGTTAAAATCTGAAATATTTTTGTCGCCCAAAAACAGACCACCACTTGAAAGCATCACTTTTTTTGTGATAATGTTGAAAATCTCTTCAAGTTTGTCTTGCTCGTCACTTACAAAACAAACACAATCTTTAAAATTGATTTTTAGGTTTATGTCTTTTAGTTTTTGGGTTCCGCCAGTTGTTGCATTGTAAAAATATAAGTTATATGAATCAATCAAGATTGGTGTTTCTTTTTTAGGTTCGCTGATATATTTAAGAGAGTCAAATTGTTTTAAGATATTATCCATAAGAGCAATTTCAGAGAATATATCAAAGAAAGAAATAAGATTTTCAGCAGAACTTGTTAAATAAGGTGTTAATATCAAATAGACCGAAAGGGTGAGTTCGGTGGTTTGCACTTGACCAATTAAAAACAGGGTTGACACAAAAACAGCAAGTTTCAAAATTAGCGAAATGAAATTGTTGTTGATATTATAGTAAAGAGAAATTGAGTTGGTTGTTTTTATGTTTTGTTCAACATATTTAAAATATTTGTCTTTGAGCGCTGTTTCAAGGTTGTAGCTTTGCTCGGCATTGTCTCCGCCACAAATTGAATTGAAAAGGTCGAGAGAAACATTTTCATATTGTGATAGTTCTTGCGTTTTTGCCTGAATTTTTCTGTCAGTCAGCTTTAAAAACAAAAA
>CAKVFH010000026.1 GCA_934746515.1 uncultured Clostridia bacterium
ACAAGATTTAGCATGAAAGCAAAAAGCGAATCTATTTGTTGTTTTGGATTTTCAAGCTTTTTTAGTTCGTTTAAAAGTTCATTATATGTCATGTGTTTCTCCTTAAGATAATGGCTGATAATAAAAATTATTAAATTAGTTATAAAAATATAATTATCTTACAGTTATTCTAATCATGCTGACAAATTTTGTCATGTCGAGAGATTTGTCATAATATTTTATCATTTTTTCACGGGAAACATATTCCCCCAAAAATTCAATGTCAATGTTTGTGCCGTTTTCAAGCGTGCATAAAACTTCTTTTGCAGAGTCTTTTTTGAGCGATTTAATTGATTTTATGATTAAAAATTTGCATTTTTTTGAAAGCTTTTCAACAAGGTTGTCAAACAATTGAATGGCGTTTTTATCGCAAAAAATGACCATAGTTCGTTTTGATTTAATGGCTCTGCATTTTGTTATTATCGGTAAGTTTTCAGTCTTGAAGACAACATTTTTTTGTGAATTTAAAAAGCGCGAAAGGCTGGCAGAAAAATTATTTATTTCAGAGATTTTTGCTAGTTCTGCCAAAAAATCGTTTGTTGAAAAATTGGAATCAACTGTTGTTTTTATGTGCTCGTTGAGTGTGTTTTGTCCCAGCGGTATGTTGTGGAGTTTTTTCAAATTTCTGTTGATTTTTTGCATTGCTCTGGCAGATTGCTTTTCACCTTTCATAATCTTTTTGTCAAGCTTGTTAATCTCAAAAATAATCTCGCTGGTGCTTTGATTGCTATTCACAAGTTCGGCAACTTGGCTGCAAAGTTTGTTGCATTTCGCACGATTTTCATTGTTTTGTCTGTCTAAAACAATAAATTTTTCTTCGCTTGCAATAATTTTGTCAAGGTTATATCGCTTGCCCATGAGTTTGTATTTCTCTTCATAAATTTTTTTGTTATTTAAAATTTCATTTAAAGCTATCATAACTGCTCCCTAATACAAGATAAATTTTAATTAAAAAGGTGAAAAAGTCAAGAAAACTATTCGTAAAATATTTGTCTTTTTATTTTTTAAGGTATATAATTTGGCTATGAAAGCAAAAAATCAATCATATTATAATGAACAAAAAATAAAATTAACGCAAAGAACGCGTGAAATTTTGCTGGAATTTCCCGACTTTGCACTTGATTTTTTCACTGGTATTGAAAGCAAAACGAGTGCGCTTACAAGACTGAATTACGCCTATGATTTGCGAACATTCTTCACCTGGGCGCTCAACGAAACCAACTTGTTTAGAGACTATAATTCAATAATGGATTTTCAAGTTAAAGATTTGGAAAAGTTTCACACCACCCACTTTGAAAGATATATGAGTTATCTCACATCTTATACCGATGATGCTGGAAATATTGTCACCAATGGCGAGCGTGGAAAAGCTAGAAAGATTGCGGCGGTTCGTTCGTTTTTTAAATATTATTTCAGGCGCGAAATGATTTCTGTGGATGTTGCAAGCAAGGTTGAAATGCCAAAGCTTCATGACAAGCCAATTATCCGTTTGGAAAAGGACGAAATTTACAAGTTTTTGGACACTGTTGAAAGTGGTTCAGGACTCACTGGTCATGAAAAAGGTTTTCATAAACACACAAGAATTCGTGACACCGCCATCATGACTTTGTTGCTCGGCACTGGTCTGCGTGTTTCTGAATGTGTAGGTCTAAATGTTGATGATGTTGATTTTAAAGTAAATGGTATCAATATCACAAGAAAAGGTGGAAACCAAGTTATTTTGTATTTTAGCGATGAAGTTAAAGTTGCCCTTTTCGATTGGCTGGAAGTTAGAAATGAAAATCCAGCGCTCGTGAATGAGCCGGCTCTTTTTGTTTCACTGCAAAACAAACGAATATCGACACGAGCCGTTGAGAAACTCGTGAAAAAATATGCTGGTATTGTTACACCATTAAAACATATTACCCCACACAAACTCCGTTCAACTTACGGCACTAGGCTTTATCAAGAAACTGGCGATATTTATGTTGTTGCGGATGTTTTGGGACATCGTGACGTAAACACAACCAAGAAACACTATGCCGCTATCTCTGATGATATAAGAAAGAGAGCTTCAACTGCTGTCGAACTCCGTGGCGAATAAATAAATTTTATAAATATAAAAACGAACTCTGCAACCAGAGTTCGTTTTTTGTATTTATTTTAATTTAGTTTTGTCGTATCCTAATTATTTGAGCAATTTTTTAATTGTTTGAACGGCATCTTCTTTCTTAACTTTCATAACTTCGCCAGTCTCTCTAATCTTGATTTCAACCAAATCTTCATCAAGACCTTTTTGAGAAATAACAAGTCTGATTGGCATACCCATAAGGTCAGCGTCAGCAAATTTGTTGCCAGCTGAAACATCTCTGTCATCATAAATGCAAGAAATTCCGCCATCTTCAAGTGTTTTATAAATGTTTTCTGCAACTGATTTTACATTTTCGTTATCCAAGCGAAGTGGACAAATTTGAACATTAAAAGGTGCGATAGATTTTGGCATAATGATTCCAAAATCGTCATGGTTGTCTTCAATAGCGCAAGCAAGTGCTCTTCCTACGCCAATTCCATAACAACCCATGATTGGGTTAAATTCGCTTCCGTCAACATTATGAACACGCATATCCATAGACTTTGTATATTTTGTGCCAAGTTGGAAGATATTTCCAATTTCAATGCCATGAACAATTTGAACATGGTTTTGTTTGCAAACTGGGCATAAATCGTTCTCTTTAACCTTTGCGATATCGAAATATTCAGCGTTTGGAACATCCCTATCCATTGAAACATTAACAAGATGATATTCTGCTTTATTAGCGCCACAAATCATGTTTACTGCGCCTTTTAAGCTGTTATCAAAAACAACAATGCAATCGTCATCAAGTTTAAGATTGATTGGTCCAATGTTTCCAGCAATAAGTCTTGTGTCGTTTTCTGCAGAGAAAGGAACGATTTCCTTTTTGGTTACTTTTTTAAGCTTTGCTTCATTGACTTCTTTGTCGCCACGAACAAATGCAAGAACAATTCCGTTTTCGCCCTTGATTGCATAAGCCACTGCTTTGATTGAATGTTTTTCATCAATGCCTGTAAGTTTGTGGATAGCTTCAATTGTTTTTGCTTCACCAGTGAAAAGTTCTTTAAGCTCGCCGTTTTGTTGTTCGCCTGTTGGCTCTTCCATAACGCATTCTGCAACTTCTTGGTTTGCTTTGTAACCGCATTTGCAGATGATGAGTTCATCTTCACCTGCGTCGTTGATGCTCATAAATTCGTGAGCAACGCTTCCGCCCATCATGCCAGTGTCAGACTTAACAGAAATAAAATTCTTTAAGCCGACTTTGTTGAAGATGTTTTCATAGCCTTTGTGAACTTTCATGTAATAGTCGTTAAGGTCTTCCATGTTTGCGTGGAAAGAATATGCGTCTTTCATTGTGAATTCACGAACACGGATAAGTCCGCCACGACTTCTTGGTTCATCTCTAAATTTGGTTTGAATTTGATAAATCATGAATGGAAGCTGTGTGTATGAAGCGATCCAGTTTTTTGCAAGGTGCACACTGGCTTCTTCATGAGTCATGCCAAGAAGCATTTTGTGGTGTGCACGGTCTTCAAAACGAACCATTTCATTGCCAATTGAAGAATATCTTCCTGACATATCCCAAAGCTCTTTTGGCATAACAACAGGAAACTTAACTTCTTGACCGTCAAGTGAATTCATTTCATTTCTGATTATATTTTCAATTTTTAAACATGCCCTTTGTCCAAGTGTTGTAAGCGAATAAATTCCGTTTGCAACTTGCTTCATGTATCCTGCACGAAGAAGCAATTGATGGCTTGGCATCTTTGCGTCAGCTGGAACATCTTTGGTTCTAACTGAACATAATTTGCTTAATAACATAAGGTTCTCCTTTAATCCAAGATAGCTTTTATTCTGCGAATGCCAGAAGAAGAGCTTTCTTCTTTAATGATTTTGAAG
>CAKVFH010000027.1 GCA_934746515.1 uncultured Clostridia bacterium
ATACACAACTTGTTGATTTGTCAACAAGTTTTTAGAATTTTCGTTATTTTCATTTTGATTTTTTGGCGTATAATTTACTACATTGAAGGTTTAAAATATAATCCAATCCACACTTCTGGCGGTTCTAGTATTGAAGGCAGTATTCCTGAAATCAAAGCACTCTCGCCAAATGCGAACTGGCTTAACGGCAAAAGATTTTCTTCTTCAGATTTAACAGACAAAATTATAAATTGGGTTAGTGCAACAATCATAATAACAAACGCATAACAAACAAATAAAAACGAAAAAAAACACTTGCAAATCGCAGGTGTTTTTTATTTTGTTATTCTTAATAAATATTATAATTCTTTAATTGTAGTGTTATTTTGCGATAGACATTTTTCAAAGAAATTTCTTATGTGTGTTGCGCGCATGGCATCATATTTTAAGTTTTCTTTTTCTGTCAAATCACAAAAATATTTTCCGTCTAATGTTTTTCTAACTTGGTCGAAAGCATTGAACTTTGGAGTTCCTTCTTCATTCTTTTTTGATGTGAAGATAAATGCGTCTTCATCAAAACTTTCACTGTTAATCAAGTTGTTACCATTCATCAATGCGATTCCATCAAAGTAGTGTGCAAGGCTTTCGCCGTTAGGGCACATTTCTCCGACCAGATTTCTCCAATATTCAACCATTTCAGCGTCAGATAACTCTTTGTCACCAAAGGGTCTCCTGATGTGCAGGTTTGGTTGCAATTCTTTTGGGAGTTCTTCAATGCACATTCCCATATCCCATGCGAATGTTTGCATTCCGCTAAGGTTGCTTAATGCTTGTGCTTTTATAATTGCGTTTTCAACGGCGGTTGTTCCGTTTTCATCCACATCAAGTTTTAATCCAAGTTCTTTTGGTGTGTGAAATGTAATATCTAAATTTTCTGTTGCAGATTTAATAAACTCAACTTTGTGTTTATTGCTTGTTGAAAGTAAAATATCCATAATGCTCTCCTAATGACGCAATTATATCATAATTCAGCTAATAGTGTAAATAAAATAAATAAGCCAAAACCGCAGCGAATCTGCTGAAATATACAGCAAGTTGTATGCAAAATTTTGTTTTTTAAATCAAAAAATTCAATTTTCCTGCTTGAAAATTTTTTTGCGGTTTACTCAAAAGACGGCTCTGGCGACGGTGGTTCGAAAACCCCAAATTTAGAAAAACCAAGAGCGGAAGCCACAAGTGAGAAAATTGCGGTTTTATATTTTTCATGCACAGAGACTACAAAAAATATCGCCACAAAAATCTCGTCGGAGTTCGAGTTGGATATTTTTAGAATTGAACCAAAAATTGCTTATTCGCAAGCCGATTTGAATTATAACAATTCAAATTGCAGAGCCAACACTGAACAAAATGATTCTTCAGCGCGCCCAGAAATATCATCCATAATTGATAATTTTGATAGTTACACAACATTCTTTATGGGTTATCCAATCCAAAATATAAATCCAGACGTTACAGCTGATTTAACCGCCAAAAACGCCTTTATTTTCGCAAATGATGATGGAAATGTAAGAACATATTTTGGTAGTCGCAAAATTTTTGATGGTTGGAAGAAACGACATAAATTAACTAATTACAATATTCATTTTCATGTACTTCGCCACACATTTTCAAATATGCTTTTTGAAATGAACGAAAATCCAAAAGTAATTCAACAACTTTTAGGACATCGCGATGTAAAAATAACAATCACTGTCTATAACTCTGTTGATAGCGAATATATCCGCCAGACAACTGACAAGTTTAACG